>NZ_JBHWTD010000103.1:0-145494 GCF_043427715.1 Microbacterium sp. | reverse complement strand
CAATGTGAGGAGCGGTCATCGTGATGATGCCTTTCGAGTGGAGGTAAGAGACTTCTCGAAGGATCACACGGTGACCGCGTCTACGTCGCATCCGACGAGCCCGGGCCACCGCGCGCTACACCACTATGCGGGACTCCACTCACGTTCGACTTGGTTGCGGGCATGTTCTGGATGCCGTACACGTGCTCCACGCGGCCGCGATTAACGAGAGTCGTCTCGTCGAGGTCGCGTTCCATCGTCCAGTGCTTCCAGCCCATCGGCGTGCGCAGATAGATGCGGGTCCACTTGTAGAACTTCATCGGCTCGCCGAACGTCTGGATCACGTGCGCGGCGCGCGCGAAGTCCGCGGCATCCAACCCTTCGGTCCTCGGCGACGCAACGTACTCGTGCGGGGCACCTTCCGCATACGTCGTCGCGAATTGCCAGTCGAGCTCAGGCTCGAGATCGAGCCACCAATTGAGGTCCGTGCGGGTGATCACCGTTTCTCCAAGTTCCGCGCGGCCCACGAAGTCCGTGCAGAGACAGGATCGTCGGAACCGCCGACATCGGGCGACGAGAGCTGCGGTGAATCTGCACTTAGGCGACTGGCATGATGGCGCTATGGGTGACTTGGATCGCGGCGACGCTCCCGCTGGGGCTGCCTCAGTGCAGGAGCTGGTTGCGCGACGACAGAGTTCAGCTGACCGTTGGAACCTCGCGCTGGTACAACGCGCCGAGGTTTGGGACGAGTTGCGGATGCGCCACCTTCTTGACTCGCTGCTCGCCGACTACCCGATCGGTGCCATCCTGTTGAGTTCAGTCCGGGAACCCACGCGCGAGCTCGTCGTTCAGGCGGATGGGTCGCGAGCGGAGTCGGATGCGAACGCGGGATCATGGCAGATCCTTGACGGGCAGCAGCGCATCAACGCGATGTTCTCGATATTCACCCGGCACGGACAATACGGGCGCTTCCTTCTTGACATGCTGGTCGAGCGACCCGCCCCCGCACCGGCGCAGGGGCGAAGCGCGAAAGAGCGCGCCCTCCCCCATATCCGGCATCTGCGCGACGCGAACGACGAGTTGGAGTCCCGGGGGCGCTTCGTCGATCTCTCGGGTTGGGCTGACTGGGTCGAGAACCTGGACGACCCCCGGACCTGGCAGATCGATGAGCAGGCAATCGGTGAGCTGCTCCACGAGCTCGATCCGAAGTTCGCGCGAGATGTTCCGCTTGAAGCGCGGTCAACCGCAGTTCGTAACCTCGACCGGCTGATCCGAGCTTGGACCAAGCGCTCGATACCGATCCTCCGCGCAGAGATGGACACGCCCCTCGATGTCCTAGAGGTCTTCAGCAGGATTAATCTCGGCGGCGTCGATGTAGCGGGAGCGGACGTCTACTTCGCCGGCGTCAAGACCTTTTGGCGAGACGCCGAGGCCCGCCTGGACCAGGTCCTCGACGACGCGCCGATGCTCCGAAACAGGCTCGGCGCGCTGCGTTTCCTATCAAGGCTAGCCAGTCGCGCGCTCGGGCACGGTGACGTACTACCGCTCACGGTGGACAGGCTGGCAGGCAAGAAGGGAGAGCTCCTCCGCGCGGCACTCGCGGAGATAACTGAGCCCGGTTCTGATGCTCGGGTGAGGCTGGCGGCCTTCGCGTCCTGGTACACAGCCGAGTCGAGCCTCGGTTATGTGCTTCATCAAGTGACGGCCGAACTGTGGGATGACGTGCTGTCGTGGGCGGTGGCATCGCCGAGATCCGATGTCGACTGGTACCGAGCAAGTGTTGAAGCACTCGATACCTACCTACTCGGAGCGACGCTCTTCCGATACCGCGGTGTAATGGGAGATGCCTTCCGGCGCATCGCCTTCCAGGAGCCTCTCGAGGCAGGGAGCGATGCTCTGTCCTTCCCGCTGGATGAGATCGTCTCCGTTGTCAGAGCAAAGACCCGGTTGCGTGGGCCGCGCGGCCGCGCGGTAGGTGGAGTCGAGTCAGCGGGCGACCTCGAGACCCTCGCAGGTAGAAATGGTTGGATCCTCACCGCGCTTGCGCAACGCATCCCTTACCGCTCGCACCCCGAGGACGACTTTGACTGGGACCACATCTTCCCGCAAGCACAGGCGCACCGAATGTGGGTTCCCGGGCAGGGTGCGCGCCGACGACACCACCCCGACCGGCACTTGATCAACTCGACCGGCAATTTCTGGGCTCTCAATAGCTCGGCCAACCGGAGCCTGCAGGACATTTCCGGACGAAGGAAATTCGATCTGCTGCTCTCCTGGTTGCGCGATGGAGAAGCTTGGCGGGTGTGGGAGGCTGACCGCTGGTCGATCAGCGCTGAAGAGATCGAGCAGTTCGTCCTCGTCGATGAAAAGCTGAACGGCGATCCCGTCAGCATCGACGAAGCGATGGTCATCTTCAAGACGACTGTGACGGCGAGATCACGAAGGCTTCTTGACCAGGCGGTCATTCGGTTCCCCAAGTTGAGGACGATGGCAGACGACCCGATGGCGCCCATGCATGACCCCGCGCCGAAGGCGCGAGACTATCGAGACGCCCTCGGCCTATCGGTCGGGGATCTGACTCTGTCGACATTGGATCACGCCGAGGCGCGAGCGCAATTGCGCGAGCGAGCTCGCCGCCTCGGTGCGTTGATCGGAACTCGATTGTCGGAACAAGGCCTGCGCAAAGACCAGTGGCCGTGGGAGCCGAGCGGCGTTGGCGCTTCAGAGATGGCGTTCGCCGCGTTTGAGTTAGCGGGTGGGAACTGCGTCGAGCTGATGATCAAGTGGGATGCGACTTCAGGTGCACACTTCGAGTTCAAGGCGTATCCGCATAGGCGTCGACCCAACAACCCCCACCTGTACGCGGGGTTCGCTTCGATCGAACTG
This sequence comes from Microbacterium sp., assembly GCF_043427715.1. Classification (GTDB taxonomy): domain Bacteria; phylum Actinomycetota; class Actinomycetes; order Actinomycetales; family Microbacteriaceae; genus Microbacterium. Next base: position 142,629 of record NZ_JBHWTD010000103.1, on the reverse strand, counting down.
CTGGTTCCGTGGGCGGCAGATGACCGCGAGGTCGTTGAAAGGTTCCTCCATTTGGTGGGCGCTGTCCAGGAGACGTACCCGCGGTAGGCGATTGGTATCCATCACAGGAGAGCAGCGTGGGAGTGCCATGACTCCCACGCCGCCCTCCTGTTGCGATGGGTCAGCGAGCAACTCCGACGCCGGTGGTGGAGAGCAGCGTCACGAGCCTGCACCGAGCGTCGGCCCCGCGTGCCCGTCTGACCGGCGCCGAAGCTGCAGTTCAGCTTCTTCGATCCATTCGCGGGCGAGGGACGCGTAGCGGCGCCGGTCCTTCTGGTTGAGTCCGGCGAGTTTGGGGAGGAGTTCGAATGTCGTGCGCATGTGCCCGGGAATGTCATCGACAGGTCCGCCGGTGGATGACAGGAGGACCTCGACCACTCCAGCGGCGGTGCCGCCGCTGTCGATCAGCGCGACGAGCTCGCGGGCGTCCTTGTTCCCCTTCTCCGTCGCGTGCCGATCGAGCAGAGCGGCGATCTTCGTGGCGATGTGCGCGTCGAGGTTCAGCATGAGCCAGCCTTCGACCTTGAGGTCGGCGTCGACGTAGCGAGTGAGCACGCCGACATCGAGGAGGAGCTTCGTCCCGAGCTTGGACTCGTAGGGGAAGTAGGCGTCGACGTGGATGCCGTCGGCGTTGCCGCGCGCTTTCCGCCCGCCGCTGTGGAGGTGGTTCTCGCTGTACTCGGTGAGGCGTTCCGGGAGTTTCTGCCGGAGGCTCTGGTCGGTGATGATCAGGTCGATGTCGTGGCTGATCTCGCCGCCGACGCGGGCGTTCGTCGCCCACCCGCCGATGAGGATCGAGGGCTCGAGGTCGTATCCGAGCGAGTCGAGAAGCGCGCGCAGTCGTCCCTCATCGTCCGCACCGAGGATGGTCATCGGCCGTCACCTTCCTGGTCCCATTCGCGTTCTCGAACGAAGCTGGCGCGCAGAGCGTTCCGGAACTCGGATGCCTGCCACCCGGGAGTCGCGAAGAGATCGGCATACGTCTGCGCGAGACTCGAGTATCCATCCCAGGTCTTGGCTGCGCGCTTGTCCATCGACAGCACGCGGACTTCCTTGCCCGTGGACAGGCCGGTGAGGTTCACGGACGCGGGGAGATACACGATGTGCTCGCTGAAGTCCGCCACGGCTCGGCCCTTCAGGATCGCGTTCGCGGCGTCGGGGCCGCCGAGCGCGTAGGGGCCGATGTTGGAGTCGAGAAGCGGGTCGATGCCCGCGCGCGTCGTCCATGCGAGGGTGTCACGCTCGAGATTGCGCCACGCGCACAGCATCGTCAGCAGTTTGTCGACGCTGACGACCGCGAGCCCGCCACGGCTGTATCGTTCGACGGTCCCGTTGCTCTCGAGGCGCTCGAGCGCAAGATAGGCGGTGGTGCTCGGCACGCCGGCTTCGTAGGCGAGGTCGGCGACGTTCCGCCAGGTCCGCTCCCCCGCGAGAGCGCTGTCGGCAAGAGCGCGCCACACCAGCTCGTTGCCCTTCATCGCTCTCCTCGGTTTCCAGGTATCCCTGCGATCACAGTTACGGGATTATATGTAACCACGATTACAGGAAATTCGGAAGATGGTCGAGGGTCGCGAAATAGGGCTACGTGCTCAAGCTGTGTCCACATGGAGTCCAAGCGGTCATCCCTGAAGAAGAGCAAATCGGTCGCGATCCTTTGAAACCACTGGGATCCCGACCGTCCGCATATAGACGCGACGGCGGGAGTCGAACCCGCTGCGCAACCGGGTATGAGCCGGTGCCCGGGACCACCCGGACCGTCGCGATCCCCACACGCTAGCGTGCGCATCCGACATCTGCGCCCCTGATGTCCCGGGATGACCTCGCGTGTCGGTTCGTGACGGCGATGGCTGTCAGCCGCGAGGACCGCCCTTGCCGTTGCCGTTGCCGTTGCCACTGCCGCCGCTGCCGGGCCCGGTCTTGCGGTCCTTCTCCTTCGCGGCCTTCTCGGCGGCCTTCGCAGCCTCTTTCGCAGCCTTCGATGCGCCGGGGTCCGCCTTCGGCTTGGGCGCAGTCGGGGCGTCCACCGTGCGGGTGACCGGCTCGGTTGCCGTGTCGTCCGACGGCAGCGGCTCGATCTCGTCGGACTCGTCGGCGACCTCCTCCACCGCCGGCGTCGGAACGGTCGCGGTCGTCCCCACTTCGGGTGTCGCCGGACCGGGGACACCGCCCGCCCAGACGTTGCCGACGATCACGAGGACGACCGCGGCGACGGCCGCGTAGCCGGCCAGCGCCCACGGCCGCGTCCACACGCCCCGGCGCGCTCGCGACGAGGGGTGACGCGCGGCGCGTGTCGGGGGCAACGGCGGGACCGGTGGGATGGCGATCTTGGTCGCGGAGCGATTGCCGGCGGAGCTCGGCGTGACGGGAAGCGCGAGGGTCGGCTGTCCGAGCGAGGTTGCCGCGGCTGCCCGTGCGGGCCGGACGAGGTCGGTGGGCAGTGCCGCCGCCCGTTCCGCGACATCGCACGCGGCGGGTCGGTCGGCGGGGTCGATCGAGATCATCTCGCGCAGCAGCCCGGACCATTCCGGCCCGATCCAGTCCGGCACCTCCGGCGTCTGGATGAGCCGGGCCGTCACCTGACCGATGCCGGAAGCCTCAGGAAAGGCGCGATCGCCGGTGACGGCTTCGAGGAGCAGCAGGCCGAGGGCGTAGATATCCGCAGGGGGCCCCGCAGGCTCGCCGCGCACCTGCTCGGGAGCGAGGTAGGCGGCTGTGCCGATGACGGTGCCCGGTGCGGTGTGGCGGGTGCTGTCGGCGAGATAGGCGACGCCGAAGTCGGCGAGCTTCGCCCAGTAGCGACGGCCCGGGCTGGCGCTCGGCGCGAGGAGGACGTTCGACGGCTTGATGTCGCGGTGGATGATCCCGGCCCGATGGACGACGTGCAGCGCCGAGGCCAGTTCGACGGCCATCGCCGAAACTTCCGCGGCGGTCATCGGGCCTTCGTGCAAGGCCTGTGAGAGTGACGGCCCGTTGACGAATTCCATCACGAGGTACTCGGGTTCGCCCGGCCCGATCCGCGCGTCGTGCAGAGTGACGAGTGAGGGGTGGTTGAGGGAGGCGAGCAGGGCCATCTCGGTCCGGGCGCGAGGCGCGAGCGCGAGGTCATCGGCATCCGTGCGCATCATCTTCACGGCGACGGTCCGCCCCAGCAGCACATCTTCCGCGCGATATACGCGGGCCATGCCGCCCTGGCCGATGCAATCGCCCACCTGATAGCGGCCGCCCAGCAGCGCGGCCGTCTGCGGCGCGTCGTGCGGTTCGGTCACGGTTCTGCCTCCTGCGTGCCGCTCGGGTTCGCGACACCGCGACCGTATCCCGCAGCCACGGGTGTTCACGCCCCGGTTGACGGACGTCGCATTTGGTGCAAGCGCGACCGAGCGGCGCCCAGGCGGGACCGCTAACGTGTCGGGATGCCTCGCAACGTCCCCCGCGCCACGGCGGCGCAGCTGGCACTCGCCGCGCGGCGAGCCGGCGGCGATGTCTTCTCGGCTCGCCGTCTCATCCTCGCGGCCAAGACCGCGGTCGCCGCCGCACTGGCCTGGTATCTCGCGCCCTACGTGCCGTACGCCGACGCGGAGTACTCCTACTACGCGCCTCTCGGCGTCCTCGTCAGCATGTACCCGACCGTCGCGGACTCAGCCCGGGCCGGCGTGCAGGCTCTCATCGGGCTCGCGTGCGGCATCGCGATCGGGTTGGGCGGACTCGCGATCGTCGGTGCAGGGGCGCCGGGTATCGTCGCGCTCGCCGTCGTCATCGCGGCCGGAGTCGCGCTCGGCGGCATCCGCGCATTGGGCATCGGGCGCGACTGGATCGCCCTTGCCGGACTGTTCGTGCTCCTGCTCGGCGGAAGCGAAGCAGACGAATTCTCCTCCTCCTATCTGCTCACGATGGCGTTCGGCGTGCTGGTCGGGGTCATCGCCAACTACCTCCTGGTGCCGCCGCTGTACCTGCAGAGCGCCCGCGACCGGCTGTCCGACCTCCGCGCGGCCGTGACGACGTCCCTCGACCGCGCTGCGGACTCCGTGGCGGACGGGAAGCTGGATCCGGCGTCGCTGCGAGAAGACGGCGAGGGGCTCGCCCAACTGTCGGCCGCGGTGTCGGCGGACGTCGACGAGGCATCGCGCTCGGAACGTGCCAACGTCCGTGCCCGCGGGCTCGGCGGGGTGCACGACGAGAACTCGCAGCGGTGGTGGGGGCTCGAGCGCACCACCTACCTCGTGCGGGACCTGCTCGACGTGCTGGCGCACCACGAGAAGCTGGACAGTCGTCACGGTGACCCGGCCGCACTCGCCGAGGCGCTGCGCCGCGTCGCCGAGCTCGTTGCCACCCCGCCGGGAGACGCCGACATCACGGAGAGGACGGATGCCGCGTGGCAGGCCGTCGAGGAGTACGGCCGCACGCTGCCCGTCCCCGGCGACGCCGCCGACACCCACGGCCAGCCGGGTCTGTGGATCGCCGGGACGCTCGGCCGGATCATCGACATCTCACGCCGGGTGTACGCCGCGCTCGCGGAGTGATCACCGGTTCGATGTCCGAGGGGTCGCCGTAGACTGGGGGTGACATGACTGACCCTCTCACGCCCGTCATCCTGGGCGACTCGCCGTCCGGCGGCCGCCCCGACGAAGATCTGCTGCAGGGGCTCAACGCACCCCAGCGCGACGCCGTCACCTCCCGGGGGCCCGCACTCCTCATCGTCGCCGGTGCCGGCTCCGGCAAGACCAGCGTCCTCACCCGCCGCATCGCCTCGCTCCTGCGCACCCGTGAGGCCTACCCGAGCCAGATCCTCGCGATCACCTTCACCAACAAGGCCGCCGGCGAGATGCGCGACCGCGTGCGACAGCTGATCGGCGAGAGCGCTCAGGGCATGTGGATCTCCACCTTCCACTCCGCGTGCGTTCGCATCCTCCGCCGCGAGGCCGAGCAGTTCGGCTTCACCAAGAGCTTCACGATCTACGACTCCGGCGACTCCCGCGCGCTCATCAAGCGCCTCGTCAAGCAGCACGAGGGCGACGCGTTCGGGTTCACCCCGGCCGCGGTGCAGGGGCGCATCTCGAAGCTGAAGAACGAACTCGCCGACGCGGAGTCCTACGCTCGGCAGGCGAACATGAGCGATCCCGCGGAGCGCGTGTTCGTCGACATCTTCGCCGACTATCAGCGGGCCCTGCAGAAGGCGAACGCGTTCGACTTCGACGATCTCATCGCGCAGACCGTGTACCTCTTCCGTGCGTTTCCCCACGTCGCTGACGTGTACCGCAAGCGGTTCCGGCACATCCTCGTCGACGAGTACCAGGACACCAACCATGCCCAGTACGCGCTGATCCACGAGCTCACCCGGCCCGTCGTCGGCAAGGCGGGGGAAGCCTTCAGCAGCGGCGGCATGATGATCTTCGAGCCCGATGAGGCCCCTGAGGCAGAGGGCGCGTCGCTCACCGTCGTCGGCGACTCCGACCAGTCGATCTACGCCTTCCGCGGTGCCGACATCCGCAACATCAGCGAATTCGAGCGGGACTTCCCCGGAGCGAAGGTCGTGCTCCTGGAGCAGAACTACCGCTCGACTCAGAACATCCTGTCGGCGGCGAACGCGGTCATCGGCCACAACTTCGACCGTAAGGACAAGAAGCTGTGGACGGACGTGGGCGACGGCGAGCCGATCATCGGCTTCACCGGCTATTCGCAGCACGATGAGGCGCAGTTCGTCGCGGATGAGATCAACGCGCTGCGGCGCAAAGGCGTCGAATACTCCGAGATGGCGGTGTTCTACCGCACGAACTCGCAGTCCCGTGCGCTGGAGGAGATCTTCATCCGCGCCGCCGTGCCCTACAAGATCATGGGCGGCACGAAGTTCTACGAGCGCGCCGAGATCAAGGACGCCCTGGCGTACCTCGTCGCGGTGGCGAACCCCGCCGACGAGATGGCGGTGCGCCGGATCCTCAACCGTCCGCGTCGCGGCATCGGCGATGTGACCGAGACGGCGATCGCCCGGTACGCGGCGGAGGAGGGCATCACCTTCCGCGACGCGCTCGCGAACGCGTCGGCGCTCGGGGTGGGCCCCAAGATCCAGCAGGCCATCGTGCAGCTCGATGCGGTGCTCGCCGAGGCATCCGAGATCATGCTCCCGAGTTCGGGTGAGATCGCGCCGTCCACCTCCGTGACCGAGGGGCTGAACGTCCTGCTCGGAAAGTCCGGATACATGGACGCCCTGCGCATGTCGAAGGATCCGCAGGACGAGGCCCGGGTCGAGAACCTCGATGAGCTCGTCGCCGTGACCCGCGAGTTCGCCCGCAACAACCCCGACGGCACGCTCCTGGACTTCCTCACCGAGGTGACCCTGGTGTCGGATGCCGATGACCTCGACGACGCCAGCGGATCGGTGTCGCTCATGACGATGCACACGGCGAAGGGTCTCGAGTACGACGCCGTCTTCGTGACCGGCGTCGAGGAGGACCTGATTCCGCACCGGATCTCGGCGGGCGAGCCGGGCGGGCCGCAGGAGGAGCGGCGACTGTTCTATGTCGCGCTCACCCGCGCCCGCAAGCGTCTGCACCTCTCGCTCGCGATGACCCGTGCCCAGTTCGGTGAGGTCTCGGCCGCGATGCCCAGCCGCTTCCTGCAGGAGATCCCGCACGAGCTGATCCAGTGGCGCCAGTCACCCGGCGACGTCAACTCCCGCGGCGGCACGCAGTCGCGTGCGCTCAACGCGCGGCGAGACGGCGGGGGAGGCTCCCGCTTCGGCGGTTCGGGGCGGTACGGCGATGACCTGGTGCCGCTGCCGCCGCGCGATCGTCCGGCCGGTTCGATCGAGAAGTTCGCCAACCGCATCCCTGCCAAGATCCGCGACAACGGCGATCTCGAACTCGCCGCCGGCGACCGGATCAGGCACGACGACTTCGGCGAGGGCAAGGTCGACATGGTCACGGGGGAGGGCGCCAAGCGCGTCGCCCACGTCCGCTTCGACACCGCCGGCCCGAAGAAGCTCCTCATCAAGGTCGCGCCGATCACCAAGCTCTGATCGGTGGCGGCCACCGCGCCCTGCCCGCCGTCGGTCGCTCCCGGACTCGCGCGCCACGTACGCTGAACGCATGGCTCTGTTCTCCCGTCGTCCGAAGAATCAGCCCGACGAGCCGGCGGAGACGCCGATCGACGCCGACCCTGCCGTCGCCGATGTCCACGATGAGGTCAGCGCGGCCGTCGCCGCGGAGGAAGCAGACAAGGCCGAGGCGGAGCCGGTGCCGCACGTCTCGATCTCGATGTCCACCTACGGCAAGCCGGCACGGCCCGCGAACCGTCCCGCCGCGGCACCGGCATCCGGTCTCACCCTTCCGCGTGTGCCGGCCGAGGCGCCGGCGCGTACCGAGGGTCGCAAGGGCATGCCCGACAACACGCTCCTGATGGCAGCGCTCGCTGGTCTCCCCGAGCAGCCCGACAACGCGGCGGTCCTGAACGTGATGCGACAGGCGCTGCAGGGGACGCTCTACCTGCGCATCCTCGGCGACGCGCGTGAGCAGCTCAACGCCGGTGAACCGCTGCGGCTGGCCATCTCCACGATCGGCGACAAGAAGTTCCTGCTCGCGTACACCGGTGCCGCGGGCATCCAGGCGGGCGTCGGAGCCGACCCCGACACGAACACCTCGATCCTCGGTCAGCCCGCGCAGGCGGTGCTGAAGAACACGGTCGACGCCGGCTACGACGGACTCATCCTCGACCACGCCGGTCCCGGTCGCCGTATCGTCCTGACCTCGGCACTGATCATCCGCACCCTCGAGCAGGCCGACCCCGATTTCACGATCAAGAACCTGCTCAGCGACACCCGCAGCGATGCGACAGCCCGCTACGTCGTCGACGCGCTCCTCACCAAGCGCGTCTACATCGCCGCCGGCAAGCGCGGCGACGGCAAGAGCCTCGGCATCGCCGAGGCACGCGGAGCCGACGGCACCCGCCACCTGCAGGTCTTCTCCCACCCGCTCGAGGTGCTGGCGCTCCGTCGCGACGATCAGCCCATGCCCATCACGGTGGGCCAACTGGGGGCAGCGCTCGCGGGGGACCCCGCCCTCACGGGTCTGCTCGTCGACGCCGCGGGCCCGTGGATCCGCCTCGACCGGGAGCAGCTCGCCCCGATCCTGAATGCCGCGCAGGCGCCGGATGCCGAGACGAGCACCGCTGCGGAGGACTGACAACCCCCTGTTGCCCGCGTCGGCGAGGGGCCTAGGGTGACCGCATGGCATCGGAGCGCGTGACCCTCGACATCCCCGGCGGCCGTGAGGTGTCGCTCTCGAGCCCCAACCGCGTCGTCTTCCCCGAGGTGGGTGTCACCAAGCGTGAGCTCGCGGAGTACGTCATCGCGGTGTCCGAACCGTTCCTGCGCGCCAACGGCGACCGGCCCCTCTCGCTGGAGCGATTCCCCGACACCGTCGACGGCGAGGCCTTCTTCTCGAAGAACCCGCCCAAGGGTGCTCCGGACTACGTCGGCCAGGTGGTCTGCACGTACAACAGCGGCCGGCGCCATCCTCAGGTCGTGCTGACCGAGACCGCCGCGATCGTCTGGGCGGTGCAGATGAATACGGTCGTGTTCCATCCGTGGGCGTCCCGCACCGCCGACACCGACAACCCGGTCGAGCTGCGCATCGATCTCGATCCGCAGCCGGGGACGGACTTCGCGGATGCCGCGGCGGTCGCGCCGGCGCTGCGCGAGGTGCTCCGCGAGGCGGGCCTGGAGCCATGGCTGAAGACGAGCGGCAACCGCGGTCTGCACGTGTTCTGCCCGATAGAGCCGACCCACGAGTTCCTCGACGTCCGTCACGCGGTCATCGCCGCGAGCCGCGAGTTGGAGCGCCGCCTGCCCGACAAGGTGACGACGAACTGGTGGAAGGAGGAGCGCGGCGAGCGCATCTTCCTCGACTTCAATCAGGCCAACCGTGACCGCACGATGGCAGGCGCGTACAGTCCGCGCGCTCTCCCGGCCGCGACGGTGGCGACGCCGATCACGTGGGAGGAGCTCGACGCGGGCGTGGATCCGAGCGCGTTCACGGTGCGCACCGTCCCGCAGCGGCTCGCTGACTCGGGCGACCCGTGGGAGCGGATGCACGACGCCCCCGGCCGGATCGACACGCTGCTGGAGTGGTGGCAGCGCGACCTCGATGAGGGGCTCGGCGAGCTGCCGTTCCCGCCGGAATTCCCCAAGATGCCCGGTGAGCCGCCGCGCGTGCAGCCGTCGCGGGCGAAGAAGGACTGAGCTCAGCGCACCTCGGCGGCGACGACGTCGACGCGTTCCTCGACGGCCGGCTTCTTGCGGGCCCACCGGACCGGGGTCGCGGGCCCGTCCCACACCTGCATGATGCCCCATGCGGCGGCCGTCAGCGGCACCGCGAGCACCGCGCCGACGATCCCGCCCAGGACGGTGCCGACGGTCAGCGCGATCAGGACGACGAACGCGTGCAGCTTCATGGAGCGTCCCATGAGGAACGGCTGCAGGAAGTTGCCTTCGAGCTGGTTCACGAGCACCACGATGCCGACGACGATGAGCGCGACCACCCAGCCGTGGGCGACCAGGGCGACGAGTGCGGCGAGGATGCCGGCGACGGTCGCACCGACGATCGGGATGAACGCGAGCAGGAAGACCAGGACGGCCAGCGGGACGGCCAGCGGCACGTTGAGGATGAGCAGACCGATGAGGATGCCGATCGCGTCGACCGCCGCGACCGCCGCCGTGCCGCGAAGGTACGACCCGAACGTCTGCACGGTTTTCGCGCCGATGCGGACGGCCCGATCGTAGTGCTCGCCGCGGAACGGGCGGAGCAGGAACTCCCACATCTGCGGCCCGTCCTTCAAGAAGAAGAACAGCGTCGTGATCAGCAGCACGAGGCCGGTGAGGAAGTTCGCGACGGCGCTCACGCCGGCGAGCGCACCGGAGCCGAACTGGGCGCTCGTGACGAAGTCGGTGGCGGTCGCGATCCACGCGTCGAGCTGCGCCTGATCGATCGTGATCGGCAGCGTCTGCACCCAGTCGAGCAGGCTCTCGAAGCCCGACACGGCGCTCGCGGCGAGCTCATCCCACTGGTCGCGGACAGCCCAGGCGACCAGCCAGGACACCCCGGTGAGAAGGGCGAGGAACGCGAACAGCGTGATGAGGGTCGCCGCCAGCGCGGGCAGGCCGCGTCGCCGCATCCAGCTCATCAGGGGAGCGGCCGCCGAGGCGATGATCAGGGCGAGCAGGGTCGGGATGGTCACGATCGTGAGCTGCAGCAGCCCCAGGATCGCGGCGATGGCGACGACGCCCACGATGATCACCTGCAGTGCGCGCGTGGCGAGCACGCCGAAGCCGTCGGACCACATGCTCCACGGTCTGCCGGGCGCGCTCACGCGCAGCGGCCTGCTGTCGTCGAGTCGAACCGAACGCGGGGAGGAGTCGAACAGGCCCATGGTGCGACCCTAGACGACGCGCCGGTCCGCGGCGGGGGATTGACTCAGTCGAGCACGGCACCCAGATCGTAGGCGGAAACGGTCTCCAGCTGGTCGAACGTGCACGAGCGAGCGTCACGATCAGGGCGCCAGCGCTGGAACTGGACCGTGTGGCGGAATCGTGCACCCTCGAGTTGGTCGTAGGCGACTTCCAGCACGAGTTCGGGTCGCAGCCGCACGAAGGAGGTGTCCTTGGAACCCGTGAACCTCGACCGATCGCTCTCACCGGTGACGGTGGCGCCGTCGTCGCCCCGCTCCACCAGCGGGGCGAGCTCGTCGATGAGCTCCGCGCGCCGCTTGTCGCTCCAGGCCGCGACGCCGCCGACCTGGCGGAGCGTGCCGTCGCCGTCGTAGAGGCCGACCAGCAGGGATCCGACACCGGAGCCGCTCTTGTGGATGCGGTAGCCGAGCGCGACCACGTCGGCGGAACGGGCGTGCTTGATCTTGAACATCGTGCGCTTGCCGGGCGCGTACGGCTGAGCGAGCGGCTTCGCGACCACCCCGTCGAGCCCTGCGCCCTCGAACTCCTCGAGCCAGCGCGTCGCGACCGCGGCATCCGTCGTCGTGCGGGTCAGATGCACCGGATGCGGCACGTCCTTCAGAAGCTCCTCCATCGCCGCGCGGCGTTCGGCGAACGGCTCGGGCTGGAGGTCGCGCTCTCCCCGCGCGAGCAGGTCGAAGGCGATGAACATCGCTGGGTGCTGCTCGCTGAGCAGAGCGACGCGGGATGCCGCGGGGTGGATGCGCTGCGACAGGATCTCCCACTGCAGCCGCTGCGCTCCCGCCTCGCCGTCGGCCACGACGATCTCTCCGTCCAGGAGACACGGCTCGGGAAGGAGGCGGCGGAACGCCTCGACGAGTTCGGGGAAGTACCGGGTGAGGGGCTTCGATCCGCGCGACCCGATCTCCACCTCGGTCCCGTCCCACGCGACGAGGGCGCGGAAGCCGTCCCACTTCGGCTCAAAGCTGAGGCCGCCCGGCGTCTTGGCCGGATCCGGCACGGCGGGCACGGACTTCGCGAGCATGGGCGCGGGGATCTCGTACATGTGCCCCATCCTCCCCCGGTGGGCGATCGGTGGGTAAGAGGGTTCTCATACCGCACCGTCGAGGGCGACGTCGTCGAGAGCGGTCCTCGCGCGCCGTAGCCTGATTCCGTGCCCGAACTCAGTCCCCACATGTCGAACGTCCCGGTCAGCGGCATCCGTCGACTCTTCGAGGCGGCCCTCGGCCTCGAAGACGTCATCTTCCTCGCCGTGGGGGAGCCCGACGTGCCCGTCGCGCCCCACATCGGCGCCGCCGCGAAGGCGGCATGGGATGCCGATCTGACCGATTACACCGCAAACAGCGGCATCCCTCCGCTGCGCACCGCGTTCGTGCACCGCTTCGCGGCCGATCACGGGGCGAGCATCGACCCGCAGCGGGTGTGGGCCACCGTCGGTGCGACGCAGGGCCTGCATCAGGCTCTCGGGCTCGTGCTCGACCCGGGCGATGAGGTGCTCGTCCCCGATCCCGGCTACACGACCTTCACGATGAGTCCGCGCATGCTCTCGGCCGTGCCCGTGCCGTACGCGCTCCGTGAGGAGGCCGCGTTCCTGCCCGAGATCGACCGGCTCGAGGCGCTCATCACCCCGAGGACCCGGGCGATCATCGTCAACTCGCCGTCCAATCCGCTTGGAACGGTTCTCGACGAGCAGCGCGCCCGAGACATCCTCGCCTTCGCCACGCGCCATGACCTGTGGGTCATCAGCGATGAGGTCTACTCGGAGTTCTCCTGGGATCGGCCTCATGTGAGCCTCACCGCGATGGACACTGCGGCGACTGGCGGGGAGCGCGTCATCGGTGTGTTCTCGCTCTCGAAGACGTATGCCATGACCGGCATCCGTGTCGGCTTCCTCGTCACGCCGCTCGCGTGGGACGTCGCGATGAGGACGACCCAGGAGGCGATGATCTCCTGCCTGGACCTGCCGTCGCAGCACGCCGGCGTCGCCGCCCTCAGCGGCGACCAGTCGCACGTCGCCGCCGTGAAGACGCACTACCGCGACAACCTGGCCGCCGCCACAGCGATGCTGGACGCACGCGGCATCCGGTATCGCCAGCCCGACGGCGCCTTCTACCTCTGGATCGACGTGCGTCACGCGAGCGGCGGAGACGTCGCGCAGTGGTCGCTCGACTTCCTCCGCGAGCAGCGGGTCGCGGTCGCGCCGGGTTCGGCGTTCGGCGCATCGGGGGAAGGGTGGATCCGCGTGTGCGCGGCCGCCTCCTTAGAGAACCTGCTGCTCGGACTGTCGCGCCTGCCGACGTCGTCAGCGCAGTGAGCTGAGCCGGCGGGCGACTTCGGCGGCCGGCATCCGGCGGGGGAACGAGGCGACCATGAGGTCGTCGTCGGCAGGAGGCTCGCCGTCCGGGTGTACGCCGAAGCGGTGCATGAGGTCGTCGTATGCGTCGGTGAGCGTGGAGGCCGGCACGCGCTTCGTATCGCGCAGCAGACGGCGCAGCACGTGGTTGTGCACGGCGGTGACCATTGCTGCGAACGCGACGGCGTCGATCGGGTCGAGGCCGGGCAGGGCGTGCCGCAGATACTCGTCGAAGAGCCGCTCGTAGCGGAAGACGGTGACGATCTCGCGGTCGCGCAGCGACGGCACCTCTCTCACGACGGCGTACCGGTGCCGGGCCAGCTCGGGGTCCGCAGCGAAGTGGCGGAACACCTGCACGGATGCCGCGCACACGGCCGCCCACGGATTCTCATGGGGCTCGGCGAGGAAGTCTCGCAGCTGGGCGAGGAGGACCTCGTGATCGGCGAAGACCACATCGTCCTTGCCGCCGAACTGCCGGAAGAAGGTGGAGCGGGAGACGCCTGCAGACTGGGCGATCTGCTCGACCGACGTCTGCTCGTACCCGTGCCGTGCGAACAGCTCCAATGCGGCGGCGACCACCGTGCTGCCGGCGGGACGAGCGTCATCGACCATGGGGAGAGCCTACTGTCACGCCGGTCCCGCACGGCCGATCGACGCCGTTCACTGTCGGGCATGACCTCCCTGTGGAAGCACCGGCCCTCCGCCCCTTCGGGTACCCCGCTTCCGGCGGGGGTGCGGCGATCGCGTGCAGGCGCGGGTAGTAGGCTTTCGGACTGGGCGATCTCTCGATATCGAGAGATTTCTTGATGCCCGTCACCCCCGCCGTCGCCCAGCGAAGGATTGCAGTGGATCTTTACGAGTACCAGGCACGAGACCTGTTCGAGAAGTACGAGGTGCCGGTGCTCGCCGGCATCATCGCCGACACCCCTGAGGAGGCGAAAGCGGCCGCGGAGAAGATCGGCGGTGTCGTCGTCGTCAAGGCTCAGGTCAAGACCGGAGGTCGCGGCAAGGCCGGCGGCGTCAAGGTCGCCAAGACCCCGGACGAGGCGTTCGAGGCAGCCAAGGCCATCCTCGGCCTCGACATCAAGGGCCACGTCGTCCAGCGCGTCATGGTCGCCCAGGGCGCCGACATCGCTGAGGAGTTCTACTTCTCCGTGCTGCTCGACCGCTCGAACCGCTCCTACCTGAGCCTGTGCTCGGTCGAGGGCGGCATGGAGATCGAGGAGCTCGCCGTCGAGCGTCCCGAGGCGCTCGCGCGCATCGAAGTCGACCCGCTGCAGGGCATCGACAAGGCCAAGGCCGTCGAGATCGCTACCGCCGCGAAGTTCCCGGCCGAGCTCATCGAGAAGGTCTCCGACGTCTTCGTCAAGCTCTACGACGTCTACAAGGGCGAGGGCGCGACCCTCGTCGAGGTGAACCCGCTGGTCCGCACCGGCGCCGGTGACATCGTCGCCCTCGACGGCAAGGTGTCGCTCGACGACAACGCCAGCGAGGTCCGCCACCCCGAGCACGAAGAGCTCGAGGACAAGGGCGCCGCTGACCCGCTCGAGGCCAAGGCCAAGGAGTCGGGCTTGAACTACGTCAAGCTCGACGGTCAGGTCGGCATCATCGGCAACGGCGCGGGTCTGGTCATGTCGACCCTCGACGTCGTCGCGTACGCCGGTGAGAACCACGGTGGCGTGAAGCCCGCCAACTTCCTCGACATCGGCGGCGGCGCGAACGCGCAGGTCATGGCCGCAGGTCTCGACGTCATCCTCGGCGACGAGCAGGTCAAGAGCGTGTTCGTCAACGTCTTCGGCGGCATCACGAGCTGCGTCGCCGTCGCGGAGGGCATTGTGAAGGCCCTCGAGATCCTCGGCGACACCGCCACCAAGCCCCTCGTCGTCCGCCTGGACGGCAACCAGGTCGAGGAGGGTCGCGCGATCCTCGCGGAGGCGAACCACCCGCTCGTCACCCTGGCCGCCGGCATGGACGAGGGCGCCGACAAGGCCGCCGAGCTGGCGAACGCCTGAGACAGAAGGAACCGAGAATGTCGATCTATCTCAACAAGGACTCCAAGGTCATCGTCCAGGGCATCACCGGCGGCGAGGGCACCAAGCACACCGCGCTCATGCTGAAGGCGGGCACCAACGTGGTCGGCGGCGTCAACGCACGCAAGGCCGGCACGACCGTCACACACGAGAAGCCGCACGAGGGCGAGGTCGAACTCCCCGTCTTCGGATCCGTCTCCGAGGCCATGGAGAAGACCGGCGCTGACGTGTCGATCGCCTTCGTCCCGCCGGCGTTCACGAAGGACGCGATGATCGAGGCCATCGACGCCGAGATCCCGCTGCTCGTCGTGATCACCGAGGGCGTGCCCGTCGGTGACACCGCCGAGGCGTGGGCCTACGCGAAGAGCAAGGGCAACAAGACCCGCATCATCGGCCCGAACTGCCCCGGCATCATCACCCCCGGTGAGGCGCTCGTTGGCATCACACCGGCCAATATCACCGGCAAGGGCCCGATCGGTCTCGTCTCGAAGTCGGGCACCCTGACTTACCAGATGATGTTCGAGCTGCGCGACCTGGGCTTCTCGACCGCCATCGGCATCGGCGGCGACCCGGTCATCGGCACCACCCACATCGACGCCCTCGCGGCGTTCGAGGCGGACCCCGAGACCAAGGCCATCGTCATGATCGGTGAGATCGGTGGCGACGCCGAAGAGCGCGCCGCGGACTTCATCAAGGCCAACGTGACCAAGCCCGTTGTGGGCTACGTCGCTGGCTTCACTGCCCCCGAGGGCAAGACGATGGGCCACGCCGGCGCCATCGTCTCCGGCTCGGCGGGCACCGCGCAGGCGAAGAAGGAGGCCCTCGAGGCCGCCGGCGTCAAGGTCGGGAAGACCCCGTCCGAGACCGCTGCGCTCATGCGGGAGATCATCGAGACGCTCTGACGTCTCACGCTCGAAGGGCCGGATGCCGTGGCATCCGGCCCTTCGTCGTTTCCGCCCTCCGCAGCCGGAACTGCCACGCGAAGGCGGGGGCGGGTGGCGCTCGGCGTTCGAGGTGGCAGCTGGGGGCGCTCCCGCGGCGGGCAGGCGGCTCGAGCTGCCACTCGAATGAGGCGCGCGGTGCGTCCCCGCGGCGGGCAGGCGGCTCGAGCTGCCACTCGAACGAGGCGCGCGGTGCGCCCCCGAGGCGCGACGGCGGCTGCGCGACCCGACGCGCGACGGCGAAGGCCGCGCCCCGGAGAGGAGCGCGGCCTTCGGTGGATGCGTGCCGGTCAGGCGCCGAGCAGCGCCTCGATGGGTCCGCGCGCGAAGTACAGCACGAAGCCGAAAGCCACGACCCAGAGCAGCCAGTGCACCGTGCGGCCCTTGCCCGACAGGACGTTGATGACGACCCAGCTGACGAAGCCCGCGCCGATGCCGTTGGCGATGGAGTAGGTCAGCGGCATGACCGTCGCGGTCAGGAACACCGGCAGCAGGACGTTGAAGTCGGTGAAGTCGATGTTCTTGATCTGCGCCAGCATCATCGCGCCGACGAGCACCAGGGCGGCCGCGGCGATGAAGCCGGGAACGAGCCCGGTGACGGGCGTCACGAACATGGCGAGCAGGAACAGCACACCGGTGACGACGTTCGCGAGGCCCGTGCGGGCGCCCTCGCCGATGCCGGAGCCCGACTCGACGAAGACAGTGGCCGACGACGACGAGGTCGCACCACCGACGACGGCGCCGACGCCCTCGACGACCAGTGCCGACTTGATGCGCGGGAAGTCGCCCTTCTCATCGGCGAGGCCCGACTCCTTGGCGAGACCGGTCATGGTGCCCATGGCGTCGAAGAAGTTGGTGAACACGAGCGTGAACACGAACATCAGCAGGGCGACGAAGCCGACCTTGCCGAGATCGAAGCCGAAGTCGACGGCGCCGACGAGGCTCAGGTTCGGTGCGGAGAAGATCGTGCCGCCAGCGAGGCCGAAGTCCGCGACCGGCGTGAAGATGTTGACGATGGCGGCGAGCACGGTGCCGGTCACGAGCGCGATGAGGATCGCGCCCTTCACGCGCAGCGAGATGAGGATGCCGCCGAGCAGCAGCGTGACGACGAACAGGAGCGTGTCGACGGTCGCGATCGAGCCCGCGGTGCCGAGTTCGAGGGGCGTGCCGCCGCCGGTTCGGACGAAGCCGGCGTTGACGAAGCCGATGAAGGCGATGAACAGGCCGATGCCGACGGTGATCGCGAGCTTCAGCTGCACCGGGACGGCGTCGAAGATCATCTTCCGCAGGCCCGTCGCAGCGAGCAGCACGATGATGAGTCCGTTGATGATCGTGAGGGCCATCGCCTCGCCCCACGTCACCTGACCGACGACGGAGAACGCGAGGAACGCGTTGATGCCGAGACCGGCGGCGAACGCGAACGGGAGGCGAGTGATGATGCCGAACAGGATCGTCATGAATCCGGCGGTAAGCGCCGTGCTGGCCGCGACGGCCTCGGGCGGGAGGACCGTCCCCTCGACGTCGGCGGTCGACAGGATGATCGGGTTCAGGATCACGATGTAGGCCATCGTCACGAAGGTGACGACGCCGCCTCGGACTTCGGCGCCGATGGTGGAGCCGCGGCGGGTGATCTCGAAGAAGCGGTCGAGGGCGGAGACGGATGCCGAGCTGTCGGCAGCCGTGCGGGGGGAGCGGCTAGGGCGGGTCACCTTCCGAGATTAGCGGCGTGGCGGAGGTGGTCGAGATACGCTTCCGCCATGCACCGCATCTTCCGGACGAGCTTCGCATCGGTGTACCCGCTCTATGTGACGAAGGTGGAGCGCAAAGGGCGCACGAAGGCCGAACTCGATGAGACGATCCGCTGGTTGACGGGGTTCGACGACGAGGCGCTCGCGCACCAGATCGACAGCGGCGCCACCATCGAGGAGTTCTTCGCCGCCGCGCATCTTCCGGCCGAGGTGACGAAGATCACGGGGGTGATCTGCGGCATCCGCGTCGAGGAGATCGAAGACCCGCTGATGCAGAAGATCCGCTACCTCGACAAGCTCGTGGACGAGCTCGCCCGAGGGAAGGCCCTCGAGAAGGTGCTCCGCACCTAACCGCCCGGCGCGGCGCCGGAGCGCCCACCGGGGCGGAGGCTTTCGCGCGGGTAGGGTCGGTTCGGCATGAATCGCCTGCTCGTCCTCCTCCTCGCCGCCTTCGACGCCGCCCTCGTCGTCGCCGTCGGCCTCGCCGTCGTGCTCGCGCCGGTGACCCTGCTGTGGATCTTCGCCCTCGGCGGCGAAGCCGACTGGGTTGCGCTCTGGCCCGCCGGGGCGACCATCTGGCAGGTCGGCCATTTCGTGCCGGTGACCCTCAGCTTCCCCGCCGAGTTCCTCGTTGCGACGGGCCTGCCGGAGGAGGCGGGGCAGTTCACCTTCTCGCTCGCCCCCCTCGCACTCGCCCTGTTCACCGCGGTCTTCGCGGCGCGTTCGGGTGCGCGCGCGGCCGGAGCCGGTGCCTGGCCGACCGGCGTGCTGTCGGGAACGGCCACCGTCGCGGCCCTGTCGGCCCTCGTCGCGGTGACATCCGCGACTCCCGTCGCCGCGGTCGACCTCGCCGCAGCGATCCTCGGCCCGACGCTCGTCTTCGGAGTCCCCGCCCTCCTCGGCGCGCTCGTGCGCGGATGGAGTCAGGGTGACGGCGGACTCCTCGACACCCTTTCCGAGCGCATCCCCGACGACATCCAAGACGGGGTGGATGCCGGTGCGCGCGGTCTCGCGGTGAGCCTGTCGGGCGTGATCGGGCTCGGCGCCCTCCTCCTCGGCATCCTCTTCTTCGCCCGCGGCGGCGAAATCGTGGCGCTGACGCAGTCGTCCCACGCCGACCTGATCGGTGTGGTGGTGCTGTCCCTCGGTGCGCTCCTCTACGTGCCGACGCTGATCGTGTGGTTCGCGGCGTTCGTGGCCGGCCCCGGCTTCGCCGTCGGAGCCGGCACGGCCGTCTCACCTGCCGGCACGAGCGTCGGTGTCCTCCCCGGCATCCCCGTCCTGGGCGTGGTCCCCGAGTCGACGTCATCGGCGCTTCTGCTGCTCGCCCTGCTGGTCGTCGGCGCCGGCGCGTTCGCCGGCTGGATGGTCCGAGGGATGCTCCACGCCGGTGACCCCGCAGACGAGCCGCTCCGGCCCCGCCTGGTCGCGCTCGTCACGATGGTGCTCGGCTCCGCGGCAGGCGCGGCGGCACTGGCATGGGCGGCGCAGGGCGCGCTCGGCCCGGGCCGGCTCGGCGAGATGGGCACGGCCCCCGGCGCATTCGCGGCGGCTGTCGGCGTCGAAATCGCCATCGGCGCAGCCGTCATGATGTTCTCCCCGCGCTCCGACTCGCCGAGGCCCACCTCGACGCGCGCCGAGGGGTCGTCCGCGGACGAGGGGGATCCCTCCTTCGCGGATGCCGCGCGATCCCCGCATCCGGAACTGCGCGCCGGCGAGCGGGCGAAGCGCAGCAGGCTCGCATCCGTTGGGCACTGGTTCGCCTTCCGTGACACCGCCGCGCTCTCGCGCACCTCGGACGTGTCCGCCGCCGCGCAGCCGCGCACCGAGACCGCGGATGCCGGTGCAGAGGACCGCCGCGATTCCACCGCCGACGAGCAGGCGACCGACGTCCTGGGCGACCTCCGCGAGGGTCCCACCGCCGATGGGCCGGACGGCCCGCACCGCTAGACTGATCGGGTGCTCACGGTCGCCGTTCTCATCTCGGGCACGGGATCCAATCTTCGCGCCCTTCTCGACGCCGCGAGCGAGCCCGATTTCCCCGCGCGCATCATCGTGGTGGGCGCCGATCGGCAGGCCGACGGATTCGCGCACGCCGAGCACTACGGCATCCCGACCTTCATGGTCCCGTTCCAGGAGTTCGACTCGCGCGAGGCATGGGGTGAGGAGCTGCTCGCCCACCTCGACGTGTGGGAGCCCGACCTGGTCGTCCTCAGCGGCCTCATGCGGCTGCTGCCCTCCGCCGTCGTCGACGCCTGGGCGCCGAAGCTGATCAACACCCACCCCGCCTTCCTGCCGGAGTTCCCCGGAGCACACGGCGTGCGCGACGCGCTCGCCGCCGGCGTCACCGAGACCGGCGCGAGCGTGATCGTCGTCGACAGCGGCGTCGACACCGGTCCGATCCTCGCCCAGGAGCGCGTGCCCGTGCTCCCCGGCGACACCGAGCACACCCTGCACGACCGCATCAAGCCCGTCGAGCGCCGTCTGCTGATCGACGTGGTGCGTCGCATCGCGACGGGCGACCTCGACCTCACCGCCACCGCCTGACCGCCTGACCCGGAGGAGCCCCTCATGGCCGGACCGCAGATCGACCCCGACCTCTACCGTCCCCGCGACACCGTGCCGGTGCGGCGCGCCCTCGTGTCGGTGAGCGACAAGACCGGCCTGCTCGAGCTCGGCCAGGCGCTCGCCGCGGCGGGCGTGGAGATCGTCTCCACCGGCGGATCCGCGGCGCTCCTGCGCGACGCCGGTATCGAGGTCAAGGATGTCGCCGAGATCACCGGCTTCCCCGAGTCGCTCGGCGGTCGCGTGAAGACCCTCCACCCGAGCGTGCACGCGGGCCTGCTCGCCGACCTCCGCCTCGAGGACCACGAGGCGCAGCTGAGTGAGCTCGGCATCCTGCCGTTCGAGCTCGTCGTGGTGAACCTGTACCCGTTCGTGCAGACCGTGGCATCCGGGGCCCAGGGTGACGCCGTCGTCGAGCAGATCGACATCGGCGGTCCTGCGATGGTGCGCGCGTCGGCGAAGAACTTCGCGAACGTCGCCATCGTCGTCTCGCCCGAGTCCTACCCCGCGATCGTCGAGTCGCTCGCGCAGGGCGGCACCACGCTCACGCAGCGCCGTGAGCTCGCCGCCCGTGCCTTCGCGCACACGGCGGCCTACGACCGTGCCGTCGCGACCTGGTTCGCGGAGGAGACCCTCGGCGATGAGGGCGATCTGCCGCAGCACCTGACGATCAAGGCCGAGCGCCTGGCCACCCTCCGCTACGGCGAGAACTCGCACCAGCGCGCCGCGATCTACAGCCGCATCGGCGGTCACGGCATCGCCCAGGCGACCCAGCTCCAGGGCAAGGAGATGTCCTACAACAACTACGTCGACGCGGATGCCGCGCTGCGAGCCGCCTTCGACCTCGTCAAGCCGGCCGTCGCCATCATCAAGCACGCGAACCCCTGCGGCATCGCGATCGGTGCTCCGCAGGCTCTCGACCCCATCGCGTCGGCGCACCTGCGTGCGCACGAGTGCGACCCGGTGTCGGCATTCGGTGGCGTCATCGCGGCGAACCGCACGGTGACACTCAAGATGGCGGAGAACCTGCGCGACATCTTCACCGAGGTGATCGTCGCTCCCGACTTCGAGCCGGAGGCCCTCGAGGTCTTCAAGCTGAAGAAGAACCTGCGCGTGCTCCGTCTGCCCGACGACTGGCGGCAGGAGCCGATGGACGTCCGCCTCGTGTCGGGCGGTCTGCTGCTGCAGGATGCCGACCGGTTCCCCGACGAGATCGAATCGCTCGTCGACAGCTGGCAGCTCGTCTCGGGCGAGCGGCCCGCAGACGAGGAGCTCGAGAACCTCTCGTTCGCGTGGAAGAGTTGCCGCGCGGTGAAGTCGAACGCGATCGTGCTGGCGAAGAACTCCGCCACGGTCGGCATCGGCATGGGGCAGGTCAACCGCGTGGACTCGTGCCGCCTCGCCGTGGAGCGTGCCGGCGACCGTGCCGCGGGGACCGTCGCGGCATCCGACGCGTTCTTCCCCTTCGCGGACGGTCCGCAGGTGCTCATCGATGCCGGCATCACGACGATCATCCAGCCCGGCGGGTCGGTCCGCGATCAGGAAGTCATCGACGCCGCCCAGGCGGCCGGAGTCACGATGTACTTCACCGGCGAGCGTCACTTCTTCCACTGATTCTGCGGCGGACCGCGGGAGGGGGAGTTCTCCCCATCGTCGGAGGCGGGCGCTTCGCATAGGGTCTACGGCAGGAGGTGCACCGTGGGAATGATGCTGCCGAATGAGCTCATCTGGGTGATGGAGAAGCTCGGTTTCGAGTGGCCCGATATCGATGAAGACGAACTCCGCCGCGGCGGCCACATCATCGAGGTGTTCCGCACGGAGCTCGAGGGCAAGCTGCAGGCGATGGACCGCAAGGTCAACACCGAGCTCGCCGTGGCGCTGCGCGGCCAGGCGGGCCCGGCGTACGTCGGTGCCTGGAACGCGAACCGCTCGCAGAACCTGCAGAAGCTGCTCGACATCCTCGGGCCCGTGCCGACCGGGGTGGACATCGCCGCCGGTGCCGTCACCGCGCTGAAGATCAAGGTCATCGCGGACGTGACGACGACGATGATCACGCTCGTCGCGATGCTGACGAACCCGATCACCGCCGCCGGGGCCGGCCCGATGCTCATCATCAAGAAGAAGCTGCTGAACGCCGCCGTCGACATCGCCGTCGAGCAGGTCCTCAATCAGGTCCTGCCCATGGTCATCGAACCGCTCGCGAACGAGCTGCCCGGTGTCATCATGGCCGCCCTCGACTCGCCCATCGTCGAGACCGTCGCGGGCGACCCCGACGAGTTCTACGCGGATCTGCAGGCGCTCGAACAGGCTCAGGGCGAGATGGAACAGCACGCCGCCGACGTCGAAACGCTCACGGAGCGCCTCATGTCCGACCTCGCCGGCCTGAACATCGGGGGCGACTGACCGTGCGGGACGCCGTGGTCGCCGACGACGACCTGAGCGCCGCCATCATCGCTCAACTGGCGATGAAAGGGAGTGAGGTGAGTCATGAGGATCGGTAGCGAGGTCGTTCGACCCATGATGAATTCGCTCGAGGGGATGCCTGTCCACGTCCGTCAGCTCGCGCAGATGTTCCGCAAGCACGGGCAGAAGCAGAATCAGAGCACGAACCGGGTGACGGACCTCGACGCGACAGACGTGCCCCAGCCCCTCCGCGACGGCTGGAAGAAGGACTCCTGGCACACCCCGGACCGCGTCGTCGGATCGGGGAAGCCGAATCGGCCCTACCCGGCGGAATACCTCGACGCCGACTACATCCAGCAGCACCTGCAGCGGTTCGAAGGCGGCGCGACTCGGTTCTACCGCAGCGAGAGCCTGGACCGTTACGGGCCCGGCAATCAGGGCACGACGTTCGTGTTCCCGACCTCCGAGATCGACAACATCATCCAGCAGGCCGACGGTGACCCGAAGAAGCTCGGCGTCATGCTCGGCTTGGGGGAGAACTTCTTCGTCGATGCCAACGGCAACGCCGTCGACATCACGCGGGCCGACTTCACCTACGAGGAGATCGTCAACGGGAACCTCCGGATGCCGAGGGGCAACGAAGCCGGCGCGAACGAGGCGTGGATCCCCGGCGGCTATCTGCCCGAAGGGATCCCCGAGGCCGTGCTGAACACGCATCCCGATGCCGGTCGCGGTGACCCGTCGGCAGGCGGGACGTGGGGCTCGTACACGCCCTTCCGACTGTGACCCTCGGCGACGCGGGCGCGGTCCGATACCCGGAGCGGTTCGAGATCCACCGGCTCGAGGCCCTCGGCGAGAACCCGTATCTGACCGACGACGATGCCCGCCGCCGGTACGACGACGGCAAGGGACTGAGCGTGGTCGCGGCGTCGACCCCGCCGACGTGGTTCCTCGATGTGTCGGTACGCCGCCACCGGTTCTCGGTCACGTTCTACGCACCGACGAAGACGCCGATCCGCCGGGTCGGGTGGGAGGAGACCGACGGGCGCCTGCTGCGTCGGAGTGCGGTCGATCTGTTCTATCCCGAGGGCGATCCGGGGCGGCGCGTACCGTACTCCCAGCTGCTGCGAGTCGAGCACCGCTGGTACGCGGACGGCGTCGTCCACATCGAGCGCTCCTCTCCGATCGATGAGGACCTCGTCACCCAAATCAGCGCGCCGCAGGAACTGCGGTGGCTCGACGTCCCGGCCTTCGGCGACTGGGGGCCGGTCATCGCGGCATCCGCTCCGCCCGAGTTCGCCCGGTTCGACCTGGATGCGATCGACGCGGCCGAGGCGTACGCGCGTGCGGAGATCGCCACCGGTGATCCTGCCTCCGAGCAGGACGGCTGGATCCTGCCGGCATCCGATACCACCGTCCTCGACGCGGTCACAGCGCTCACCCGCTTCGAGCCGGTGCCCTCGGCGGTGCCGGTGATCGAGCGGGACGCGGCGAGGATCGTGCCGGTGATGCTGCAGGGCACCGCGCCGCGCGCGTCCGGGCGGGATGCCGCGGAGGAGCGTCGACGCGTCGACGATCGTGAAGCGGGGCTCGCCGGCGCCTTCGAGTACGCCGCCGGGCGACCGATCGATCTGCCGCTCGACGGACGCGGCGACGGACCGGTGGCCGCCTACGCGGCGGCGCTGCGTGCAGTCGGCGTTCGGGACGCGCGATGGTGGGTCCTGAACGAGACCGGCGTCGTCCTCGTTCGCTCCGGAGATGCGGAGGCGGGCGATCTGGCGCTCGCGGTGCACCTCGTGCCGGCGCACTGGGTGTCGGGGCGCAGTGCGACGACGTCCGGACGTGCGCCCGCCGACCTGCAGTGGTCGAGGGCGGACATTGAGCCATGGACGGCGTGAAAGCAAGACCTGGGTGGCCAGCGATCGTCGTGGCTACCCTGACCGGGGAGGGGCATCATGGGCATCGGTGAGGTCATCAGACCGTTGAAGAACTCGCTGGACGGCGTTCCCGTCCACGTGCGTCAACTCGCGGACATGTTCCGTAAGCACAGTCAGCGTCAGGACCTGAACCGCTCGCAGGTCACTGCGCTCGACAACGTGAGCGGTGCGTGGCGCACCGACACGCACTGGACGCCGGACGCCGTCGTGAGCTGGAAGGGCGACGCGCCCGACCCCGGCGACTACCTCGACGCCGACTACATCTCCCAGCACCTGGCGCGTTTCGACGACGGCGCCAGCAGGATCTACTTCTCCGACACGCTGCACACGTACGGCCCCGGGCAATGGGACGGCTCGACCTTCGTCTTCCCGACGTCCGAGCTCGACGAGATCATCCGCAACGCCGACGGCGACGTGAACATCATCGCCGATCAGCTCGGCATGGAGCGTAGCTGGTTCTTCGACGACAACGGCGATCCGCTGCCCCTCGAAGTCCGCCATTTCGACCCCTCTGAATTGACGAACCTCCGGATGCCGTCCGGCAACGAGGCGGGCGCGAACGAGCACTGGATCCCCGGCGGGTATCTGCCCACCGGCATCCCTGAAGCGGTCATCGACATCCCCTCCTCGGCGACGGGCGTGGGGCGCAACCTCGACGGCGACTACAACCCGGGCTTGTGGCCGGGCAGGGCGCAGAGGTTGGACCTGAACTCATGACGCAGCCCGACGTCACCGTCTCGGGAGAGCCCTGGCTCACGGGCCATGTGATCGACGCGGCCGACGTCCGCTCGGAGGACGGCGAGGGCGCCCTCGTCAGAGCCGGCCGCATCGTGGACGAGATCGAAGCGCGGCTCGTCGATGCCAGCGGCGACGAGCCTGACGGCGAGCTGATCCCGGGGACGCCGCTCCTCCGCCGCGGCGACGTGTCAATCGTGCCCCTCTCGTGGGAGCCCGCGACGAGCGACGAGATTCGCGCGGCCGTGCGCGAGCGCGCCAGCGAACTGTGGCGGGGCATCCGCAGCGCCTGCGAGTACCGTCACGGCGTCGCCCTGGCCGTGGAGCCGGGCGACGGTGCGCCACCCAACGCCTATGTGCGGGCGTTGCAGCGACACGGGGTCCGCCGCGCCGACTGGTGGGGCTCCGACGACCGGGCGATCGTCCTCGTCGTGCACGGCGAACCGCTCCCGGCGCCCGCGTCGGCCAGTGCCGTCCACATCGTTCCTCTCGGATGGCTGTCGACGACCCGGCCGACGCGCAGGATCCCGCCCGTGGACCTGACGTGGTCGCCGGCGACGGACGGTCGTGGGGGCGACCGATGACAGCCGCGACCCGGCAATCGACGATCCTCCCCGAGGAGGCGAGGCGCGCGCTGGTGAGCGCGTACGCAGCGCCGGCAGCAGCGGTCGAGGCGACGGATGACGGTCTGATCGAGGGGGCTGTGCCCGTGTTGGTCCGTGGGGACGCGCGGATCGTGCCGCTGGCGGAGTGGCATTCCGCGGGAACACCTGCGGACGCCGAGGAACTCTGGCATTCGTTGAGCGCAGCGTGCCTGTATCGCGCGGGCAACTGGTCGCTGCTGGGCCTCGACGCCGAGCGCGACGACGCGATCGGCGATTACACGGCGGCGCTGCGCGCTGTCGGTGCCACTCGGGTCCGGTATTGGATCTATCCGGACGGGGTCGGCGTGGCGCTCGTGCGAGCCGGGGACGGGTCCCCGGAGGCGACGCTATCCCTCGCCCTGCACCTCGTTCCCGACGGGTGGGTGTTCCACCGGTCGCCCGGCCCGAGCCAGGACGTCCCCGACCTTCGGTGGTCGTGGGGAGACGTCGACGCGCTCAGCGCCGATGACCGAGGACTTAGTCTGTGAGAACGCTGATGAGAGGGCTGAACCGATGAGTGCGATCGCGACGGATGTGACCTTGCGTATCTATGGTGCGAGCGAGCTGGGAGTGCTCGCGCAGACGGCTCCGGGACCCGCGCACCCGCGGGTCGAGTACGTCGGCGGTGAGGTCTTCGTCGGGCTCGATCACCGTGATCGGGGCTCTGCCGTCACTCAGGGGGAGACGGAGGGGGCGGATGCCGGGTTCCGGGACGCCCTGCGCGCTGCGGTCTCGCTCGTCGGTGAGCTCCCCTCCGCGGTGGAGGGGACGGTGGTCATCGAGGACGAGGCGCTCGCCGCTGCCGTGCTGCTCGACCCGTCGCGGGTGGCGGGGCTCGAGCTCTCCGGCGACCCGGTGGTGTTCCCGTACGCCCGTGATCGAGTGGTCATCGTGGGTGCGGAGGATCAGGCCGCCATCGCGCGGACGCTGGACGTCGCGGAGGAGCTGTTCGACGCGGACCGGCCCCTGGTGAGCGCGCACCCGATGGTGCGGACCGACGAGGGGTGGGCGCCGTTCCCGCGGCGGGAGCGAGTGCCGGAGCTGGCGATGCGGTTCGAGCGCGTGCTGCGGTTGTTCTCGGTGCGCGCGTACGACGTGCAGACCGTCGCCCTCCAGCGCCCCGACGTGCACATCGCGCCGGCGAAGATCCGGGTGCTGGAGTCTGGGGTGACGACGACGTTCGCGACGTGGCCGCAGGGCACCGCGACGCTTCTGCCGGTGGTCGACAACGTCATCATCGCCGACCCGTCGGGCACTCTCAGCGTGGCGACGATGAACCAGTTCCTCGACGCGGCGGGCGATGCGGTCGTGCGCACAGGGCTGTCGCCGGCGCGCTACTTCGTTCCCGGTGAACAGCCCCGGGCGTCCACGGCATGATCTGGGAGGTCGATCAGCCGGAGCGCTCCGTGGACGGGTTGGATGCCGATGGGCGTCCTGACCCGGCCTACGCCGCCGCGCTGGGGCTCGTCCCCGCGCCGTACGGACGGCGCGCTCTCGCCTACGTGATCGACCTGGCCGCCTTCGGGCTGCTGCAGCTGCCCCTGTGGCTCGGCGCGATGCCCTTGGTGTTCAAGATGATCAGCGGGGCGATCTCTCCGTACGGCCTGGTCAACCACCCGGATTTCGTCCTCGCGGTCGTCATGGCGAGCATCTCGACCGCGCTGCTGCTCGCTTTCAGCATCGTCCAATGGGTCCTGCACGGGCGGCGCGGACTGACGATCGGCAAAGCCATCGTCGGCATCCGCAGCGTGAACGTCCGGTCTCTGGAGCGGCCCGGCGCCTGGGTCGTGCTGCTCCGGCTCCTGCTCGTCTCGGTCGCCGGAGTCGTTCCGGTGGTGGGAACGGTCATCATGCTCGCCTCGCCGACGTTCGACCCCCAGCAGCGGGGCCGCGCGCTGCACGACCGCGCGACGCGCATGTGGCTCGTCGACATCCGCCGCGGGTTGAACCCGTACGACGAGAAGCGCATGCGCATCGCCCGGAAGTCGGTGACCGCCGAGCCCGTGCCCGAGCGGGAGAAGCTGCCGTCGCTGGCGACCGCCATGAGCCCCGGCGAGCCCGGGTACCGGCCCGGCTCCCGGATCAGCGCCGGCGTCCTCGGGGTCGGTCGTCCCGCCGACCTGTCCACCTCCGGTGGCAGCATCCCCGAGCGACCCGTGCCCCTCGCGCCCTCACCTGCTGCACCGGCGGCGGCACCCGCCGCACCCGTGCCCACCCCGGCCGTGACGCCGGCGCCCGTGCCGACAGCGAAGCGTGCCGTCGTGGCTGAGCCCGTCGCCGGCTACGCGCTGCGCTTCGACACCGGACAGCGCGTGGAGATCGCCGGTCCGACCCTCCTCGGTCGGGATCCGGATGCCGGAGCCCAGCCCGGCGCCGCTCTGGCGAGCGTCGCCGATGAGAGCCGTTCGCTCTCCAAGACGCACGCGCTCGTGCGTGTCGTCGACGGGGGAATGGAGATCGTCGACTGGCACTCCACGAACGGGTGCGCCGTCATCCGCGGCGGCGTGGAGCGTGAGCTCGAACCCGGCATCCCGGCTCTCGTGGTCGAGGGCGACGGCGTCCGACTCGGAGACCGCCACGCCGAGGTGATCCGCTCGTGATCCGCTGTGCCCGCCCCATACCGCCCATCCCATCAGCTCCTTCCGGAGGTGAGCATTGCGGCTCAAATTGACCCTGCACCGACACGAGAACGATCCTGTCGACATCGTCATCACCGCCGACTCCACCGCCACTGCCGGCGACGTGGCACGCTACATCGCCGAATCCGACCCCGCGCGGTCGGTGCCGTTCACCGAGGGCGACGTGCTCACCCTCGCCGTGGCGCCGCCCACGGGGACGCGGATGGTGCCCCTGCAGCCCAGCCTGCCGATCGGTGAGGCTCCCATCGGGTCGGGATTCGCGGCATCCGTCCTCAATTACGGTGCCGGCTACGTCTCCACCGACCCGCGCGAAGTGGCGGGCGTGCTCCGCGCGACCGCCGGCCCGCTCGCCGGGCAGGAATTCGCGCTGTCGATGGGGCATGTCTCCATCGGCCGCGACCCCGGCAACGACATCGTGCTGGCCGACCCGATGGTCTCCAAGCGTCATGCGCGGATCGAGGTCGGCACCCACGCCGAGGTCGTCGACCTCAACTCCGCCAACGGCGTCGTGGTGGACGGCGTCGAGATGCAGCGCGTACGCGTGGAGGACGGCAAGCCGTTCGTCATCGGCGGCACCACGCTCGTCGTCTACCTCACCCGCTCGTGGGACGGGGCGGCGGGGGAGGAGCCCGTCATCGAGCGCGGCGGCGGCCTGTTGTTCAACCGCAGCCCTCGTGTGGAGGTGCGCTACCCCGGCACAAAGTTCAAGCCGCCGCGGCTGCCGACCGAGAAGATCGGCAAGATCTTCCCCTGGGCGATCATGGTCGCCCCCATCCTCATGGGCGCGGCCCTGTTCGCGCTCAACGGCAACCCGCGCTCGCTGCTGCTCATCGTGATGACGCCGCTCATGGCGCTCGGCAACCTGATCAACCAGTCGGTGCAGAGCAAGAAGACCGAGAACCACGAGTACATGCTGTTCGAGCGACAGTTCGAGCAACTCGAAGAGGACTTCTTCCGCGGCAAGCCCGAGGAGGAGCGCGCCCGGAACGCCGAGGCGCCTCCGGTCGCCGCCGTCTTCGACGAGGCGATGCGGCTCGGCCCGATGCTGTGGACGCGCCGGCCCGAGCACTGGAACTTCCTCGGTCTGCGCCTGGGCGCCTGCGAACTGCCCGCCCGCAACATGATCGACGACGCCGACGCCCCCGACGGCCTGCCCGAGTTCGTCGACCGCGTCGACCGCCTTCGCGAGCGGTACGCGACCGTCGACGACGTGCCGGTCTTCGACACGCTCCCCGCCGCGGGATCGATCGGCATCGCCGGCCCCCGCGCCCTCGTCGCCGACGCGATGCGCGGCGTCGCGGTGCAGCTGTTCGGGCTGCACGCGCCGAACGATGTGGTCGCCGTCGCGTTCGCCGACTCCGCCTGGACGCCCGAGCTGGAGTGGCTGAAGTGGATGCCGCACACCTCGTCGGAGCGCAGCCCGTTCCGCACCCACGCGCTCGCGGACTCCGCCCCCACGGGCGCCGCGCTCCTGAACGCGCTCGAAGAGTACGTCCGCCGCGCGTCCAGCGGCCGCTCGCCGGAACCGCGCGGCCCGTTCAAGGAGGACTGGAAGCCGCTCGTCTACGGCACCGACGTCGCCCGCGCCGCGGAAGACCGTCCCCGCACACCTCCGGTGTCGGTCATCGTCTTCGTCACCGGTGACGCCCCGGTCGACCGGGGTCGCCTCACCGACGTGCTCGAGCGGGGCGCCGACCACGGCGTGCACGCCGTCTTCGTGTCGTCGACGGTCGAGTCGCTCCCGGCCGTCTGCCGCAGCTACATCGAGCTGACGGAGTCGCTCACCGACGCGCGCGTCGGACTGGTGCGCAGCGGCGAGCAGTTCGAGCACGTCGCCGTGGAGGGGGTCTCGAACGCCTACATGGACATGTTCGCCCGCCGGCTCGCTCCCGTCGTCGACGCCAGCACGGTCGTCCACGACGCCTCCGACATCCCGACCTCGGTGATGTTCCTCCAACTCGTGGACCCGGCGATCGCGGAGAACCCGAACGTCGTGATCGAACGGTGGCGGCAGAACAACACGATCGTCGACCGCTCGCCGACGCCCCGGCCGCGTCTGAAGAAGGCGGGCACCCTCCGCGCCATCATCGGGCAGGGCGCCAGCGAGGCGATGGTCCTCGACCTCCGCACCCACGGCCCGCACGCGCTCGTCGGCGGCACCACCGGTGCCGGCAAGTCGGAGTTCCTGCAGGCGTGGGTGCTCGGCATGGCCGCGGCGCACAGCCCCGACCGCGTCACCTTCCTCTTCGTCGATTACAAGGGCGGATCCGCCTTTGCCGACTGTGTTGAACTGCCGCACTGCGTGGGCTTGGTCACCGACCTGAACCCCCACCTCGTGCGCCGAGCCCTCACGAGCCTCCGCGCCGAGCTGCAGCACCGCGAGCACCTGCTCAACCGCAAGAAGGCGAAGGATCTCCTCGAACTCGAGAAACGGCAGGATCCGGAGTGCCCGCCGTCGCTCGTGCTCGTCATCGACGAGTTCGCGGCCCTCGCCTCCGAGATGCCGGAGTTCGTCGACGGGGTCGTCGACATCGCCCAGCGCGGCCGCTCCCTCGGCATCCACCTGATCATGGCCACGCAGCGGCCCGCCGGCGTCATCAAGGACAACCTGCGCGCCAACACGAACCTCCGCATCGCCCTCCGCATGGCCGACGAGTCGGACTCGCGCGACGTCGTCGACGACGAGGTCGCCGCGAGCTTTCCCGCGACCGTGCCCGGGCGTGCGATCGCGAAAACCGGACCCGGCCGCCTCGTCCCGTTCCAATCCGCCTACACCGGCGCCTGGACCGACGATGAGGAAGGCGCCGCCGTCGAGGTACGCGTCGCCGAGCTGCGCTTCGGCGCGACCGCCGAGTGGGAGCCCGACCGGCCCGCCGAGTCCGACTCGCACGACGAGGATCTCGGCCCCAACGACCAGAAGCGCATCGTCTCCACCCTGGTGAAGGCCAGCGAAGTGGCCCAGCTGCCGCGGCCGCGTCGCCCGTGGCTCGACGACCTGTCGGCTCTCATCGACCTCGCCGACCTCGGCAACGAGGGCGACACCCGCATCCCGATCGCGCTCATGGACGTGCCCGAGAAGCAGCGTCAGGAGCCAGCCGCATTCGTCCCCGACCGAGACGGATCGATGGTCGTCTACGGCACGTCCGGCTCGGGCAAGTCGACGGTCCTGCGCACCATCGCCACGGCGGCCGGCATGCGGCCGGACCTCGGTCGCGTGAACGTCTACTGCCTCGACTTCGCGACCGGCGCGCTCAGCGCGCTCACCGCGCTGCCGCACGTCGGCTCCGTCGTCGACGGCGGCGACGTCGAACGTATCCAGCGCCTGCTCCGCACCCTCGACGGCGAGATGGACCGACGTTCGGTCGCGTTCTCGGCCGCCAGCGCAGCGACCTTGCAGGAGTACCGCGACATCAAGGATCCGTCGATGCCGCGGATCATCCTGCTGATCGACAACTACCCCGAGTTCAAGAAGGACTGGGAGGTCGCCCCCGGGCGCGGACCGTTCTACCGGACCTTCATGCGGATCCTCGGCGAGGGTCGCACCCTCGGCATCCACACCGTCATCACCGCCGACCGCGGCAACGCGGTGCCCAGCGCCGTGGCATCCAACATCTCCCGCCGCGTCATCCTGCGGATGGGTGACCCGTCGCAGTACATGCTGCTCGGAGCGCCGCGCGACGTGCTCGACGAGCAGTCTGTGCCGGGGCGCGCGGTCATCGACGGTCACGAGGCGCAGATCGCCGTGCTCGGCGGCACCTCGAACGCGGTCGAGCAGACCAAGGCCCTCGGCGAGCTCGGTGAGAAGCTGCGCGCCGCGGGCGTGCGAGACCTCCCCGAGATCGGTGCGCTCCCCACGGCGGTCCCCGCCTCCGACATGCCGGCGCAGGTCGACGGGATGCCGGTGTTCGGCGTCGCCGACGACACCCTGGCGCCGCGCGGGTTCGAGCCCATCGGCTCGTTCGTGGTGTCCGGTCCGCCGGCGTCCGGCCGCACGAACGCGCTCAAGGCGCTCATCGTCGCCGTCGAGCGCTTCGATCCGACGGTGCGGCTGTACCACTTCGGCAGTCGACGTGCGGAGCTCAAGGACTTCCGTCCGTGGGTGAAGAGCGCGACGAAGCCCGAGGACGAGCGCGACCTGGCCGCCGAGCTCGCCGAGCTGGTCGTCACGGAGGGCGAGGGGCGCATCATGATCGTGGTCGAGGACATGCCGCACCTCGCCGACGGTCCGGCCGATCGCCCCATGCGTGCGCTCCTGCAGGCGATGAACGACAGCGAGCACCTGCTCATCGGTGACGCCGAGATCTCGCGCGCCACCGGGAGCATCGGCGTGCTGGGGGAGTGGAAGACCGGCCGGCAGGGCATCGTCCTCAAGCCCGACACCTACGACGGCGAAGCGATCTTCAAGACGCCGTTCGGACGCGTCAAGCGGTCGGACTTCCCCGTCGGTCGCGGCATCTTCGTGCAGGCGGGCCGGGCCGTCACCGTGCAGATGCCGCTCGTCGCGGACGCTCCGCAGCCTGCCGGTGCCGCGCAGGCGCCGATGACGCGTGCGGCGGCGCGGGCGACCCCTTCCGTGGAGACGCCTGCCGGACGGATCGGGGGATAGTGCCCGCCGACCGGTCTTCTCGCGCGCAGGAAGAACCTTAG
Organism: Microbacterium sp.; assembly: GCF_043427715.1. GTDB lineage: Bacteria > Actinomycetota > Actinomycetes > Actinomycetales > Microbacteriaceae > Microbacterium. The sequence continues at coordinate 109,492 of NZ_JBHWTD010000103.1, read as the reverse complement.
CCGGTGACAAGTGGGTAGTTCTCCCCATAGGCGTTGGAAGATGAGGTGATTAGCATCGTTCAGGCGGGGGCCGAACCGGACATCCGCACAACGACGACACGCTGGGAGGCGGGTTCATGGCACACGATTTCGGTGCAACGTACAGCGAGATGGAGAGCGCGGCTCAGCGCCTCCGCGACGGCCGCCAGACCGTCACCGACACGCTGAAGGAACTGCAGGGCATCATCGACGACCTCGTGCAGGACGGCTTCAAGACCGAGAACGCCTCGGAGGCGTACTCGACGGCCTACTCCGAGCTCACCACGTCGCTCGACGACGCCGCAGAGGCCGTCAACGACATGGCGCAGGCGCTCGACCGCATGGCCGACCGCATCCGCGACACGGATGCGGAGTTGGCCGGCGGTTGATCCGACGACGCTGATACGGGCCGTGGTGCGATACCTTCGCACCACGGCTCGTCCGCGTGACCGGCTGATGAGGATCAGGGAAACGAACGGAGCCTTCACCGATGGTGTCGCAGACCTACTGGTACAACCTTTCTACGCAGTCCGTCATCCAGGATGACGAGCGTCCCTCCGAAGACTGCCTGGGCCCCTTCGGAAGCGCCGCGGAGGCGGAGGATTCCCCCGCCATCCTCATCGAGTACGCCCGCAGCTGGCTCGAGAGCGACGAGAGCGAGCCGTTCCGTCAGATGGCCGCCGAGGCCGACGACGGCGTCGACCTCCCCTGATCGCCGCGATGCGCGCACTCCGCCGCGGCGCGGCGGCCGCGGTTCTGGCATCCGCTCTGGTCCTCTCCGCCTGCGCACCCGCTCTTCCGCCCACCGTCGTGGAAGGAAGCGAAGTGACCGTCGGGTGGACGGGCGGGTTGACCTCGCTCAACGCGGTGTCCGATCGCACCGGCGCCAATGCCGAAATCGCGGCGGCGACGCGAGCCGGATTCGGAAGCACCGCTGACGGCGAGTTCACCCCGGACGAGAGTTTCGGCACGGTCACGATCGTGTCGGAAGACCCGTTCACCGTCCGCTACGACCTCGCCGAACCGGCCTGGTCGGACGGGATCCCCCTGGATGCCGCGGACCTGGTGCTCGGCTGGATCGCCGCGGTCGGCGGTCTCGCCGAAGACGCCGCGCTCGACGGGCTCACACCGCCGAAGATCGACGAGTTCGCCCGGTCGATCGATGTGCGCTTCGCCGGGCCGAGGAGCGACTGGCAGTCGTTCGTCACGGTGCCCGTCCCGGCGCATATCGTCGGGAAGCGCGCGTTCGGCCTCGACGACCCCATGGAGGCGAAGCAGGCCGTCATCACCGCGATCCGGGGCATGGATGCCGCCGCGCTCACCGAGGTCGGCACGGTGTGGCGTGACGGATTCGACCTGGCCGAGGGCAGTGACGTCCCGGCCGAGCTGCTGCTCTCCAGCGGGCCGTACCTCATCACGGAGGTCGCCGCGGAAGAGCAGGGACAGCGCATCACGCTGGCGCCGAACCCCGAGTTCGCCGGCACGGCGATGCCGCAGGTCGAGCGCATCACGTTGACTGCGCCCGGGGAGGACCCGGTCGCCGCGGTCGGCGAGTCGCTCGACGTCGCGACCGTCGCGCCGACGGAAGCGAACCGCGCGCCCATCACGGAGCGCGAGCGGCGGGACTTCGCCGTGCAGGCCACGCACGACGGCACAGTCTGGGCGCTGCTGCTCCGCCCCGCCGGCGTGTTCTCCTCGGCGGCGGCGCGCGCCGCCTTCCTCCGTGCCGTTCCCGCAGGCGAGATGGTCACGGCCGGGGCAGGGGAGTGGGAGTCCGCCTACACGAAGACGACCTCGATGCTCGCGGCTCCCGGCTCCCGCGCCTTCGACGTCGTGACCGCGGACTCCGGCTTCGCCGCCGCGCTCGGCACGCCCGCCGACGAGCCGGCGCAGGACCGGGCGAAGGCCGGGGTGCGCTCGGGTGCCCGGGTGTGCGTCCTCTACGACGAGCGCAGCGCGTTCGCGAAGGGCGCCTTCGCGGCGCTCCGCGAACCCGTGAAGGAGGGTGGCTGGTCGGTCGCCGATTGTGGTGCGGACGACTTCGGTGCAGCGCGAGACGCGGGGCGGTGGGATGCCGTGATCCAGCGGGTCTCGGTGCCCTCGACGCCGGCGGAGATCGCGGCGCAGTGGGGGACGGACGGGTCGGCATCCGTCATCGGCAATGCGGACGCCGCGCGAGATGAGCTGATCGCGACCCTCGCACAGACGGTGGATGTGTACGCGGCCCGCGAGATCCGCGCCGAGATCGAGGCGTCGATCGTGCGCGCCGCCGTGGCCCGTCCGCTCGCGATGGCTCCTCGGGTGACGATCGTCGCGCCGGGGGTGACGGGTGTCACCCCCCGCGACGGTGCGGTGGCGCCGATCCTCTCCGGCATTTCGCAGTGGGTCGCCGCGCCCTGACCGTCGTGTCCGATTTCCGCGAGCCGGATGCTTCGGGGCGTGTCAGGCTGGGGTGATGACGACGATCCCGGCGATGAGCTTCGACGAGCGCTACCGCGCGATCGACGCTCGTGACGCCCGGTTCGACGGCCATTTCGTCACGGCGGTCCACTCGACCGGCATCTACTGCCGCCCGAGCTGTCCGGCCCGGACACCGAAGCCGAGCAATGTCACGTTCTACCCGACCAGCGCGGCCGCGCACGAGGCGGGGTTCCGTGCCTGCAAGAGGTGCCTGCCCGAAGCGACGCCGGGGTCGCCCGACTGGAACCTGCGCGGCGACCTGGCAGGTCGCGCGATGCGGCTCATCGCCGACGGTGTCGTCGACCGCGACGGGGTGTCGGCGCTCGCGGCATCCCTCGGATACTCCTCGAGACAGCTCGGGCGGATCCTCACCGCCGAGCTCGGAGCCGGGCCCCTCGCTCTCGCCCGTGCGCACCGCGCCCACACCGCGCGCACGCTGCTGGTCGACACCGACCTGCCCGTCGCCGACGTCGCCTTCGCGGCGGGATTCGCGAGCGTTCGGCAGTTCAACGAGACCATTGCGGAGGTCTTCGCGCTCACCCCCACCGAACTCCGCGCTCGCGGGGCACGGCAGGACCGCACCCCCGGTCGGATCACCCTCCTCCTCCCCGTGCGGGAGCCGTTCGACGCCGTGGGGCTGTTCGGATGGATGCGCGCCCACGCGGTGCCCGGCATGGAGGCGGGCGACCTCGACGCGTTCGCGCGCGTCGTGCGCCTGCCCGGCGGGCCGGCCTGGTTCGAGGTGCGCTCCGCCGGCCCCGGGCGAGTGCGGCTCGAGGTCGAGGTCACCTCGCTCCGCGACCTGTCCACCCTCATCTCGCGCGTGCGGCGGCTGTTCGACCTGGATGCCGACCCCGTTGCGATCGATCAGGCGCTGTCCCGACACGAAGAGCTCCGCCCGCTGGTCGCGCGGATCCCCGGCATCCGTCTGCCGGCTGCCGTCGATGCCGACGAGATGCTCATCCGCGCGATGATCGGGCAGCAGATCAGCGTCGCCGCCGCTCGCACCGTGATCGGACGCCTCGTCGACGAGCTCGGCGCGCCGGTCGGGACGGGGCGCGGCCCGGCTCGGCTGTTCCCGACCATGCGGGCGCTCGCCGAGCGTGGCACCGAGGTGCTGCGCGGACCGGCTGTGCGCGTCCGCGCCATCGTCGCGGCCGCCGACGCGCTCGCCACGGGCCGGCTGGTGCTGACCCCCGGCGATGACTCCGGCGAACAGTGCGCCGCCCTCCTCGCCCTCCCCGGCGTCGGCCCGTGGACCGCCGACTACGTGCGCATGCGGGTGCTCGGAGATCCCGACATCGCGCTCCCGGGAGATGTCGCCGCCCGCGCCGGTGCCGATGCCGCAGGTCTGCCTGCCGACCCCGCCGGGCTCACCGCCTGGAGCGCCCGGGTCGCTCCCTGGCGCAGCTACCTCATGGCGCACCTCTGGGCCGCGGCTCCCGTGACCCAATCGTGGCGCGCGCTACCCCCGCACTCTCGGAAGGACCCGACATGACCGCGCACCTGCGGACGATCGACACCCCCGACGGTCCCTTCACCCTGCTCGAGGAAGACGGCGCCGTCCTCGCCTCGGGCTGGACGGCGGATGCCGACGCGATCGTCGCCCGGCTCCGCCCCGCCTTCCGGCCCTCGACGATCGCGCTCGCGGAGCCGGGGTCGGGCTCCGCCGCCACCGCAGCGGTGCGCGAGTACTACGCCGGCGACCTCTCCGCGATCGATGCGGTCCCGGTGTCTCAGGCGGGGACAGCGATGCAGCTCGCCGGCTGGGCGGCGCTGCGCGGCATCCCGGCGGGAGAGGTCCTCACCTACACGGCGTTCGCGGAGCGGTCGGGGAGCCCCGGTGCCGTGAGGGCCGCGGCATCCATCTGCGCGCGCAACGCCCCGGCGCTGTTCGTGCCCTGCCACCGCGTCATCCGCACCGGCGGCGGTCTGGGCGGATTCGCCTGGGGGCTCGAGGTCAAGGAGCGGCTGCTCGCCCGCGAGAGCGCGATCTTGCAGTCGGCTGATCCTCAGGGATAATCTGGAGGGCTCCCGCTCACGACGCGGGTGCCCCCGTCCGACCCCATCGAGGAGGAAGCCATGTTCCCGGAGATCGTCATCACGAAGTCCGTCGCCTTCCTCGCCATCGGACGCCCGGCCCGCCAGGGATGACCCGGCGCGGAAGCAATCCGCGCCCCTCGCTGTTCTTCCTCTGAGGGCCTCCTCGACCCTGATCTTCTGCGCAGTGCCGCGCTCCCCGCCGCCGCCGCCGCATCCGCTTCCACCCCTGCAGGAACATGACCTCTTCGACGCCTCCCCGTCTGTCCACCGCCCGTTCGCTCGCGCGGCTCATCCCGTTCGCGAAGCCGGTCCTGCCGCGCCTCGCGCTCGGGGCCGTCAGCGCCCTCATCGCGAGCCTCCTCGCCCTCGGCATCCCCCTCGTCCTCGAGCGGATCGTCGGTGACGAAGGCCCCATCGCGTCGGGCCAGCCCGGCCTGATCGCCCTCGGTGCGGGGCTCGTCCTCCTGCTCGGCCTCCTCGAAGCGCTCATGGTGTGGGCGCGTCGCTGGTTCGTGCTCGGCCCCGCCACCGCCGTCGAGTACGAGCTGCGCACCGACTTCTTCGCCCGACTGCAGCGACTGCCCGTCGCGTTCCACGACCGGTGGCAGTCCGGCCAGCTGCTCAGCCGGATGATGCAGGACATCAGCCTCATCCGTCGGTGGCTCGCCTTCGGCGTCGTGCTGCTCGTGGTCAACGTCATCACGATCGTGGTGGGATCGGTGATCCTGTTCCGCTGGCACTGGCTGCTCGGCACGATCTTCGTCGCCGTGTCCGCGCCGCTGTGGATCGCCGGGTACATCTTCGAGAACCGCTACGGCGCGCTGTCGCGCCAGAGCCAGGACCAGGCCGGCGACCTCGCGACCGCGGTGGAGGAATCCGTCCACGGCATCCGCGTCCTCAAGGCCTTCGGCCGCGGCGGCCACGCGCTGAAGAAGTTCACGCGTCAGGCGGAGACCCTCCGCGAGACCGAGATCAGCAAGGCCCGGGCCGTCGGCTGGATCTGGTTCTGGCTGGTCCTCCTGCCCGATATCGCGTTCGCGCTGTGCCTGGGCGCCGGCATCTTCCTCGCCCAGGCGGGCGAGATCGACAATGCCGCACTCATCGCCTTCTTCGCGCTGGCGACGATCCTGCGGTGGCCGGTGGAATCGATCGGCTTCCTGTTCTCCTTCCTCGTCGATGCGCGCACCGCGACCGACCGCATCTTCGAGGTCTTCGACGAGCAGAACACCATCACCGACCCCGAGAACCCGACCACGATCGACAGCCCTCGCGGGGAGCTGGTCTTCGAGGATGCGCATTTCCGGTATCAGGATGCCGGTGACGCCGAGCGCGACCTCCTCAACGGGATCGACCTCGCCCTCCGTCCGGGCGAGACGATGGCGCTCGTCGGTCTCACCGGGTCGGGCAAGACCACGCTGACGACCCTGCCGGGGCGCCTGTACGACGTCACCGGCGGCCGGGTCACCCTCGACGGGGTGGATGTCCGCGACCTCACCCTCACCGAGCTGCGCCGTCACGTCGGCATGGCGTTCGAGGACGCCACGCTGTTCTCGCAGACGGTTCGGGAGAACGTGCTGCTCGGGCGCGAGGACCTGGTTCCCGGCAGCGCCGAGGCGGAGCGCGTGCTCCGCGAAGCGCTGCAGGTCGCGCAGGCCGGCTTCGTCGATGATCTGCCGAACGGCGTTGACACCGTCATCGGCGAGGAGGGGCTCAGCCTCTCCGGCGGCCAGCGTCAGCGGCTCGCCCTCGCCCGCGCCGTCGCCGCTCGCCCCGCTGTGCTCGTCCTCGACGACCCGCTGTCGGCGCTGGACGTCGACACCGAGGCGCTCGTCGAAGACGCGCTGCGCGAGGTGCTCGCCGAGACGACGGCGCTCATCGTCGCCCACCGTCCCTCGACAGTGACCCTCGCCGACCGGGTCGCGCTGCTCCAGGAGGGGCGCGTCACGGCGGTCGGGACGCACTCCGAGCTGCTTCGCACCAGCGAGCACTACCGCCACGTCATCTCGAGCCTCGAGGACGAACAGAAACGCCAGCAGGAGAGGGAGGTGTCCCTGTGAGCACCGTCACCGGCACGAGCGGCGAAGACCGCTCCGACTACACGCGCGCCGAGAGCCGCGAGATCCGGCGCCGGTCGCTGCGACTGCTGGGGTCGCTCGTCATGCCCCTGAAGATGCAGCTCGTCCTCGCGGCCGTCGTGCTGGTCATCTCGACCGCGCTGCGCGTGGCGGGCCCCGCCCTCGTCGGCTGGGGCATCGCGAACGCCCTCCCTGCGGTGCAGGCCGAGGCCGACTGGATGCCGACCTTCCTCGTCGTCGGGATCTTCATCGTCACCGCGATCGGCGGCGCGGCGCTCATCGGGTGGTACGCGGTCGTCGCCGCGCGCCTCACGCAGGCCGTCATGCTCGACCTGCGCAAGCGGATCTTCCTGCACACGCAGCGACTGAGTCTCGAGTTCCACGAGTCGTACACGTCGGGCCGGATCATCTCCCGTCAGACGAGCGACCTCGACACCATCCGCGAACTGCTCGACGGGGGTCTGAACGAACTCGTGTCGGGCCTGCTGTACGGCGGGTTCACGCTCGTCGCTCTCCTGCTGCTCGACTGGCAGTCGGGCCTCATCCTCGCGGCGATGGGCATCCCGCTGTACTTCCTGATGCGCTGGTTCTACCTGCGATCGCAGATCGTCTACCGCGAGTCGCGCGTCGTCAGCGCGAAGGTCATCGTCAAGTTCGTGGAGTCGATGACCGGCATCCGCGCGGTCAAGGCGTTCCGCAAGGAGCCCGCCAACGACGCCGAGTTCGGTGGTCTCGCGAGCGACTACCGCGAGGTCAACATGCGCTCGATCCGCCTGTTCGGTACGTTCGAGCCGGGCATGATGGCCGTGGCATCCCTCGCCCTCGCCCTCGTCGTGTTCTGGGGCGGGTTCCGCGTCACGAACGGTGCGCTCGAGCTCGGCTTCCTGCTGTCGGCGGTGCTCTACGTGCGGAACTTCTTCGCGCCGATGCAGGAAGTGGCGTTCTTCCTGAACTCCTACCAGTCGGCGACCGCCGCGCTCGAGAAGGTGTCAGGCGTACTCGAGGAGGCGCCGACGGTGCCCGACCCCGAGCGGCCTGTCGATCTGTGGGAGGCGCGCGGGCACCTGCGCTTCGAGGGCGTCACCTTCGGGTACTCCGACGAGCGGACCATCCTGCCGGACTTCTCCCTCGACATCCCCGCGGGTCAGACGATCGCGCTGGTCGGCACGACCGGTGCCGGCAAGTCGACGCTCGCGAAGCTGGTGGCGCGGTTCTACGATCCGACCGTCGGCCGGCTCACCCTCGACGGCGTCGACCTGCGGAGCCTGCACCCGAAGGACCTCCGGCGGGCGATCGTCATGGTCACGCAGGAGGCGTACCTGTTCAGCGGGACCGTCGCCGACAACATCGCGCTGGGAAAGCCCGACGCGACGCTCGAGGAGATCCAGGCGGCGGCGCGCGCCGTGGGGGCGCACGAGTTCATCGAACGTCTGCCGGACGGCTATCACACCGACGTCAACAAGCGCGGCGGTCGTGTGTCGGCGGGACAGCGTCAGCTGATCTCGTTCGCACGCGCCTTCCTCGCGGACCCGGCGGTGCTGATCCTCGACGAGGCGACGGCGTCGCTCGACATCCCGAGCGAACGGCAGATTCAGGAGGCCCTGGGTACGCTCCTGGCCGACCGCACCGCGATCATCATCGCCCATCGGCTGTCGACCGTGGCGATCGCCGACCGGGTGCTCGTCATGGAGCACGGCCGCATCATCGAGGACGACACCCCTGCCGCCCTCATCGCCGGCACCGGCAAGTTCGCTCAGCTCCACAGCGCCTGGAAGCAGTCGCTCGTCTGAGCTCACCCCCTGACCGGGAGACGGCAGGCACGGCCCTGGACGGCAGCCCGAGACCGATGTCTCGGGCTGCCGCTGCAGCCGTCTCGGGGTCCGGGCGGGGGTCAGAGGCGACGCTCGGCGACGACCTCGCCGTACTCGGTCTCGTCGACCGGGGTGAAGCCGACGCGGCGGAAGAACGCCTCGGGGCCGCCGTCACCGGCTTCGTAGATGACGTTGATGTGGTCGAAGCCTCGTTCGCGGGCCTCGTCGAGGAGTTTCTCCACGGCGAAGCGGCCGACGCCGCGGCCCTGATCGTCGGCGTCGACGTTGATGCGCCACAGCACGGAGCGGAAGTGCTCCTGCGCGGCATCCTCGTCGAAGTTCGCGCTGACGAAGCCGACGACCTCGTCACCGTCGAGCACGACGCGCTGCCACGCGGTGGCAGGGTTCACGACCGCGCCGGCCACGGCGTAGCTCGTCGGGGCGAGGAACTGCTCCTGGCCAGGCTTCAGGGACATCGTGTTCACCGCCACGATGGTTTCGGCGGACAGTTCGACCAATCGCAGCTCCGTCATGCGGCCAGGCTAGCGGCATGTGCGGCATCCGGGTACACCCGTTCGGCAGAAGTGTCCCGGCGCGCGCAGATCCCACCGCCTGCGCAAAGTATCTCGACATCGAGAGACTTCAGTGTCGTGCGATAGGCTGAGAGGCATTCCCCCGACGATTCAACGGAGAGACGACACGTGTCCGAGTCGACCATCATCTACACCTACACCGACGAGGCCCCGGCGCTCGCCACCGCCTCGTTCCTCCCGATCGTGAAGGCCGTCGCCGGTCAGGCCGGCGTGGAGATCGAAACCCGCGACATCTCGCTCGCCGGTCGCATCCTCGCCGCCTTCCCGCAGCGTCTGACGCCCGAGCAGCAGGTCGGCGACGCGCTCGCCGAGCTCGGCGGCCTCGCGACCCTCGCCGAGGCCAACATCATCAAGCTGCCGAACATCTCGGCGTCCATCCCGCAGCTCAAGGCGGCCATCGCCGAACTGCAGTCGCAGGGGTACGACATCCCCGCCTACCCGGACGAGCCGACCTCCGTCGAGGAGAAGGACATCCGCGCCCGGTACGACCGCATCAAGGGCTCCGCCGTGAACCCCGTGCTGCGCGAGGGCAACAGCGACCGCCGTGCGCCGCTGTCGGTGAAGAACTACGCCCGCAAGCACCCGCACCGCAACAAGCCGTTCGCTGACGGCTCGAAGACCCGCGTCGCGACCATGGGCCACGACGACTTCAAGTCGAACGAGAAGAGCTGGGTCGCCGCTCACGACGACGTGCTCACCATCCGTCACATCGCCGAGGACGGCACCGAGACGGTCCTCAAGGACGGCCTGAAGGTCCTGCCGCGCGAGATCATCGACGCGACGTTCCTCTCTGCTGCCGCTCTCGACGCGTTCCTCGCCGAGACGCTGGAGATGGCGAAGTCGGACGACGTGCTCTACTCCGTCCACCTCAAGGCGACGATGATGAAGGTCAGCGACCCGATCATCTTCGGCCACGTCGTGAAGGCCTTCTTCGCCGACGTCTTCGCCCGCTACGGCGACGCGCTCGCCGAGGCGGGGCTGACGCCGAACAACGGCCTCGGCTCGATCCTCTCGGGCCTGGCGGACGTCGCGAACGGCGACGAGATCGCCGCCGCGTTCACCGCCGCCATGGAGTCCGGCCCCCGGCTGTCGTACACCAACAGTGACAAGGGCATCACGAACCTGCACGTTCCCTCGGACGTCATCGTCGACGCGTCCATGCCCGCGCTCGTCCGCAACGGCGGCAAGCTGTGGGGCGTCGACGGCGGCGAGGACGACACCCTCGCGGTCATCCCCGACTCGTCCTACGCCGGCGTCTACCAGGCCGTCATCGACGACGTCATCGCGAACGGTCCGCTCGACCCGACCACGATCGGCACCGTCCCGAACGTCGGCCTCATGGCCCAGGCCGCCGAGGAGTACGGCAGCCACGACAAGACGTTCGAGATCGCCGCTCCCGGAGTCGTCCAGATCACTGACTCGCAGGGGACCGTGCTCATCGAGCACACCGTCGGCACCGGTGACATCTGGCGCGCGACGCAGACCAAGCACATCGCGGTCATGGACTGGGTGAAGCTCGCTGTCACGCGCGCCCGCGCCACCGGCTCGCCCGCCGTGTTCTGGCTCGACCTGAACCGTGCGCACGACGCTCAGCTCATCGCCAAGGTGCACCAGGCGCTCGCCCTGCTCGACACCACCGGCGTGCAGATCACGATCCTCGCCCCCGAGGAGGCCACCCGCTACACGCTCGCGCGCATGCGTCACGGCCTCGACACCATCTCGGTCACCGGCAACGTGCTCCGCGACTACCTGACCGACCTGTTCCCGATCCTCGAGGTCGGCACGAGCGCCAAGATGCTCTCGATCGTCCCGCTGCTCGCGGGCGGCGGGCTCTTCGAGACCGGTGCGGGCGGCTCTGCTCCCAAGCACGTGCAGCAGCTCGTCGAGGAGAACTACCTCCGCTGGGACTCGCTGGGTGAGTTCTTCGCCCTCGCGGCGTCGTTCGAGCACCTCGCCGACTTCACCGACAACCCCAAGGCGAAGATCCTCGCCGACACGCTCGACGCCGCGACCGGCACGTTCCTCGAGAACGACAAGTCGCCCGGTCGTGCGCTCGGCACGATCGACAACCGTGGCAGCCACTTCTACCTCGCCACCTACTGGGCGCAGGAGCTGGCCGCGCAGACCGTCGACACCGAGCTCGCCGCCGCGTTCGCGCCGGTCGCCGAGGCGCTCACCTCGAACGAGGAGACGATCGTCGCAGAGCTGAACGCCGTGCAGGGCTCGCCCGCCGAGATCGGCGGCTACTACCGGCCCGACGAGGAGCTCGTCGCCTCGGTGATGCGTCCCTCGAAGACGCTGAACGGCATCATCGACGGGATCTGATCCCATGAAGAAGGCCGGATGCCACGTGGCATCCGGCCTTCTTCATGCCCGCCGCCGGGACGGCGGCGGGATCAGTCGATCAGGAGTGGATCCAGACGTCGCCGCCGTTGGGCAGCCAGTCGTAGAGCTTCTTGGCCAGGTTCGGCGGCATGTTGACGCACCCGGCGCTCATCTGGTTGCCGAAGTTGTTGTGCCAGTACGCGCCGTGGAACGCCTGGTTGCCGTTGAAGTACATGACCCACGGCACGCCCTCGCGCGTATAGGGCAATCCCGAGTCGCGGGCTGTTCCGGACATGTCCTGGCTCTCCAACCGCCAACCGATTGAATAGCGACCGGTGTGTGTTTCAGCGCCCGGACGGCCGCTGGAGATGAGCCAGGTGTCGATGACCTTGCCGTTCTCCTTCAGGTAGAGGCGCTGTTCGCTGAGGTCGACTTCGGCCAGGCGGGTCGTCGTGACCGTCTCGCGCGGCGTGACGTCGACCGGGAGCGCGTACGCAGCGTCGCCGGTCGACAGCTGCGCGGCGTAGTCGGAGGCGATGTTCGACGTGTCGCCGAGCACGCGGCCGTCCTGACCCTCGACGATCGTGACGAGCTGGGTGCCCTTCTCGCTGGTGAGGATCTCGGCGGTGACGGGGTCCTGGTTCACCTTGTCGGCGAGCCCGTCGACCGTCTTCTGGACGGCCGCGGGGTCGGCGGTGATCGTGAAGGCGCCGGACTCGTCGGTGCCGATCGCCAGCCACGAATCGAGGCGCTTGGCCGAAATCGGGACGACGCGCTCTTCGCCGGCGTAGAAGCCGGCTTCGGCGATCATCTCGGTGAGGGTCGCGGCGGTGGCCTCGGCCATCTCGGTCGTGGTGACGGATGCCACCGGGATCGACGCGGCGTCGATGGTCGCCTGCGATGCGCCGTCGGCGACCGCGCCCTCGATCGCCGCGGTCAGGGCGGCGAGGTCGATGCCCGTACCGTCGATGGCGGGCTGCGCCTCGTACCCCGTGCCGGTGAAGACCACGGCGGCGGGGGTGGGGTCGGTGTAGAGGTCGGGCACCGCTGCGCGCAGCGCCTCGTGGGCCTGCGCCTCGTCGAGCGAGACCTCGAGGCCGTCGACCGTGGAGAACCATGCGCCCACGTTCCACATCGGGCTCTGTGAGAACGCGGCGTCGGCGAGAGCGGAGGCGTCGACGGTCGCGCCGAGATCGGCGCCGGTGACGGTTGGGCCGCCCTCGCCGAGGGTGATCGTGAGGTTGGCGAGGTGACCGGCGATGCTGCCCTCAGCCATGTCGGCGGTCTGACCGCCGACGGGGATGCCCGCGACGGCGGTGCCGGGAGCGATGAGCACGAGCGAGGCGGCGACCGCACCGGCGGTGACGATGCCGACCGGGATGCCGATCTTCAGGCCGAGGCGGCGGCGCTTGGGCGCCGGTTCGGCCGGTGCCCACCGGACGTCAGGGGCGTCGCCCGACGCCACGTCGTCGGCCTCGCGCCGCGTGATTACTTCGGACATCGATATCCCCCGAGTAGTGCCCCTCAGCGCGCGGAAACCCGCACACCTGTGGTAAATGGTACGCGACCAGGCTGGGAGGCGGCCTCAGCCCTGACACGAAGTGGCGAAGTCGGCACCTGCCGAGCGGATCTTCTCGGTGGCCGCGGCGAGCTCGGCGGCTCCGGCGAGGTCTCCGCCGGCGGCTGCGGCCACGGCATCCCGAAGCCCGGCGAAGCCGTCGTGCATCTGGGCGACCGTGCGCCCCACCTCGCGATGGCTCACGGCGGAGCCCGCTTCGGTGAGGCCGTCGACCACCTCGCCGAGGGCCCCGGCTGCCGCTTCCGGATCGCCCGGATCGACGTCGGCGAAGGCGGCCATCGCCGACGCGACGTGTTCTGCCACCGCCGCGCACGCGGCTGCGCGACTCTGGGAGGAGCGCGGTTCGGCGGGTTCTTCCGGGGCGCTGCAGGCGGTAAAGGACAGCGCGAGGACGGTGAGCGCGAGAGCGGGGCGGAAGCCGCGGTGCGCCGGGCGCAGGGTGGTCACGAGGAGCTCCGAGGGAAGAAGGCGGAGCCTCCAGCGTGCCACGAGGCGAGGGGCCGGCCGTATGAGATCTTCCTCATGATCCGCAAGGGGGTCGCTCAGCGCCAGCGCCGCGCCCTATGGTGTGGCCATGCAACGCACAACGGTGTGGTCGTGGCTGATCGGTGGGATGCTTCTGATCGCACAGAGCGCACTCTCCCTCACAGCGGTGTTCGCGCGCGCCGACGGTGACCCGGTCGCGCCCACCGCGGCGCTCGGCGCCGCCGCGTGCACGTTCGTCGCGTGCGCGGTCTTCGCGATCGGCGTGAACCGTTCGGAGAGCGTCGTCGGCCGGCGACCCGGCGGCATCCTCGTGCTGATGTCGCTCGGCGTGGTCTCCCTCGTCGAGGCCGCCGGGAGGGGAAGCGCCGACGGTGCGTCGACGGTTCTGGGGGCGGCAGCGGTCTACGCGCTCACTCTCGCCGCGGCGATCGTGATCGCCCGGGCCGGAGTCGTCCCGGCGCCGTGGAGCTGGATCCCCCTGGCCGCGGTCTCGCTCGCGCTCGCGCTGTCGCTGTTCTTCGCCGTGATGGTTCCCCTCCTCGCGCCGCACGCGGCAGGGGTGAAAGCGTGGACGCTCCCCGCGACCATGCCCGCCCTCATCGGCGTGGTGTCCATCGTCCTCGCCGTGACGACCCGGCCGGGCGCCGCCCGCGCCGCGGCGATGGGCCCGCAGGTCAGCCACGGCTGACACGCGTCAGATCCGGGGCCGAAAGACCTTGCCCGGATTGAGGATGCCGGTGGGGTCGAAGACCGCCTTGATGCCACGCTGCAGCCTGTCCTGATCGGGCCCGAGCTCGTCGGCGAGCCACCGGCTCTTGAGGACCCCGATCCCGTGCTCCCCGGTGAGGGTGCCGCCCAGGCGCAGCGCGGCGCGGAAGAGTTCGTCCGCGGCATCCCAGATCTGCGCGGGGACCTCGTCGCCGTCGAAGACGAAGTTGGGGTGGAGGTTGCCGTCGCCGGCGTGGCACACGGTCGGGATCGTCAGACCGTAGGTGCGCTCGACGCGGGCGATCTCATCGAACATCGCGGGCAGGGCGCTCCGCGGCACGGACACGTCTTCGATGAGGGTGGTGCCCAGGCGCTCCATCGCGGGGTGCATCGAGCGGCGGATCGTCCAGAGGCGTTCGGCCTCGGCGTCGTCCTCGGCCAGGCGCACCTCGCCGCCCGCGGCGGACAGGACGGCGGCGATCGTCGCCTGCTCGTCCTCGGCGGCAACACCGTCGGTCTGCACGGTGAGCTGGGCCGCGCCTGGCCGGGGCGCCGGGAGCCCGAGCAGGTCGTGAGCGGCGGCGAGGCTCGTCGCGTCCATCAGTTCCATGATCGCGGGGGCGGCGCCCGACGCGGTGACCGCCGCGGATGCGACCGCGGCGCTGCGTACATCGGGGAACACGGCGGTCAGGGTCCGGGAGGTGCCCGGGACGAACCGGCGCAGCTTCAGCGTCGCCCCGACGACGACGCCGAGGGTGCCCTCGGAGCCGATCATGAGAGCGGTCAGGTCGTAACCGGTGACGCCCTTCACGCTGCGATGACCGACGTGGATGAGCGTGCCGTCGGCGAGCACGACGTCGAGGGCGAGTACGGCGTCGCGCACGACGCCGTACTTGGCGCACAGGAGCCCGCCCGCTCCCGTGGCGATGTTGCCGCCGACGGTGGAGATGTCGCGGCTGGCCGGGTCGGGTGCCCACCACAGGCCGAGCGGGGCGAGCTCCGCGTTCAGGGTGCCGTTGAGGATGCCGGGTTCCACCACCGCCAGCAGGTCATCGGCCCGCACCTCGAGGATCCGGTCCATTCCCCGCAGGGACAAGGCGATCTCTCCCGGGCCAGTGTTCGCGGCGCCCGCGAGACCGGTGCCGGCGCCGCGCACGACGACGGGTGTGCCCGTGCGGTGGGCGATGCGCATCGTGGCCTGGACGTCGGCGACCGAACGCGCGTGGACGACGCCGAGCCCGGGGGCGGGGGAGCGGTGGCCGGACTTGTCGGCGCGGGCATCCTCGCGTGCGGCGGAGCTGGTGTCGACGCGCTCACCCAGCTCGTCGCGCAGCAGCGCGAGGACGTCGGTCACGACAGGCGCTTGCGTCCGACCAGCACGCCGACGACAACGGCGATGACGCCGAAACCGAGGCCCACCCAGGCCTGGCCGGCGCTCCACCAGACGATGGTGGCCGACAGGGCGATGAGGAGTTCGACGAGGCCGCGGACGAAGGGGTGCACGCGAAGCACGGGCCGCGGCGAGACGACGAGGCCCCAGAGGACCAGGGCGCCCAAAGGTGCGGCGATGCCGACGATGATGTTCCACGGCAGGTCCCAGGCCGTGAAGCCCCACACGGCGAGGGTGCCGACGGCGAACAGGGCGCAGAGCAGGCTGAGGATGTCGATGACCGACAGCGGGGCGCGGGTGCCGGCGGGGAGGGGCTCGGCCGGCTTCTCGGGACGCACGGTGGGGAGGTCGGACATGCCTCGATCCTACGGGGCGGGGCTGCCGAGCCTGCCCCGCCGCGACGCGGCATCCGATATGCTCAGGGTGTCGCGACTGGCGTCTGAGGTGGGCCACCACCGGGGAGCGATTGACACGGCATTCGACCGCGCGCCTGGGCCGATGCGAGATTCTCATCCCGAAAGCCGTCGTCAGGAGTACGCCATGACCGATCCGCTCTTCAACGCCCCGCTCGCCGAGGTCGACCCCGAGATCGCGGAGGTCCTCGAGCGCGAGCTCGACCGCCAGCGCGGATTCCTCGAGATGATCGCCTCGGAGAACTTCGTGCCCGTCTCCGTCCTGCAGTCGCAGGGCTCGGTGCTCACGAACAAGTACGCCGAGGGCTACCCCGGCCGCCGCTACTACGGCGGCTGCGAGGAGGTCGACGTCGCCGAGGAGCTCGCCATCTCCCGCGCGAAGTCCCTCTTCGGCGCCGAATACGCCAACGTCCAGCCGCACTCCGGTGCCTCCGCCAACGCCGCCGTGCTGCACGCGATCGCCCGCCCCGGCGACACCCTGCTCGGTCTGTCGCTCGACCACGGCGGTCACCTGACGCACGGCATGAAGATCAACTTCTCCGGCCGCCTCTACAACATCGTCGCGTACGGCGTCGACGCCGACACCTCGCTCGTCGACATGGACGAGGTGCGCCGCCTCGCGATCGAGAACAAGCCGAAGGTCATCATCGCCGGCTGGTCGGCCTACCCCCGCCAGCTCGACTTCGCCGCCTTCCGTGCGATCGCCGACGAGGTCGGCGCACTGCTGTGGGTAGACATGGCGCACTTCGCCGGTCTCGTCGCGGCGGGCCTGCACCCGTCGCCCGTGCCGCACGCGCACGTCGTCTCCTCGACGGTGCACAAGACGATCGGCGGCCCGCGTTCGGGCTTCATCCTCACCAACGACGCCGACATCGCGAAGAAGATCAACTCCGCCGTGTTCCCCGGCCAGCAGGGCGGTCCGCTCATGCACGTCATCGCCGCCAAGGCGACGGCGTTCAAGCTCGCCGCGACCGACGCGTTCAAGGAGCGTCAGGAGCGCACCGTCCGGGGAGCTGCGATCCTCGCCGACCGGCTCTCGCAGCAGGACGTGAAGGATGCCGGCATCTCGATCCGCTCGGGCGGGACCGACGTGCACCTCGTGCTCGTCGACCTGCGTGACGCCGCGATCGACGGCAAGCAGGCCGAAGACCTGCTGCACGAGATCCGCATCACGGTGAACCGCAACGCGGTGCCGAACGACCCGCGTCCGCCGATGGTCACCTCGGGTCTGCGCATCGGAACCCCGGCGCTCGCGACCCGCGGCTTCGGCGATGCCGAGTTCACCGAGGTCGCCGACGTCATCGCCCTGGCTCTGCAGCCCGGCGCCGACCTCGAGTCGCTCCGCGCGCGCGTCGCGACCCTCGCCGACGCCTTCCCGCTGTACCCCGGCCTGCAGCAGTGACCGCTCGCGTCCTCGACGGCAAGGCGGCGTCGGCCGCGATCAAGACCGAGCTCGCCGAGCGCGTCGCGGTGCTGAAGGAGCACGGCGTGACGCCTGGCATCGCGACGGTCCTCGTCGGTGCCGACCCGGCATCCCAGCTGTACGTCGGCATGAAGCACCGGCAGTCTGAGGCGATCGGGATGAACTCGATCCAGCGCGAGCTCCCCGCCGACGCGACGCAGGAGCAGGTCGAGGCGCTGATCGATGAGCTCAACGCCGACCCCGCGTGCCACGGCTACATCGTGCAGCTTCCGCTGCCGAAGCACCTCGACACCGACCGGATCCTGGAGCGGATCGACCCCGAGAAGGATGCTGACGGCCTCCACCCGACGAACCTCGGGCGCCTCGTGCTCAACGTCAACACCCCGATCGCGTCGCCGCTGCCGTGCACGCCGCGCGGCGTGATCGAGCTGCTGCTGCGCAACGGCTACGACCTGAACGGCAAGCACGTGGTCGTCGTCGGCCGCGGCGTCACGATCGGCCGCTCCATCGGCCTGCTGCTCACGCGGCGCGAGTACAACGCGACCGTCACCCTCACCCACACCGGCACCACCGACCTGGGGGAGCACCTGCGCCAGGCCGACGTCATCGTCGCCGCTGCGGGCGTGAAGCACATCGTCCGCGCCGAGCACGTCAAGCCCGGCGCCGCCGTGCTCGACGTCGGCGTGACCCGCGAAGACGACCCCGAGACCGGCAAGAGCCGCGTCTACGGCGACGTGCACCCCGACGTCGCAGACGTCGCGGGTTTCCTATCTCCGAACCCCGGCGGCGTCGGCCCCATGACGGTCGCGCTCCTCATGACCAACGTCGTCGAGGTCGCCGAGCGCCAGGCGGGCCTGCGCGCCTGAGTCCGCGGCGCGCGCGATCGCAATGGATCGTGCGCGACGCGCCGACGGTTGGCTGATGGGTGCCGCGTGTCGCGCGGCATCCATTGCAATTCAGAGCAGGAGCGCCGGGCGGGCGCGGCGGGCGTCAGGCGGTGAAACGGGCGAGGAAGGCGCGGGTGCGCTCCTCACGCGGATGCCGCAGCACAGCCGCCGGCGGCCCTTGCTCGACGATCGTGCCGGCGTCGAGGAAGACGACTCGGTCGGCGACGTCGCGGGCGAACGCCATCTCGTGGGTCGCCATGAGGATCGTCGCGCCTTCGGACGCCAGGTCGCGGACGAGCTCCAGCACTTCACCGACGAGCTCCGGGTCCAGCGCCGAGGTGATCTCGTCGAGCAGCAGCACCTCCGGGTCAGTCGCGATCGCGCGGGCGATCGCGACGCGCTGCTGCTGACCGCCCGAGAGCCGATCGGGGTGGGCGCCGGCCTTGTCGGCAAGGCCGACCCGCGCCAGCAGCTCGATCGCGCGAGCCTCGGCGTCGCGTCGCGGCATCCGGTGCACGACCCTCGAAGCGAGGGTGATGTTCTCGAGCACCGACAGGTGCGGGAACAGGTTGAAGCTCTGGAACACCGCGCCGAAGCGGGCGCGCACCCGGTTCCCGTCGATGCGGGGGTCGGAGATGTCCTCGTCGCCGAGGAAGATTTGGCCGTCGTCGATCGGCTCGAGGAGCCCCAGGCAGCGCAGCAGCGTCGACTTGCCCGACCCGCTCGCCCCGATGAGGGCGACGACCTCGTGCTGCGCGAGCGAGACGTCGACCCCGGCGAGCACCTCGCGTTCGCCGAAGGACTTGCGGATGCCGGTGGCGCGGAGCACGTCGGTCACAGGATCGATCCCGTCTGCTCGCGCTCGCGGAGCTTCGCGGTGTACCAGTCGGTCAGCCGGATCGTCGGGATCGCCAGGAGGACGAACAGCACGCCCGCGACGACGTACGGGGTGAAGTTGTAGGTGAGGGCGACGACGCTCTTCGCGCTCGCGATCGCGTCGAGCGCGGCGAGGATCGAGATGAGGCCGACGTCCTTCTGCATCGAGATGAAGTCGTTCATCAGCGGCGGCGTCATGCGCCGAAGCGCTTGGGGGAGGACCACCCTGCGGAGGGTCTGCACGTGGCTGAGCCCGAGCGCGCGCGCCGCCAGCCGCTGTGACGGGTGCACCGACTCGATTCCCGCCCGGATCACCTCGGCCACGTACGCCGAGTAGGTCAGCGTGACCGCGATGACGCCGAGGACGACCTCGTTGATCCGCTCGTTCAGGATCGTCGGCAGCCCGAAGCCCACCAGGTACAGCACGATGACGAACGGCAGTCCCCGGAACAGATCCGTGTAGCCGGCCGCGAGCGCCCGGATCGGGAAGAACACCGGCCCGCGGAGGGTGCGCAGCAGCGCGATCGCGAGCGCGCTCAGACCGACGGTGAAGAGCGAGATCACCAGCACCTGGAGGTTGAGCAGGAAGCCGTGCCAGACCTTGGGCAGCGCCTGCAGTGCGATCTCCGGGTCGAAGAACGTGCGCTGCACCGTCGCCCAGCCCTCGGTGTTGATCACCGTGATCCACACGATGAGCGCGAAGGCGAGAGTGGATGCCGCGGCGATCAGCACCGACCGTAACTGGCGGCCGCGGCGATACGCGCGCCGCTCGAGTTCGAGCTGGCTCGGGACGAAGGTACTCACGGATCGACGCTAGCGCGCGGTCACTGCAGCTGCGTCACGCCTTCCGTGAGGCCCGACAGCCACTCCTCTTCGAGCGCGGCGAGGGTGCCGTCCTCGCGGAGCGCGTCGACGGCGGCGCTCACGTCGTCGGTGAGCGGGGAGTCCTTCGCCAGGAGCATGCCCCACTCGTCCTCGATGCCGGCCTTGGGCAGCTCGCCGACGAAGAACGAGTCCTCGATGTAGAAGTTGACCGCGACGTAGGCCGTGGGGGTGTCGAGGACGATGGCGTCGATCTGACCCGCGCCGAGCGCGGCCGTGGCATCCTCGTTCGAGTTGTACAGCTTCGGCTCGATGCCGGCGTCCAAGGCCTCGAGGGTCAGGGCGCTCGTGGAGTTCGCCATCGCTCCGATCACGAGGTCCTTGAGGCCCGCGACATCGGTGACGCCGTCGGCGGCGCCGCCCTTGATGGCGACGATCGACTGGCTGGCGGCGTAGTACGGCGACGAGAAATCGACGCCCTGCTTGCGCTCCTCGGTGATCGTGTACTGCTGGATGTTCACGTCGAAGTTCTTCGGGCCCGGGGCGATGGCCGACTCGAAGCTCGTCCGCACCCACTCGACCTCGTCGGCGGAGAAGCCGAGCTCCTCGGCGACGGCGTACGCGACGGCGGCTTCGAAGCCTTCGCCCGACTCGGGGTCGTCGCCGATGACGTACGGCTCGTACGCCGTCTCGCCGGTGGCGACGGTGAACACACCGGGCGTCACGAAGTCCTCGGGCGCGGGGCCGGCGGCATCCGTCGTCTCTTCGGGTGTGTCGGCGGCACCCGTCGCGCACCCGGCGAGGGTGAGGGCGGCGGCTGCGGCGGTCGCGAGCAGGACGGTGCGCAGAGCGGGACGACGGGACATGTGGGCCTCCGGGGGGTGAGTGGCGGCCGTTGCTGTCGGCCGGTGCCGTCGATCATTCTGACGCGAGACACCCGCGCGTGGTGCGGGTGGCGACGGTTTGTTACACCGATGTCACCTCCGCCGGTGCCGGCGCGTCAGTACGAGTCCCGCTCCACCGGCCCCTGCGCGGTGACCCATCTCTGTGCGAGCGCCTCGGGGTGGGTCTGCTGACCGAGCAGCCCCATCGACGCGGCGAGGTCCGACGGCCCGACGAACACCCCGTCCACCCCGTCCACCGCCGCGATCGCGGTGTCGTCGTCGGCACATGGTCGCATTCGTTGGCCGCCGGACGTCTCGGCGATCCGCCCGTCGCCCACCTGTGGGGTCGGACCCCGGTCGATCGCGTCGAGGATGGGCTCGAGCGATACCGGGCCTTCCTGGTCGGCTGACGCTCAGCCGCCGGCGTGCCGGTCGAGGAAGGCGTAGACCTCGCCGTCGTCCACCCCCGGAAAGGACCCGGCCGGCAGCGGCGAGAACATCTGCATGTGGACGCGGGCGCTCGGCCACGCCTTGCCCTCCCAGCGCCGCGTCAGGTCGGCATCCGGTCGACGGCAGCAGGCGACGTCGGGGCAGGTCGAGGTCGCCCGCTTCTGCGTCTCGCGACCGCGGAACCAGCGTGCGTCGTCGAAGGGAACCCCGACAGTGATGGAGAACTCGCCGTCCGTCGTCGAGCCGGTCTGGCTGGAGCACCAGAACGTCCCGCTGGGGGTGTCGGTGTACTGGTAGTGCTCGGTCGTGCGGTTCTGCTCCGCGAAGGCCGAGCGCGCAGCGAACTTGCGGCACACCATCTGGCCCTCGACGGCTCCCGTCACATCCATCGGGAGGGGGAGACCGTCGTTTTCGTAGACACGGCTGATCGCGCCCGTGCCGTCGACGCGGAGGAAGTGCAGTCGGATGCCGAGATGTTCGGTCGCCAGATTGGTCAGGCGCATCCCCGCCGCTTCATGGGTCACGCCGAACGCATCGCGGAAATCCTCGACCGCGAGGTTGCGGTCCTTCTTCGCCTGGCTGAGGAACGCGACCGACGCCGTCTCCGGCATCAGCGCGGCCGCCGCGTAGTAGTTGATCTCGAGTCGCTGCTGCAGGAAGTCGGCGTAATCGGTCGGTGGAGTGTGCCCGAGCAGACGGTGGGCCATCGCCTGGAGGGCCATCGACCGCAGGCCGTGACCGCCGGGGATGGAGGCGGGCGGCAGGTAGATGCGGCCGTTCTCCAGATCGGTGACCGAGCGAGCCGAATGAGGGAGGTCGCTCGCGTAGATCAGCTCGAAGCCGAGCTGCTCGGCCATGATGCTCACGGTGCGGTGGGTCAGCGCGCCGCTCGTGTGGCCGGCCGCCTTCAGCTGCTTCTCGGCGAGCTTCTCGATGTCGGGCAGGTAATTGGCCTGGTCGCGCATCCGCAGCCGCAGTTCGGTGTTGGCACGACGTGCCTCCTCGGGGGTGGCGATGGCCTCGCGTTCGCGTCGGTCGAGCTCGCGGTGGAGCGCGAGGATGCCCTCGATCGTCTCGTCCGACATCGTCTTGGTGACCTTGACCGGCGCGACTCCCAGCCGCCGGAACACCGGGCTCTGCTG
Organism: Microbacterium sp.; assembly: GCF_043427715.1. Classification (GTDB taxonomy): domain Bacteria; phylum Actinomycetota; class Actinomycetes; order Actinomycetales; family Microbacteriaceae; genus Microbacterium. Next base: position 87,107 of record NZ_JBHWTD010000103.1, on the reverse strand, counting down.
GGCACGTTCGAGTTCGAGTTCGAGCGCCGCCCGGCGGTTGGGCGGCTCCGCGGAAAGGAGGTCGGTCACGTCGGTCCCGGTCGCGCTCGCGATCGCCTGGAGGAGGGACAGCTTCGGCTCCCGCTTGCCGTTCTCGATGAGGGAGAGCTGGCTGCCCGCGACTCCGACGATCGCACCGAGCTCGTCGAGCGTGAACCCGTTCTCCATCCGGTGATGGCGGATGCGGTGTCCCAGGGTGGAAAGCTCGATCGGAGTGGCCATATCTTGAGCGTAGTGGAAAGAATCGCGATTCTTGGCGCCTGATTTCCCGGAAGGAACCTCTGCGGCGAAGGCAATGTGGAGATACGCCCACCACCGAAGGAGCGCCGGATGGCCATCGCAGACCTCTTCACCCGCACCACCACGACCGGATCCAACCCCGTCGTTGCGCCGCGCGGCGTGCGCCCCGCACTGACCGGCGAGGGCATAGCCGCCCTCGAGGCGTGGGTCGATGAAATCGCCGCGCTCACGACGCCCGACCGCATCCATTGGGTCGACGGTTCGCGCGCCGAGAACGACGCGCTCCTGCGCGAGCAGGTCGAAGAGGGCAAGCTCATCAAGCTGAACCCGGAGTGGCGTCCCGGCTCCTACCTGGCCCGTTCGCACCCGAGCGACGTCGCCCGCACCGAGGCCCGCACCTTCATCGCCTCGGAGCGCCCCGAAGACGCCGGCCCCACGAACAACTGGGTCGCGCCCGACGAGATCCGCGCCACCATCACGCCGCTGTTCGCCGGCAGCATGAAGGGTCGCACGATGTACGTCGTCCCCTTCTCCATGGGTGCCGTCGGCGGCCCGCTCTCGCACATCGGCGTCCAGGTCACCGACAGTGCGTACGCCGTCACCTCGATCGGCATCATGACCCGCGTCGGCACCACGGTGCTCGAGCAGATCGCCGCCGGCAAGCCGTGGGTCAAGACGGTGCACTCGGTGGGTGCGCCGCTGGCCCCGGGCCAGAAGGACGAGCCGTGGCCGTGCAATGACGAGAAGTACATCGTGCACTTCCCCGACACGCTCGAGGTGTGGTCGTACGGCTCTGGCTACGGCGGCAACGCGATCCTCGCGAAGAAGTGCTTCGCGCTGCGCATCGCCTCGGTCATCGGCCGTGACGAGGGCTGGCTCGCCGAGCACATGCTCCTCATCCGTGTCATCGACCCGAAGGGCAAGGCGTACCACGTGGCCGCCGCCTTCCCCTCGGCCTGTGGCAAGACGAACCTCGCCATGCTCCGTCCGACCATCCCCGGCTGGCGCGTCGAGACCCTCGGCGACGACATCGCGTGGCTGCGTCCCGGCGAGGACGGACGTCTCTGGGCGATCAACCCCGAGGCCGGCTTCTTCGGCGTCGCGCCCGGTACCGGCGAGTCCACGAACGTCACGGCCGTCGAGACGCTGTGGGGCAACACGATCTTCACGAACGTCGCGCTCCGCCCCGACGGTGACGTGTGGTGGGAGGGGCTGACCGACGAGGCGCCCGCCGAGCTCACCGACTGGCAGGGCAAGCCGTGGACGCCCGCGTCCGGCACGCCCGCCGCGCACCCGAACTCCCGCTTCACGGTGAGCGCCGGCCAGTGCCCGCAGATCGCCGAGGACTGGGACGCCCCCGAGGGCGTGCCGCTCGACGCGATCCTGTTCGGCGGCCGCCGCGCCACGAACGTCCCGCTCGTCGTCGAGGCGACCGACTGGACGCACGGCGTGTTCATGGGCTCGAACATCTCGTCCGAACGCACCGCCGCAGCCGAGGGCACCGTCGGCGAACTGCGTCGCGACCCGTTCGCGATGCTCCCGTTCTGCGGTTACAACATGGCGGACTACTTCGGCCACTGGCTGAAGGTCGGTCAGGCGCTCCGCTTCGACCGCGCCCCGCGCATCTTCCAGGTCAACTGGTTCCGCAAGGGTTCCGACGGCCGGTTCCTGTGGCCCGGATTCGGTGACAACGCGCGCGTCATCGACTGGATCATCCGCCGCATCGACGGTTCGGTCGGCGCCGAGGACAGCCCCATCGGGCGTCTGCCGAAGACCGAGGACCTCAACCTCGCGGGCGTGGACGTCCCGGCCGAGGACCTTCAGGAGCTCTTCGACATCGACCCGCAGCTGTGGCTGCAGGAGGCGGACCTGACCGAGGAGTTCTACCAGACCTTCGAGGGCAAGGTGCCGCCGGCCCTGTACGCCGAGCTCGCCGCGCTCCGCTACCGCCTGAAGCGGGCTCAGCAGGACGCCTGAGTCCCCGCTCCCCGCTCACGCCAAGAGGGTCCCTGCACGGTGCAGGGGCCCTCTCGCGTGTCCGGCTCAGCGCCGAGTGCACGGCTCGGCCGGTGGGCGTGGTCAGACCAGGAGCTGGCGGGCGGCGAGGTCGCGGTACAGCGGCACGGTCTCGACGAGCTCGGCGTGCGTGCCCTGTCCGACGACGCGGCCGTCCTCCAGGACGATGATCAGGTCGCTGTCGACGACGGTCGACAGTCGGTGCGCGATGACGATGAGGGTGCGACCGGATGCCACGGCGTCGATGGCCTCGCGCATGCGCTGCTCGTTGAGCCCGTCGAGCGAGGACGTCGACTCGTCGAGCAGCAGGATCGGGGGAGCAGCGAGCAGGGCACGGGCGATCGCGAGACGCTGACGCTCGCCGCCGGAGAGCATGACACCCGCCTCACCCACCGGCGCGTCCAGCCCGAGCGGATTGCGCTCGAGCACATCCCCGAGGTTCACGGCGCGGAGCACCCGCTCGCAGTCCGCATCGGTGGCGGCGGGGGACGCCAGCCGCAGGTTGTCGGCGAGGGTGCCCGCGAGGGTCGGGGCGTCCTGCTCGACGTAGCCGAGCTGAGCGCGCAGGGCGAGGCGGTCGAGCGTCCGCGCGTCCGTTCCGCCGATGAGCACGGCGCCGGAGGTGGGGTCGTAGAACCGCTCGATGAGCGACAGCGTCGTCGACTTGCCGGCGCCCGACGGGCCGACGAGGGCCACGCGAGCACCGCGCGGCACGCGGAAAGAGACCCCTCGCAGCACCTCGCCCTCGGCGGGCGCGGCGGTCTCCTCCGGCAGCGGCACGTGCCCGTCGGCGAGGGTCTTCAGCGCCTCGTCCGTCGCGCCGCGCCGTGCCTCGATGACGGCAGCGGGGTAGGAGAAGTGCACGTCCCGGAACTCCACGGCGGCATCGCTCGCGTGATCCTGTGCGGAGCGCGTGGCCGCGGCGTCGGGCTCGGTCGCCATCGCGCCGACCTCGGCCGCGGTGCTCGCGGGCGCGGCATCCCGCTGAACGGATGCCGCGAGCTCGGCGTCGTGCGCCGTCTCGTCGTCGAGGTCGAGGACCTCCTGGATGCGCCCCAGTGCGCCGAGCGCCTGGTTGACCGAGGTGAGCGCCCCGAAGAAGGAGGCGAGCGGCTGGACGAGGAAGAACAGGAACATGACGAACACGACGAGCTCGGCGATGGAGATCGCGCCCGCGGCGACGCGGAAGCCGCCGACGCCGAGGACGACGAGGAGCGAGAGCTGCAGGGCGACGCCTGCGACGGGGACGACGAGGGCCGACGCCTTGGCGACATCGAGACCCGCGGCATACGCTCCGGCAGCCGTCTCGCGGATGGCGTCCTCCTCGCGGGCGGCGGCGCCTGCGGCGCGGATCGTGCGGATCGATCCGACGGCGCGCTCGACGCCCGAGGCGAGCTCGCCGACTTTCTCCTGCTGTGCCTGCGTCGCGCGGCGGATGCGACCGCTGAGCGCGCCGACGACGGCGACCGAGGCGCCGATCACGACGATGATGCTGGCCAGCAGCAGCGGGTCGATGACGAGCATCGCGACGATGGCACCGACGAAGATGAGCACGTTGCCGAGCGAATCGGCCAGTCCCTGGGTGAGGACGGCGTAGAGGAGCGTCGTGTCCGTGCCGACGCGGGACACGAGGTCGCCCGTCCGGCGCGCGTCATACTCCCGGACGGGCAGGTGCAGGAGCTTCGCGATGAGACGGCGGCGGCTCGAGTAGACGACGGCGGTGCCGGTGCGCTGCAGGAGGTAATGCTGGAACCCGCCGATGACCGACGACGCCACCACGAGACCGATGAGGGCCCAGATGAGCGCGCCGAGCGGCACGCTCTCCTGTACGCGCGAGATGAGCTCGCCCACCAGCAGCGGCTGCAGCAGCGTCGCGATCGCTTCGGCAACGCTGAGGACGGCCACCACGATGAGCACCTTCTTGTGCTCGAGGAGGAAGGGCAGCAGCTGCTTCAGGCTGGCGCGGGGCCCGTCCTCTTTGCGTGAACGGCGGATGCCGCGGGTGCGGCGGGCGGTGTCGGAAGACATGTGTGGGCGTCCTGAGTTCTGGGAAGGCGTACCTCCTATCTTCGTGCCTACGTGCTGTGCGCGGGACTGGCCGCTGTGCGCGGGACTGGCCGCGCAGCAGACGAATCAGGTGTGAGCCCGCGCGCTGCCGGCCGGCGTCGGGCGGGGGTGGCCGGTATGGATGTCGGAGCCCCGCACTAAGGTTGACGGGTGCCTGAACCTGTCATCTCCGCCCGCGGTCTCGTGAAGACCTACCGGACCAAGGGGAAGCCCGACTTCCTCGCAGTGGACGGCCTCGACTTCGAGGTCGCGCCGGGCGAGTCGTTCGGCCTGCTCGGGCCGAACGGCGCCGGCAAGTCGACGACCATGAAGATGATCGGGGCGGTCTCGACTCGCACGGCGGGCGAACTGGAGATCCTCGGCCTCGACCCCGACCGCTATGGCCCCGAGATCCGCTCGCGCCTGGGCGTCGTGCCGCAGCAGGACAACCTCGACGGCGAGCTGAACGCGCGGGAGAACCTGTACATCTACGGGCGCTACTTCGGACTGCCCGGCAACGTGTGCGCCCAGAAGGCCGATGAGCTGCTCGCGTTCGCGCAGCTCGAGGACAAGGCCAAGAGCAAGGTTGATCAGCTCTCCGGCGGCATGAAGCGCCGCCTCACGATCGCGCGCGGGCTCATCAACGACCCGCGCATCCTGCTCCTCGACGAGCCGACGACGGGCCTCGACCCGCAGGCGCGGCACGTCCTGTGGGATCGTCTGTTCCGACTCAAAGAGCGCGGCACGACACTCGTCCTGACAACCCACTACATGGATGAGGCCGAGCAGCTCTGCGACCGGCTCATCGTCGTGGACAAGGGCCGCATCATGGCCGAGGGGACGCCCGCCTCGCTCATCCGCGAGCACTCCAGCCGGGAGGTGCTCGAGGTGCGCTTCGGATCCGACCGGAACGAGCAGGTCGCCCCGCAGTTGCAGGGCATCGGCGATCGCGTCGAGGTGCTCCCCGACCGCGTCCTCGTCTACGCCGCAGACGGCGAGGCAGCCCTCGAACGCGTCACCGCGGCGGGGCTGCAGCCGATCACGAGTCTCGTCCGCCGCTCCAGCCTGGAGGACGTCTTCCTCCGCCTCACCGGACGGTCGCTGATCGAATGAGCGCCGAATCGATGGATGCCACGACGTCGACGCAGCCCAGCCTCGACGAGCTCCGCGCGGAGGCACTGGAGTGGGGTCGGAAGCCGCGCCGCCGCGGCACCTGGTACGTCACCGAGCACATGGTTCGGGCGATGCGCGCGTACGGCTGGACGATCGTGGTCGGCGCGCTCGGACAGCCGATCCTCTACCTGCTCGGGCTCGCCGCGGGGCTCGCCGCGCTCATCCAGGCGCCCATCGTCGATCGTGGCGTCGAGGTGGACTACCTCGTCTTCGTCGCGCCGGCGCTGCTGGTGACGGCCGCGATCGCCGTGGCATCCGAAGAGATGACCTACCCGGTCATGGCCGGATTCAAGTGGCGCCGTTACTTCTACGGGTTCAACGCGTCGCCGCTGTCGAGTCCGCAGATCGCGAACGGGGTCATCGTCGGGGCGACGGCGCGCATGGCGTTCGCCGTTGCCGCGTACTACCTCTTCATCTGGCTGCTCGGCGCGCTCGGTGTCGGCTGGACGACCGTGCCGCAGCCCGAGACCGGGTGGCTCGCGATCCCCGCCGGCATCGCCGCCGGTATTGCGTTCGGTGTGCCGCTCATGGCCTACGCCGGATCGATCGAGGACGACAAGGGCCAGTTCGCGCTCGTGCAGCGGTTCCTGTTCATGCCGATGTTCCTGTTCTCGGGCACGTTCTACCCGCTCGACACCCTGCCGGTGTGGTTGCAGTGGATCGGCTGGATCTCGCCGCTGTGGCACGGCGCCGAGCTCGGACGCATCGCCACCTACGGCGCAGCCGTCCCGCCCGCGATGGTGGGCGTTCACATCGCCTACCTCGTCGTCCTCACCGGCATCGGCTACCTCTGGGGTCGCAAGATCTTCATCGAAAGGCTCGCGAAGTGACCGCCGTGGCATCCGTCTCCCGGCGCGGCGGCGTCCGCGCCCTCTGGGCCGGCAACCCCGGGGCCGTCGTGCAGCGCGGGTTCCTCGCGGCGCGCTCGTCGAGCTGGGTCGTCGTCCTGTCGGGCTTCTTCGAGCCAGTGTTCTACCTCGCCTCGATGGGGCTCGGCCTCGGCGCGCTCATCGGCGACGTCCAGACCGCGCAGGGCGTCGATGTCTCGTACGCCGCGTTCATCGCGCCGGCGCTGCTCGCGGTGTCGGCGATGAACGGCGCCGTCTACGACTCGACCTGGAACGTCTTCTTCAAGCTGAACTACGGCAAGCTCTACGAGGGCATGCTCGCGACCTCGCTCGGGCCGCTCGACGTCGCCCTCGGGGAGATCCTCTACGCCCTGCTGCGCGGGCTGCTGTACGCGACCGGGTTCATGGTCATCATGCAGGTCCTCGGGCTGAACCTCGCGGCGACCGCGATCCTCGCGCTGCCGGCGGTGCTGCTCATCGCGTTCGGATTCGCGAGCCTCGGCATGGCGATCACGAGCTACATGAAGACGTTCCAGCAGATGGACTGGATCAACTTCGTCATGCTGCCGATGTTCCTCTTCTCGGCGACGTTCTACCCGATCACCGTCTACCCCGAGTGGGTGCAGGGCGTCGTCATGGCGCTGCCGCTGTGGCACGGTGTCGAACTGATCCGCGGGCTGACCACAGGCCTCCTGCACCTCGGGATGCTGTGGCACGTCCTCTACTACGTCGGCATGATCGCCGTCGGACTGGTCTTCACGACGAAGCGGCTGCGCGCGCTGTTCCTCGACTGACGCGCGGGCCGCGCTCGCGCCCCCGGGACCACATGCCGGGGACGTTGCCGACCCGCGCCCCCTCGCCGCGCGGTTCCGGCTCCATCTCGCGCGCCGCGCCCCCTGACACCCCGAACGACGGATGCCGCGCCCTGCCGAGACGGCGGGACGCGGCATCCGCGTGTGAAGGGCAGGTCAGCGCTTGGTGGGCTGAACCTCGCCGATGAAGGTGTCGTAGTCGACGTCCTTGGTCTCCTTCGAGAGCCACAGGGCGATGAAGGTGAGGACAGCCGAGCCGGTGAGGTACACGCCGACGAGCCACGGCGAACCGTCGGCGGCCGCCCAGAGGGCGACGGCGACGATCGGTGCGAGCGCGGCACCAAGGATCGACGAGACGTTGTACGACACGGCCGAGCCGGTGTAGCGGACGTTCGTCGGGAACAGCTCGGGCAGCAGGGCGCCCATCGGTCCGAAGGTCGACCCCATGAGGAGGAACCCGAAGATGAGGAACGCCTGCACCAGAGCGCCCGAGAACTTCGGGTCGGCCTGCGGCAGCAGGAACACATTGAACAGGAGACCGAAGACGACGATCGCGCCCGTCACCCACATGAGGAGCTTGCGGCGACCGATGGCGTCGGCGACGGGACCCGACAGAAGCGTGAAGATGCCGAAGAAGACCACGCCGATGATCTGCATGATGACGAAGTCCGTGTAGCCGAAGCCGAGACCGGGCACGTAGGTTGCCGCGTCGTAGGCGGGGCCGCCGGCTGCGGCTGCGGCCTCAGCACCCTCTCGTGTCGCCTTCGTGCCGTACGAGAGCGTGAAGCTCGTCATCAGGTAGAAGAGGACGTAGGTCGCGAGCATGATGAACGTGCCGATGATCATCTGCCACCAGTGGCGACGGAAGACAGTGCCGAGGGGGAATTTCGACAGCGAGCCGCTCTTCTCGGCGCGCGAGAACGTCGACGACTCGACGAGCTTGAGGCGCACCCAGAGGCCGACGATGACCATGACGGCCGAGAACAGGAACGGCACGCGCCAGCCCCACGCGAGGAACTCCTCGGAGCGCAGGCCCGCGCCGTCGGGGTGCGGCAGCGCGAAGTAGATCAGCAGGAAGACCGTGTTGGCGATGATGAACCCGATCGGGGCGCCCAGCTGCGGGAAGGTGCCGTACCAGGCGCGCTTGCCCTTGGGTGCGTTCTCGGTCGCGACGAGCGCGGCGCCCGACCACTCGCCGCCGAGGGCGAAGCCCTGGAAGAGGCGGAGGATCAGCAGGAGGAGGGCTGCCCACGCGCCGATGTCGTTGAAGGTCGGCAGGCAGCCGATGAGGATCGTCGCGATACCCATGGTGAGCAGGGATGCCACGAGCGTGGCCTTGCGGCCGAACTTGTCGCCGAAGTGGCCGAAGATGACGGCGCCGATGGGGCGCGCGACCATGGCGGCACCGAAGACCGCGAACGACGAGAGGAGGGAGGCGGTCTCGTTGTCGCTCGGGAAGAAGAGGATCGGGAAGACGAGGACGGCGGCGGTCGCGTAGACGTAGAAGTCGTAGAACTCGATCGTCGTGCCGACGAGGCTCGCGGTGATGACGCGGGAGCGGGGATTGGCGGGGGCGGCGGGAGCCGCCGGGGCTGCAGAAGCAGAGGACATGCAGGAGACCTTCGGGGAGAGCGGAAGGGTCCTCGTGGGACATCTCGGCGGCGGTCTGCCCGGGGACGGGGTGGTGTCGGGGCGGATCGCGTTGGCAACCGGAAGCGCCGGCGGGGTCGCCGGCGCACAATCGTCCAGTTTACCCCGCCTGATCAGGTCGGGTCCCCGCAGTCCACGTGTGGGGACCGCGGGGAGAGCGGGTCACCAGATGACGGCGAGACCCGCGTTGACGAGGGTGAGGATGCCGACGGGCCAGAAGATGCCCGCGGGGACCGACCCGCTCTTGCGCGCACGCGCCGAACCGATGCCGAGCAGGGCGCCGATGACGATGAGCACGCCGAGCTTGATCGCGATCTTGACGTGGTTGAGGTCGTAGTCGATGCCCCACGGCGCCGAGAGGATCACGCCGGCGCCCATCGCGATCGCGAGGCCCCAGTGCATGAGCTTCGTGATTCGCTTCTGGCCGAAGAGCTCGACGAGCCACGAGCCGAAGAGAGTGGCGAAGCCGATCAGATGGATGAGGACGACGACACCGCGCAGGATCTCCATGCCCTCAGGATACCTGAAGGTAATCCAGGATGCCGACGCGTCGTCGGCAACTGCCGCGTCGACGTGAGCGGTGGTCAGCCGCGCAGCTCCCGCAGCGTCAGGGCGGTGCGCAGCGCGGCATCTGCGGCTTCGGCGCCCTTGTCCTCCTTCGACCCTGCGAGACCGGCACGGTCGATGCCTTGCTGCTCGTCGTCCAGGGTCAGGACCCCGAACCCGACCGGCTTGCCTGTGTCCAACGCGACCCGCGTGAGCCCGTCGGTCGCCGCCGCCGACACGAAGTCGAAGTGCGGGGTCCCGCCGCGGATGATGACGCCCAGGGCCACGGCCGCATCCGCCCCCGCGTCCAACGCGGCCTTGGCCACGACGGGAAGCTCGAACGACCCGGCGACGCGCACGAGCCGCCATGACGCGCCGGAGGCATCGAGCACGCGTGCGGCGCCGGCGATGAGACCATCCGTGATGACGTCGTGCCACTGTCCGGCGACGACCACGACCTCCAGTCCCGTGCCGTCGACTCGCTCCGTCTTCGGTGCTCCGTGACCGCTCATGCCGTGTGCTCCTCGCTGTGCGCGAGCGCGTCGCGCAGGTCGTCGGCGTCGATGATGTGGCCCATGCGCTCGGCCTTCGTCGCCAGGTACTGGTGGTTGTTCGCGCCGACGCCAACGAGCAGCGGCACCTGCTCGACGATCGACAGCCCGAGGTTCTTCAGCTGCGCGACCTTGTCGGTGTTGTTGGTGAGGAGACGGATCTGGCGCACGCCGAGATCCTGGAGGATGCCGGCGGTGGCGGCGTAGTCGCGGGCGTCCGCGGGGAGCCCGAGGGCGAGGTTCGCGTCGACGGTGTCCATCCCGCGCTCCTGGAGGCTGTAGGCGCGGAGCTTGTTGATGAGGCCGATGCCGCGTCCCTCGTGGCCGCGCATGTAGATGACGATGCCGCCGTCCTGCTCGATCGCATCGAGCGCGGCATCCAGCTGCGGGCCGCATTCGCACTTGAGCGAGTCGAATGCCTCCCCGGTCAGGCACTCCGAGTGCACCCGCACGAGCGGCGCCTCCTCGGTGAGGTCTCCGGAGACGACCGCGATGTGGTCGGTTCCGGTGGCGCGGTCCTTGTAGGCGAGGAACCGGAAGGATCCGTGGGAGGTCGGCACGTTCGCCTCGGCGCGCAGGCTCACTCGGCGCTTGGCGGCGGCGGGCGTGTGGGCGGCGGAGCTGCTCGCGCCGCTGCCCTCGACGCCGTCGAGGTAGCCGATCAGCTGCTCAATGGTGATGACCGGAATGCCTTCACGCTCGCCCATCTCCAGCAGACCCGGCATCCGCATCATGCTGCCGTCATCGGCGACGACCTCGCCGATGACGGCGACCGGCGCGAGCCCGGCCAGCTGCATGAGCTCGACGGCGGCTTCGGTGTGTCCGGCGCGCTCGCGCACACCGCCGTCGACGGCCCGAAGCGGCAGGACGTGTCCCGGACGGATGAGCGACGCGGGGGTGGAGTCGGGGTCGGCGAGCACATTCACGGTGCGCGCGCGGTCGGAGGCGCTGATGCCCGTCGTCACGCCGTCCGCGGCGTCGACGCTGACGGTGTACGCCGTGCCCTTGCTGTCCTGGTTGACCTCCACCATAGGTGGGAGGTCGAGGCGATCCGCCCAGTCGGCGGGCATCGGCGCGCACAGGAACCCGCTCGACCAGCGGATGGTCCACGCCAGCCACTCCGGCGAGGCGAGCTGCGCCGACAGGATGATGTCACCCTCGTTCTCGCGGTTCTCGTCGTCGGCGACCAGGATCGGTCGACCCTCCTTGAGGGCCGCGAGCGCGTCGGGGATGGGGGAAAGGCTCAACGGGAGCCTCCTTCTTCTGCGGGGGTGAGAATCGTCGGGGAGAAGCGGAGCAGGCGCTGCACGTGGCGCGCCAAGACGTCGGTCTCGAGATTGACCCGGTCACCGACGATGCGGGCGCCGAGGGTCGTGACCTCGAGGGTCTCGGGGATGAGTGAGATCTCGAACCAGTGCGCGTCGGCTGCCGCGTCGGAGACCGCCGAGACGGTGAGTGAGACGCCGTCGACGGCGATCGAGCCTTTGTCCACGACGAGCGGCGCGAGCGGCGCCGGCAGCGAGATGCGCATGACGCGCCACTGAGCGCCGGGCCGCACCTCGAGAATCTCGCCGGTTCCGTCGATGTGGCCCTGCACGATGTGCCCGCCCAGGCGTGCGTGCGCGGCGAGGGCCCGCTCGACGTTGACCGGGGCGCCGGGGGCGAAGGCGCCGAGCGTCGACATGTCGAGGGTCTGGCGCATCACGTCGGCCGTGAACCCTTCAGGGGTCTGGTCGGTGACGGTGAGGCAGACACCGCTGATGGCGATGGAGTCGCCGCGCGCGGCATCCGATACCGCCTGCGGCGCGCGCACCGTGAGGCGCACGCCGTCGCCGGAGGGGTCGATCGCGGTGACCGTCCCCTGCTCTTCGATGATTCCGGTGAACATCAGCTGCTCTCTTTCGGAGTGGCGATGACGAGGAGGTCGTCGCCGAGGCGTTCGATCGCGCGCACGGTGAGCCGGCGCTGCGCGGTGATGGTCGGGATGCCGAGGTCGCCCACGGCCAGTCGGTCGCCGCCCAGGAGGGTCGGCGCGATGTACACGAGCACGTCGTCGACCAGGCCGGCACGCAGGAACGCGCCGGCGAGGGTGGGGCCGCCCTCGAGGAACACGCGGTGCGCGCCGAGGAGTCGGAGTCGGTCGAGCAGGTCGGGCAGATCCTCACCCTCGTCCTGGAGGAAGGGGCGGGGGTGGCGGCGCACGAGCGCCTCCTGCGGCACCGCGCGCGTGCCGATCACGACCGGCCGCGGCTGATTCTCGAAGAGCGACCCGTCCGGGCGGCGTGCGGTGAGGGCGGGGTCGTCGGCGAGGAGGGTCCCGGTGCCGACGATGATCGCGTCGGCCTCCGCGCGGCGGCGGTGCACGTCCGCACGGGCGTCGGGTCCGGTGATCCACTGGCTGGTGCCGTCGGATGCCGCGGCCCGACCGTCCAGCGACTGCGCCCACTTCACGGTGATGTGAGGCCTGCCCAGGCGCTGCACCGTCAGCCAGGAGTCGAGGAGCGCGGCGCCCTCGTCCTCCAGCGCACCGCCGACCACGTCCACCCCGGCCGATCGGAGCCGCTCGGCCCCGCCCGAGGATGCCTCGCCGGGGTCGGTGACCGCGTACACGACGCGGGAGATGCCCGCCTCGATGAGCGCCTGCGCACACGGACCGGTGCGGCCGGTGTTGTTGCACGGCTCGAGGCTGACGACAGCGGTCGCTCCGCGTGCGGCATCCGCGGGAATCTGCGAAAGCGCGTCCACTTCGGCGTGCGGGGTGCCGGCGCCGCGGTGCCAGCCTTCGGCGAGAACGGTGCCCCCGGGGGAGAGGATGACGGCGCCGACCTGCGGGTTCTCGCCGCGCGGGCCGTTCAGGGCGAGCGCGAAGGCGCGACGAAGGGCGTCGCGTTCTGCCTCGGTGACACTCATCCGGATCCTCACAGTGGGGTGTCCGGGGCAGGGTGCAGAGCTGGGAGGTCCGCGGCGTCGCCGCGACCTCTCGTGCTGCCTCCCATCCGGACTAGCGACTCTCGTCACATCACCGTCGGTCCCGGATTTCCACCGGATCAACGAGGTCTGGAGGGCCTCGCTCGCGGACTGTCACCGCCGGTTCGGATTCCCACCGACCCCGGAGCACGTTTTCTTGCTCTCGAGTGTAGTCAACCGGCGGATCGTGGTTTCATTCCCACGGATCGGTACCGGGCGCAGCGCCGGCTGCTGAGCGCACCAGCATCCGTGCGGCGGACTCCTCGATGACGAGATCGGTGATGAGATCGGCCGCGAGGGCGCCGCGGAGCGCCGCGAGCTTCGAGCCGCTCGAGATCACGCAGATGCGGTGCGCGGCCGCACGCAGCGTGTCGAACGAGGGACCGCTCGAACGCTCGTTGAGCGGGATGTCGTCGGTGGAGCCGTCGGCGCGGAAGAACACTGTGGCGCAGTCGCCCACGACGCCGTGTGTGCTGAGCTCCGCCAGGTCGCGCGGTGACAGGTACTCGCCGGAGTAGACGTGTGAGGGCACTTCGGCGTGGGGCGAGCCGAGCCCGAAAATGATGACGCTTGCGCGTGCTTGCACGTCCAGCACGGATCGCACGGCTCGCTCGCGCCACATCGCGCGCTTGGTCTGCGGGTCGTCGAACAGTGCGGGCACCGGGAAGAGGTCGGTAGTCGCGCCGAACGCTTCGGCGAACGCTTGCAGGATGCTGGATGAGTACGGCACGCCCGACGTCGATTCGTTCGCGGCCCCGTTCAACTGCACGACACGGGTGCCGTGGAGTGGCTTCTTCGGCAGGTGCCGTGACACCGCCGAGAGTGTCGCGCCCCACGCGATCCCGATCACCGTGTTGGTGTCGGTGTGGAGCGCCACCAGCCGGGCAGCGCTCCGCGCCGTGCGGTCCAGGCGCTCGGCGGCGTTGACGTGGCTCGGCGTCGGGACGATGTGCACGCGCACGCCGTACGTGCGGGCGATACGGCCGGCGACGTGGTCGCGATCCTCCTGTGGGGAGTGGACGGTGATCTCGACGAGGCCGCTGTCTCGCGCGTAGGCGAGGAGTCGCGACACCGTTGAGCGCGACACGCGCATCTCTGCGGCGATAGCGGCCATCCCGGCGCCTTGGACGTAGTAGAGCTGAGCGGCTCGCAAGGCTTCGGCGGCTCTGTCCATGCGTACGCATCCGTTCAGTCCGGGCAGGCGGCGGCGCGCCGTCGAGGTGGTTTCCGGATCGATTCTCGTCGATTCCTGCACATATGTGCAAGCGGGTTGCGCATGCGTGCGATCGCGGTGAGCATGGGCAGACGTTCCAAGGAAGGGCACTCGTCACTATGAGCACACGGCACCAGCACACCCGCCCGCAGGTTGAGGCGCTGCGCGAGCGGCCCCATGCCCAGGTGCTCGTGATCGGTGGCGGGATCAACGGCATCGCCACGTTCCGCGACCTCGCGCTGCAGGGAGTCGACGTCGCCCTCGTGGAGCGTGGCGACTACGTGTCCGGCGCCTCGTCGGCATCCAGCCACATGGTCCACGGCGGCGTTCGCTACCTCGAGAACGGCGAGTTCCGTCTCGTGAAGGAAGCGGTCACCGAGCGTAACCGGCTGTTGCGCACGGCACCGCACTACGTCCGCCCGCTCGAGACGACGATCCCGATCTTCAAGACCTTCTCCGGCATTCTCACGGCCCCGTTCCGCCTGCTGTTCACGCACGGCACCGGAAAGCCGAACGAGCGCGGCGCGCTGCTCATCAAGGTCGGCCTCATGATCTACGACACCTTCTCGCGCGACGGTGGCTCGGTGCCGCGGCACGTCTTCCGCCGCGCGAAGCGGTCGCGGCAGGCCTTCCCGCGCATGAACCCGGGTGTGAAGTACACCGCGAGCTACTACGACGCGTCGATGCACGACCCGGAGCGGCTTGCCCTCGACGTGCTGTTCGACGGGGTCCGCGCCGGCGGCGACCAGGCTCGTGCCGCGAACTACCTCTCCGTCGACGGTGTGGACGGGAACCAGATCACGCTGCACGACGAGGTCACGGGTGAGCGCTTCAGTTTCACCGCCGACGTCATCGTCAACACGAGCGGTCCCTGGACAGACCTCACGAACGAAGCGCTGGGTCAGCCGACCACCTTCATGGGCGGCACGAAGGGGTCGCACATCGTCCTCGAGAACGATGAGCTCAGCGCCGCGACCGGCGGCAACGAGATCTTCTTCGAGCACTCCGACGGCCGCATCGTGTTGATCTATCCGTTGAAGGGGCGCGTCATGGTCGGCACCACCGACATCGACGCCGACCCTCGAGAGCAGATGGTGTGCACCGACGACGAGATCGACTACTTCTTCGATCTGATCGGGCACGTCTTCCCCGACATCGCTGTCGACCGCTCGCAGATCAGGTACACCTTCTCCGGCATCCGCCCGCTGCCCCGGCATGATGACATGGCGCCGGGCTTCGTTTCACGTGATTACCGCATCGAACGCGGCGACGCAGCCGGCACGCCGGTGCTGAGCCTTGTGGGCGGAAAGTGGACCACGTTCCGCGCCGTCGCCGCAGACGTCACCTCCAATGCACTCTCGTTGCTCGGACATGCCCGAACGGTCTCGACGGCGGAGCTGAGCATCGGCGGCGGCGCCGACTACCCGCGCACCCCGGGTGCCCGTGCCCGATGGATCGAACAGCATCGCGGTGCGCACGCCGCGGCGCTGGCCGATCGGATGCTCGAACGGTACGGCACGCGGGCGAGCGATGTGCTCGCAGCGATCCCGTACGACGCCGAAGAACTCACATCGGTGCCCGGCTACTTCGGCGAAGAGATCGCCTACCTCGCTCGGACCGAAGATGTCGTGACGCTCACCGATGTGCTGCTGCGGCGCACCTCGGTCGCCTTCGTCGGCGGTGCGACGATCGGCGGTCTGCGCCAGCTCGCTGCCGCGGTCGGCGACGTGCTCGGATGGGACGGCGACGCGCGGGCGGCGCAGGTCGACGACGCGGTGCGCATCCTGCGCGAGCACCACCGCATCGCCGTCAACGAAGACCACCACGCAGAGCTGGTCTGACACTCCGGCGCGTCCGGCGTCGAAGCGCACACACGCACCGGGCACTGATGGGTCGATGACGACGGTCGTCATCGGGCATGAATCGAAAGGTCAACGACGACACATGAACGACATCAACATCTGGCTCTACTTCGTGTCAGAGACGGTCGGCACCGGACTGCTGACCCTGCTCGGCTGCGGCGTGGTCGCCAATGTGCTCCTGGCGAAGTCGAAAGGCCTCGGCGGCGGCACGCTGATGATCAACTGGGGTTGGGGTCTGGCGGTGTTCATCGGTGTGCTCGGCTCCGCGTACTCGGGAGCCCAGCTCAACCCGGCCGTCTCGCTCGGACTGCTCCTCGCCGGTGACCTCGAGGTGACGCTCTTCTTCGTCGCCGTCGCAGGCCAACTGGTCGGTGCGTTCCTCGGTGCGGTGCTGTGCTGGCTCGCCTACAAGCAGCACTTCGACGGCGAATCGGATGCCGCCACCAAGCTCGGCGTGTTCGCCACCGGCCCGGCAATCCGCTCCTACGGCTGGAACCTCGTCACCGAGGTCATCGGGACGTTCGTCCTCGTCTTCACGATCTTCGCGTTCGCCGACTACGGCGACATCCAGGTCGGCACCCCCGGCGGCCTCGGCCCGCTCACCGCGCTGCCGGTCGCACTGCTCGTGGTCGGTATCGGCGCCTCGCTCGGTGGCCCCACCGGTTACGCCATCAACCCTGCCCGTGACCTCGGCCCGCGTATCGCGCACGCGGTGCTCCCGATCAAGGGCAAGGGCTCGAGCGACTGGTCGTACGCATGGGTTCCCGTCGTCGGTCCTCTTATCGGTGGCGCCATCGCCGCCGTCGCGGCACCCGCACTGCTCTCGATGGTCTGACCACCAGCATCCGCGCTCTCAACCACTCACGAAAGACAAGGAAGTCCCATGGCTGACTACATCATCGCAATCGATCAGGGCACCACATCCAGCCGCGCGATCATCTTCGACCACGGCGGCTCGATCATCGCCACCGGCCAGAAGGAGCACGAGCAGATCCTGCCGCGCGCCGGCTGGGTCGAGCACGACGCCCTCGAGATCTGGCGCAACGTCCAGGAAGTGATCGGCATCGCGCTCGCCAAGGCCGATCTCACCCGCCACGACATCGCCGCCATCGGCATCACCAATCAGCGCGAGACGGCTGTCGTCTGGGACAAGCGCACCGGCCAGCCCGTGTACAACGCGATCGTCTGGCAGGACACTCGCACGCAGGCAATCGTCGACCGGCTCGCCACCGAGGGCCTCGGCACCGAGCGGTACAAGGGCATCGTCGGGCTGCCGCTGGCGACCTACTTCTCGGGCACGAAGATCGCTTGGATCCTCGAGAACGTCGACGGCGCCCGCGAGCGCGCGGAAGCCGGCGACCTCATCTTCGGCACCACCGACACCTGGGTGTTGTGGAACCTGACCGGCGGCACCGACGGCGGCGTCCACGTCACCGACGTGACCAACGCATCGCGCACCCTCTTCATGGACCTCGAGACACTGCAGTGGCGTGAGGACATCCTCGCGGACTTCGGCGTGCCGCTGTCGATGATGCCCGAGATCCGCTCCTCGTCCGAGGTGTACGGCACCGCGGAGGACTCGTCGCTGCTGCGCGAGACCCCTATTTCTGGCATCCTCGGCGATCAGCAGGCCGCGACATTCGGCCAGGCCGCGTTCGAGAAGGGCGAGAGCAAGAACACCTACGGCACCGGCAACTTCCTGATCTTCCAGACCGGTGAAGAGATCGTTCACTCCCGCAACGGACTGCTGACGACCGTCGGCTACAAGCTCGGCGACCAGCCCGCTCGGTACGCACTGGAAGGATCGATCGCCGTGACCGGATCGCTCATCCAGTGGTTGCGCGACCAGGTCGGCTTGATCTCATCGGCGCCCGAGGTTGAGAAGCTCGCGGCATCCGTCGAAGACAACGGCGGCGTCTACGTCGTTCCCGCGTTCTCGGGGCTGTTCGCGCCGTACTGGCGCCCCGAGGCGCGCGGCGCGATCGTCGGCCTCACCCGGTTCGCGAACCGCGGGCACATCGCCCGCGCCGCGCTCGAGGCAACCGCGTTCCAGACGCGTGAGGTTCTCGACGCCGTCAACGCGGACTCCGGCGTCGACCTCGAAGAGCTCAAGGTCGACGGCGGCATGACGGCCAACGACACCCTCATGCAGTTCCAGGCCGACATGCTCGGTGTGCCCGTCGTCCGTCCGGTCGTCGCGGAGACGACGGCACTCGGCGCCGCGTACGCTGCCGGTCTCGCCGTCGGCTTCTGGTCTGACCTCGATGAGTTGCGCGCCAACTGGCAGGAGGACGCTCGCTGGGAGCCCAGCGACGACGTCGCTGAGCGCGAGCGTCAGCTGCGGCTGTGGAAGAAGGCCGTCACCAAGTCGTTCGACTGGGTCGACGACGACGTCAACTGAGCCCACCCGCGAGCGAACGCCCCGCCGCCCGGTTTCGACCGGCGGTGGGGCGTCGCAGCGTCCGCCGCTACTTGAGCAGTCGCGACAACCGGCGATCAGCGAGCACCTTGCCACCCGTCTGACACGTTGCGCAGTACTCGAGGCTGTTGTCGGCGAAGAAGACCGAGCGCACTTCGTCGCCGCACACGGGGCACGCCTGCCCGCGTCTGCCATGGACAGCCATGCCGCGTCGCTTCGCGTCCTTGAGGTCTGCGGGCGGCTTTCCGGATGCCGCGGTCACGGCCTCCGTCAGCGTGTCACGGGTCGCGGCGTAGAGCCGATCGATGTTCTCGTCGCTCAGCGTGGCGGCGAGGGCGTACGGCGACATCTTCGCCGCGTGGAGGATTTCGTCGGAGTAGGCGTTGCCGATGCCCGCCACGATGGACTGGTCGCGCAGCACGCCCTTGATCTGCGTGCGTCGTCCGGCGAGCAGTGCTGCCAAGGCGGCACGGGTGAACGTGGCATCCAGCGGATCCGGTCCCAATCGCGCGATGCCGGGCACGTCCGCGGGGGAGCGAGCCGCGTAGTAGGCGAGCGACTTCTTCGTGCCCGCCTCGGTCAGATCGAACCCCGACCCGTCATCGAACGCCACCCGCAGGGCGATCGGCGTCTTTCCCGGCCGGATCACCGTCGTCGGGAGCTGTTCGTACCAGCGCAGCCAGCCGGCTTTGGCCAGGTGGAAGATGAGGTGCACGGGGCCGGTGGACGCGGCATCCGTGGTCAGATCGATGAACTTGCCGTGGCGCGTGACCGCGGTGACCGAGCCGCCGACGAAGGCGTCGATCGGCGGGTCGTACGTCTTCAGGGCGGCGATGTTCGCGACCGACACCTTCGTCACCGTCAGGCCGGTCGCGCGGCCGCGCAGGAAGTCGACGAGCCCCTGGACCTCTGGCATCTCCGGCATGCCGCCATCCTGCCACTCGTCGCCGCCCGCGCCAGGGGGGGTGCCCCTATGTTCTCTCTCAAGCGCGACGAGGGTGACTGCTGGGAACGTCGTGTGCGTCTCGTAGGGCACGTGAGGTCGGCGGATAGGCTTCGGGCATGAGCAGCGGGAAGCAGTCCGCGGTCCCGGCCTGGTTGAAGGTCGTGATGTGGTCGATCGCGATCGGTCTTGCGATCGTAGGGATTGTGTGGGCCGTCGCGTCGAGCAGCTTCTGGCCTCTGATCGCGTTTGCCGGTCTGGCCGTGCCGATGATGCCGATCGGGTCGACGAGGTCGTCGCGGCGGGTGGCTGCGGACGCGCGCTGAGCTCGAGTCCGGGGCGAAACTCAGGCGACGAGCTGGTTGGTCGGCGCCTGGTAGAGGGACCTCCAGGTCCGCTTCGCAGGGGTCGGCCACGTCGACCTTCTCGTCGACGGGTGGCTCGTCGTCGAGTGCGACAGCCCGCCGAGCTCGGCCGTCGGCACGGGCGCACGGCCTCAGCGTCACCCCGCGCGGTCGTACCAGGGTGGGCCGGCTCAGGCCTCGGGGTGCTCCTCGAACCAGACCGCCATCGCGGCGAGGTTCTGCAGGGGAGTGAACGCGCCGATCGCGCCGGCGTCGAACACCATGGCCTCGACGCCCACCTCGGCGTGGGAGGCCACCCAGCCGGACGCCCCGGGCAGCGGAACGGCGAGCAGCCGATCGGCTTCCTCTGCCGGGATGCCGAAGCCCGCCGCCGCGCGGATGGCGCGCTCCGCGGTGGAGAAGGCGAAGATCGACGGCCCGGACTCCGTCATCCCGGCGAACGGCGTCGGCTCCGTGTCCGTGCCGCGGGCGATGAAGATCCACTTGTCGAGGGAGAACACCGCACGCCACAGCTTCTGCTGTGCGGTGTTATCCTCCGGTGCGGCGATGGACGCGGCCGCGGCCGCATCGATCGCCGCGACGAGTTCCGGCGACGGGTCGAGCTGCGGGGCGTCGGGGTCAGCCACGACGCAGCAGACCCAGCTTGTCGTACACGTCGGCGAGGGTACGGTCCGCGACCTCCTCGGCGCGCTCCGCGTTGGCGGCGAGGACGCGGTCGAGCTCGGCGGGGTCATCCAGGAGCTCCAGCGCACGCGCGCGGACCGGCCCGAACTCGTTCACGACGACCTCGGCGAGACCCTTCTTGAAGTCGCCGTAGCCGCGACCGGCGTACTCGTCCTCGATCGCCGGGATCTGGCGGCCGGTGAGGGCTGCGTAGATGACCAGCAGGTTCGAGACGCCGGGCTTGTTCTCGCGGTCGTACCGCACGACACCCTCGGAGTCCGTCACGGCCCGCATGATCTTCTTCGCAGACGCGGAGGGGTCGTCCAGCAGCCACAGCACACCGGCATCCGTCTCCGCCGACTTCGACATCTTCGCGGTGGGATTTTGCAGGTCGTAGATGCGCGCGGTGTCCTGCTGAATGACGGGCATCGGCACCCGGAAGGCCTCGCCGTAGCGGCCGTTGAAGCGTTCCGCGAGGTCGCGGGTCAGCTCGACGTGCTGCTTCTGGTCGTCGCCGACGGGGACGATGTCGGCCTGGTAGAGCAGGATGTCAGCAGCCATCAGGATCGGGTAGGTGAACAGGCCCACATTGGTGCCGTCGGACCCGTAGCGCGACGACTTGTCCTTGAACTGCGTCATCCGTCCGGCCTCACCGAAACCGGTGATCGTCGACAGCACCCACGCGAGCTCGGCGTGCGCGCGGACGTGCGACTGCACGTACAGCGTCGACTTGGCCGGTTCGATGCCCGCGGCGATGTACTGGGCCGCCGTGCGACGGGTCTTCTCACGAAGCTCGGCAGGGTCGTTCGGCTGGGTGAGCGCGTGCAGGTCGACGACCGAGAAGAACGCCTCGTACGCCTCCTGCAGGTCCCGCCACTGCATCAGCGCGCCGATGTAGTTGCCGATCTGGAGGGAGTCGGCGGAGGGCTGCATTCCGGAGTACAGGCGGGGTTTGCTCACCCGTCAATCCTAGGCGCGAACGGATGCCGCCCCGCCCCGGCCCGGGTCAGGCGCCGAGCGTGTAGTCGGCGATCACGGGGGCGTGATCGCTCCAGCGCGTGTCCCACGACGGCGCGCGCACGACGCGGTAGTCGGTCACCCGACCGGCCAGGGACGGGGAGGCGAGGTGGTAGTCGATGCGCCACCCGGTGTCGTTGTCGAAGGCCTTCCCGCGGTTCGACCACCACGTGTACGGGCCGTCGATCTCGCCGGCGAAGGTGCGGCCGACGTCACTCCAGCCGAGTCCCACGCCGGTGGATCCGTCGACCGCCGTCACCGTCTCGCCGGCGGGCCCCGTGAAGCGGTCGAAGTACGCGCGCTCCCGGGGGAGGAAGCCGGCCTTCTTCACGTTGCCCTTCCAGTTGCGGATGTCGAACTCGCGGTGCCCCACGTTCAGGTCACCGGTGATCACGGCGTGCCCGGCGGCGAGCTGCGGCATCCGCTGCTCCATCGCATCGAGGAACGCGTACTTGGCGACCTGCTTCTCGGTGCCGTCCTCGCCGGTGAACACGTACGCGCTGACGACCGTAAGGTGTTCGCCGTCCACGTCGATATCGGCTTCGACCCAGCGGCCCTTGCTGTCGAGCGTGTCGTCGCCGAACTCGATGCGCCACACGTCCAGCGGCTCGCGGGCGGCGATCGCGACGCCGGCGCGCCCCTTGGCGAGCGCTTCGTCGTTCACGATGTGCCAGCCGGGAAGGGCGGCGGCGAGATCGGCGGCCTCGGCCCGCACCTCCTGCAGGGTGAGCACGTCGACGTCGGCGTTCTCGAGCCAGCCATGCATCCCCTTCCGGGCGGCGGCACGGATGCCGTTGACGTTCACGGAGGCGATGCGGAGACGGCGGGGCACGCCTTCCAGCCTAGGTCGGGTCACCGACCTTCCGCGGCGTCGCCCGAGACCCGCGCGAGCAGCTCGCGGGCCTCGCGGAGGTTCCGGCGCGCGCCGGGCCGCTGCCACCAGGTCGCATCCTCGAGAGCGGATGCCGCGTCGCGCACCCTCGCCTCGGCGACGATCCGGAGCGCGCGCTTCTCCGCTGCGCGCCGCTCCGCCTCGGTGGGGACGACGAGGGGGAGACCCGCATCGCCGGCCGAGACCGTCACCCAGGAGGCCGCCACGAGGACGACGATCCCCGCCAGTCGCAGCCACAGGAGGAACCCGATGAGGACCGAAAAGGTCGCCAGCAGCGGGTTGGTGGGGGAGTAGACGGCGAGGAATCCCGCCCCCAACTGCAGGAGGCTGAGCGCGCCGCCGCCGAACATCGCCCCGGGGGCGATCGCTCGGGCCGGGAGCGAGGTGCCGGTGAGGAAGCGGATCAGCGCCATGAGGGCGGCGGAGTTCACCGCGAAGCCGACCACGACGGATCCCACGCGGCTGAGCACGTCGATCGCACGGGCCTCGTAGGGGATCGAGAACCAGTCGAAGATCTGGGCGACGATACCGCCCGCGACCAGACCGAATCCCGCTCCGATGACGAGCGCGATCCCGAACAGGAGCGCGGCGACGAGGTCGCCGAGCTTGAGCTTCAGATAGTTGCGTGTGTCGAAGGGCAGCCCGAAGATGTCCCGCACCGCACGCCGGGTGAACGTCACGAAGCCGATTGCCGTCCAGACGGCCACGGCGAGGGCGACCGCACCGGTCACGGCGAGAACCCCGCCGCTCGTTCGCACCACCTCGGCCACGTCATCGGGCTGGACGGGGCCGCCGATGGAGATCAGGTCCGGGATGTAGGAGTTCACCACCGCGATGAGCCAGCTGGTCGCGGCATCCGATCCGCCCAGCCAGATGCCGATCACGGCGAACGCGGTGTAGATGGTCGCGAAGATGGCGAACAGAGACTGGTAGCTGATGCTCGCCGAGAGCAGGAACCCGTTGTTGCGGAGGAAGTGCCGCCACACCCGGACCGGGAAGGCGGCGAGCGTCCGCCGCGTCACGACGGTCGCGCGCTCGATCGGCTCGTCGAGCGCGCCGCGAAGACGAGACGCCTCCCACCGCTCGCGCAGGGGAGGCGTCTCGTCCGAGGTCACGCCTCGAGGCTATCGGTCGGGTCAGCCGCGCAGGACCGCCTGCTTGACCTCGGCGATCGCCTTGGTGATCTCGATGCCGCGGGGGCAGGCCTCGGTGCAGTTGAAGGTCGTGCGGCAGCGCCAGACCCCCTCCTTGTCGTTGAGGATGTCGAGGCGCACGTCGCCCGCGTCGTCACGCGAGTCGAAGATGAAGCGGTGCGCGTTGACGATCGCCGCGGGGCCGAAGTACTGTCCGTCGGTCCAGAACACGGGGCAGGACGACGTGCACGCGGCGCAGAGGATGCACTTGGTGGTGTCGTCGTAGACCGCCCGGTCGGAGATCGACTGGATGCGCTCCTTGCCCGCCTCGGGCTTGCTGTTGGACTGCAGGAAGGGCTGCACGTCGCGGAAGGACGCGAAGAACGGGTCCATGTCGACGATGAGGTCCTTCTCCAGCGGCAGACCCTTGATCGCCTCGACGTAGATCGGCTTCGAGATGTCGAGGTCCTTGATCAGCGTCTTGCAGGCGAGACGGTTGCGGCCGTTGATGCGCATGGCATCCGATCCGCAGATCCCGTGCGCGCATGAGCGGCGGAAGCTGAGCGAGCCGTCGACGTCCCACTTGATGCGGTGCAGGGCGTCCAGCACGCGATCGGTGGGGTACATCTCGACGTCGTAGTCCACCCATCGCGGCTCGGCGTCGACCTCGGGGTCGAACCGGCGGATGATGAAGGTGACCAGGTACGACTGGATGCCGGATTCCTCAGACTCCGACGGAGCAGCGGGCGCGTCGGCGGTGTCGACGAGAGTCATCAGTACTTCCTCTCCAACGGCGGGTAGTTGAACTCGCCCTTCTCGTTCTTCGTGAAGACGACGGGCTTCCAGTCCAGGCGGATGTGGTCCTCGGGGTTGGCGGAGTGCGGGTCGCCGGTGAGGTACGCCATCGTGTGCTGCATGTACTTCTCGTCGTCGCGGTCGGGGTAGTCCTCGCGCATGTGCCCACCGCGGCTCTCGCGGCGGTTGCGCGCCGCGTAGGCGACGATCTCGGCGATGTCGAGGAGGAAGCCCAGCTCGACAGCCTCGAGCAGGTCGGTGTTGTACCGCTTGCCCTTGTCGTCGACGTGCACGTTCTTGTACCGCTCGCGCAGGTCGTTGATCGTGCCCATGACGTTGGTCAGGGTCTCCTCGGTGCGGAACACCTGGGCGTTCGCGTCCATCTCGTCCTGCAGCTTCTTGCGCAGGGTCGCGACGCGCTCGGTTCCGGCGTTGCTGCGAAGGCCCTCGATCATCTCGCGGACCTCCTTGGCGGGGTCCTCGGGGAGGGGCACGAAGTCGGCCGTCTGCACGTACTTGACGGCGTTCCGGCCCGAGCGCTTGCCGAAGACGTTGATGTCCAGGAGCGAGTTGGTGCCGAGGCGGTTCGCGCCGTGCACCGACACGCATGCGCACTCGCCCGCGGCGTAGAGGCCGGGGACGACGGTCGTGTTGTCGGCGAGGACCTCGCCGTCGTTGTTGGTCGGGATGCCGCCCATCGCATAGTGGGCGGTCGGCATGACCGGCACCGGCTCGACGACCGGGTCGACGCCCAGGTAGGTGCGCGCGAACTCGGTGATGTCGGGGAGCTTCGTCTCGAGGACTTCCGCACCGAGGTGGGTGCAGTCGAGGTACACGTAGTCCTTGTTCGGGCCGGCGCCGCGTCCCTCGAGCACCTCCTTGACCATGCAGCGGGCGACGATGTCGCGGGGGGCGAGGTCCTTGATGGTGGGGGCGTAGCGCTCCATGAAGCGCTCACCCGACGCGTTGCGCAGGATCGCGCCCTCACCGCGGGCACCTTCGGTGAGGAGGATGCCGAGGCCGGCGAGGCCCGTCGGGTGGAACTGGAAGAACTCGATGTCCTCCAGCGGGAGGCCCTTGCGCCAGACGATGCCAACGCCGTCGCCCGTGAGGGTGTGCGCGTTCGAGGTGGTCTTGAAGATCTTGCCGAACCCGCCGGTCGCGAAGATCACGGCCTTCGAGTGGAAGACGTGCAGGTCACCCGTGGCCAGTTCGTAGGCGACGACACCGGCGACCTGAGTCTTGCCCTCGTCGTCTTTCACCGTGATGAGGTCGAGCGCGTAGAACTCGTTGAAGAAGTTGATGCCGAGCTTGACGCAGTTCTGGAACAGCGTCTGCAGGATCATGTGGCCGGTGCGGTCTGCGGCGTAGCAGGCGCGGCGCACCGGGCTCTTGCCGTGGTCGGCCGTGTGGCCGCCGAAGCGACGCTGGTCGATCTTGCCGTCCGGGGTGCGGTTGAAGGGGAGGCCCATGTTCTCGAGGTCGATGACCGCGTCGATGGCTTCCTTCGCGAGGATCTCCGCCGCGTCCTGGTCGACGAGGTAGTCGCCGCCCTTGACGGTGTCGAAAGTGTGCCACTCCCAGGAGTCCTCTTCGACGTTGGCGAGCGCCGCCGCCATGCCGCCCTGTGCCGCACCGGTGTGGCTGCGGGTGGGGTAGAGCTTGGTGATGACGGCCGTCTTCGCGCCGGGGCCGGCCTCGATCGCCGCGCGCATGCCCGCGCCGCCGGCGCCGACGATGACGATGTCGAACTGGTGGTAATGGACGCCGTCCTTGACGACGGTGTCCGCAGTCTGCGTGCTCACGTGAGTATTGCCTCTGTTCTGTCCGTGTGCGTGCCGGGGCGTGACCGGCTCAGCCCTGTGCCTTGCAGGCCTCGGAGAGGATGCTGGCGTCGCTGAGGTTGGGGATGCAGGGGTCGAAGGTGAAGACGACCAGCGTGCCGAGGATGATCATCAGTGCGGCGACCGCCCACAGGGTGACGATCAGGACCTTGCGGACCTTGGGACTCGTGACGTAGTCGTTGACGATCGTGCGCATGCCGTTGGTGCCGTGGATGAATGCCAGCCAGAGCATGGCGACGTCCCACCACTGCCACAGGGGGTTGGCGAGCTTGCCGGCGACGAACGCGAAGTCGAGACCGGAGATGCCGTCGCCCACCATGAGGTTGGCGAAGAGGTGACCGAAGATCAGGACGATCAGCAGCACGCCCGAGACGCGCATGAAGATCCAGCCCCACTTCTCCAGGTTCGGGCCCGACGAGCGGACCGAGCTCTGCGGGCTCCGCGGTGCGGCGAGGGTGTCGGCGCTCATCAGTTGCCACCTCCCATGTGCGAGAAGACGTTGGGCAGGTGTCGGGCCGAGAAGCCGATGAGGGTGACCGCCCAGACAGCGAGCACACCCCACCAGAGCTGGCGCTGGTGGCGGGTCGCCCACGGCCACAGGTCGACCGCGATGATGCGCAGGCCGTTGAAGGCGTGGTAGACGATCGCGCCGACGAGGGCGACCTCACCGACACCCATGATCGGGTTCTTGTACGTGCCGATGACGGCGTCGTACGCGTCGGGCGCGACGCGGATCAACGCGGTGTCGAGCACGTGCACGAGCAGGAAGAAGAAGATGGCGACGCCGGTGATACGGTGCAGCACCCACGACCACATGCCCTCGTTGCCGCGGTACAGCGTTCCGCGCGGGGTCTTGGACGTGGTCTCAGCTACCGACGGTGTGACGCGTGCTGGTGCAGACACGGTCGTCCTCCCTTGGGTGAGATGGGGCGCCTACGGAGCGGGACTCGGGCCGTTCACATCGCTGCGCACGTCACCGGTCCTCGCACACGGGCGTGGCTTCCATCCTACGGACAGATTCGAGGGGCGGGCGAGGAAGGGTGGCCTAAGTTCTCTCGATGTCGAGACACTTTGCGGAGCGGGCGCCCGCGGTCGTCGTTCATAGGGGACCAGCGCTGGTCGGTTAGGTTCGGAGCATGGTCGAGCACATCCCCGATTTCTACGCCGTCATCCCCGCCGGAGGCGTCGGTTCCCGCCTGTGGCCGCTGTCGCGCGCGGACGCGCCGAAATTCCTGCACGACCTGACCGGTGCCGGGCACTCCCTGCTGCGCGAGACCTGGAATCGTCTCGAGCCGCTCTCGGGCCCCGAGCGCATCGCCGTCGTCACCGGCCGCGCGCACCGCGCGGCCGTCGAGGACCAGCTTCCCGGCATCGCCGACATGAACGTCATCCTCGAGTCCGAGCCCCGCGACTCCGCCGCCGCGATCGGTCTCGCGGCGGCGATCCTGCACCGGCGGCATCCCGACGTCATCATCGGCTCGTTCGCGGCCGACCACGTCATCCGCGGGACCCGCGTGTTCGAGTTCGCCGTGCGGGATGCCGTGGAGGTCGCCCGCGAGGGGTACATCGTCACCATCGGCATCGCGCCCACCGAGCCGGCTGTCGGGTTCGGCTACATCAAGCGTGGCGATGAACTCGTCGTCGACGGCGCCCGCGATGCGTCCCTCGTGGAGCGGTTCGTGGAGAAGCCCGACCTCGAAACGGCCAAGCAGTACCTGACCGATCGTTCGTACCTCTGGAATGCGGGCATGTTCATCGCCCGCGCGGATGTGCTGCTGGCCGAGATCGAGGCGAACAACCCCGCCTTGCACGCAGGCCTCCTCGAACTCGCCGAGGCGTGGGACGACCGCGAACGCCGCGGCCCCGCCGTCGACCGCATCTGGCCCAAGCTCGAGAAGATCGCGATCGACTACGTCGTCGCCGAGCCTGCCGCGGAGAAAGGCAAGCTCGCCGTCGTCCCCGGCCACTTCGACTGGGACGACGTGGGCGACTTCGCGAGCCTCGCCAAACTCAACTCCA
The DNA here is from genome assembly GCF_043427715.1 of Microbacterium sp. GTDB lineage: Bacteria > Actinomycetota > Actinomycetes > Actinomycetales > Microbacteriaceae > Microbacterium. The sequence goes on along the minus strand of NZ_JBHWTD010000103.1, from coordinate 59,054 downwards.
GCGCGCGCGGCAACGACCTCGCCATCCTGGGGGAGAACGCTCGCGTCCTCTCCGACGCCGCGAGCGGGATCGTCGTGTCGCAGACCAGCCGCGTGATCAGCATCATCGGGGTCAAGGACATCGTCGTGGTCGACACCGACGACGCGCTTCTGGTCACCACCGCCGAGCACGCCCAGCGCGTGAAGAGCGTGGTGGATGCCTTGAAGGTCACCGGTCGCGGCGACGTCCTCTGACCCGATCGGGAGACCGATCGCCGCCACGGCGTGTCGGATAGATTGCGGCTTTGTAACCTTTGCCTCTGTGGGGCGCTCTCGGCATGTGCGAAACGTGAAACAGTAGGTAACTTTTCACAATGCCCCCGCGAGATCCGTGGGGTTCATCAATGTGGAGGCTGCATTGACCATCTCGACCACCAAGAAGCTCTCCGGCGCCGCGGGCGCCGCTGCGCTCCTCCTCACGCTCGCCGCCTGCGGCACGGCTCCCGAGGCCGCCCCCGAGGGCTCGGCAGCGCCTGAGGCTCCCGACTTCCTGCCCTGCATCGTCTCCGACGCCGGTGGTTTCGACGACAAGTCGTTCAACCAGCTCTCCTACGAAGGCGTCGCCGCCGCCGCCGACGAGGTCGGCGTGGAGCCCAAGGAGGTGCAGTCCGACAGCGAGACGGACTTCGCCCCGAACATCGAGAGCCTGGTCGGCGAGGGCTGCAACGCCATCGTCTCGGTCGGCTTCGCCCTTTCGGCAGCCACGGTCGAGGCCGCCACGGCCAACCCCGACATCGACTTCATCCTGGTCGACGACGCCGCCGACAACGACTTCGACGGCACCAAGGACGCGGACAACATCAAGCCGCTCCTCTACAACACGGCTGAGGCCGCGTTCCTCGCCGGCTACCTGTCGGCCGGCTACTCGGAGGCCGGCAAGGTCGGCACCTTCGGTGGCATGGAGTTCCCGACGGTCACGATCTTCATGGACGGCTTCAAGCAGGGCGTCGACCACTACAACAAGGTCAACGACGCGTCCGTCGAGGTCGTCGGCTGGAACGGCAAGACCGGTTCCTTCACCGGTGGCTTCGAGGCCAACCAGGAGGCCAAGACGGTCGCCGTCAACATCATCGACCAGGGTGTCGACGTCCTCCTGCCCGTCGGTGGCCCGATCTACCAGTCGGCGCTCCAGGCGATCGACGAGTCCGGCCGCGACATCGCCCTGATCGGTGTCGACGCCGACCTCTACGAGACCGACCCCTCCACCCAGGAGGTCGTCCTCACATCGATCCTGAAGTCGATGGACCTGTCCGTCCAGCAGGCCGTCCTGACCTCCGCTGAGGGTGCATTCGACCCCGAGGCTTACGTCGGCACGCTCGAGAACGAGGGCGTCGGCATCGCCGACTTCCACAACTTCGCGGACAAGGTCGACCCCGCCCTCGCAGAGGAGGTCGAAGCCCTGAAGGCCTCGATCATCGCCGGCGAGGTCGAGGTCACCAGCTACCTCGGCTGACACCCGCCACGACAGAGGGAGGTCGGCGTCACGCCGGCCTCCCTCTCTCTGCGCTCTGCGGCGCGCACCTGCCGCAGCATCCACGCCCTCATTAGGATCGGAACATGACCCTCGAGCTGCGCGACATCACGAAGAGGTTCGGCGCGCTGGTCGCAAACGACCACATCAACCTCACAATCCGGCCCGGGGAGATCCACTCACTCCTGGGCGAGAACGGCGCCGGCAAATCGACGCTGATGAACGTCCTGTACGGCCTCTACCAGGCCGATGAAGGCCAGATCCTCCTCGACGGCGAGGCGCAGGCCTTCGCGGGCCCCGGCGACGCCATGGCCGCCGGCATCGGCATGGTGCACCAGCACTTCATGCTCATCCCCGTCTTCACGGTCGCCGAGAACGTCATGCTCGGCCACGAGTCCACCTCCTTCGGCGGCCGGCTCGATCTCGGTGCGGCTCGCGCGAAGGTGCGCGAGATCTCCGAGCGGTTCGGTTTCGACGTCGACCCGGATGCGGTCGTCGAAGACCTCCCCGTCGGCGTCCAGCAGCGGGTCGAGATCATCAAGGCGCTCTCCCGCGACGCGCGCTACCTCGTCTTCGATGAGCCCACCGCCGTGCTGACGCCCCAGGAGACCGACGAGCTGATGGGCACGATGCGCCAGCTCAAGGCCGAGGGCAAGGGCATCGTCTTCATCACCCACAAGCTCCGCGAGGTCCGCGCCGTCGCCGACCGCATCACGGTCATCCGTCTCGGCAAGGTGGTCGGCGAAGCCGAGCCCACCGACACGAACGAGCAGCTCGCCTCCCTCATGGTCGGCCGCGCCGTCGAGCTGACCGTCCACAAGGACGCGCCGAAGCTCGGCGACGTCGCGCTCAGTGTGACGGGTCTCACCGTCACCGACCCCGCCGGCCTCGTCCTCGTGGACGATGTGTCCTTCGAGGTGCGCCGCGGTGAGGTGCTCGCGATCGCCGGCGTCCAGGGCAACGGGCAGACCGAGCTGACCGAGGCCATCGTCGGTCTCCAGGACCGTGTCAGCGGCTCCGTCAGCCTGGACGGCGAGGAGCTCATCGGCAAGTCGGTGCGCGGTATCCTCGACGCCGGGGTCGGGTTCGTGCCCGAAGATCGCAAGGTCGACGGTCTCGTGGGGGAGTTCTCGATCGCCGAGAACCTCATGCTCGACCGATCCAACGGTGCGCCCTTCGTCAGGGCGGGCACGCTCCAGCTCCGCGACCTCGATACGTTCGCGCGCGAGAAGATCACCGAGTTCGACATCCGTACGCAGGGACCGGCGCAGCCGGTCGGACGGCTGTCAGGCGGCAACCAGCAGAAGGTGGTGCTCGCTCGTGAGCTGAGCCGCGATCTGCGTCTGTTCGTCGCTGCGCAGCCGACCCGCGGCGTCGACGTGGGCTCGATCGAATTCATCCACAAGCGGGTCATCGAGACCCGCGACGCCGGCGTTCCGGTCATCGTCATCTCCACGGAACTCGACGAGGTCACCGCCCTCGCCGACCGGATCATGGTGATGTACCGCGGAAAGGTCGTCGGCATCGTCCCCGGTGACACCCCGCGTGACCGACTCGGCCTCATGATGGCAGGCCTCTCGGCCACGGAAGGAGCAACGGCATGAGCGCCGCGAGCCCCGAGACGCAGCTTCCCCAGCCCGACCGTCTCGAGCACCCCAACGCGCCGACGGGCACCAACCGCTGGCAGAGCGCGTGGCGGAACGTCGTCACCGGCAACGCGATCATCTCGGTGTTCGCCGTGCTGCTCGCCGTCATCGCCGGCTCGATCATGATCGCCTTCACCGACGAAGGCGTCCAGGCTGCGGCGGGGTATTTCTTCGCTCGACCGATGGACACCATCGTCGCGCTCGGCGAGGCGATCGGCGGCGCCTATGGCGCCCTGTTCCGCGGCGCGATCTACAACGTCAACGCGGCCGATTTCGCCACCGGCATCCGTCCGCTGACCGAAACGCTGAAGTTCGCGACACCGCTGATCCTCGCCGGTCTCGGCGTGGGGCTCGCCTTCCGTGCGGGTATGTTCAACATCGGTGGCCAGGGTCAGATGCTCATGGCCGCCGCGGCCGCCGGCTGGCTGGCGACCTCGGTCAACGCCCCGTGGCCGCTGCACATGCTGCTCGCGATCCTCGCGGGCATGGTCGCCGGTGGCCTGTGGGCCGGTATCGCCGGATTCCTCAAGGCGCGCACCGGCGCGCACGAGGTCATCGTGACGATCATGCTCAACAACGTCGGCGTCTATCTGATCGCCTGGATGCTGGCGACGCAGGGCATCCTGCAGGCGCCGGGCTCCAGCAACCCCAAGACCGCCGCGATGCCCGAGTCGGCGATCCTGCCGCAGATCCTCGGCCCGCAGTACAAGCTGCACGCCGGCTTCATCCTGGCCCTCCTCGCCGTCGGGTTCGTGTGGTGGCTCCTGCAGCGCTCCAGCCTCGGCTTCCGCTTCAAGGCCGTCGGTGAGAACCCCGCCGCGGCGAAGACGGCCGGCATCAACGTCGGCCGGATGTACCTGTGGGCGATGATCATCGCGGGCGCCCTCGTCGGCCTCGCCGGCGTCAGCCAGATGCTCGGCACCGTGACGACCGGCTTCGGTCAGGACATCGACGCCGGCATCGGCTTCGACGCCATCACCGTCGCCCTCCTCGGACGCTCGTCGCCGCTCGGCATCCTCGCCGCCGGCATCCTCTTCGGCGCCTTCAAGGCCGGTGGCTTCGCGATGTCGGCATCCGAGCAGATCCCCGTCGAGATCGTCCTCGTCGTGCAGTCGCTCATCGTGCTGTTCATCGCCGCGCCGCCGCTGGTGCGCGCAATCTTCCGCCTCCCGCAGAAGGATCGCCCGGCGCGCCGAAAGCAGCGCTCCTCGAAGAAGGAGGTGGCGGCGTGACCACGACCCCCGCAACCGCCGTCGTCTCCGACGGCCAGCGCACCGTCACCGTCGTCTCCTGGAAGACGACCATCGTGTTCGCCGTCTTCACGGTGCTGTTCGCCCTCCTGCCGCTGCTGGCGCCCCGCCGTGGCGAGAGCGCCTTCCGCCTCGCCGCCGGCGGCGACGCCATCCAGCTCGCCGACCTGGTCCTCCCGGCCGATGGCACCGCCTGGTTCGCCGTCGTCGTCATGGCGCTCGTCACCGTCGCCGCCGCGTTCTTCACGACGCGCGGACGACGCACGCCGCTGTGGCTGACGGCCGTCTTCGGCGTCGTCCTCGTGATCGGATTCCTCGCCTGGGCTTCGGCCGGAGCGACGCTTCCGGTGGTCAGCCTCCTCGCGGGGTCCATCGCCCTCGCCACGCCCCTCGTGTTCGGCGCCCTCGGCGGCGTCATCGGGGAGCGGGTCGGTGTCGTCAACATCGCCATCGAGGGACAGCTGCTCGCCGGTGCCTTCAGCGCCGCGGTCGCCTCCTCGCTCACCGGATCGCCCTGGGCGGGCCTGGTCGCGGCGATGGTCGCGGGCGTGCTGGTCGGACTCGTGCTGAGCGTCTTCGCGATCACGTACTACGTCAACCAGGTGATCGTCGGTGTCGTGCTCAACGTCCTCGTCATCGGCCTGACCACCTTCCTCTACCGGCAGGTGCTCGTCCCGAACTCGGACACCCTCAACAGTCCTGAGCTGTTCCGCACGGTCTCGATCCCGCTGCTGAGCGAGATCCCGATCATCGGACCGGTGCTGTTCCGCCAGAGCGTCATCGTCTACGTGATGTTCCTCGCCGTGTTCCTGGTCTGGTACGGCATGTACCGCACCCGCTGGGGTCTGCGCCTGCGCGCCGTGGGTGAGCACCCGCAGGCCGCCGACACCGTCGGCATCAAAGTCGCGCGCACCCGGTACGTCAACATGATGCTCGCGGGCGCGGTCGCCGGTATGGGCGGCGCGTTCTACACGCTCGTCTCGGTGCCGGCCTTCAACCGCGAGATGACCGCCGGGGCGGGCTTCATCGCCCTCGCCGCCGTCATCTTCGGAAAGTGGGACCCGCTGCGGGCGACCCTCGCGGCGCTGCTGTTCGGGTTCGCGACCAACCTGCAGGGCATCCTGTCGGTGATCGGCTCGCCGGTGCCCAGCCAGTTCATGCTGATGTTGCCCTACCTCGTCACCATCTTCGCCGTCGCCGGTGTCGTCGGGCGGTCGCGTCCGCCCGCCGCGTCCGGCGTCCCCTACGTCAAGAGCTAGGAGTCCTCCCGTGACAGACATCGATTGGGACGAGCTGCGTGCCGCCGCCGTCGACGCCATGGAGAAGGCATACGCCCCGTACTCCCGCTACCGGGTGGGCGCCGCCGCCCTCGTCAGCGACGGACGCATCGTCACCGGCTGCAACGTCGAGAACGCCTCGTACGGCGTCGGGCTGTGCGCCGAGTGCGGGCTCGTCGGCAACCTGCAGATGACCGGCGGCGGCGAGCTCGTCGCCTTCGTGTGCGTCAACAACGACGGCGAGACGATCATGCCGTGCGGTCGCTGCCGCCAGCTGCTCTACGAATTCGCCCTTCCCGGGATGCTGCTGGAGACCGTCTCCGGCATCCGCTCCATCGACGAGGTCCTCCCCGACGCGTTCGGTCCCCGCGACCTGGAGGCGGCTCGATGAGCGGTGTGGAGCCGTTCGACGCGGTCGACGTCATCCGCACCAAGCGCGACGGTGGCGCGGTCCCCGAAGACGCCCTCCGCTGGATGATCGATGCCTACACGCGTGAGTACGTCGCGGACTCGCAGATGGCCGCGTTCGCGATGGCGGTGCTCCTGAACGGCATGAGCCGTGACGAGATCCGCGTCATGACCGATGCGATGATCGCCTCCGGCGAGCGGATGAGCTTCGCGGGACTCGGCAAGCCCACCGTCGACAAGCACTCCACCGGTGGCGTCGGCGACAAGATCACCCTCCCGCTGGCGCCACTGGTCGCCTCGTTCGGCGTCGCCGTGCCGCAGCTCTCCGGCCGTGGCCTCGGACACACCGGAGGCACGCTCGACAAGCTCGAAGCCATCCCCGGCTGGCGCGCGGCCCTGTCCAACGAGGAGATGGTCGAGCAGATGCGCGGCGTCGGCGCCGTCATCTGCGCCGCAGGGTCGGGGCTCGCCCCCGCCGACAAGCGGCTCTACGCACTGCGCGACGTCACCGGAACCGTCGAGGCGATCCCGCTGATCGCGTCGAGCATCATGTCGAAGAAAATCGCCGAGGGCACCGACTCGCTCGTGCTCGACGTGAAGTTCGGCTCCGGCGCCTTCATGCGCGACGTCGACAAGGCTCGCGAGCTCGCTCGCACGATGGTCGCGCTCGGCACCGACTCCGGTGTCGCCACGACCGCGCTGCTCACCGACATGAACACGCCGCTGGGCCTTGCGATCGGCAACGCCAACGAGGTCCGCGAATCGGTCGAAGTGCTCGCCGGAGGCGGCCCCGCCGACGTCGTCGAGCTGACCGTCGCGCTCGCGCGAGAGATGCTCGCCCTCGCGGGACAGCCGGATGCCGACGTCGAAGCGGCCCTCAAGGACGGCCGAGCGATGGACGCGTGGCGTGCCATGATCGCCGCCCAGGACGGCGACCCCGACGCGCCCCTGCCCACCCCCCGCGAGACCCACACGGTCACCGCGCCGACCTCGGGTATCCTCACGCGGATGGAAGCGCTGCCCTTCGGCATCGCCGCGTGGCGTCTCGGCGCCGGTCGTGCGCGCGCGCAAGACCCCGTCATCCACGCCGCCGGCATCGACCTGCACGTGAAGCCGGGCGACACGGTGACCGCCGGACAGCCCCTGTTCACCCTGCTGGCCGACGATGACAAGCGGTTCGACCGCGCCGCCGAGGCGCTGGACGGCGCATGGGAGATCGGCGCGGACGCACCGGCATCCCGCCCGCTCGTCCTCGAACGCATCACCGCTTGACCCCCCACAACGAGGAGACCCTCATGGCCATCGACCAGCACGGCGACGCGAAGCTGCAGGGCGTCTCGATCCGTTCGCTTCCGAAGGTGTCGCTGCACGACCACCTCGACGGTGCGCTGCGGCCTCAGACGATCATCGAGCTCGCCGACGAGGCGGGCGTCGAGGTTCCCACCGATGCCGCAGACGACCTCGCGGACTGGTTCGAGGATCAGGCCGACTCCGGCTCCCTCGTCGAGTACCTGAAGACCTTCGACCTCACCACCGCCGTGATGCAGACCCGTGACGGACTGCGCCGCGTCGCGAAGGAGTTCGTCGAGGACCTCGCCGCCGACGGCGTCATCTACGGCGAGGTGCGGTGGGCTCCCGAGCAGCACCTCGCGGGCGGGCTCAGCCTCGACGAGGCGGTCGAAGCCGTGCAGGAGGGGATCGAAGAGGGCGAGGACGCCGCCGAGGCATCCGGTCACGACATCCGCGTCGGTCAGCTGATCACCGCCATGCGCCACGCCGACCGGTCCCTGGAGATCGCGAAGCTCGCGATCGCGCACCGCGGGCGCGGCGCCGTGGGCTTCGACATCGCGGGTGCAGAGGACGGGTTCCCGGCCTCGAAGCACCGTGAGGCGTTCGACTATCTGGCATCCGAGTTCTTCCCCGTCACGGCGCACGCCGGCGAGGCGGCCGGACTCGACTCGATCCGTTCGGCGCTCATCGACGGTCGCGCGCTGCGGCTCGGGCACGGTGTGCGCATCGCCGAGGACCTCGACGTCGTCGAGGAGAAGGGCGACGAGGTGCAGGTGCGGTTCGGCGCCCTGGCCCGCTGGGTGCGGGACCGCGAGATCCCGTTGGAGCTGTCGCCGTCCTCGAACCTGCAGACCGGAGCTATCGCCAAGTGGGGCACCCAGCTCGTCGATCACCCGTTCGACCTGCTGTACCAGCTCGGTTTCGCGGTGACGGTGAACGTCGACAACCGCACGATGAGCCGCACCTCGCTGACCCGCGAACTGAGTCTCCTGGCCGACACGTTCGAGTACACCCTCGACGACCTCGAGGCGTTCCAGCTCAACGCCGCCGCGGCCGCGTTCTTGACCGTCGAGGAGCGTGAGGAGCTCATCGAGCTCATCGCCGAGGGCTTCTCCCGCTGAGCTCGCCGCGGGCGGCCCGCGCCGGCCGTCCGCGAGCGGTGAGGCCGCGCCCGGCCGTTTGCGTGCCCTGGACGCGTTCCGGCCCTCTACGTGCGCGTGCGCGAGCGCGCTCCCGTCCTCCGCGTGCTCTAACTCCTCATCGTTGAGAGTTTGCCGCGGAAACCGGCCTCCGGTATCGCGGCGTGATGGCGGGCTTGAGGAGTTAGCACACGCGTCTCGTCTGTCTGTGCGGCGTTGGCGGCGGCGCACGGTCCGGCTGGCCGAGCTGTGAGTCAGCGGGCGGCGACGGGCCGGTGGCGGAGGATCGCGGCGATGGTCTCGCGGAGCTCGTCCCGGCGGAAGAAGATGTCTTCGGCCATCGGCCGGATCGTGGTGTAGCCGAGGGTGGCGGCGGTGAGATCGCGGCGCCGATCGTTGCGCTGCGCATCCCACCCCTCGTGGTGGGCTCTGCTGTCGCACTCGATGATGAGCCATCCGTCGACGACGAAATCCACGCGTCCGACTCCGTTGATCCTGACCTGGACCTGGACGGAGCAGGGCAGCGTGCGCAACAACAGTCGCATCAGTGTCTCGGCTCCAGACTCCGCACGCGGATCGAGAAGCCGGCGGAGATGCGCGAACCTCGCCGGGAGACGTCGGAACACCTCGGTGAGTCCGTCCTCGTCGATCAGCCCGAGATGCAGCGCGCTGTCCAGGGTGGCGATCGCGGATCGCGGGTCCTGGCAGCGGCACGATTGCGCCAGCGCGTCGACCAGGTCGACCACCACGGTCCCGGCGGCGTCTGCGCACGCTCGCCAGTGCCGGACGACGCGGTCGCCGGGCAGAGGCAGTCTGCTCGACCCGTTCGCCGCGTGAACGTGCAGGGCGGCGTGATCGAGGACGAAGACTCCCAGCGAACGCAGCAGCGAGACGCAGTCGAGGCGGCAGCCGAGCCGGGCGGCGGCGACGATGTCCGGGTGAGCAGAAGCCGGCAGATACCGACCGCGACGCACGCGGAGGAGATGTCCGTGCGTCACGGCCTCGCGGAGGGCGCGACGGCTGAGCGGCAGTTCGCTCCGAGTCAGTGCGCGGCGGATCATCACGGGGCGATGGTGTCCGAGCTGCCCGGGTTCAGGCGCGCCCGCCACGGACCGGGGGACAAGTCGTGCTCACCGCCCGCGGGGGAGGAGCCCGTGCGCGGTCGTGTGGCCGAGCGTGTCGTCGGCTCTGCGGACCCAGTTTGGAACGGGCGGCGTGCGCTAACTCCTTACATTCCCGGCTGTCGCGCAGTGCGGTGCGCGATCTGATGCCGATCCCGGCCGTTCTTCAGGACTTGCGGCACGGCGGCGACGGCGGGCCGCTCAGCGCGCCGCCGCGGCGGACCGGGGTCAGAGGCGGCCGAGGAGCGTGCGGACGGATGCCGCGATCTCGGCGGCCATCTCGGCGTCGGTGATGGTGGGGTCGCCGTCGCCGGACTGGGTGCCGTAGTGCTGAGGCGGATTCCTCGGCGGCCATGACGCCGGTCTGGGTCCAGGCGATGAGGCCGATGGCTCCCGCGACCAGCACCCCGGCGAGGGAGAGCGCGAGATCTTCACGATCCGCTGTCGGCGCCGACGGCGGCGGCCTGCCGTCAGTTCACGGCCTCCTGCGGGAGTTCGACTGTTCCCGTCACAAGCGCGGTCAGCCCAGCTCGCTCTGCCGCTCGCGGACGGCGGCGACCACGGTGGGGGAGAGCGGGTGACCGGCGTCGAGACCGGTGACGGATGCCACGAACGCGTCGGCGTCCTCCGTCCGGAGCCGCTGCTGCAGTTCGACCGCCTGCGGGTCCCCGGCGTCCTCGAATCGCAGCGCCGCTGAGATCGCGGCGACGAGTCCCTCGACGGGGAGTCCCCGCTCGGCGGCCGCGGCGGCCGGGCCGATGAAGCGCTCGTGCCGCGACAGCTTCCGCAGCGGCTGACGACCGACGCGCTGCACGGTATCGGGGAGGGCCGGGTTGGCGAAGCGCTGCAGGATGGTCCGGCGATAGTCGGCGAGCTCTGCCGCATCCAGTCCGTGGACGGCGTGGAGCAGGGCGGACGTCTCGGTGAGGGCGCGCTCCACCGAAGCGGCGATCGTCGGATCGGCGAGGGCGTCGGAGATCCGGGTGAGGCCGGCCTGCGCACCGAGGTAGGCCGTGGCGGCGTGGCCGGTGTTCACGGTGAAGAGCTTCCGTTCGATGTACGGCGCGAGGTCGTCGACGAAGTGCGCGCCCGGAATGTGCGGCGGGTCGTCGCCGAAGGGACCGCGCTCGATCGCCCACTCGAGGAACGGCTCGACGGTGACGTCGACGCCACCGCCTGCGGGCTGGCCGGGGACGATCCGGTCGACGGCGGTGTTCGCGAACACCGCGCGCGCGGACAGCGCCTCCCACTCGTCGCCGGCGAGCTTCTCCATCTCGGCGCGGAGCAGGTCGGTGGCGTTGATGGCGTTCTCGCACGCCATCACCTGCAGGGGAGCGGATGCCGGGTCCCGCCGCGCGAGTCCCGCGAGGATGCTGGGCGCGACGAAGGGCAGGATCGTGGGGCCCACTGCGGTGGTGGCGACGTCGGCCGTGGCGATCTCGGCGGCGAGGCCATCGGGATCGGTCTGGCTGTTGATCGCACGGAAGCCCGTGACGGTCTTGTCGCTCCCGCCGGTGCCGACCTCGTGCACGGTGTACTCCGTGACGCCGTTGATCGTGTCGACGAGGGTGGGGGCGACGTCGGAGAAGACGAGGTCGTAGCCGCCTTCGTGCAGCAGCAGGCCGACGAAGCCGCGACCGATGTTGCCGGCGCCGAAGTGGACGGCTTTCATGCCTCGTTCACCGTCGACAGGAGACGGAACAGATCTTCGGGGGTCTGAGCGGCCTTCAGACGGGCGACGTCTTCGTCCTCCGAGAAGAGCAGGGCGATCTGGGAGAGGATCTCGAGGTGCTCGTCGCCCTTGCCGGCGATGCCGACGACGAAGGTGACCGGCTCGCCGCCCCAGTCGACGCCTCCGTCGTAGCGGACGAAGGAGAGCGCCGAGTCGAGGATCGTGTCCTTCGTGTCGTTGGTGCCGTGCGGGATGGCGAGCTCGTTGCCCATGTAGGTCGAGACGGCGACCTCGCGCTGCTGCATCGCGTCGAAGTAGGCGCCGGTGACGGCGCCGGCGGTCTGGAGGATGTCAGCGGCCTCCCGCATCGCCTCCTCCTGGCTGACGGAACCGGAGTGGATGCGGATCTGACCGAGGGTGAGGACGTCGCGGGCCATGGGGATCTCTCTTCCTGCTGGTGGGGTGGAACGGAAGCGGGGCTGCGGGGCCGGGACCATTGTCTCCGACCCCGCAGCGGTCCGCATCAGGGGGCGTCGTGCTGACGCCGCACCATCTCCACGACCTCGTCGTACTTCGGCGAGTTCATGAAATTGTCGACCGACACGTGGATCGCGTCGGGGTTCTGGTGCTTCGCCCGGTCGGTCAGCTGCTGCTGGGTGATCACGAGGTCAGCGGTGCCGTCCAGGTTTGCGATGGCCTTGTTGACGACGGTGACGTCGTCGATGCCGGCCTTCTTGATCTTGTTGCGCAGCACGCTCGCGCCCATCGCCGACGACCCCATGCCGGCGTCGCAGGCGAAGACGATCGAGCGGATCTCACGGTCGCCGGCGGTGAGCGTTCCCGCGGCGGCCGCTGCCGGAGCGGCATCCGTCCCGCGCAGGCCCGACAGTGCTGACGAGCTCTTGCCCTTGTTGGCCTCGGTGCGGGCGATCGCCTCGGTGAAGCCGCCCTGTCCTGAGGCCTCCCGGGCGAGGTCGCGCTTGCGGGCGGCGAGCAGGATCACGCTGGCGACGGCGAACGTCACCGCTGCCGAGATGACGACCGACAGGATGACGCCGAGGTGGCTGCCGGGGGAGGTCTGGATCAGCACGGCGAAGATCGATCCGGGGGAGGCTGCGGCGACGAGACCCGACTGGAAGATCGCGTTCGTGGCGACGCCCGAGGCGCCACCGGCGATGAGCGCGAGGATCAGCAGCGGCTTGGCCAGCACGTACGGGAAGTACACCTCGTGGATGCCGCCGAGGAACTGGATGACGAGCGCACCGGGAGCGGTGGCGCGGGCGGCACCGACGCCGAACGCGGTGATCGCGATCAGCAGGCCGGCACCGGGGCCGGGGTTCGCCTCGACGAGGAACAGGAGGCTCTTGCCGTCGTCCACGACCTGCTGGCTGCCGAGCGGGGTGAACACGCCGTGGTTGATGGCGTTGTTGAGGAAGAGGACCTTGGCCGGTTCCACGAGGATGCTCGCCAGCGGCAGCAGGCCGTTCTGGATGAGGAAGCCGACGGCCGCGCCCAGGCCCGTCGTGACGGCCTTGATGACCGGTGCCACCCAGAAGAACGCGGCGAGGGCGGTGAAGAACCCGACGAAGCCGGCGCTGAAGTTGCCGACCAGCATCTCGAAGCCGGCACGGACCTTGCCCTCCCAGAGCTTCTCGACGTACTTGAGCGCGAGGGCTGCGAGCGGGCCGACGATCATGGCTCCGAGGAACATGACGGTGCCGTTCGCGCCGACGATCACGCCCATGGCGGCGACGGCACCCACGACGCCGCCGCGGACACCGTGCACCATGCGGCCGCCGGTGTAGGCGATCAGGGTCGGCAGGAGGTAGGTGATGATCGGGCCGACGAGGCCGACCCAGACGGTGCCGTCGGGGCCTTCGCCGCCGCCCAGCATGTGCGAGTCTGACCAGCGCCAGGCTTCGACGGGGCTCTCCTTGCCGACCCAGCCGGAATCGATGAACAGGGCGGTGATGAGGCCCCAGGCGATGAATGCGGCGATGTTGGGCATCACCATGCCGGACAGGAAGGTCCCGAATCGCTGGACGGCGACCCGGACACCTCCCGGCGCCGACGGAGAGGACGTCGTTGTCATGAGTGGATCTCCTTCGGGAGGGACGCAGCCTCGTGGGCTGCGCTTCGGGCGGATGCCGCGTCGGACGCGGCGAGGGCTGCCGAGGCGATGCGGCGCGCATCGTCGAGGCTGTGGGTGAGGAGGGTGGCGCGCACATCGGCGAGGGCGGTCGGCGCCATCGACAGGGTGGTCGCCCCGAGGCCGACGAGCACGACGGCCAGCAGCGGGTCGGCCGCCGCCTCGCCGCAGATCCCGACGGGCTTGCCGTGCACGCGGCCGCCGTCGCCGGTCGCCTTGACCAGCTGCAGCACGGCGGGGTGCCACGGGTCCTGGAACGAGGCGACCGAACCCAGCAGCCGGTCGGCGGCGAGGGTGTACTGCGTGAGGTCGTTCGTGCCGATGGAGGCGAAGTCCGCGACCGCCAGCACCTTGTCGGCCAGCAGCGCGAGCGACGGCACCTCGACCATGACGCCCGCTGTCTTGATGCCGTGCTCCTTCGCGATGGCGACGAAGTACTCCGTCTCCTCGACGGTCGAGACCATCGGCGCCATGACCCACAGATCGGCGTTCGTCGCGGCATCCGCGTTCGCGAGGGCCGTCAGCTGCTCGCGCAGGATGTCCTCGCTCGCGCGCAGGGCGCGCAGGCCCCGCAGACCCAGCGCCGGGTTCTCCTCGTGCGCGTCGTTGAGGAAGGCGAGCGGCTTGTCGGCTCCGGCATCCAGCGCCCGCACGACGACCTTCTTGCCCTCGAACGCCTGGAGCAGCTCGGTGTATGCCTTCGTCTGCTCCTCGACGCCCGGCGCCTGTGCGGAGCTCAGGAACAGGAACTCGGTGCGGAACAGCCCGACGCCTTCGGCGCCGAGCTCGACGGCCGCGGCGGCGCCGTCCGGCTTGCCGAGGTTCACCAGCAACGGGACGGGGGTGCCGTCGGAGAGGGCGCCCGGGGTGATGGGCGCCGCAGCCGCAGCGGCCCGGTCGGCCTTGCGGCGCTCGACCTGCGCGATGTCCGTCTCGCTCGGCGACGTCACGACGGTGCCCTGCGCGGCATCCACGATGACCGTCTCGCCGTCGGCCAGGTCGCCCGCGCCGTGCACGCCGACGATCGCGACGATCGACTTCTCCCGCGCGAGGATCGCAGTGTGCGAGGTGGGCCCGCCCTCGGTGGTCACGAGGGCGAGGACCTTGTCGAGGTCGAGCAGCGCCGTGTCGGCGGGCGCGAGATCCTTCGCCACCAGGACGAACGGATGCCCGGGGTCGGGGACGCCCGGAGCGGGCAGGCCGCGCAGGTGCGCGATGACCCGCTGGGCGACGTCGTCGAGGTCCGCGGCACGCTCACCGAGGTACCCGCCCATCGCGCTGAGGGTGTCGCGGAACGAGGCGAACGCGTCGAAGACCGCGAACTCGGCAGTCTTGCCCGCGGCGAGCCGCGCGGCGACCTCCTCCTCGAGGGCGGGGTCCTCCGCCATCATGGCCTGGGCTTCGAGCACCTCCTGCGCGGCGCCGCCGGCCGTCTCGCCGCGCGTCTCGAGGTCGCGCGCGACGGCGGCGATCGCGTCGCGCACGCGCGCGGTCTCCTCCTCGGGTGTCGCCGTGCTGGGACTGTCCTCGGGGGCGGGCAGGGGCGCTGCCATCCGTGCGATGGGGCCGTGGGCGACGCCCAGGCCGATTCCGACTCCGCGGAGCTCTGTCATGGTTCCCTCAGGCATCGTGATCGGTGGTGAGAAGTTCGGTCAGGGTGTCGAGCACCCGCTCGGCGGACTCGCCCTCGGCGGTCAGGGTCACGTAGTCGCCGTACTCGGCGCCGAGTGAGATGACGCTGAGGATGCTGGCGGCGTTGACGGCGGCGCCCGATCCCTTCGCGACGGTGACGGGTGCGCCGGCCTCCTTCGCCGCCTGGGCGAACAGCTTCGCCGGACGGGCGTGCAGCCCGTTCGCCGATCCGATCCGCACCGTTCGCGTGGCCTTCACGGTCATCGGGGTGTCCTTTCGGTCGGTGCGGGGGCCGCGGCGGCCTCGTCGGCGAGGGCGAGCGCCCGCGCGCCCTCCCGATCGTCGAAGATGTCGGCCGGCAGCAGCACGGCGTGCGCGCCCCGGCTCGCGGCGTCGGCACGCACATGGGGGAGCGCGGAACGCAGATGCGGACCGACCAGCACCACGTCGCCTGCCTCGACCTCGGCGCTGACCCGGCTGGGGGTGCCCGCCACGACGACCACGTTCCGTGCTAGGCGCTGTGCGGCGGCGCGCACCCGCTGGGCGACGAACGTGCTCGACGCGCCGGCGCCGCAGACGACGAGGATCTTCATCGATCCGCCTCCTTGTCTCTTCCGACATTCTGATCGCGCCGCCTCAGCCGCGACAACCACTCCTTCTTCCGCAGGGGAGGAAAGGAACGTCCCGGTCGGGGAGGAAGCGTCCACCCCGTGATTGACTGAGACGGTGAGCCGGACGAGACAGGACCGCGTGATGGCGCTCTTGTCCCGCGAGGGCGGGTGGCGGACCGCCGGAGAGCTCGCCGACCTCCTCGGCGTGACCCCGCGCAGCATCCGTTCGTACGTCGCCGCCCTGAACGCGCGGGTGCCGGGCGCGGATGCCGTCGAGTCAGGGCCCTCCGGATACCGCGCCGGGTCGGGCGCATCGCTCGCCCTCCGCGCGTCGCCGATCGAAGAGACGCCGCGCGACCGGCTGCACCGGCTGGTGCGGGAGATCCTCGACTCGGACGACGGCGTCGACGTCTACGACACCGCCATGAGGTTCCACGTCAGCGAGGCGACTCTCGACGGCGATCTGGGACGCCTGCGCGCGCTGCTCGGCGGCACCCACCTCACTCTGGAGCGTTCGGCGGCGCGGGTGCGTCTGGTCGGCTCCGAAATGGCGCAGCGGCGCCTGCTCAGCCGACTCGCGCACGAGGAGATGGAGCAGGGTGCCTTCGATCTCCGATCGCTGCGGCGGGCGCTCGGTGAGCAGACCATCGACACCTCCGCGCTCGGGGCCTTCAAAGCGGACCTCGTCGCCGGCCTCGGCGAGCTCGGCTACCTCGTCAACGAGTTCGGTATCGGCGACGTGATGATGCACATCGCCATCGCTGCTGACCGGGCCGGCCGGGGTCACCGGCTCGACGAGCAGGTCGCCGAGCCCGCCTCCGCCCGTTCCACCATCGGCGCCCTCATCGAGCGGCTGACCGATGCGCACCTGGGTGTGCGGCTCGGAGCGGGCGACCGCGATCACCTCGCCGCTCTCGTCCAGACCCGTGTGGTCGCCCCCGGCGCCGCCGAGCCGGAAACCGTCATCCGGGGGAGCCTCGACGACGATCTCGAGGGCGTCGTGCGCGCGGTCGTGGGCAGCGCGGCATCCGAGTTCCTCGTCGACATCGATCACGAGGACTTCATCCTCCGCCTCTCGCTGCACGTGCAGAACCTGCGGCACCGCGCGCAGGAGCAGGCGTGGTCGCGCAACGCGCTGACCCGATCGCTCAAGGCGACGTATCCGATGATCTTCGAGGTCGCCGTCTACATCGCCGAGCAACTGCGCGGACTCATCGGTGCGCCCCTGCACGAGGATGAGATCGCCTACATCGCTATGCACGTCGGCGGCCGTCTCGAACGATCCCGGCAGGCGGGTCGGCTGCTCACGGCGACCCTGGTCAGCCCCGGGTACTACGAGATGCACGAGTTGCTGCACGCCAGCATCGATCGCGCCCTGGGAGGGGAGATCGAGGTGGTCGCCGTGGAAAGTCGCGCCGACCCGGACTGGTCGCAGCTCGACACCGACCTCGTCCTCACCACGATCGATCCGGCCGCCCCCGCCGAGCGCATCGTGAGGATCCAGCCGTTCCTGACCGAGAGCGACGTCGAGCGCGTGCAGACGGCCGCCTCGCGGGCACGCCGGGCCCGGCGCCTCGCGGGCCTGCGCAAGGAGCTCGAACGGTACTTCTCGGCGGACGCCTTCATCGCGCGCCTCGACGCGGCATCCGACGAGGAGTCGGTCATCCGTCAGCTCGGCGCGCTGCTGGTGCGGCAGGGCATCATCGAGGAGGACTACATCGAGCGCGCCCTCGAGCGGGAGCGGATGTCCTCGACCGCTTTCACCGACGCGCTCGCCGTGCCGCACGCCATCGGCATGACGGGGACCCGCACGGCGATCGCCGTCGGCTTGGCCGACCCCGCGGTCGCCTGGGGGGAGCGGCGCGTGCAGGTCGTCGCGATGGTCGCCTTCTCCGAATCCGACCGGGAGGCGTTCCAGACCGTCTTCGAGCAGCTCGTCGAGGTCTTCAGCGAGCGCGACAGGGTGCAGCGCATCCTCCGTCGCGGCACCTCTTTCGCGGCGTTCCTCGACGAACTCGTCGCCGTCGTCGACGGCTGAGACCGCCGCTCAGCGCTGCAGCGACGCCTCCAGGCCGAGCCGGACCCCCGCCCACTCGTGCGGGAGGATCGAATAGACCACCGTGTCGCGGAGGCTGCCGTCCGGCCCGAGGCGATGGTTGCGCAGGACGCCGTCCTGCTTCGCGCCGAGTCGCTCGATCGCCGCGCGCGACTGTCGGTTGTGCCAGGCGGTGCGCAGTTCGACGGCGATCGCCTGGCACGTCTCGAAGGCGTGGGCGAGCAGGAGGAGCTTCGCCGCGGTATTCACAGCGGTCCGCTGCACGCCCCGGCTCAGCCACGTGTGGCCGATCTCGACGTGCCGGTTGTCCTGGTCGATGTTGCAGAAGGTCGTCATCCCCACTGCGCGCGACCCCGCGACGACCGCCCAGGGGTTCATCCGCCCCGCGGCGTGCTCGGCGAGGCGGTGGTCGATCTCGGCGGGGACGGATGCCGGCACCGACGTGTACCAGGCGTACTCGAGGCCCTCGCGTGCGGCCGTCAGGTCATCCGCGTGACGGCCGTCGAGCGGCTCCAGCCGCACATGGGAGTTCTCCAGGACGATCGGGTCGATGAGGCGCATGGAGTCAGCGTAGGACCCCTGCGGACCCATCGCCACGATCAGCCCTCGGGGGTGGCGACGACCACGCGCGCGCCGGCCTCGAGCGCGGCCAGGCGCGCCGCGGCATCCGCTGCGGAGTCGCCTCGCACATCGAGGTACGCCTTCAGCTTCGGCTCAGTGCCGCTGGGGCGGACGATGACCCGGGAGCCGTCGGCCAGCCAGAACCGCAGCACGTCGCCCGACGGCTGGCCGGGGGCGGCCTCCAGAAGGTCGTCGATCCGGTCGACGGCCACCGTTCCCACAACGGCGGGCGGCGCGGCGCGCAGCCCCGCCATGATCCGGCCGATGACGGAGACGTCGTCGACCCGGATGGACACCTGGCCGCTCGCGAAGAATCCGAAGGTCTCGCTGAAGCGGGCGAGGAGCTCGGCGAGCGTCTCCCCGTCCTCACGCGCCTGGGCGATGAGCCCGAGCATCGCCACGGCCGCCGAGATGCCGTCCTTGTCACGGACGGTCTCGGGGTTCACGAGGTAGCCGAGGGCTTCCTCGAACCCGAACACCAGGTCCGGTGCGCGGGAGATCCACTTGAAGCCGGTGAGGGTGGCGTGGAAGTCCAGACCGTGGTGCTCGGCGACGACCTGAAGTCCGGGGGAGGAGACGAGGGAGCACGCGAGGGATCCGCCGGATGCCGTGCGCGCGGCGCGCCACCCGAGGAGGAGCCCCACTTCGTTGCCGGTGAGACGGCGCCAGCCCTCGGCGGCGGTGGCGTCGGGGATCGCGACGGCGAGACGGTCGGCGTCGGGGTCGTTCGCGAGGATGAACTCCGCGCCGGCGGCGGTGGCCGTCCGGTAGGACAGGTCCATCGCGCCCGGCTCCTCGGGGTTCGGGAAGGCGACGGTGGGAAAGCGGCCGTCCGGCTCGATCTGCTCGGCGACCACGGTGGGAAGAGGGTACCCGGCGGTCTCGAGGATGCGGCGCAGGGTCGCCCATCCGACACCGTGCATGGCCGTGTACACCCACGGCATCCCGGCGGCGCCGGCGGGGGCGGGGGCGACGAGCGCGGTCGCGGCGACGTACGCATCCACGACGGACTCGTCGGCGATCTCGTAGTCCTCCGACCGCGGGACGGAGCCGAGGTCTGCGCGGTCGGCGACGGCCTGGATGTGCGCGGCGATCTCGGCGTCGGCGGGCGAGACGATCTGCGCGCCCTCCTCCGCGCCGCCGAGGTAGACCTTGTAGCCGTTGTCGTCGGGAGGGTTGTGGGATGCCGTGACCATGACGCCCGCGGAGGCGCCCAGATGCCGCACCGCGAAGGCCAGCACCGGGGTGGGCAGAAGGCGCGGGAGGAGGATCGCACGCAGGCCCGCTCCAGCGAAGATCTCCGCGCTGTCGCGGGCGAAGACATCGGAGTTGCGACGCCCGTCGTAACCGATGACGACCGACGGTGTGGCCTCCGGCTCCCGATCACGCAGGTAGGCGGCGAAGCCGGCGGCCGCCTGTCCCACCAGGACGCGGTTCATCCGGTTCGACCCGGCGCCCAGCGCACCGCGCAGGCCCGCCGTCCCGAAGGCGAGGCGACCGTCGAACCGGTCGGCGAGGTCGGCGATCGCGCCGGGGTCTCCGGCCTCGGCGCGATCGATGACCGCGGTGAGCTCGTCCCGCGTGGCAGAGTCGGGGTCTTGCGCGAGCCAGGCGCGGGCCGCGTCGAGGTGCGCCGCGCTCATAGCGCGCCGATCACGCGGGCGAGCAGATCCGAGATCACCGGCTCGGCCTCGCGGCCCGCGTCGATGACCTCCTGGTGACTCAGCGGCGTTGTCTGGATGCCGGCAGCCATGTTCGTGATCAAGGAGAAGCCGAGGATCTCCATCCCGGCCTGACGGGCGGCGATCGCCTCGAGCGCGGTCGACATGCCCACGATGTTGCCGCCGATGGTCTTCGCCATGCGGACCTCGGCCGGGGTCTCGTACTGCGGGCCGCGGAACTGGCAGTAGACGCCCTCGTCCAGGGTCGGGTCGATCGAGCGTGCGACATCGCGCAGTCGCGTCGAGTACAGGTCCGTGAGGTCGATGAAGGTGGCGCCTTCGAGCGGGGAGTCGCCGGTGAGGTTGATGTGGTCGCTGATGAGGACGGGCTGGCCGGGCTTCCAGGAGGTCTTGATGCCCCCCGCGCCGTTGGTGAGCACCATCGTCTTGGCGCCGGTGGCCGCAGCGGTGCGCACGCTGTGCACGACGCGGCGGACGCCGTGGCCTTCGTAGTAGTGGGTGCGCGCACCGATCACGAGGACGCGCTTGCCCTTCGGGGTGAGGATGCTGCGCAGCGACCCGACGTGCCCCGCGAGGGCCGGCTTGCTGAAACCGGTGACATCGGTGGCCGCGAGGGTGGCCGTCGTCTCGCCGATGAGCTCGGCGGCCTTCCCCCAGCCGCTTCCGAGGGTGAGGGCGATGTCGTGACGCTCGACACCGGTCAGACGTGCGATGTCGGCGGCCGCGGTGGCGGCCACCTCGAAGGGGTCGTTCGAGGTGTCGTCGAGGGGGTTGGTGTGATCGGACATGAGTCCACTTTAGGAACCCCGAGGGGGGCGGAGCCAGATGGCGGCGCGAGCGCCGCGCGTACTGAGAGAATGGACATCATGTCTGTGAGCTTCGAGACCACTCAGAGCGTCGCGATCCTGGGCGGCGGCCCCGGCGGATATGAGGCGGCGCTCGCCGCCGCGCAGCTGGGCGCCGAGGTGACGCTCGTCGAGCGCGCCGGTGTCGGTGGGTCCGCCGTCATCACCGACGTGGTGCCCTCGAAGTCGCTCATCGCCACCGCCGACGCCGCTGTCGCCATCCGCGGCGCGTCCGACCTGGGCGTGCAGCTGTTCGCCCGCGACGACAACGCGAAGCCCCTCAAGACCGAGATCGCCATCAACCTCGCGGCCGTCAACAAGCGGCTCCTCGCGCTGGCGCGGCAGCAGTCCGACGACATGCGTGCGCACCTGATCGACGCGGGCGTCCGCATCGTCTCGGGGCACGGTCGCCTCGACGGGCCGCACGCCGTCGTGGTGTCCACCGGCCCGGACGGCACCGACTTCGACCGCATCGAAGCCGACACCCTCGTCGTCTCGGTGGGTGCGTCCCCGCGCGAGCTCGACAGCGCCAAGCCCGACGGCGAGCGCATCCTCACTTGGACGCAGCTCTACAACATGAAGTCGCTTCCGGAACACCTCATCGTCGTGGGGTCGGGTGTGACCGGTGCGGAGTTCGCCGGCGCCTACATGAACCTCGGCTCGAAGGTCACGCTCATCTCCAGCCGCGACCAGGTCCTCCCCGGCGAGGACTCGGATGCCGCAGCGGTCATCGAGAAGGTGTTCACCCGCGGCGGCATGACCGTCCTGTCGAAGTCCCGTGCCGAAAAGGTGGAGCGCACCGCGACGGGCGTGGTCGCGACGCTGTCGGACGGTCGGACGGTCGAGGGCAGCCACTGCCTCATGGCGGTCGGCTCCATCCCGAACACGGCGGGCCTGGGACTGGAGGAGGCAGGCGTCCAGCTCACGGCATCCGGTCACATCCAGGTCAACCGGGTGGCGCGCACCTCCGTGCCGAACATCTACGCGGCCGGGGACTGCACGACCTTCCTGCCGCTGGCATCGGTCGCCTCGATGCAGGGCCGCATGGCCGTCTTCCACGCCCTCGGCGACACGGTCATCCCGCTCGAGAAGCACCGCGTCACGGCGAACATCTTCACGGCCCCCGAGATCGCGACGGTGGGACGCCAGGAGAAGGACATCGCCTCGGGCGCCGTGAACGGCTACGTGCACAAGCTGCCGCTCGCCGCGAACGCCCGCGCCAAGATGATGGGTGTCAAGGACGGCTTCGTGAAGGTCATCGCGCGCGAGGGATCGGGTACCGTCATCGGCGGCGTCATCGTCGCGCCCCGCGCGTCGGAGCTCATCTACCCGATCGCCATCGCCGTCGAACGGCGCCTGACGGTCGACCAGCTCTCGCGCGTGTTCGCGGTGTACCCCTCGCTCGCCGGCAGCATCACCGACGCGACCCGGGCCATGCACCAGGTCGGCCGCGACGAGGACACGTTCTCCTGACCCGCCCGGCCGCGGATGCGCTCACGTAGGCTGAGACCTTCTGGGGAGACCCGGAGGAGACATGCGCTCAAGACCTACACGGACCATCACCACCGGACTGCTCGGCGCCCTTCTGGCCGCGCTGCTCGTCGGGCCGCCCGCGCACGCCGCCGAGTCCCCGTCCGAGCCCGAAGTGAAGGCCGCGGAGGAGCTGCCGCACGATCACGGAACTGACGGGCCGACTCTTCCGCTGACACGCGAGCTTCCGGTCGCCTCCCCTTCGCCGATCGCGCCGCGACGGCTCACCGTGCCGGAGTACGGTCCGCAACCGGTGTTCCGCCTTCCCTACGCCGCCGGTGCGCGCTGGGCGGTCAGCGGCTCCCATGCCGACAGCGATGGCATCCACCGGGGTGCGATCGACTTCGCCCCCACCGGCTCGGCGAGCAGGAGCGTCCTCGCCGTCGCCTCGGGCACCGTCTACCGGGTGACCTGCGGGCGCGGGTGGTTCCTGGGGGTCGACCACGGCGGCGGCTGGATGTCGGAGTATTACCACCTCGAGAACGCGCGTGCCGGTCTCGTCGGTTCGTGGGTGGAGGCGGGAACCCGATTGGGCGATGCGGCGCAGACCCTCCCGTGCGGCGGCACGCCGGGCTCGCGTGCCCACGTCCACCTGTCGATCCTCAACGAGGCCGTCGACGTCCCCAGCGGCAAGCGCAGCTACGTCCCCGTCGACGGCGTCCAGTTCGACGGGTACACGCTGCGCGACACCAGCGGCGCGTACAACGGGGTGTGGCGGGACCTCTCCGGCGACACGGTCGTGACCTCACGCGGCATCCGCTGCTGCCTCACGGCGTCCTCAGGAGTCGGTCCGCAGCCCCTGGATTCGCCGCGACCCGATTCGGACGGGGACGGGGTCGACGACGACCTCGGCGCGAGCGCCGTCGACACAGACCTCAACAGTGACGGGGCCCCCGACATCGTCGCCTTCGGCAGCGTCGGCGTGTACACCTCGGCCGGGACGGGGAGGGCCTTCACCGCGGCGAGCCTCGCGACGAGCGCGTTCGGAAGCTCACGCGGCTGGGACGCGCAAGACCACCCGCGCGTGACCGTCGACGTGACGGGCGACGGCCGACCGGACATCGTCGGGTTCGGACCGGGCGGCGTCTACGTCGCACCGGGGGCGCCCGGGAAATTCGCCTCTGCGCGCCTGTGGGTGCGCAGTTTCGGCACGAACAAAGGCTGGCGGGTCGGCGTGCACCAGCGCAGCGTCGTGGACGTGACCGGCGACGGCCGTCCGGACATCGTCGGGTTCGGTCCGGCGGGTGTCCACGTCGCACGCAACATCGGGTCCTCCTTCGAGGCGCCGCGACTGTGGACCGGGCAGATGGGTTCGTCGGCCTCGGCGGGCGGGTGGAACCAGTCGCGGACGCCCCGGACGGTCGTCGACGTCACCGGTGACGGTCTCGCGGACCTCGTCGGATTCGGGACCGACGGCGTGTACGTCGCGCGGAACACCGGCGGGGCGTTCGACGGCCCCCGCCGCTGGGTGGGGAGCTTCGGCGCCGCTCGCGGGTGGTCCGTCGCCGGCACCCCGCGCCACGTGATCGACGCGGACGGCGACGGTCGCCCTGACATCGTCGGGTTCGGACCCCAGGGAGTGTGGGTGGCGAAGAACACGGGAGACGCATTCGCGTCCCCGACGCTGTGGTCGCGCGATTTCCGCTCCGCCCCGGCCGGCACGTGGCGTACCGACCGACACCCCCGCACGCTGGCCGACGTGGACGGCGACGGGCGTGCGGACATCGTCGGGTTCGCGAGCGCCGGCACCTACGTGGCGATCAACCAAGGCTCGTCGTTCTCCGCCCAGAAGCGCTGGACACGCGCGTTCGGCTCA
Organism: Microbacterium sp.; assembly: GCF_043427715.1. Lineage (GTDB taxonomy): Bacteria > Actinomycetota > Actinomycetes > Actinomycetales > Microbacteriaceae > Microbacterium. The sequence continues at coordinate 34,800 of NZ_JBHWTD010000103.1, read as the reverse complement.
CGGGAGTGGACGAACGGGTGGATGCCGCGGACCGTCGTCGACATCAACCGTGACGGCCGCGCGGACATCGTCGGCTTCGGTCGCGACGGCGTCCAGACGGCGCTGAGCACCGGCTCCCGATTCGGCGCCGCGACACACGGCACGCGCTCCTACGGGTGGCACGCCTCCGCGCGGTCCTGGCGTGTGACGTCGCACGTGCGCATGCTCGCCTTCTGAGCCGGTCTCAGCGCTCGATCACAAGCTCCTGGATCATGGTCGCGTGCAGGTAGGTCTGCACGTTCGCGGTCGCTTCCACATCGACGGAGACCGCGTCCGCGGCATCCACCATCAGTTCGTGGAGCTCGCGGTCGCAGGGGACGTCGGCCTTAGCGGTCGCCACGTCGCCGTCGGTCACGGTGATCGCGGCAGACACCGTCGCCGTCACATCGTCGAGGTCGCCGTCGTAGCACCGCACGTCGATGCGGACGAGGGAGGTCGGCTGCTCGAAGGCGAGCGTCAGCGCTGCGGCCTTCCCGTCGGGGCCGACCTTCGTCGACAGCGTGCCCGCGGAGCCGGGCCCATCGGACTCGGCGGCGACCACGTCCTGCGCCCACTCCTCGGCGGCGTCCAGGTCGACGCTCGGCGATGACGCGCAGCCGCTGAGCGCGAACAGGGTGGCCGTGGCGGTGACGAGCAGGACCGGTGAGCGCCTCATGCCGACACGATAGGCGTAAGCAGTGCGGAAGGTGCTCCGGCTCAGACGATCGTGAGCAGAGCGTGACCGGCCGAGACCGTGGTGCCGGGCTCGGCGTTGACGGCCGCGACGGTGCCGTCCTTGTGGGCCTGAATGGGCTGCTCCATCTTCATCGCCTCGAGGACGACGACGAGGTCGCCCTTCACGACGTGCTGACCCTCTTCGACGGCGACCTTGACGATGGTGGCCTGCATGGGGGATGCCACGGTGTCCCCGCTCGCGCCCGCCATCGCGGTCGTCGCGTGCGACCGGCGAGACGGCGGCACCGCGGCCGGTCGTCCGGCGCTCACGGCGGGCTGCGCGATGCGGTCGGGAAGGCTGACTTCGAGCCGCTTGCCGGAGACCTCGACGACGACCGTGTGTCGCGCTTCGGGCTCGGGGATCGGGGCCGCTTCGCCGTCCCACGCGGGGATGTCGTTGACGAACTCCGTCTCGATCCACCGGGTGAAGACGCCGAACGTGCCGTCCTCAGCGGTGAAAGCCGGGTCGCGGACGACCTCGCGGTGGAACGGCAGCACAGTGGGCATGCCGGTGACCTCGAACTCGTCGAGCGCGCGGCGGGAGCGCTCGAGGGCTTCCTCGCGCGTGCGCCCGGTGATGATGAGCTTTCCGAGCAGCGAGTCGAACGCGCCCGAGACGCTGTCGCCGGCGGTCACCCCGGAGTCCAGTCGGACGCCCGGGCCGCCGAACGTCTTGAAGACGTGGATGCTGCCCGGCGCCGGGAGGAAGCCGCGACCGGGGTCTTCGCCGTTGATGCGGAACTCGATGGAGTGTCCGACCGGCTCCGGGTCGGGGTAGTCGAGCGTGCCGCCGACGGCGAGACGGAACTGCTCGCGGACCAGGTCGATGCCGGTGACCTCTTCCGAAACCGGGTGCTCGACCTGCAGGCGGGTGTTGACCTCGAGGAAGGAGATCGTGCCGTCGGCGCCGATCAGGAACTCGCAGGTGCCCGCACCGACGTACCCGACCTCCTTCAGGATCGCCTTCGAGGCGGAGTAGAGGACCTCGTTCTGCGCATCCGTGAGGAAGGGTGCAGGCGCCTCTTCGACGAGCTTCTGGTGGCGGCGCTGCAGCGAGCAGTCGCGCGTGGAGACGACCACGACGTTGCCGTGGGCGTCGGCGAGGCACTGCGTCTCGACGTGACGCGGCTTGTCGAGGTACTTCTCCACGAAGCATTCGCCGCGCCCGAAAGCGGTGATCGCCTCTCGGGTCGCGGAATCGAACAGCTCCTCGATCTCCTCGAACTCGCGGGCGACCTTCAGGCCCCGGCCGCCGCCGCCGTAGGCGGCTTTGATCGCGATCGGGAGTCCGAACTCGCGGGCGAAAGCGACGACCTCGTCCGCGCCCGCGACGGGGCCGGGGGTGCCGGGAGCGAGCGGCGCGCCGACCTTCTCGGCGACGTGCCGGGCGGTGACCTTGTCGCCGAGTGCCTCGATGGCCTCGGGGGACGGGCCGATCCAGATCAGACCCGCGCCGATGACAGCGCGGGCGAACTCGGCGTTCTCGGCCAGGAAGCCGTCTCCGGGGTGGACGGCATCCGCGCCGGAGCGCCGGGCGACCGAGAGGATCTTCTCGATGGAGAGGTACGTGTCGGCGCTGGTGTTGCCGCTCAGCGAATAGGCCTCATCGGCGAGCCGGGCGTGCAGGGCGTCGCGATCCTGGTCGGCATACACGGCGACCGAGAGGGCGCCGGAATCGCGGGCGGCGCGGATGATGCGCACGGCGATCTCGCCCCGATTGGCGATCAGGACTTTCGAGATGCGGGGGGGCACGCGCTCAGGCATGGATTCGAGCCTACCCAGCCGGGCATGCTCTCCTTTGGATCACTCGCACAAGATCATCCGGAAATCATCTGGGGAAGTCTACGAATCAGCGGGCCGGTTCCAGAGCGAGGTCCACTCCACGCCCAGCTCACGCACGAGTCTGCGCACGGTCGACAAGGACATCCCCACGACCGTCGAGGGATCGCCCTCCACCCGGTCGATGAACGGGCCGCCCAGGCTGTCGACGGTGAAGGCGCCGGCGACCAGCAGGGGCTCCTCGGTCGCGACGTACGCATCGATCTCGGCATCCGTGATGTCGGAGATGAAGGTGACCGAGGCTTCGGCGACGGCGTGCGCCTCGACGGGCACCTCTCCGGGCCGGACCCGGAACACACTGTGACCGGAGTGCAGCACCCCGGTGCGCCCGCGCATCGACTGCCACCGTGCCCGCGCGGCATCCGGGGTGTAGGGCTTGCCGAGGATCTCGCCGTCCAGTTCGAACATCGAGTCGCCCCCTACGACGATGCCGTCGAAGCCCTCCTCGGCGAGCGAGTGGGCGACGTCCGCAGCCTTGAGCCGCGCGAGCACGAGAACGTGCTCCTCCGGGGGAAGGGTGCGCGCCTCGGCTCGCTCGACGCGGGCGATCTCCGCTTCCTCGTCGACTCGCGGGGCCCGGGTGAGGGGTTCGACGCCCGCCTGTCGGAACAGCATGAGGCGGGCAGGGGAGGTCGAGGCGAGGCAGACACGCATGCGGTCCACGCTAGTGCGCGCTCACTTCGGGGCGGTCTCCTCCTTGGCCATCGCGGCCTTCGCCCGCTCCAGTGCTCGCGTCCGCTGGTCGCGTGCGTCGGCTTCGAGGCGTTCCGCCTTCGCCTCGTCGCGTGTCAGGTTGACACCGGATTCGGGATCGAAGACGTGGAGCTTGTCCGGGGAGAACCACAGCGTCGCACGGTCGCCGCCACCGTGATCGCGGGAGGTGGTTGCACGCCCGACGGTCATGCGATACACCGGGCGCCCTGCCGGGATGTGAAAGCATCGAAGGGTGCAACCGGGAGACCTCCTCGACCTCGACATCACCGCCGCAGCTCACGGGGGCGTCTTCGTCGCCCGCCACGAGAACCGCGTGGTCTTCGTCCCCGACGCGATCCCGGGTGAGCGGGTCCGGGTCACGCTGACCGACACCCGAAAAGCATCGTTCTGGCGCGGTGATGTCGTCGAGGTGCTGGACGCCTCGCCCCATCGTCGCCCGCATGTCTGGTCGGCCGCCGACGTGTCGGTCGCCCCGGCCGATCGTCCCGGTGGCGCAGACTTCGGGCACATCGCGCTGGACCACCAGCGCGAGCTCAAAGCGGAGGTCGTCCGTGACGCGCTTCGCCGCTTCGCCCGGTACGAGGTCCCCGTCACGATGGAGGCCGCTGCCGCCGGCGAAGAGCAGGATGCCGCGGACGGCACCGGATGGCGCACCCGCGTCAGCCTGCACGTCGACGGCGCCGGCCGCGTCGGTCCCTACGCCGCGCGCAGCCACCGCGTCATCCCCGTCGACGAGCACCCGCTCGCCACGGCCGCGATCGCCGACGCCGCCCGCCAGGCGCGATCGGCAGCCGCCGGTCGTCTCGACTTCGTACACCCCGCCGACGGGCGGGTGCGTGTCATCCCCCGACCGGATGCCGCGACCCGCCGCACGCCGGTAGACCCCGCCGCGCGCGAGGTCATCGACGAGCGCGTCGGCGGCCGCTCATTCCGGCTCGATGCGGGCGGGTTCTGGCAGGTCCACCGGCTCGCCGCTGCGACCCTCCACGACGCCGTCGTCAGCGCGACGTCCGGCGTGCTCGACCCGACCGCCGAGCACCTCGACCTCTATGGCGGCGTCGGCCTGCTGGCCGCGGCGCTCGGGTCGGTCGGGGGCGAGGGCACACGCGTGACATCGGTCGAAGCCGACGCCCGTGCGACCGAGCACGCCGGTGAGAACCTCGCAGAGTGGATCGGCGCGCGCGCCGAGACCAGCCGGGTGGACCGATGGCTGGCCGCGTGGGATGCCGGCGCGTCGCCCGCGCAGCGCGAGCGACTCAGCCGCGGAGTCGTCGTCCTCGACCCGCCCCGCGCCGGAGCGGGCAAAGAAGTGGTGCAGCGCCTCGTGGGTCTCGCGCCCGACCGGATCGTCTACGTCGCGTGCGACCCTGTCGCGCTGGCCCGGGACCTCGGGACGTTCGCGGAGGCGGGTTACCGCACCGACGGCATCCGTGCGTTCGATCTGTTCCCGCACTCGCATCATGTCGAGGCGATCGCTGTGCTGGCCCGCTGAGCGTGCTGGGTAATCTGACGACATGATCCGCGTGGTGTTCATCGACGACCACGAGTCGGTCCGACTCGGCCTCGAGGCCGCCTGCGTGCGGGCTGAGGACACCGTCGTGCTGTACTCGGGCACGACCGTGGCCGCCTACCTCGAGTGGCGCTCCGCCCGCGGCGAGCACCCGGTCGACGTCGTCGTCCTCGACCTCACCTTGGGGGACGGCGCCACGGTGACCGAGAACGTCACGCGACTGGTCGCCGATGGGTCGCCCGTGATCATCCACAGTGTCGCCGACCGTCCCGCAGCGGTGCGCGAGGCGCTGGGCGCCGGAGCCGCGGGAGTGGTGAGCAAGTCCTCGCGCATCGACGACGTGCTCGGGGCCATCCGCACCGTCGCGCGCGGAGACAGTCTCGACACCGTCGAGTGGGCCTCGGCAATCGACGGCGACCGCGCTTTCGCCGATGCCCAACTCGCCACCCGCGAGCGCGAAGTCCTGCGCCTGTACGCCGCAGGGCTGCCGCTCAAGGCCGTCGCCGAGCGGCTGGGCATCGCCTATTCCACCGCCAAGGAGAACATCACGCGGGTGCGTGTGAAGTACGTCGAGGTGGGGCGCCCCGCGCCGACGAAGATCGATCTGCTCCGACGCGCGATCGAGGACGGGCTCGTCACCGAGGGGGGACCGGATGGCCGTTGACTCCGCCGTCTTCGGCGTCACCAGCCCGGCCGACGTCAGCCTCTTCACCCGTGCGCGCATCGAGCGCATCATCGGGCTCGTCGGGGGCATCGCCAGCGCACTCATCGGTCTGCAGGCATTCCTGAACGCGATGGCGTCGGACCACGAGGATCCGCTGTGGCGGATCATCCTGATGACCGTCACGTTCGCGCCGCTGGGTCTCATGGTCGTCGCGGGGATCGTCGGGATGTTCGTGCGGCTCTTCGGCGCGATCTTCGCGATCGTGTTCCCGCTGGTGCTCATCGCATGGCCGTTCGCCACGGCGGGGCGCCAGGAATTCGCGGCGGGTGAGCCGTGGATCTGGTATCTCCTCAACCTCGCGACGCTCGCGAGCGCCTTCGTGTTCTCGGTGCGGGTGCAGTTCGTGTGGGCGGTCATGGTGCCGGTGCTCTACGGTGTCGCGCGGGTCATCCAGCTCGGCCCGGAGGCGTCGGTCATCCTCGCCGTGGGGCGCCAGGTCGTGTTCGCGGTCATCTTGGCCGTGGTCGTGATCATGGTGGGGCACCTCCTCCGACGGCTGGCGGCAGACTTCGACCACACGCGGGAGTCGGCTGTGGCCTCGTACGCCGCGGCCGCGGCCGCTGACGCGATGGAGCAGGAACGCGTCTCCGTCGCCGCGCTCATGCACGACAGCGTCCTCGCCGCCCTCATCGCCGCCGAGCGCGCCACGAGTCCGCGTGAGCGCGATCTCGCCGTCGCGATGGCGCGCGAAGCGCTCACTCGCCTGGCCAACGCTGACCGCGATGCCGAAGAGGGGCCCGACGATCCGGTGGCCCCTGCTTTCCTCATCGAGGGTCTGCGTGGCGTGGCCGCCGAACACGACGTGTCCCTCCGGGTCGACACCGCCGTGGCCCACGGCACACCGCCTCTTCCCGGTCGCGTCGCTCGGGCGCTCGTGCTCGCCGCCGGGCAGGCGATCGCGAACGCCGTCGAGCACGCCGGCGGAGCGGGCCTGCGCGCGGACGTGGCGGTGGACGATCGGAGAGTGGTGGTCCGCGTCATCGACGAGGGGGCCGGGTTCGACGCGGGAGCCGTGGGAGAGGACCGGCTCGGCATCCGAGGCTCCATCATCGCGCGCGTCGCCGCGGTCGGGGGACATGCCCGCGTGCGCAGCTCCGAGTCGGGGACGATCGTCGAACTGCGATGGGAGCGCACCCGATGAACGCGCGCGTACACACCGGCCTCTCCCTGCTCGCCGTGATCTTCACGGCCTACCTCGTCGCCGGCGCCCTGTTCTGGACGGCGCCGGTCGAGCGTCCGCTGCTGTTCCTCGGCGCGGTGGCGATCTTCCTCGCCGTCACATGGATCTGCATCTTCTGGAAGGCGGAGACCCCGGGGGTCGCCGCGTCGACGGTGGCGTCACCCTCCGAGGAGTCGGAACACGCGAGCGCAGGGCGACAGAGCTCGACTCTTCCCCTCGGGGTCGCCCTCCTGGCCTTGGCGGCCAGCGGGATCATCCCTTCCGTGACCTTCCTCTCCGTCGATGCCGAGGTGCGTTCCGAGCCGTTCGTGACGTGGACCCTCGGCGGGATCGGCGCGCTGATGACCATCGTGATGGTGCGGCGGCGGCCGCTCATCGCCTGGATCGGGGTCGCCGCCCTCGCGGTCGCGTCGACCGCCTGGATCGGTCCTGTCGACGCCCTCACCCTGGGTGTCGTCGGAGCCGTGGTGTGGGTCGTCGCGGCGCAGCTCCTGCGCGGGCTGGTTGATCGCGCGGCCGTCGACACGGTCGAACTGGGCGACATCCAGCGGCGGTCGTCGGAGTGGCTCGCCAGCCAGGAGGGGCGCCGGCGCGAACGCCGCGTCCGCGTCCAACGTGCCATCGACCTCGCCGGCCCCGTCCTCATGCGCACGATCGAGATGGACGGCGTCCTGAGCGACGAGGAGCGTGAACGTGCGCGCCTCGCCGAGGGAGCTCTCCGCGATGAGCTGAGGGGTCCGCGCCTGCTCGACGAAACGGTGCGCGAGCGACTGGCGGAGGCCCGGCGGCGCGGCAGCATCGTCACCGTCCTCGACGAGGGCGGGTTGGAGTCGACCGACGCGGACGCACTGGCTCGCATCCGCGCCGACCTCGCACAGGCTCTCGAGGGCGCGGCATCCGACCGCATCTACATCCGCACTTCTCCGCACGAGAGCATCGCCGTCACCGTCGTGGGACGTTCGAAGGAGGAGGACGGCGTCGACGGCGAGGAGATCGTCGACCTCTGGCGCGAGATCGCACATCCGGGGGACGCGCGGCACTGACCGCTTCGCCCTGGTCGCTCCGTGGGAGAGCCGAACCCCCGTCGCGAAGAAACGCGACGATGAGGGGGAGGGAGGCGAGGGGCGGCGAAGCCGCCCGCCCCTCGCCACGCGGGTGGTTACCCGAAAACCGACCCGCAGGTCGACCCGCGTTCTGAGGGATGCGGGTCAACCGAACGCAGAAGCGTTCCAGCGGTTCAAGTCTCTTCGATCATTCACAGGTTGTCTGTAGGTACTTTGGGGGACAAGAACGTCCATCGCGCCGTCACCCGCGGAAAGCGCCCCAGCGCGAGTCTCGGCGGAGCGGCTCGCGCAGCCCACGCGCCGAGACGGCCCACGTAGTCGTCGGCTGCTCCTCCGCGACGGCCGACGAGGCCTCGCGCACGTAAGACTCGGTGACGACGGCGACGACCGCGGCGAGTTCCTCATCCGTGGGATTGCCACGCAGCACGTCGACGCGGAGCGTCGCGGCTCCGTCGGCATCCTCCCGCGTCATAGCGGGATGTTACCGTGCTTCTTCGCGGGCAGGTTCGCCCGCTTGCCGCGAAGGGTGCGCAGCGCCTTGGCCACGGCGACGCGGGTCTGGGCCGGCTCGATGATGCCGTCCAGCTCGCCGCGCTCGGCCGCCAGGAAGGGCGAGGCCACGTTGTAGGTGTACTCGTTCGCCAGCCTCGTTCGGACGGCCGCGACGTCTTCGCCCGCTTCCTCGGCGCGCTTGATCTCGCCGCGGTACAGGATGTTCACGGCGCCCTGCCCGCCCATGACCGCGATCTCGGCCGTGGGCCAGGCGAGGTTGAAGTCGGCGCCGAGCTGCTTCGAGCCCATCACGATGTAGGCGCCGCCGTAGGCCTTCCGCAGGATGACCGTCACAAGGGGCACCGTCGCTTCGGCGTAGGCGTAGAGCAGCTTCGCGCCGCGCCTGATGACGCCGGTCCACTCCTGATCGGTGCCGGGCAGGTACCCGGGGACATCGACCAGGGTGAGGATCGGGATGGAGAAGGCGTCGCAGAACCGCACGAAGCGGCTCGCCTTCTCTCCGGCGTCGATGTTCAGAGTGCCCGCCATCTGCGACGGCTGGTTGGCGATGATGCCGACCGTTCGACCTTCGATGCGCCCGAACCCGATGACGATGTTGGGTGCGAACAGGGGCTGCACCTCGAGGAAGTCACCGCTGTCGACCAGATGGGAGATCACCTCGTGGATGTCGTACGGCTGGTTCGGCGAGTCGGGGATGATCGTATTGAGCACCCGGTCGCTGTCTGTCGTCTCGAAGTCGAAGGCGCTCTCGTAGCCGGGCGCGTCCGACATGTTGTTGTCCGGGAGGTACCCGATGAGTGTGCGCGCATAGTCGATCGCGTCGTCCTCGTCTTCGGCGAGGTAGTGGGCGACGCCCGAACGGGTGTTGTGCGTGTAGGCGCCGCCGAGCTCCTCCATGCCGACGTCCTCGCCGGTGACGGTCTTGATGACGTCGGGACCGGTGACGAACATCTGGCTCGTCTTGTCGACCATGATGACGAAGTCGGTGAGGGCGGGGGAGTACACCGCGCCGCCGGCGGCCGGGCCCATGATCAGCGAGATCTGCGGGATGACGCCCGATGCCGCGGTGTTGAGGCGGAAGATCTCGCCGTACTTGCCGAGGGCGACGACCCCCTCCTGGATGCGTGCGCCGCCGGAGTCGAGGATGCCGATGATCGGCATGCCGCCGCGGAGCGCGTGCTCCATCACCTTGACGATCTTCTCGCCCGCCACCTCGCCGAGCGAGCCGCCGAAGGTCGTGAAGTCCTGCGCGTACACCGCGACGGTTCGACCGTGGATGGTGCCCACGCCGGTGACGACGGAATCGCCGTACGGGCGGGAGCGGTCCATCCCGAACGCGGTCGTGCGGTGGCGGACGTATTCGTCGAGTTCGACGAACGAGCCGGGGTCGACGAGCAGCTCGATCCGCTGACGCGCGGTCAGCTTCCCCTTCGCGCTCTGCTTCGCACGCGCGGCTTCCTCCGGGGCGCGCACCGCCTCTTCGTAGCGGGCACGGAGGTCGGCGATCTTGCCGGCCGTCGTGAAGAGGTCGGGAGATCCCGGCTGGTTCGACTGGAGGGGCTCGTTCGACGGGTCTGGCACGCATTCCACCCTAGCGAGCCGCCTCCGCCGAGCGTTGGCGACATGCGACAACCGGATCTGCGTTCCGCTGTGGATTCCGACATCGTCACGGGTCTCGCGCAGCGGGTCACTGGCGGCGCGCGGTGTCAAGGCCGGGCGGGGCGAGCGGCCACGCACGTAGGGTGACGGCATGTCGACGCCCACCGATGCACACCCCGGTTCCGGCTACCCCCGCGCCGCGGCCGTCAGCCCTCGCCTCCACATCGTCGAACAGGTCGGTTCGACGAACGCGAAGCTCCTCCGGGACGCCTTCGACGACCCTGACGGGCACCCTCATCTCTCGGTGGTGCTGACGCGGGACCAGACATCGGGTCGAGGCCGCCTGGATCGCACGTGGGTCGCCCCTGCCGGCAGCGCGCTGGCCGTATCGGTCCTGCTGCGCGTCGAGGCCGTCCCGGTGAACGCCCGCGGCTGGATCCCCCTCGCCGCCGGCGAGGCGATGGCCGCCGCGGTCCGGCAGCAGGCGCCGGGTGCCGACGTCGCGGTCAAATGGCCCAACGACGTCCTCGTCGACGGGCTGAAGATCAGCGGCATCCTCGCCGAAGTCATGCCGTCGAACCCCCACGCGGTCGTCGTCGGGGTCGGAGTGAACACCGCGATGACCGCCGCGCAGCTGCCCGTCCCGACCGCGACCTCGTTCGCGGCGCGCGGCGAGGATGTCGACGAGGACCGACTGCTCGCCGACTTCCTCACCGGGCTGCGCGACGGGGTCGCGACGATCGCGCTGGGTGGCTCCGGCTTCGCGGCGCTGCGTGAGCGCATCGCTGACGCGTGTGCGACCCTCGGTGCCGAGGTGGTCGTGAGCCTTCCGGGCGGCACCTCGCTGACGGGGCGGGCCCTGTCCCTCGATCCCGACGGATCGCTCGTCGTGCAGAGCCCGGAGGGAGAGCGTCGCGTCGCGGCGGGGGACGTGGTGCACGTCCGATGAACAAGGGCGCGCCGTCAGCTCGCCGTCGGCCGGTCACGCCATGATGTGAGGGTGAGCCAGCCGACCGCCTTCACCGGGCGCCCGCACGCACCGGCGCCGGGCAGTGCCGCCCCCGAGATGAGGATCGCGCGGCTGCGGCCGCACGCTCGCCGGTTGATCCTTCCCGCGCTCGTCCTCATCGCCACCTCGGGAGCCGTCGGCTTCTTCTCCGGAAATCTTCCGGACGCCGTCTCGGGATGGATGACCGACCTCATGCTCTGGATCGCCGCGGCCGTCATCGTGCTCCTGCTCGTCGTGGTGCCTTATCTGCGGTGGCTCTCCCGCACTTACACCCTCACCACACGGCGCGTCATCGAGCGCAGCGGTCTGCTCAGTCGGCGTCGGGTCGATGTCTCGCACGCCCGCGGCTACACCATCTCGGAGCGGCGCACGCCGCTGCAGCGGTTGTGGGGGAGTGGCTCGCTCAGCCTCTCGAACGGCGTCGATGCTCCGCTTCGCCTCGTCGACATCCCCTCCGTGCGCCTGGTGCACGAGACCCTGGCCGACCAGGTCGAGGTCAGCCAGATCCTCGCCCATCGCGACTCGCACGCGGTGCCGGTCGTGGGCGAGCGTCCCTGAGGCGCATCGCGCGTCGTCGAGTGCGAGAAGATGGACTCGACGAAGGGAACGAGATGGCACTGCAGGTCGGGATCGTCGGCGGCGGACAGCTGGCGCGGATGATGATCGCTCCCGCCGTCGAACTGGGCATCGACGTGCGCGTCCTCGCGGAACAGGACGGCATGTCAGCCGCCCTCGCAGCGACCGACGTCGGTGACTATCGCGACGTCGAGACCGTCATGGCCTTCGCCCGCGACGTCGACGTGATCACCTTCGATCACGAGCATGTCCCGCAGGACGTCCTCCGCGCCCTGGTCGAGGCCGGCGTCGCCGTCCACCCTGGCCCCGACGCCCTCTTCTACGCTCAGGACAAGCTGCGCATGCGCGCCAAGCTCGCCGAGCTCGGGATGCCTCAGCCGGACTGGGCTCCGGTCGCCGACGCCGCGTCCCTCGACAGCTTCATCGCCGCGCACGGCGGCCGCGCCGTCGTCAAGACGCCGCGCGGCGGATACGACGGCAAGGGCGTGCGGGTCGTCGCCGCGGCATCCGATGCCGCCGACTGGCTGGACGCACTCGAGGACGGCGGGGAACTCCTCGTCGAGGAACTGGTCGACTTCACCCGCGAGCTCGCGCAGCAGGTCGCGCGGCGGCCTTCCGGGGAGCTCGTCGTCTACCCCGTCGTGGAGACGGTGCAGAAGGACGGTGTCTGTGCCGAAGCGATCGCCCCCGCCCCGCATTCCGCGGGCCGACTGGCCGATGTGGCCGGCGACATCGGTGAGGCGATCGCCGTCGGTCTCGGAGTGACCGGCATGCTCGCCGTCGAGCTGTTCGAGACCACGGACGAGCGTCTGCTGGTCAACGAGCTCGCGATGCGTCCGCACAACAGCGGGCACTGGACCCAGGACGGTGCGATCACCAGTCAGTTCGAACAGCACCTGCGCGCTGTGCTCGACCTGCCGCTGGGGGACACGGCGCTCCGGGCTCCCTGGGCGGTGATGGTGAACATCCTCGGCGGGCCCACGGACGGCACGCTTTCCGAACGCCTGCCCGCCGCTCTCGAGGCGCACCCGTCGGCGAAGGTCCACACCTATGGCAAGGACCCCCGACCCGGTCGGAAGGTCGGGCATGTCACGGTCGCGGGGGACGACCTCGCGGCGGTCTGCTACGAGGCCCGCGGAGCGGCGTCGTTCTTCACCGATTGATCGTGCCGTTGCGGCGAACTCCCGGGATCGCGGCCTAGCCTGGAGCCGTGACCCGCCCGCTTCACTCCTCTTCGTCCCCCCTGGTCGGCGTCGTGATGGGATCCGACTCCGACTGGCGCATCATGAGCGATGCGTCCCAGATCCTCTCCGACTTCACCATCCCCCACGAGGTCGAGGTCGTCTCCGCGCACCGCACCCCCGACAAGCTGCTGCGATACGGCCGAGAAGCGCGCGAGCGCGGCATCCGCGTCATCATCGCCGGCGCGGGCGGTGCCGCGCACCTGCCGGGAATGCTCGCCTCGGTGACGACGCTCCCCGTCATCGGCGTTCCGGTGCAGCTCGCCACGCTCGACGGCATGGACTCGCTCCTGAGCATCGTGCAGATGCCGGCCGGGATCCCCGTCGCCACTGTCTCGATCAACGGCGCCAAGAACGCCGGCCTGCTGGCGGCGCGCCTGCTGGGCGCGACCGATGCGGGAATCGCCACGCGTCTGCACGCCTACGCCGAGGATCTCGAGCGTCAGGTCGAGGCGAAGAACCAGCGGCTGAAGGACTCGCTGTGAGGTCGCGGACGTGAGCGTCAGCAGTCCGCCGCGGGCCACGGCCCCGGCCGCGCGACGCGTGCTCGAGGAGCGCCCGCTGCGGCATCCCGACAGCTCGTCGCCGCAGATCATGGGCCGCCGCGCGTGGTGGCTCGTCATCGCGAACTTCCTCTTCCCCGGGTCGGCTCAGATCGTCGCCGGTGATCGGCGCCTCGGCAGAGTGGGCCTCATCGCCACCGTCCTCCTGTGGGCGGCCCTCATCGTGACGATCCTCGCCGCGCTGTTCGCCCGCCCGCTTCTCACGACGGTGCTCGCCTCCTGGTGGACCCTGATGACGGTGCAGCTGTTGCTCTGGGTGTACGCGGCGCTGTGGCTCGTGCTGACCGTCGACACACTCCGGCTCATCCGCGTGGGGCGGGTGCCGCAGCGCACCGGCGTCGCGGCGGTCGCAGTCGCCCTCGTCCTGGCGCTGATCCCCAGTGCCGGGGCCGTGTACGCCGCGCAGGCCGTGGTCGCGCCGCTGCGGACGGGGCTGTCGATCTTCGCGTCCGGGCCGAGCGTCCCGCCGTCCGACGGCTACTACAACTTCCTCCTGCTCGGAGCCGACAGCGGCGAGGGCCGCGACTCGATGCGGTTCGACAGCATCTCGGTCGTCTCGGTCAATGCCGACAGCGGCGCGGTGACGATCTTCGGCATCCCGCGCGACCTCCGGCACGCCCCCTTCTCCGAGGGGCCCATGCAGGATCTGTACCCGGAGGGCTTCCAGGGCCAGATCTCCGGCAGCTGTGGGTGGGGATCGGGCATCAACCAGCTCATGAACGCGGTGGAGACCTGTCGGGAGGACCGGGGCGCGGGCTTGTACCCCGACGCAGTGGCGAGCAATTCCAGCCCCGCCGTCGAAGCGACGAAGGATGCCGCGGAGGCGATCCTCGGCATCGAGATCCCGTACCACGTGTTCATCGACATGCACGGCTTCGCCGACCTCGTCGACGCGCTCGGCGGCGTCGAGATCACCGTCGAGGAACGCCTTCCGGAAGGCCCCGGCCCTCGCTACGAGGGACAGCCGGTCGAGGAGTGGGCCACCGGCTGGATCGAGGAGGGGACCCAGCTGATGGACGGTACGACGGCCCAGTGGTACGCCCGGTCGCGCTACACCACCAGCGACTGGGACCGGATGCGCCGGCAGCGGGAGCTCCAGTCCGCCATCCTCGCCCAGGCCACCCCCTCGAACGTCGTCGCACGGTTCAGCGAGATCGTCTCGGCCGGCACCAACCTGGTCCAGACCGATGTCCCCGACTCGCTGCTGCCCTTCCTCGTCGACCTCGCCGTCAAGGCGAAGGAGCAGGAGGTGCAGAACCTCGAGCTCACGCCGGAGGGGGTCGGCATCGACCCGGAGGACCCGACGAGCTCCGACTGGCAGCTCATCCGAGACGCGGCGCGTGAGCTGATGCACCCGCCGACGCCGACCGCAACGCCGGAACCGTGACGGGCGGGGCACAGCGATGACCACTCTCCGCGTCGTCCTCGATCCGCTCCCTCCGGGCGCGGACCCCGATGTCGTCCAGGCATCCCGCGACCTCGCGGCAGCGCTCGTGGCGACCAGCCCCAGCGGCTGTGATGTGCACGCAATCGTGGGCAGCGACGGGGCCGCGGACATCGAGGGGGTCGCAGGGGTCGACCGGCTCCCGCTGCGTGCCTCCGCCGTCGCCGGACTCTGGGCGATCGGTCAGCGCGCCGGCGCGGGCGATGGGCTTATCCACTCCGCTTCCCTGTCCGCACCGCTCGTCCGGCACGACCGCGTGCACGACCACGATCAGACCGTTGTGACCGTGTGGGACCTGCGGCCGTGGGAGTTCCCCGACGAGCTTCCCGCAGCGGAGGTGCGATGGGCGAAGGCCATGCTCCGTCGCGCCCATCGACACGCGGATGCTGTCGTCGCGCCCACCCACGAGCTTGCGCGACGCCTCGGCGAGATCGCCCCCTTCGGGGATCGCATCCGCGTGATCGCAGGCGCTCCCACCCCCGGTCTTCGGGTGCCCTCCGACGAGATCGGCCGGCGTCGGGGGCTCGACCTCCCCGAGGGATACGTGCTCATGAGCGGGTCCTTCGCGCCCTCGCACGGATTGATCGACGCATTCGCCGCGCTCGTCGCCGCGGGGCGCGACACCCCGGCGGTGGTCATCGACGTGCCGGAGGGTGACGAGCCCGCCGTGACCGAGCTCGCCGCTGCAGCGGGTCTGGCGGAGGGCCGTGTGCGCGTCCGGCCCCGACTGGACGCCGCAGACCGGGCTTCCGTGTTCGGAGGCGCGGTGGCCTACCTCGCGACTGAGCAGGGGAGCGGCACGCCATGGCGGGCGATCGATGCACTGCGGCTCGGGGTGCCGACCGTCGCCACGGACACCGCGGTCCACCGTGAGGTCCTCCTCGATGCGGCCGCGCTGGCTCCGGCGGGCGACGCGGAGGCGATGGGGGCGGCAGTGGCATCCGCCCTCGGATCGACCGATGCGGTCGAGCGACTGTCCGTGCTGGCCGCCGACCGGGGTCGCGCCTTCGGGTGGGCGGGTGCCGCTGAGCGGGTGTGGCAGCTGCACGCCGATCTCTGAGAGCGCCGGATCGGCGTGTCGTCCGGCTCCAGGATGGCTCGACTGGTATCTCTGATCGACTTCAGTAACACTGTTCTCATGCGTCACACCCCGACCGCCCGCCGATCCCAGATCGCCCGGCCCTCGGCGATGGCGCTGGTCGTCGCCCTCGCCGTCGCCCTGCTGTCCGCTCTCGCGCCCGCGCCGGTTCGCGCCGCGGAGCTGCCGGCATCCATCCTCGACGGTGGCTACATCATCAGCGACGAAGAGTTCTTCGACGGTGACTCGATGACGGTTGCGCAGGTGCAGACCTTCCTCGAGAAGCGCGTGCCGACCTGCAAGGCCACGACTGGTCCCACATGCCTCCGTGACTATCGAGCCGACCTGCCCTCGCGCGGGGCTGACAAGTACTGCGCAGCGATTGCCGCTAAGCGGAACGCGACCGCGGCGCACATCATCGTCGTCGTTTCGAGAGCGTGTGGCATCAATCCGAAGGTGGTCTTGGTGATGCTGCAAAAGGAGCAGGGTGTCGTGACGGCAACGCGTCCGTCGGAATGGTCCTATCAAGCGGCTATGGGTTATGACTGCCCAGACTTCGCACGATGCAATCCCGCATACGCGGGCCTCGCGAAGCAGATCACGATGGGTGTCCGGCAGCAACAGGTGTATGCGAAGAACCCGAACAGCTACAACTACAAGGCGGGCCAGGTGAACACGATTCAGTGGCACCCGAGCGCGTCGTGCGGAACGTCGAAGGTTTACATCGAGAATCAGGCCACCGCGAACCTCTACATCTATACGCCTTACCGTCCCAACGTCGCAGCCCTGGCGGCGGGTTACGCGACGGGTGACACGTGCTCGACGTACGGCAACCGCAACTTCTACAACTACTACGTCCAGTGGTTCGCGCCGGACGCGAATGACTCGGCGGGCGCACCCGCTCTCATCGACGCCTGCACCGTCCCCGCCGCGGCCGATGTCATGTCGGCGACCGGGTCGCTCACCACGACGGCAGCCACCGTCGGTCGCAGGGCACCCACGAACGGGTGTGATTCGGGTCCGCTGTCGATAGCGAAGGGGACGAAGGTCAGCATCACCGGCTCGTATGGTGCGTGGCGACGTGTCTCCATCTCCGGCAAGACCCGTTGGGTCCCGGTGTCTGCGCTCCCGGCCAGTGGAAGTTCGGCAGGGCAAGGCGCGTGCGCCGTCCCCGCGGAGTCGGCCATCACCAAGGCCGAGGGTCAGGCCGTCGTTCTCTCGGCCGCCCTGAACGGGCGCAAGGCTCCGATGACATCGTGTGCCACCGGGCGCATCACCCTCACCCAGGGGGCGTCGTACGCTCGAACGGGCGTCTACGGTTCGTGGTGGCGACTCACGGCCAACGGGTCCACGTATTGGGCGCACAGTGACTACCTGAAGCTCGCGGACGCGAAACCGCCGGCCAAGCCCACCACCCCCACTCCCACTCCCACGACGACGCCGACCAAGCCGCCGGTACCCGCCCCCGCTCCCACGGCGACGCCGAAGCCGACGCCCGCTCCGACCCCAGCGAAGCCGGTCGAGACGATCACGATGTTCGCGGCCTCGCCGACCCACCTGCGACCCAGCGCTGGATCGCCGACCCTGGGTTTCACCCTCCGGAAGGGGCAGAAGGTCAGTGTCTCTACAGTCGACGGAAAGTGGAGCAAGGTGAGTTTCGGTGACCGCAGCGGATGGGTCGTCACGTCGAAGCTAGCCCGCGAGAAGCCGGCGACAGAGACGGCGCGAACGCGCCAGGCCGTCTACAAGACGCCCGTGCGTCAGACCGCGTCCCGAAATGGGCAGGTGCTGAAGACGGTGACGGTCGGCGACGAGATCGAGGTCCTCGAGACGTTCGGCGCGTGGCGGGCGGTTACCGTGGGCTCCGTATCCGGCTGGATGCAGGGTTCTCACCTCGCCGCGCTGGCGACGCCGCGGGCGATGCAGACCACCGTCGCTGCGAAGGTCCGCGCTACCGCGTCGGCGTCGGGCAAGGTCTGGGGCACGCTGCGCAAGGCGCACCCCGTGACCGTGCGAGCCGGACAGGGATCCTGGCGACTCATCAACTACGGGTCCAGGACCGCCTGGGTCCACAAGGACCTCTTGAAGAATCGCCCGGCAGCGACACTCCGCACCACCACGACCGGCCTGAACCTGCGATCGTCCGCCTCCACATCCGCCCGGATCGTCACCGTGCTGGCCAAGGGAACCCAGGTCCGGGTCGTCGCGGGTTCGGGCGTGTGGCGGAAGGTGACTGTCGGCAGTCGCACCGGCTGGGTTCACGGTAAATACCTGAAGTGAGCCTGCCCGCCGTGGTGCGGCAGGCGCCCAGGCCGGTTCGGTTAGGATGATCGACGTTCCGCCGGCTCACCCGGAAGGATCCCCGCACTCCCGAGGAAGCCCGTGACACAGATCGATTACAGCGCCTTCGACGTCCCCGGGCGCGGGCGAGGTCTCCTCGACGTCGTCAAGTATCGGTACCTCCTGAGGCTGTTGATCGGCAAGAGCACGTCGCTCCGGTACCGCAACTCGGTGCTCGGCTGGTTCTGGTCGTACGTGCGACCGACCATCCAGTTCCTCGTCTACTTCCTCGTCGTGGGCGAGATCCTCGGGATGCACCGCAACCTCCCGGCGTTCCCGCTGTACCTGTTCAGCGGCCTGGTCCTCGTGAACCTCTTCAACGAGACGCTCTCGGCAGCGACCAAGTCGATCGTCGGCAACCGGGCGCTGGTGCGGAAGATCTACCTTCCCCGCGAGCTGTTCCCGCTCGCTGCCATCATCGGTGCGCTCACCCACTTCCTGCCGCAGCTGGCAGTGCTGGTCGTCGTCAGCCTGCTGTTCGGGTGGTTGCCGTCGTTCGCCTCCGTCGGGCTCATCCTCGCCGGCCTCGCGATCGTGCTGGGCTTCGTGGTCGGACTCGGACTCTTCTTCTCCGCCGTCAACGTTCGGTTCCGCGACGCCGGCAACATCGTCGACATCATCCGCACCATCGCGACATGGTCGGTGCCGATCCTCTACACCTGGTCCATGGTCTACGAACGCGCTCAGACCATCCCCTGGCTGTTCCACCTGTACATGTCGAACCCCCTCGCCGTCGCCGTCGAGTTCTTCCACCACGCGTTCTGGGGAACCCTTCCGGTCGTGACGGGTGAGGTTCCGGCGCCCGACAACCTCGGGTGGCCGCCGATGTTCGAGGTATACGTCATCTCCTCCGTCGCGATCATCCTCGTGTCACTCGTGATCGGTCAGTTCGTCTTCCGCCGTGCCGAGCGCACCTTCGCCCAGGATCTGTGATGGACACCGCCACCGCCCCGCAGCCGCGCATCGTCGTCGAGCACGTCTCCAAGTGGTTCAACAAGAGGAGCTCGAGGTCGCTGAAGGACGCCTTCATCAATCTCGTCCGGGGTCGCGCCGTGCGTTCCCGTCAGTTCCAGGCGCTCGATGACGTGTCCTTCCAGATCGGCGAAGGCGAATCCGTCGCCGTTATGGGTCTCAACGGGTCCGGCAAGTCGACAACCCTCAAGCTCGTCTCCGGAGTGATGGAGCCCGACGAAGGACGGGTCTTCACGCGAGGCCGGGTCGCGGGTCTCATCGAGGTCGGCGCCGGCTTCCACCCCGATCTGACCGGGCGTGAGAACGTCTTCCTCAACGCCGCGATCCTCGGCATGAGCGAGCAGGAGACGAAAGACCGCTACGACGAGATCGTCGCCTTCAGCGAAATCGGTGACTTCATCGACCAGGAGGTGAAGCACTATTCGTCCGGCATGTTCATGCGACTGGCGTTCAGCGTCGCGATCCACGTCGAACTCGACGTCCTCCTCGTCGACGAGGTGCTCGCCGTCGGTGATGCGCCGTTCCGCGCGAAGTGCAACGCCAAGCTCAAGGAACTCGCCGAGCGCGGAGTGACGATGATGATCGTCAGCCACAGCAAGAACGTCGTGAAGAAGCTGTGCACGCGAGGAGTCGTGATCCAGAAGGGTCGCGTCATCTTCGACGGCCCGATCGACGAAGCCTTGACGTACGTCGAGGCACGATGACCCCGGACACCTCCGGAGAGAGCAGTGAACCCGCTATGACCGACGCCTCCGCGCCGCGCCGCCCCCGGATCCTCTGTGTCGGAGCTTACGAGCGCGACAACTTCGGCGATCTGCTGTTCCAGATCATCACCGCCGAGTACCTCTCGCAGGCCGGTGCTGACGCCGTGTACGCGGCGCCCTTCGAAGCCGACATGACCGACCTCCTAGGCCTGAAGGTCCCCGCATACGGTCCGCTGCTGGAGAACGAGCATTTCGACGCCGTATGGACCGTCGGCGGTGAGGTCGGCGGCACCGGGCTGGACTACGCCTACCGCACGGCGCACGGGGAGAAGGCGTTCGCCGAGTACAGCGCGATGACCCCGGAGGAGAAGCGAGCGATCCTCGCGACCGAGAACGGCACCGTGCCGATGGAGTCGCCCTACCTTCCCCGCGCGAGCGCCTACGCCCGCAACCGTCAGGCGGCGACCGTCATGAACTCCGTCGGACTCGCCGGCATCCAGGGCCTCGGCGCCGTCCGGAAGGCCGGCATGATCGGCATCCTCCACGAGGCCACCAGCATCACGGTCCGCGACAAGTACGCCAGTGCGTTCCTCGAGCGCGAGGGCGTCGCGCACAACCTCGAGCCCGACCTCGTGCACTCGATCGCCGTGACGCGCCCCGAGCTGGGCGCCGACCGCGGCGACTACATCCTGATCCAGGCCTCCACCGCCCACCTGCGCAAGTACGGCATCCAGGGGTTCGCAAAGGCCATCATCGACAGCCCGGTCCTCAAAGCGCACCCCGTCCGGCTCTTCACCGCCGGCACCGCGACCGGGCACGACTCGTTCGAGAAGTATGAGGAGATCCTCGCGATCGTCAAAGCGGCCGACCCGAGCCGCCGCATCGAGATCAGCCGGACGATCGACCCGTGGGCCCGCGTGGAGGAGATCGCCAAAGCGAAGCTGTGGATCGGCAGCTCGCTGCACGGTCGCATCATCTCTGCTGCCTACGGTGTGCCCCGGGTGAGCTTCGCCAAGCGCAAGGTCGACGACTACGTCCGCACGTGGGACGACGAGATGCCGTGGGGCGTCAACCACCACCAGATGGATGCCGCGGCGGCGAAGGCGCTCGCGATGCCGGCCGACGACCGCGGCAAGGTGCTGGGGGAGCGTGCCCACGCGAACATCCTCGGTGTCATCGAGCACGTCACGTCGTGGGCCCAGTACGGCGCCCCGGCCGACCGTCTCGAGCGGCTCCTCGACATCCGCAACGAGCAGTGGTCGCGGATGTACCTCGAGATCATGCGATCCGACGCCGCCCGCAAGGCGAAGGAGGAGATCCCGCTGGAGGCGATCCCGCCGACCGGCCCCGTCTTCGTCCGCCGCGCGCGGCGATTCGCCGCGCGCGCATTCCGCAAGCTCGGGCGCATGGCCGAAGGTCGCTGACCGGCGGCATCGGCGCACGGAAACGGGCCGCTCACCTCAGGTGAGCGGCCCGTTTCTGGGTGGCGACTAAGCCAGGTACCCGGTGAGTGAGGCGGTGGGGGCGAAACCCGTCGCCGCGATCTTCGAGACGTCGAGCACGCTGTACAGCGGGCGGGGCGCCACCGGTGCCGACGCGGACGCGAAGTACTCGGCCGTGGTGACGTCCGCGATGCGCGCCGGGTCGTGCCCGGTGAGCTCGTAGACGGCCCGTGCGACGTCGGCCCAGGAGGTCGGCTCGCCATCCCCGGTCAGGTTGTAGGTGCCGTATTCGGCGCTCGTCTCCAGCAGGTGCCGGATGCCGCGGGCGATGTCGGTCGTGAAGGTCAGCCGTCCGACCTGGTCGCCGACCACCCTGGGGTCCACGCCGCGTTCGGCGAGGGAGGCCATCGTGCGGACGAAGTTCTTGCCTTCTCCGATGACCCAGGAGGTGCGGACGATGTAGTGGCGCGGGACCGCCGAGACGATGGCGTCCGCCGCAGCCTTGGTCTGACCGTAGACGCCCAGCGGCGCCACCGGCTCGTCTTCCCGGTACGGCGCGGATGCGGCGCCGTCGAAGACGTAGTCGCTGGAGACGTGCACGAGGGTGATGCCGTTCGCCGTCGCGATGCGGGCGAGCTGGGCGACGGCGGTGACGTTTCCCGCCCAGGCACCCGCCCGGTCGGTCTCTGCCGCGTCGACGGCCGTGAAGGCCGCTGCGTTGATGATCGTGCCGTAGTCACGCCAGCGGCGGGCCGTGGTGAGGTCGCCGGTGAGGTCGAGGTCGCTGCGGGTCGCGAACTCGACGCTCGGGTCGCCCTCGTACTCGGCGCGCAGGGCGAGGCCGAGCTGGCCGCCGGCGCCGACGACGAGGGTCTTCTTCGGCGGGATCGGCACGACGTCCGCCAAACGGGGGTGCGCGAGATCCTTCGCGGAGATCTCGACCTCGGCGAGCGGGATCGGCCACGCGATCGCGGCGGTCTCGTCGGCGAGGTTCAGGAACGAGTACGACGCGTCCGGAGACCAGTGGTCGTTCACGAGGTACGTGTACGCCGTGTCGGGCTCGAGGGTCTGATACGAGTTGCCCACGCCGCGCGGCACGAAGATCGCCCGGGACGGATCGATCTCCGCGGTGAACACGGCGCCGAAGGTCGGTCCTTCGCGCAGGTCCACCCACGCACCGAAGATCCGTCCCGTGGCGACGGAGACCCACTTGTCCCAGGGTTCCGCGTGGATGCCGCGGGTGGTGCCGACGGCGTCGTTGAAGGAGATGTTGTTCTGCACCGGACCGAAGTCGGGGAGCCCGGCCGCGGTCATCTTCTCGCGCTGCCAGTTCTCCTTGAACCAGCCGCGGCTGTCGCCGTGCACGGGAAGGTCCCAGATGGTGAGACCCGGGATGGGGGTCGGGGAGGGCTGGAGGGCCTTGGAGAACTCCGTCACGCTCACTGTCCCTTCGAGGCGTAGAACGCCTCCACGCCATCCTTGGCGGGTGCCCACCAGGCTTCGTTGGCTCGGTACCAGTCGATCGTCGCGGCGAGTCCCGCTTCGAAGTCCTGGAAGCTGGGCGTCCAGCCGAGCTCGGTGCGGAGCTTGGTCGAGTCGATGGCGTACCGCAGGTCGTGACCGGCACGGTCGGTGACGTGGTCGTACGCGTCGGGCTCGTGTCCCATCAGCTGGAGGATCAGTTCGACGACGGTCTTGTTGTCCTTCTCGCCGTCGGCGCCGATGAGGTAGGTCTCCCCGATCTCGCCCTTGTCGAGGATGGTGAGAACGGCGGAGGAGTGGTCGTCGGCGTGGATCCAGTCGCGGACGTTCTCGCCCTTGCCGTAGAGCTTGGGACGGATGCCGCGGATCGCGTTGGTGATCTGGCGGGGGATGAACTTCTCGACGTGCTGGTACGGGCCGTAGTTGTTCGAGCAGTTGCTGATCGTCGCGCGGACCCCGAACGAGCGGACCCAGGCGCGGACGAGGAGGTCGCTGCCGGCTTTGGTCGACGAGTAGGGCGACGACGGGTTGTACGGGGTGTTCTCGGTGAACCGCGCGGGGTCGTCGAGCTCAAGGTCGCCGTACACCTCGTCGGTGGAGATGTGGTGCAGCCGGGTGTCGTACTTGCGGGCCGCCTCGAGCAGCGTGTACGTCCCGATGATGTTCGTGTCGAGGAACGGCCGCGGGTCGTGGAGCGAGTTGTCGTTGTGCGACTCGGCGGCGTAGTGCACCACGGCATCCGCCTTCGCGAACAGCGAATCGACCAGCTCGGCGTCGGCGATGTCGCCGACGACCAGGTTCACACGATCCTCCGGGAGGCCCGCGAGGGACGCCTCGTTGCCGGCGTAGGTGAGTTTGTCGAGCGCCGTGACGGTGTGGTCGGTGTGCGCCACGACGTGGTGCACGAAGTTCGATCCGATGAAGCCGGCGCCGCCGGTGACAAGAAGGTGGGACATGTTCACAGGCCTCGTTCCAGCGTTTCCAACAGGTAGCGGCCGTAGCCGCTCTTGACGAGCTTCTCAGCCCGCTCCCTCAGTTCCTCGTCCGAGAGGAAGCCCTGTCGCCAGGCGACCTCCTCCGGCACACCGATGCGCAGACCCGTCCGACGTTCCATCGTGCGGACGTACTCGCCCGCGTCGAGCATCTGGTCGAACGTGCCGGTGTCGAGCCACGCCGTGCCGCGCGGAAGGACCTCGACCTGCAGCTTGCCCGCCTCGAGGTACGCCTTGTTGATGTCGGTGATCTCGTATTCCCCCCGGGGCGAGGGCGCGAGACCGCGGGCGATCTCGACGACGTCGTTGTCGTAGAAGTAGAGGCCAGGCACGGCGTAGTTGCTCTTCGGCTCAGCGGGCTTCTCTTCGAGCGAGATGGCGCGACCGTCGGCATCGAACTCGACGACACCGTACGCGCTGGGTTCTGCGACGTAGTACGCGAACACCGCACCACCGTCGACGTCGGCGTAACGCTTCAGCTGCGCGCCGAGCCCCGGACCGTAGAGCAGGTTGTCACCCAAGACCAAGGCGACCTTGTCCTCACCGATGTGGTCCGCGCCGATCGTGAACGCCTGCGCCAGACCATCCGGCGACGGCTGCTGCGCGAACGTCAGGTTGATGCCGAACTTCGACCCGTCCCCCAGCAGGCGCTCGAAGTGCTCCGCGTCATGCGGGGTCGTGATGATGAGGATGTCGCGGATGCCCGCGAGCATCAACGTCGACAACGGGTAGTACACCATCGGCTTGTCGAACACCGGAATGAGCTGCTTGGAAACACCGAGCGTGATCGGGTGCAGCCGCGTCCCCGAACCCCCCGCGAGAATGATGCCCTTCATGCGCCTATCGTCCCACACGGCCCATGGGTGCCCCGACGGTGGCGCTCCTCGGCGGGTTCGGCCCGCTCGCCTAAAGTGGTGGCGTGCTGAAGGTCTCCGTCATCATCCCCACCTATCAGACGCCGCAGGACGGTCTGGCCGGTCTCATCGCATCCCTCGATGCCCAGACGATGTCTCGGCGCGACTTCGAGGTGATCTTCGTGGACGACGGCTCGCCCGATGACACCGTGACCCGCTTGCGGGAGGTAGCCCGCACGCGTCCCCACATCTCCGTCGAGGTGATCGAGAACTCCGGGTGGCCGTCGCGCCCCCGCAACGTCGGCATCGACAAGGCCCGCGGTGAGTTCGTCGCCTTCATGGACCACGATGACCAGATCTACCCCGACGGGCTGCGAGCGGCGTACGAGTTCGCCGTCGCGAACGGCTCGGACGTCGTCAACGGCAAGGAATCGCGCACCGATGCACCCGCGTGGGGCATCGGCGTCTACGAGGCCGACGACGCACAGGTGATCGGTTCGACGGCCCGTCATCCGCTCCTGCCGATGAACCCGCACAAGCTGTACCGTCGCCGCTTCCTTCTCGAGAACGGCATCCGGTTCCCGGAGGGACGCCGCGTGCTGTGGGAGGACATCTTCTTCAACCTGCAGGTGAGCCGTGACGCGAAGGTCATCTCGACGCTCTCCAGCGTTCCCTACTACCACTGGGTCACCACGGAGGGGAGCGGGTCGACGACGTTCATCAAGTCGGCCGATGACTACTGGCACTGGCTGCGGCGGGTCTGCGAGGAGACCGACAGCGTGCTCGCGGGGGAGGAGCACCGCCTCCAGCGCGAGCAGCTCAACTATCACCAGTACTCCACGCGGATCGTGGGGGTCTTCGACCTCGCCTACACGAAGCGGTCGGAGCGGAACCGGAAGTTCATCTTCGACCACTCGCGTTCGCTGCAGCAGGACTTCGGGTATTCCCGGCTCGACGACCGGCTGCCGTCGTCGCGGAGGATTCGCGCGCACCTTCTCGAGACGGGTCGCCAGGACCTGATGGAAACGGTGTGCTCGGCGGATGCCGCGGTGCCCGGCTGGGGGAGGGCCCGGGCGATCCAGTGGCGTGAAGGCGTGCTCCACATCGAGGCCGACGTGCAGTGGTCGGATTCGGCGGGCCGGGTGCCGGCGCTGGTCCGCTCGGGCGAGCGCATCGTCAAGGCGCTCCCCGAGGAGGTCGCAGCGGCGATCCCCGAGGCGCTCGCCGATGTGACCGACGAGATCGCCGCCGTCGAACTCGGCATGTTCGTCCACGGACGTCGTTCCCGGGTCGCATGGAGCCTCCCCGCCACCGGCACCGTAACGACGGAGGACGCCGAGGACGGAACCGTCACGATGTCGGCATCCGTCTCCGGCACGCTCGACCCGATGACGGCCGCCTTCGGCGCGCCGCTGGACACCGCCACGCACTGGGACATCAACATCCACACGCGGTTCGGCAGCGGCGCCACCGATCGGAGCATGCGGACCGACATCCCCGCCTCGGCGACCATCACCCAGAATCGGCTGCACCTCATCTATCCCAACGACGGTGGCAGCGCCACGCTCATCCCCGGCGGGCAGCGCGAGGCGGTTCGACGTCTCGCGCCGGTGTCCGTGGACGTCCGCCACCGCGGGGGTCTCCGCCTCGTGCTGTCGGGAACGCACGATGGACAGGGCGCCGTGGACACCGTCGTCGGCGTGTGGGACGAGGGGAAGAACACGTTCACCGACCGCCCCGCGACGATCTCCCTCGATGCGGACGGGACGGCGCACCTTCAGATCGCGGGCCTCCACGGTGAGTCCGCCGAGATCCGCGTCGGTGACCGAACGCCCGGTGGACCTGCCGCCTGGATCGTCCGGCTCGACGGCACCGACACCACTCCGCGGCGCAGCACCCGCGAGAAGCCGGCCGCTGCACCGTCGGCCGCACCGACGGCTGTCCCGCCGCCCACGCCCGCCCCGCTGCCACTGTGGAAGCGGGCCCGGCGGAAGGTCGGACGGGTCCTGCGCCGCTGGGGTCTGCGATGACCGGCATCCGGCGGTCGTCGAGGGTCGTGCCGTAGGATCGGCAGAATGCCCGACCATGCAGCCGGTGATGCCCGTTCCGCGTCCGCGCGCGCCGTCCGAGTGACCGGGAGCGCCGTCGTCAACGGTGATCTCGCGGAGATCCTCTCGGCGCCTCTGCCGTGGGGCGACCTGGCAGGGAAGACCGTTCTCGTCACCGGTGCCGCAGGCATGATCCCGGCCTACGCCGTGTACACACTGCTCGCGCTGAACGACCGGCATGCCGCGGGGATCACCGTCCTCGGACTCGTCCGCGACGTGGCGAAGGCGCGACGCACGTTCGGTGCCGTTGCAGACCGTCCCGATTTCGAGCTCATCCCGGGTGATGTGCAGCAGGAGATCGACCTGGGTCGCACGGTCGACATGGTCATTCACGGAGCCTCGCCCGCACGGCCCGCGCTCCACGCGGCGAGCCCCGTCGACACGATCCGAGCGAACGTCGTCGGAGCTTTCGGCTTGCTCGATCTCTGCGTCCGCTCCGGCGGGGCGCACTTCGTCCTGATGTCGTCTGCCGAGGTCTACGGACACCGGGCAGACGACGGCTCGCTCGTGCGCGAGGACGAGTACGGCTCCGTCGACATCCTCAATCCGCGCGCCTGCTACACCGAGGGCAAGCGTGCCGCCGAGACGATCGCGGTGAGCTATCACGCCCAGCATGGCGTCTCCGTGACGATCGCTCGATTCGGTCACATCTACGGCCCCGGCATGGCGCTCGATGACGGCCGTGTCCAAGCGGATTTCACCGCTGACGTCCTGAACGGCCGTGACATCACCCTCAACAGCGACGGCAGCGCGCGACGCACGTACACCTACCTCGGCGACGCGATCGCGGGGATGTTCACCGCCATCCTGCAAGGGGAGCCGACGGCCTACAACATCTCGGACCGGGACGGCTTCATCAGCATCCGGCAGCTCGCCGAGACCTTCACGCAGGCGCGGCCCGAGGCAGGCCTCAAGGTGCGCTTCCGCGAGGGCGTCGACGTGAGCGCCTACAACCCGGTCAAGGGGCAGGGGCTCTCCGACGAGCGACTCCGCGCCCTGGGCTGGGCGCCTCGCGCCGGCCTCGCGGCGGGTGTCTCGCGCACGATCGCCTGGCACGAGGAGCGTCGCGCGTGAGCGCGCCGACCGATCCCGGGCGCGGCGCCGCGGCATCCGGTCCGCTGGCACGCCTGACGCAGGCGCTCCGTCGTCGTCCCGCGGTGCGCGGCGGTGAGCCCGTCCTCCTTCCGCTCGCCGAGCGGGTGTACCCGCCGTATGTCGTGCGGGTGGAGAAGCTCACGTGGGAGCGTGCGCTTTTGACGCTCCGGGTCTCCGTGCAGCAGACCGGCCCGTGGATCCCGCTCGCCCCCGAAGAGGGCCAAGATCCGTTCGCGCCCGTCGAGTTCCGCCTCGTCGACGGCCGCCGCCGGCTTCCGGTGCCCTACACCGATCTCGGCGACGGGCTCTACGACCTCACCATCAACGTCCCGACCTTCCTCGCGCGTCAGGCGATCCCCAATGGCACCTGGCGCGTCGTCCTGTTCGCCCACGGTGAGCGGACGGCCCCCGCGACCTTCGACGGCGCGGCGCTCGCCGAACTCGATGACGCCGCACGCGTGTTCCTCTACGAGGGCAACCGGTCGGTGGTCACCGCGTCGTTCGGCATCGCGGAGAACGCGGTCGACCTGGAACGCCTCGACTTCCTGATGCGCACGTACCACCTCTTCCGCGAGCGCGCGAAGCCCAAGAAGCGGCGACCGTTCAAGAGGGTGAAGACCCTGCTGCTCGGCGACCGGGCCAAGCAGCGGTACGCCGGCTGGATCCACGGCGCCATCACGCGCACCGTGGGGGTCAAGCCCGGCCGCATCCTCTTCGCGTCCGATCAGCGCCTGTCCATCGAAGGCAACCTCCTCAGGGTGCAGGAACGCCTCCGAGAGCGCGGACTCGCCGACCGCTTCGACATGAAGTACTCGTTCCGGCTGCCGCGATCGGGCGGCTGGGGGACGACCATCCGGATCCTGTACCTGCTCGCGACGAGCGAGATCGTCCTCCTCGACGACTACTTCGGCATCCTGAAGAGCATCACGCTGAACCCCCGCACCCGGGTCATCCAGCTGTGGCACGCCGGCAGCGGGTTCAAGTCGGTGGGGTACAGCCGCTTCGGCAACCTCGGGTCGCCCAAGCTCTGGCATCCGCACCGGCAGTACACCTACGCCATCACCGGCTCGGAGCATCTGCGTCACGTCTATGCGGAGGCCTTCGGGATCGAGGAGGCGGCGGTCATCCCGACCGGCCTCCCGCGCGTGGACTGGTTCCTCGATCCGGTGCGTCGCGACGACTTCCTGCAGCGCTTCGCCGCGGACTTCCCCCAGATCGCCGGCAAACGGGTCGTGCTGTTCGCCCCGACCTTCCGCGGCCGCTCGATCTACACGGCGTTCTACGACTACGAGCAGATCGACTGGGCGGGACTGGCCGATGTCTGCGGCGACGACACCGTCGTGCTCTTCCGCATGCACCACTTCGTCAAGGAGCCGATCGAGATCCCCGAGCAGTATCGGGATCGGTTCTTCGACTTCACCCACTACCGCGACGGACTCAACCTCCTGCACGCGGTCGACGTCCTCATCACCGACTACTCGTCGATCATCTACGAGTTCTCGCTGCTCGACCGGCCGATGCTGTTCTTCGCGCCCGACCGCGTCAACTACGCAGCGACCCGCGGGTTCCACCGAGACTACGCCGAGACGGCGCCCGGCCGGGTGGCCTCGACGTTCGATGAGGTGCTCGACGCGCTCCGGACCGGCGAGTTCGAGCAGGAGAAGGTGGCCGCCTTCCGCGCCCAGAACTTCGACCGGGTGGACACCGGCGCCGCCGACCGCGTCATCGACTGGCTGATCCTGGGGCGGCCGGAGACCGAGGCCAGTAGCGCCGCGGCGGCGACCGAGGAGCAGACCGACGTCGACACCGAGTCGTCGGAGACCGACATCCCAGAAGAGGAGATCGCGTGAACATCGCCATCATTTTCGCCGGCGGCATCGGATCCCGCATGACCTCCGCGACGCTGCCGAAGCAGTTCCTGGAGATCCACGGCACGCCCCTCATCGTGCACACGATCCAGCACTTCCAGGACCACCCTCAGATCGACCGGATCGCGGTGTCGATCCTCCCCGAGTGGCGGGACCGGTTCGCGCGCCTCGTCGCCCGTTACGAGCTGACCAAGGTGAACTGGATCGTCGACGGCGGTGCGACCGGCCAGGAATCGCGGCACCGCGCCCTGCGCGCCGTCGCGAACGAGGCGCCCGGTGACACCGTGGTGCTCCTCCACGACGGCGTGCGCCCCCTCATCAACGCCGACGTCATCACCGCGAACATCGAGACGGTGAAGACGCGGGGACCGGCCATCACGAGCACGAAGTTCAACGAGACGATCATCGCCTCGACCGAGGGCGTCGTGGACGACGTCATCCCGCGCGACCTGCTCTACGTCGCCCAGGCGCCGCAGAGCGCGACGCTGGAGACGGCGCTCGGTGTCTACGACCAGGCCGTCGCCGAGGGCGAGCACGACTCCATCGACACCTGCAGCTTGCTGCGCCGCTACGGACACACCCTCTACCGGGTCGACGGCCCGCGGTCGAACATCAAGATCACGACGGCGGAGGACTACTACATCTGCCGCGCGTTCTTCGACGTGCTCGAGCGCAACCAGATCGGCGGCTGAGCCCGCCGAGCGGCGCTGTCTCGCGGCATCCGCGCTCGGGCGAGCGCCCCGCGATCAGCTCGGGTTCAGGTCGCGCATCGCGGCGACCTGAACGGTCACGATCTGACCGGTCAGATCGGATGCCGCCACGTTGAGCGTCACGCGCGCGACGTCGGCGGGGTCGAGGAGCGTCTCCACCGGCTCGTCGCCGAACGCCTGCGTGCGCATCGGGGTGCGGGTGCGCTGCGGGTTGATGCAGTTGATGCGCACGCCGTCGGCCTCCCACTCCTCGGCCAGGGCCTGCGTGAGGTTGACGACACCGGCCTTGGTCGCGGAGTAGGCGCTGTACCCGGCGCGGCCGCGCGTGTACGAGCTGGAGGTGAACAGGACCACCTGGCCCCCGGTCTCGCGCAGGTGGGGGTGGGCCTCGCGGGCGACGATGGCGGGGGCGATGAGGTTCACCTGGATGGTGTCCTTCAGGTCGCGCTTCGGGCTCTCCACGAGGGGGGCGATGCGGAGGACTCCCGCCGTCACGATGACGACGTCGATCCGGCCGACGTCCTTCTTGACGCTCGCAAGAGCCTTCCGGACGGCTTTCGCGGAACGGACGTCGGTGCCGGTGGAGGAGCGGCTGAACTCGCTCACGACGGCGCCTGCGGCGCGGGCCTGCGCGACGATGCTCTCGCCGATCCCGTAGCTGCCGCCGAAGACGACGATGCTCTTGCCGTCGAGGTCGGGGATCGAGGTCATGCTCTCGAGCGACAGGCTCGCCGACTGCAGCTGGAACAGCTTGTCGGCGATGTGGACATCGATGGGCTCGGTCACCTTCATGTTCTCGGCCGTGCCGTCGACGACGTAGATCGGAACGTCCGGCATGTAGGTGAACACGACGCCGCAGTCGTCGGTCGCCGTGAAGGCGGGGTCGCTGGCGGCGATCTCGTACGCCCGGCGGATGGTGCGCAGGCGGAAGGCCTGCGGAGTCTGTCCACGGCGGAGCAGGGACCGGTTCGGGATGCCGGTGATGATCCGGTCTTCGTTCACCTGGATGATGGTGTCGGCGGAGGGGATCGCGGTGTCGACCGCGTCGTACTCGTCGAGCGCGTTGACGCAGTCCTCGATGATGCGGTCGTCGATGAAGGGGCGCACGGCGTCGTGGAAGAGGACCTTGGTGTCATCTCCCTCGAGTGCGGCGATCGCCAGCTTCGTGGTGTCGTTGCGGG
Organism: Microbacterium sp.; assembly: GCF_043427715.1. Taxonomy (GTDB): domain Bacteria; phylum Actinomycetota; class Actinomycetes; order Actinomycetales; family Microbacteriaceae; genus Microbacterium. The sequence continues at coordinate 3,245 of NZ_JBHWTD010000103.1, read as the reverse complement.
TCTCGCCGCCGGGGAGGATCCGGGAGAGCTTGGGGAAGCGGCCGCTGCGCAGAAGGTGCTCCAGCTCGTCGAGAGCGGCGGCGTTCATCATGATGATGATCTCGTCGATCAGTGGGCTCGCCTCGAGGGCTTCCAGGGTGTGCTCGACGATCGCCTTGCCGGCGATCTTGATGAGCTGCTTCGGGATGCCCAGGCCGACGCGGACGCCGATGCCACCGGCCAAAACGACGGCGACGGTGCGCGGTGTGCTCACAGGGTGACTCCTCGGGGATGGTGCGCCGGAGGGGGCGCCTCCGCACCGCAATCCTACGTGGGGCTTCCCGGGGAGAACGGGAGTGCCAGGCGGGGGAGGATGAGCGCCGCGATGGCGTCCGCGCACACGGTCGCCCCGGGTGCGGGAGCCGGGTCTCCGGGCACGGTGACCCACCGCCGCGCGAAGCGGATGGCGGTGTCTGCGTCGGCGCGCCGCTCGCGCACGGCCTCGGCGAGTTCGCTCACCGTACGCAGGATCGGCCCCGGGAGATCCGCACGGTAATCGAGGTAGAAATCGCGCGAAGCGAGGTAGTCATCCAGGTCCGGTGCCAGGAAATAGCTCGGGATGCCGAGGATCGCCGCCTCGTAGAGCGCGGAGGAGTAGTCGGTGATGAAGATGTCGGCGACGGAGAGTAGCTCCTGCGTGCTGAAACCGGGCGCGGTGTCGAGATCGCCGAGGTCGCCGTGCATGAGGGGGTGGAGCTTCACCACCGTGTGGACGCCGACGGCGTGCAGCGCGTCGCTGAGCGCGGCGACGTCGACGGTCATGGTGCCGTCGAGGCGGAAGGTCGGCGCGAAGACGGCGATGGTGCGGCCGTACAGGTGCGGGTGGCGCTCGTAGATGCGCTCCCGGGTACCCTCGCGACGCTCCGGATCGCGCAGCCGATCGACGCGGGGGAGAGGGGCCACCGCGATGCGGCTCGGCGGCGTGCCGAACGCCTCGGCGTAGGGCGCCCGGCAGTCCTCCGCGCTCGCGAGCACGATGTCGTAGCCGGCGTGCATGCGCATCGCCTCGGCCAGTCGCGCGTCGCGACCCTCGGCCTGGCCGAGGATGCTGAGGCCGAACTTCTTGAACGCGCCGAGCGCGTGCCAGATCTGCACGACGGTGAGGTCGGACTTGTGGGTGAGGACGCTCGCGACGATGGCGTAGGTGTCGACGACGAGCACCCGGGCGGTCGCCACATGGTAGAGCTGCACCAGCATGTGGAGCACGTAGCCGGCCTTCGCGATGATCCCCGGCGGCACCATCTTCACGAGGGAGACGACCTCGACGCCCGGGTCGGCGCGGCCGATCGCGGCGCGGAGGTCGGCGAAGTCCTCCGGTTCGGTGGGATGCTCGCGGCTGATCATCACGACTTTGCGCCGGGTGGGGAGCAGTTTGAGAGGGGCGTACACCGCCGTGAGGGACGCGCGGGTGAGGGCGGCGACGGCGATCTGGGCCCAGGCTGCACCGCGGACGCGGGTGGGCTCGGGGGTGCCTCCGGCGGCCACGGGATCGGCGGTCACCTCGACGCGGCGGCGCAGGATGACCTCCCGGACGATGCGCTCGCTCGAGCGCCCGTCGCACGCCGACATGAACCGCTCCCGGAAGGCGGCGGCGAGCGGCCCCACCTCCGCGGTGCGGACGGCCTCGGCCAGCTTCTCGCCCTCGGTCACGAGGGGACCGGCCAGGTACTCCTCGAAGGGGCGGTAGAAGTCCCGGTCGGCGGTGTACGTCTCCAGGTCCGGGCAGAAGAACACGATGGGCCGGTCGAGCAGTGCGTACTCGAAGATCGCCGAGGAGTAGTCCGTGATCAGCACGTCTGCGGCCATCAGGAGGTCGTTCAGCTCGCGCTCGTGGGAGACATCGATGAGACGGGGATGCCGCGGCATCCGATCTGCGACGGGCGGCACGAAGGGGTGCATCTTCACGAGGACGGTCCAGTCCTCGCCGAGGTCGTCGAGGAAGCGTTCCCACGGCACAGCTTCAATGTCGTATCTCGCCGTCAGCTGCCCGTTCCCTCGGAAGGTGGGGGCGAAGACGGCGATCTTCTGCCCGTCCGGGATGCCGTGTCTGGCGCGCACCGAGCGGGCGCTGCGCGCCACACCCTCGGTGTCGAAGAAGACGTCGGTGCGGGGCACACCCAGCGCGTGGACACGCTCGATGTCGATTCCGTAGGCCTCGGCGTAGTCGGCGCGGATGCCCTCGGCGCTCACCGTCGCATCGGTGTAATTCCGATGGGCGAGAGAGCCCGGCAGCGGTCCGCCGGGGAGTCCGACGCGGCTCCAGCCCACCCGCTTGAACGCGCCCGCCGCATGCCAGACCTGGATCAGGCGGGTGTCGGGGCGGATCGTGAGGGCATAGACGACCGGGTAGTAATCGTCGAGCACGATCGATTGGGCGCGCGCCATCTCCCAGGGGAGGCGGATGATCTCCGCGATGGGGCGCCGCGACCCGAGCGAGGGTTTGAAGATCCCGACGATGCGGGCCGTCGGGTCCTGCCGCCGGATCTCGTCCCGCAGGAAGCCGATGTTCCCGGTGAAGTCGCGGCGGGAGTCGGAGAGGAAGAGCACACGACCGGGCTCTACGCGCACCCACCGGACGAGGACAGCGTATGCCAGGAGGTATGGCGCGAACCGCCACTTCTGAAGGAAGGTGTTCCCTCGCAGTCGACTGCGAAGTGCTCGCACCGGAACCTCCATGCCCTCGACGGTATCCCTCGATTCTATGCGGGGTCCTCGGCGGCGCCCGGGGGCAGGTCGCTGACGTCCGCTCGCGCGCGACGCTCCTGCCAGCTCTTTCGCCAGCCCCGCACGAGCGACGCCTGGGTGGCGCAGACCACCAGGAGGAACCACCCGAAGCCTCCGAGGGGAGAAGAGGTGACGACGGAGTCGGCGAGGATCGTGATGATCACGAGGGCCGGCCAGACGTGCACCGTCGAGCGGCGCTCGCTGGCTGTCATCCAGGCCCGGGCCAGTGCGAGACCGGCGAAGGCGAACAGGAGGACGACGCCGACGGTGCCCGCCTGGAGGAGGACATCCATCCAGGCGTTCAAGGCGGAGCGGTGCGGCTGGTCGGTGCTCAGACGGATGTATGAGTACGGGGTCAGGAAGTCGGGCCACGTGCCCACCCAGCCCCACCCCTGCACCGGGCGGACCGCGGCGATGTCGAGGATGGCGTTCCACAGTCGTGACCGGGTGAGGAAGTCGGGTTCCGCGTTCAACCAGTACTC
>NZ_JBHWTD010000102.1:0-26070 GCF_043427715.1 Microbacterium sp. | reverse complement strand
ACTGGTCAAGAGCCATCGTGCGTCGTGTCTTTCTGTGAGTAGCTTTAGTCGGTTCTCACTGACCATCGCACGATGGCTCACCACGTCAACGACGTGACACCCAGCACCGAGAACTACACCACCCCAGGGGACGCCACCCTGCGAGGACGAGCATGATCCAGAACAGCCGACGGAACTGCCCCACATGATCTCCATGACTCGCATGACCGCCATGTCCACTGTGATCGCCATGACCGGAGTGGTCTCCGTGCCCGTCGTGGCCGGTGTGGTGAGCGTGGTGCTCGTCCCCGACATCCCGGGTGTGCTGCTGATGGCCAGCGTGCTCCGCCTGGGCCGGATTGGTTGGGGTGTCGTCCGCGTGGCCCTTGGGGTGGCGAGTGGTGTGTTCGTTCATGTTCGTCTCTCCGGGTGTGCCGACGCTCTTCGCGGCGCTGATCGCAGCTCGTCTGCGTCTAGGAAGCGGGCTGGATCTCGCTCTCGACGACCCACTTGTGGCTGGTCATGGTCATGCCGCCGGCTTCGAAGTCGACGGAGCCTGACCCGGTTTCCCGGGCGGTTCTTCTGTGTTGATCATGCCGCGATGTCGGCGGTGGTGTGAAGGTCTTCGTCGTCGGCGGGGCTGAGATCGCCGAGGCTGGTGTGTCGGCGGCGAGGGTTGTAGAAACCCTCGATCCACTCGAACATGGCCGACGCAAGCTGCGCGCGGGAGCCCCAGCTCGTGCGGTCGAGGAGCTCGCGTTGCATCGTCGACCAGGACGACTCGATGAGCGCATTGTCGTCAGAGCCGAATCGGTAGGGCGGGTGGGACTTGAACCCACGATCGTCGGGTTATGAGCCCGCTGCCTTGACCAGCTTGGCCACCGCCCCCTGTGGATATGAGCCTAACGCGAGCGGCGGTCGTCGTCTTTCACCGGCGGCTCCGGCCAGACCTTCGACACGGCCTCGGTGATCCGAATCGAGCCGGTGGAGGGCTTTGACCCGTCGGTGAACGTGCCGCTGCCGCGCGGGATCGGGATCTCCTGACTCCCGCTCACCACCTGCGGGTGGTGCCGGGCGAGCTGGAAGACGCCCACGATGGCGAGGGCGCCGGCGATCACGAACCCGACGTAGGCGCCGAAGGGCGCGCCCTGCGCCTCGTTGAGGACGGCGAGGCCGATGACGATCGCGACGATCGGGTCGATGACGGTGAGCCCGGCGATCACGAGGTCAGGCGGACCCGACGAGTACGCCGTCTGCACGAAGTACGCCCCCATGGCCGTGCCGGCGAGGAGCGCCACGACGCAGAGCAGGGTCAGCCACTCGAAGTCGCCCGATTGGATGCGGCTGATGACGACCTTTGCGAGGGTCGCCACGAACCCGTAGACGATGCCGGCGGCGACGATGTAGAACAGGGCGCGCATGCGCTTGCGGAGCGTCACCCACAGCACACTGAGCACGACCACCACGCCCAGCAGGATCGCGAGCACGGTGAGCAATTGCGGATCGCTGACCGGTTCTTCCGTCGCGTAGAGGGCGGCCACCGTCACGAAGACGAAGATGCCTCCGACGCAGAGCCCGATCGCGAGGATGGAGCGCCGCGTGGGTTTGTGCCCGCTGATCCGCGCATTCAGCAGGGTCGTGATGACCAGCGAGATGGCACCGATCGGCTGCACCAGGATGAGCGGGGCGAACGACAGCGCCGCCAGCTGGCAGACGATCGCGAGGCCGAGCATGACGGTGCCGAGAACCCACGACGGCCGCCGCAGCAGCCGGACCAGCTGCCCACCGGAGAGTCCTGATGCGCCGGCGCGCTCGGTCTCCCTCTCGACCTTCTGGACGCCGCGGTGCTGGTACTGCGCACCGAACGACATGAAGACGGCGCCGAGAACGGCGAGCGGGATGCCGATGAGTATCGCGGGGTTGCGGAACACGCCGACGAGCTCGTCGGTGAGTTCGCCGATGTCGACCGCCAGCTCAAGCACGACCCCGACGATACCTGGGTGACCGCTCAGTAGGCTGGAGGCGTGGCCGTTCTACCGATTCGCATCATGGGAGACCCCGTTCTCCACGCCGTCGCCGCACCCGTGGACGAGGTGACCGACGAGACCCGCACCCTTGTCGCGGACATGTTCGAGACGATGGATGCCGCTCCCGGCGTGGGTCTGGCGGCGCCGCAGGTCGGCGTGGGGCTGCGCATCTACACGTACTCCTACGAGGACGATGAGGGTCAGCCCTGGCGGGGCGTGATCATCAATCCCGAACTGTGGATGACGCCGCCCGAGCCCGGCTCCCCCGACCCCGACGACGAGTCGGAGGGCTGCCTGTCGTTCCCCGGGGAGCGGTTCCCCCTGCGCCGCTCCGACGAGGTCCGTGTCACCGGCACTGATCTCGAGGGCGAGCCCGTCGAGATCCGTGTCGATGGATGGCGTGCCCGGATCATGCAGCACGAGTTCGATCACCTCAACGGCATCCTGTACATCGATCGTCTCGACGACTCCGATTGGAAGACGACCCAGAAGATCGCGCGCAAGCGCGGGTGGGGCAAGCCCGGCAACCGTTGGCTGCCCGGCGTCGACGACCTCGACGCCTGAACGGCCGTCTCAGCGTCCGGTGGGACGAAGTCGCGCCTCTCGGGATGCCACGTGCACCCCGACGCCGGTCGCCCCGTCGGTGTGCTCATGGACCGGTCCGAGTCTGGACGCAACGATTTCCGTGTGAAGACTTCCCGTAAGTCCGGGGACCCCTGAGAGTGCGTGCAGATGCGTTCCGATGCGGCCGAATACGCGAAAATCCCCGGGAGTCCGGGGATTGCGCGGCTTGTGTGGCTCCCCGGCTTGGACTCGAACCAAGAACCTATCGGTTAACAGCCGATTGCTCTGCCAATTGAGCTACCGAGGATCAGTCACCCGCGGGCGGGCAACTTGAATATCGTACCAAAGCTCAGGGGGTGGTCACGACATCAGGCACCGATGCGTGTCGCCTCATCGGGCGTCCACCGAAGCTCGTCGAGGTTCGGCCCGACCCCGACGGTGTATCCGGACCGCAGCACGAGCACCTGCGCGCCCAGACCGCTGACGAGGTCGCGGTCGTTGGTCACCGCGACCACCGACATGCCGTTCTCGCACCGGCGGACGAGGGCGTCCAACACGGCGGGGCGCGCGTCGACATCGAGGTTCGCATACGGCTCGTCCGCGATCAGCACGCTCGGGTCGAGCACGAGGCTCCGCGCGATCGCGACGCGCTGGCGCATGCCCGAGCTGAGCTCGTATGGGTACTTCTGTGCCGCACCGATCGGCAGGTGCAGTTCATCGAGCAACGCGGCGACGCGCAGGGCCAGCACACTCTCGTTGACCTTCCGGTCGCGTGTGGTGATCGGCTCAGCGACGATCTCCGACACCGTGAACCGGGCGGGCAGCGTGGAGTTCGAGCCCTGCACCAGGTATCCGGTACGGAAGGTGCGGATCCGGCGGGCGCGGCCTCGCGCCCGGAGCGAGACACCGGCGACCTCCGCGGAACCCCCGACGATCGTCAGCTCACGGGGCTGCGAACCGGCCAGCGCGGCCGCCAGGCTCGACTTCCCCGAGCCGGTCGCGCCCATGACAGCGAGCGACTCCCCCGGCCTGAGCGAGAACGTGACCCCGTCGACGACGCGCATCCCGACCGGCGCGCGCTGGATCGAGAGATCATCGCATCTCACGGATGCCGCGGCGTCCTCGTCACTGGCCATGGCTCTCATCCTGCCCGGTCGGGGCACCAGCCGCTATTCGCGCTCGGCCAGAACCCGACGACGCTGATCGAGTTCACGCAGGGCGACGCGGACGCGGCGCCCTTCCTCCGAGTCGGCGGGCACGCGCTGAACGGCGCCGAGCAGCTGGGCCTTCTCCTGGTCGACCGCGCGCAGACGAAGTCTGCGGCACAGCGCGAACGCCGACAGCTTCGCATCCGCCTCCGTCAGAGCGGGGAACGCGGAGGTCAGCAGCTCGGCCGTCAACGACCGGTACGGTTCGCGCGTGGCATCCACCGCCGCCGTCGCCCAGCCGACGCGGGTGCGATCGGGCTGCGCGATGACCGCCTGGCGCACGGCTTCGAGCGCGGGGTGCTGCATCGGAATCGCCAGTGCGGCGTCGACCTCCGCGGCGTCGATGGCGTGCCCGTACTGCAGCACGCCCATCAGCGCGTCGCGTTCGAGAGTGACAGCCGCGGCCCGTGGCAGCGTTGCGATCGTGACGCGGACGCTCTCGGCCGGAGCCTCAGGGGTCTCCACCGGCGGCGACGCGTTGTCGCGCGAGGCGCGGCTGCCGCGTGCGGCGCGCTCGACCGCAGGGGTGACCTCACCGAGGTCCATGCCGAGCTTGCGGGCGAGCACGCGGGTGTATCCGGGGCGCAGGGACGAGTCCCGGATCTCCGCGACGATCGGCGCGGCGGCGCGAAGCGCCCCCACCCGCCCTTCGACGCTCGCGAGATCGAAACCGGCGAGCTTCTGATCGATGACGAACTCGAACATCGGCGCCTTGGCATCCATCAGGGCACGCACGGCACCGTCGCCGCGATTCAGGCGCAGGTCGCACGGGTCGAGCCCGTCCGGCGCGACGGCGACGTAGGTCTGCGCGGCGAAACGCTTCTCGTCGGCGAAGGCGCGCAGTGCGGCCTTCTGCCCGGCGGCATCCGGGTCGAAGGTGAAGATGACCTCCCCCGACGCGCTGTCGTCGCCCATGACGCGCCGGAGAACCGAGATGTGGTCGGAGCCGAACGCCGTGCCGCAGGTGGCGATCGCCGTCGTGATGCCGGCGAGGTGGCACGCCATCACGTCGGTGTAGCCCTCGACCACGACGACGCGGTGCGAGCGGGAGATGTCCTTCTTCGAGAGGTCGAGGCCGTACAGGACCTGCGCCTTCTTGTAGATGGGGGTCTCGGGCGTGTTGAGGTACTTCGGCCCCTGGTCGTCGTCGTAGAGCTTTCGCGCTCCGAACCCGATCGTCTGCCCGGTGAGGTCGCGGATCGGCCAGACCACGCGACCGCGGAACCGGTCGTACACGCCGCGCTGTCCCTGCGAGACGAGACCCGCGGTCGCGAGCTCCTCATCGCTGAACCCCTGCGCACGCAGCGCGTCGCGCATGTTGTTCCAGCCCTTGGGCGCGTAGCCGATGCCGAAGTGGGCCGCGGCGCCGGCATCGAATCCGCGCTCACCGAGGAAGCGGCGCCCGGCCTCGGCCTCAGCGCTCGCCAGCTGCGACCGGAAGTACTCCGCCGCCGCCGTACTGGCCTGGTAGAGCCGCGTGCGACCGCTCGTCTCGGGGGCGGATCCGCCGTCCTCGTAGTGCAGCGTGTAACCGATGCGGCCGGCGAGCCGCTCGACCGACTCGGTGAAGGTGAGGTGGTCCATCGCCCGGAGAAACGAGTACACGTCTCCCGATTCACCGCACCCGAAGCAGTGGTAGTAGCCCACCTGCGGACGCACGTGGAAGCTCGGGCTGCGCTCATCGTGGAACGGGCAGAGCCCCTTCATCGAGCCGACGCCGGCGGACTTCAGCGCGACCCGCTCCCCCACGATGTCCGCGATGTTGGTGCGTGCCTTCACCTCGTCGACGTCGGCTTGCCGGATGCGCGCCATCAGAGCCCTTCGATCGGCTCGGGAAGGGCGAATCCGGGGGATGCCACGATGCGCGACCCCGCGGGCCACAGGCCCAGCTCGCGCAGGTCGACGGGGCCGACGAGCGCGGAGTGCCACTCGATCGCGAAGCGGTCGGTGAGGGTCGCGACCTGATCGACGACGACGCGCTTGCGCTCGGCATCGGTCTGCGCGGCGGCGAAGTCGACGGCGTGGATGCGGTCGAGGTGCTCGGGTCGCTCGAGCAGAGCCGAGGCGAGCCGCTTGAGCACCCGACGCTGCTCCTTGTAGAGCCCCTTGCGCCCGTCGATCGAGACGACGAACGCGCCGATCGTGCCCTTGAGCACCGCCATCTCGGCCTCGATCACGCGGGGCACGATCATGCGCCCACGGTAGCGGGTGAGAGCGGGCGTGTCGTAGTGCTCGCGCGTTGCGGCCGTCGCGGCGCGCGCGAACCGACCGATGAACTCGGAGGTCAGGTTCTTCAGCTGCGCGACCGAGGCACGGGTCCCGTCGAACTCGGTGAGCCACTCGGGCAGCCGCACGAGGCGGTACAGCGCGTCAGCAAGCTCGTCGCGGCTGAAGCCGAGACCGACCCATGACTGGATCGCGGTGAGCAGCGACTCCCGTTCGCGGGCGTCGGCGAGCCGGCGCGGGTCGAGATAACCGTTCAGCACGGCATCTTCGAAGTCGTGCACCGAGTACGCGATGTCGTCGGAGAGGTCCATGACCTCGGCCTCGATGCAGCGGACGCGGCCGGGGGCGCCCTGACGCATCCACGCGAAGACGGCCTCGTCCTCGGCGTAGACGCCGAACTTCTGCCGGCCGCCCGGGTCGGGGATGGCGTGGGCGGAGGTCCACGGGTACTTGCACGTCGCGTCGAGGCTCGCGCGGGTGAGGTTCAGCCCGAAGCTCTGTCCGTCATCGTCGACGACCTTCGGCTCGAGCCGGGCGAGAATGCGCAGCGACTGCGCGTTGCCCTCGAACCCGCCGATGTCTTCGGCCCAGTCGTTGAGCGCGCGCTCGCCGTTGTGACCGAACGGCGGATGCCCGAGGTCGTGGCTCAGGCACGCGGTGTCGACCACGTCGGGCGAGAGCTCGAGCGCGATCGCGAGCTCGCGACCGACCTGCGCGACTTCGAGCGAGTGTGTGAGGCGGTTGCGCGCGAAGTCGGCGGGGCTCGCGGGACTCAGCACCTGCGTCTTCGCGGCGAGGCGCCGGAATCCGGCGGAGTGCAGGACGCGGGCGCGGTCGCGCGCGAACCCGTCGCGCTGCGACCGATGCCGCTCCGGATGGAAGCGCTCCGCGTCGACGTCGTCATATCCGGCGGGGCGTCCGGGCGCGACGCCCACCCCGCTCGCCGGCTCAGCCACCACTGGTGTCGAGTTCTGCATCTGCCAGGGTGGCGGATGCCGCCTCCCCCAGGTCCCGCGAATCCAGCCACCCGTCCGGCAGCGCCGGACGCTTGGGCGTGCCGGCACGTCCACGCTGACCCTCGGCGGCCGCCCCGGGGTAGGGAGCGGCCAGGTCGAGCGTGGCGAGGAGGTCGTCGATCTCGGCGAGCGTCGATGCCGTGGCGAGCTTGGCTCGCAGGTCGCCGCCGACCGGATAGCCCTTGAAGTACCAGGCGACGTGCTTGCGGATGTCGCGGCAGCCGCGCCCCTCGTCCTCGAAGAACTCGACGAGCAGCTCCGCGTGACGGCGGAACGCGGTGGCGACGAACCCGAGGGTCGCATCGACCGGCGGCGCGGCGTGCCCGGAACCGAGAGTGCGAGCGAGATCACCGAACAGCCACGGCCGCCCGAGACACCCGCGACCGACGACGACGCCGTCGCAGCCGGTCTCCGACATCATCCGTTCGGCGTCCTCCGCCGACCAGATGTCACCGTTGCCGAGCACAGGCACGCTGGTGACGGTCTCCTTGAGCTTCGCGATGGCCGACCAGTCGGCGGTGCCGGAGTAGAACTCGGCGGCCGTGCGGGCGTGGAGCGCAACGGCGGCGACACCGGCGTCCTCGGCGATCCGTCCGGCATCCAGATAGGTCAGGTGGTCATCATCGATACCCTTGCGCATCTTCACCGTCAGCGGGATGTGCTCCGAGGCCTTCGCGGCGCGCTCGACGATCTCACGGAAGAGGCCGGTCTTCCACGGCAGGGCAGAACCACCGCCCTTGCGGGTCACCTTCGGCACCGGGCAGCCGAAGTTGAGGTCGATGTGGTCGGCGTGGTCCTCGGCGACGATCATGCGGACGGCGGCCTCGACGGTCGTCGGATCGACGCCGTAGAGCTGGATCGACCGCGGCGTCTCCGACTCGTGGTGGCGGATGAGGCGCATCGTCGTCGCGTTGCGCTCGACGAGCGCACGCGTCGTGATCATCTCGCTGACATAGAGGCCGGCACCGTACTCACGGCACAGGCGTCGGAACGCCGTGTTGGTGATGCCGGCCATCGGCGCGAGGACCACGGGCGCATCGAGCGTGATCGGCCCGATGGTCAAGGGTGCGGGAGGAGCGGCGGCGGTGGTGGACATATCGAATCCATTCTCCCAGACCCCACGGACGCTCGGGATCGTCGCACCCCTATGGTGGAGACATGACTGAGACCGCCTCGCTGCGAGAGATCCCCTTCACCACTGCGGACGGGTCAGAGACGACCCTGTCGAACCTCGGGGACAAGACCTTCCTCGTCGTCAACGTGGCATCCAAGTGCGGCCTCACGCCGCAGTACGAGCAGCTCGAGCAATTGCAGAAGACGTACGGCGAGCAGGGACTTCAGGTCATCGGGTTCCCCTGCAACCAGTTCATGGGGCAGGAGCCGGGCTCGATCGACGAGATCCTCGACTACTGCGCCGTGACGTGGGGCGTGAGCTTCCCGATCATGGACAAGGTCCGCGTGAACGGCTCGCATGCGGCACCGCTCTACAAGGCGCTGAAGAAGACGCCCAACGCGGAGGGCGCGAAGGGGCCGGTGATGTGGAACTTCGAGAAGTTCCTCGTCACGCGCGACGGCAGCGTGCACCGCTTCCGCCCCCAGACCAAGCCCGACGAGCCCGAAGTCATCGCCGCCATCGAGGCCGCGCTCGCCTGAGGACTCAGGCCGGTCCGGGCGCCGTCAGGACGCGGATGCCACGGTGCGCTCGCCCCACACCTGGCGGGCGATCTGCGCGAAGGCGGCCGGCGGCTGCGCGCCGCTGACGCCGTACTTGCCGTCGATCACGAAGAAGGGCACACCCTGGATGCCGTACGCCTGCGCCTGCTTCTGGTCGGCGCGGACGTCAGCGAGGTAGCGGCCGCTTTCGAGCACCTCACGCGCGGCATCCGCGTCGAGACCGACCTCGGCAGCAAGCGCGACGAGGTCGTCGACACGGCCGACGTGACGACCCTCGGTGAAGTACGCGGCCATGAGCCGTTCGGCCATCTCGATCTGCTTTCCGTTCGCCTTCGCGAAGTGGATGAGTTCGTGTGCCTTCACGGTGTTCGTGTGCTGCATCTTCTCGAAGTGGTACTCGAGGCCCGCGTTCGCGGCCACGCCGGTGACGTGCTCGTGCATCTGCGCCGCCTGCTCGCGAGAGATCCCCTTGTGCTCGGCGAGGAAGTCGGAGATGTCGCCATCGAAGTCGACCGGGGTGTCGGGCGAAAGCTCGTACGAGTGGTAGGTCACCTCGACCTTCGGTGCGTCGTCATCGCCGGCGGTCTGGGCGAGGCCGACCTCGAGGTTTCGCTTGCCGATGTAGCACCACGGGCAGGCGATGTCGCTCCACACGTCGATCTTGATTGCGTCCGTCACACCGGGTGCAACGCGAGTTCCGCAACGATCTATTCCCCGCGCGGGAACATTCGTCCGACGCGCTCAGGAGGCGGTGGGCGTGTCGATGGCGCCGCCGAAGCGGCGGTCACGCGAGAGGTACAGCTCGATCGCGCCCCACAGGTCGGTGCGCGAGAAGTCAGGCCAGAGCGTGTCGAGGAAGACCATCTCGGCGTACGCGGCCTCCCAGAGGAGGAAGTTCGACGTGCGCTGTTCACCGCTGGAGCGGATGAACAGGTCGACGTCGGGCATGTCGGGCACGTACAGGTGACGGCGCAGCAGCTTCTCAGTGATCGCCGAGGGCTTCAGGCGCCCGGCGGCGATCTGCTCGCCCATCGCCCGCATCGCGTCGATGAGCTCGTGGCGCCCGCCGTAGTTGACGCACATCGTCAGGGTGAGGACGTCATTGCCCTTCGTGAGCTCCTCGGCGAACTGCAGCTCCTTGATGACAGAGCCCCACAGCCGGGGCTTGCGTCCCGCCCAGCGCACGCGGACGCCCCACTCGTTGAGCTGGTCGCGGCGGCGGTGCAGCACGTCGCGGTTGTAGCCCATGAGGAAGCGCACCTCGTCGGGCGAGCGGCTCCAGTTCTCGGTGCTGAACGCGTACACGCTGAGGTGCTTCACGCCGGCCTGCACCGCACCGGCGACGACATCGAGCAGCACCTCCTCGCCCGCACGGTGCCCCTCGATGCGCGTGAGTCCGCGCCGGTTCGCCCACCGGCCGTTGCCGTCCATGACGATCGCAACGTGGTTCGGCACGCCGCCCTTGGGGAACGACGGCGGGTAGAGGCCGGTCCAGTCGAGCGGGCGGTAGGGCACCGCGTCGCGATGTGTGTACGGCTTCGGACTCACCGAGGCGCCTCCAGGTGTGACAGTGAGCGGATGCCGCGCTCGAGGTGGAACTGCGCGTAGGCAGAGATCAGGCCCGACGAGGCCGCCGTGGCACCGGAGGACGCGGCATCCACCACGTCCCACTCCCCCGCCAGCAGCGCGCGGAGCAGATTGCCGGTCTCCGGGGCGACCCGCGCCGACCCCGCGGGAGCGCAGTTGCCGCACACGATCCCGCCGAGCTGAGCGACGAACCAGTCGTGCGGGCCGGGCGCGCCGCAGCGGGCGCACGCCTGCAGCGAGGGCGCCCACCCCGACAGCGACATGACGCGCAGCAGGTAGGAGTCGAGCACCGACCGTGGGGCATGCTCGCCGCGTGCGAGCGCTCGGAGCCCGCCGACGAGAAGGAGGTACTGCTGCGGCGTCGCCTCCGCCTCGTTGAGCCGGTCGGCGGTCTCGGCCATCGCGTACGCCGAGGTGTAGCGGTCGTAATCGGTCGCGATGTCGGCCCCGTACGCGCCGAGCGACTCGGCCTGCTGCACGATGTCGAGCGAGCGGCCTTTGTACAGCTGAACGTCGGCGACCATGAACGGCTCGAGCCGAGCGCCGAACCGCGATGAGGTGCGCCGGACGCCCTTCGCGACGGCCCGGACCTTGCCGTTGCGGCGGCTCAGCATCGTCACGATGCGGTCCGCCTCCCCCAGCTTGTGGGTGCGCAGGACCACGACCTCGTCGCGGTATGTCGGCATCTGCCCATTATCCCGCGACGGGGCACAATGAAGGCGTGACCGAGACGCAGTTCCTCATCCCGCTGTGGGCCGACCTCACCGCCGTCGGCCTCGGCGGCGTGCAGGGAGCCCTGTTCGCGTCGGGGTTCGTGGGCCAGCGACGCCTCGATCTGCTCGGCGTCGCGATCATCGGCATCGTCATGGGGCTCGGCGGCGGCATGATCCGCGACCTGCTGCTGAACACGACGCCGGTGGCGCTCCAGAGCAACTGGTACCTGCTGACCGTCACCGGCGGTGCGCTGCTCGGCATGCTCCTGGCAGGGGTCTTCCACCGTCTCAACGCCGTCATCGTCGCACTCGACGCGGTCGCGATCGGCATGTTCGGAGCCCTTGGCACGACGAAGGCTCTCGCGCTCGGGATGCCGGAAATCCCCAGCGTCTTCGTCGGCGTCTGCGCCGCGGTCGGCGGCGGCCTCCTCCGCGACGTGTTCATGGGACTGCCGGTCGCGATGATGCACGTCGGATCGCTGTATGCCGTGGCGGCGCTCGGCGGATGCGCCGTGCTGGTCGGTCTCGACGAGCTCGGCGTGGCCGCCGTGCCCGCCGCGATCACCTGCATCGCGGTGACCGCCGTCATCCGCGTGCTCGCGGTCGTCTTCGATCTGTCGCTGCCCGAGCAGCGCGCCCTCTACCGCCGCAAGGTGGCCGTCGAGACCTCGTCGATCCCCGTCGTCAAGCCCTGACGCCGCGCCGCGGCATCCGCTCGACGTGTCAGACGGCGGCGAGCTGGCCGGCGCGGGTGCGGATGGCGCGGTTGACGGCGGAGACGACGGCCTTGAGGCTCGCGGTCGAGATGTCGCCGTCGATGCCGACGCCCCACAGGCGCTGGTCCTCGACCTGCAGTTCGACGTAGGCGGCAGCGTGCGCGTCGCCGCCGGCGCCGAGCGTGTGCTCGACGTAGTCGTACAGCGAGATGTCGAAGCCGCGCTCGCGGAGGATCGCGAGGAACGCGGCGATCGGACCGTTGCCGGTTCCCTGAGCGGGCACCCGGTCATCGCCGTCGCGCAGGGTCACCTCGAGGGTGACGTCGCCCGACAGGTCGCTCTGGGTGCGGGTGGAGAGCAGCTCGAAGCGGCCCCACTTGTCATCTGACGCTGATGCCGGCAGGTACTCGTCCGAGAAGATCGACCAGATCTGGTCGCTCGAGACCTCGCCGCCTTCGGCGTCGGTCTTGGCCTGCACGACGCCGCTGAACTCGATCTGGAGCTTGCGGGGCAGGTCGAGGGCGTGATCGGTCTTGAGCAGATAAGCGACGCCGCCCTTGCCGGATTGCGAGTTCACGCGGATGACGGCCTCGTACGAGCGGCCCAGGTCCTTCGGGTCGATCGGCAGGTACGGCACGGCCCACTCGATCTGGTCGACGGTCGTGCCCTCGGCCGCGGCCCGGGCATCCATCGCCTCGAAACCCTTCTTGATGGCGTCCTGGTGCGAGCCGCTGAAGGCGGTGAAGACGAGGTCGCCGGCCCAGGGGCTGCGCTCGGGAACGGGCAGCTGGTTGCAGTACTCGGCGGTCCGCTTGACGTGGTCGATGTCGCTGAAGTCGATCTGCGGGTCGATGCCCTGCGTCAGCAGGTTGATGCCCAGCGCGACGAGGTCGACGTTGCCGGTGCGCTCGCCGTTGCCGAAGAGGCAGCCCTCGATGCGGTCGGCGCCGGCCATGTAGCCGAGCTCAGCGGCGGCGATCGCGGTGCCGCGGTCGTTGTGCGGGTGCAGCGACAGGATGACGTTCTCGCGGTGCGCCAGGTGACGGCTCATCCACTCGATCGAGTCGGCGTAGACGTTCGGGGTGGCCATCTCGACGGTCGCGGGCAGGTTGATGATGACCTTGCGCTCGGGCGTCGGCTCGAAGACCTCGATGACCTGGTTGCAGACGTCGACCGCGAACTCCAGCTCGGTGCCGGTGTAGCTCTCGGGCGAGTACTCGTAGTAGACGGTCGTCTCGGGGATCGTCTTCTCGTACTCGCGGCACAGCCGCGCACCCTCGAGCGCGATGTCGATGATGCCCTGCTGGTCGGTGCGGAAGACGACCTCGCGCTGCAGCACGCTCGTGGAGTTGTACAGGTGCACGATGGCCTGCTTGGCGCCGGCGATCGACTCATAGGTGCGCTTGATGAGGTGTTCGCGCGCCTGCGTCAGCACCTGGATGGTCACGTCGTCGGGGATCAGCCCGTCTTCGATGAGCTGGCGGACGAAGTCGAAGTCGGTCTGGCTCGCGGAGGGGAAGCCGACCTCGATCTCCTTGTAGCCCATCTTCACGAGCAGCTCGAACATGACGCGCTTGCGCTCGGGGCTCATCGGATCGATGAGGGCCTGATTGCCGTCGCGCAGGTCGACGGCGCACCAGCGGGGTGCCACCTCGATGCGCTTGCCCGGCCAGGTGCGGTCGGGCAGGTCGACGCGGATGAGCTCCGAGTACGGGCGGTACTTGTGGATCGGAGCGGCGGAGGGCTTCTGGTTGTTACGCATGATGTGGCTTCTTCTCTCGTCTACGTGGTTCGGGCCCACGGAAAAGCTCCGCGACGAGAGAGGCCCTGATTACTGCGAGGTCTCGTCGCGGCAGCTAAGAAGGAGCGTGCCGGAGCGCATGGGTTCAGGGTACACCCGAACGCCGGGCCACTGATTCCCGAGGCGTGAGACGGACCGCGCTCCACCGACACTCTCAGGGCATGATGCACCGTCGCCTCGCAGCCGGCCTGACCCTCGCCGCCGCTGCCCTGCTCACCTCCTGCGCCACGCCCTCGGCCTCGACACCGGCCGCGGGTGCTCCCGACGGCCCTGCGTTGGGATCCGTGTCGCCTGGCCTCCCCGGTGGTGACGTCGTCGGCCAGGGCACGGTGCTCGACACGGGCAACGGCGCTCAGCTCTGTCTCGGCCCGGTCGCCGAGTCCTACCCGCCGCAGTGCTCGGGCATCCCGCTCGAAGGCTGGTCGTGGGACGACGTCGACGGATCCGACTCCGCGAACGGCACCACATGGGGCGCCTACGCCGTGCAAGGGACCTACGACGGCGAGGTCTTCACCGTCACGCAGCCGCCCATCATGCTGGCGCTCTACGACCCGATGATGCGGGACGATCCCACCGGCGGGAAGGCGGGATCGGCGACGGATGCCGATGTCGACACGATCCAGCAGGATCTCCCTGACCTCCTGGGCGATGCCTACCTGGGTTCGTACCCGGACAACGGCTGGGTGTGGGTCGACGTGGTGTGGGACGACGGCACCTGGCAACAGGCCGCCGAGGAGGACTACGGCGCGGATGCCGTCGTCGTCCGCTCGGCGTTGACCGAGGTCGACTGAGCGCGCCCGGAAGCGCGCCTGCTCAGAAACCGAGCCGCCCCAGCTGCTTCGGGTCGCGCTGCCATTCCTTCGCGACGCGCACGCGCAGTGAGAGGAAGACCCGGCGTCCGACGAGGGGCTCGATGCCCGCGCGGGCGCGGGCGCCGACATCGGCGAGGCGCGAGCCCTTCTTGCCGATGATGATCGCCTTCTGGCTGTCGCGCTCGACGACGATGTTGGCGTAGATGTCGGTGAGATCGCTGTCCTCGCGGTCGGAGACGTCCTCGACGGTCACCGCGATCGAGTGGGGCAGCTCGTCGCGCACGCCGTCGAGTGCGGCCTCGCGGATGATCTCGGCGATCCGGTCATCGAGGCTCTCGTCGGTGACGACACCCTCCGGGTAGAGCGCCGGACCCTTCGGCATCAGCTTGAGCAGCTCGTCCGAGAGCACGTCGAGCTGGTCGTCGGTGACGGCCGAGAGCGGGATGACGGCGGCCCAGTCCTCGCGCAGGCTGTCGACCTCCATGAGGCGCTCGGTGATCTCGTCACGCGAGGCGATGTCGACCTTCGTAACGATCGCGACCTTCTTCGCCCGCGGATACCCGTCGAGGGAGGCCGCGATGCGACGGTCACCGGGGCCGACCTTCTCGGTCGCCGGCACGAGGAACCCGATCGCGTCGACGTCGCCGAGCACCTGTTCGACGAGGTCGTTCAGTCGCTGACCGAGCAGCGTGCGCGGCTTGTGGATGCCGGGGGTGTCGACGATCACGAGCTGACCGGCGGGCCGGTTCACGATGCCGCGGATGGCGCGGCGGGTCGTCTGCGGCTTGTCGCTCGTGATGGCGACCTTCTCCCCGACGAGGGCGTTGGTCAGGGTGGACTTGCCGACATTCGGACGGCCGACGAAGGTGACGAAACCGGATCGGTTGCTCACGGTGTTACTCCGATCCCCGCGAGACGCGGATCTCTCCGGTGGACGGCGCGAACGCGGCATCCGCTGCTTCGAGGCTCTCGGAGCGCTCGACGAACACGGTGGCGAGCCCACGACCACGGCCCCGAGAAGTACCGCCGGTCATCACCAGACCGCCGTACTCGACGCGCGCGCCGGGAACGGGCACGCTGCCGAGCGCCTTGCCGAAGAGGCCGCCGATGGAGTCGACGTCCTCGTCCTCCAGTTCGATGCCGAACAGGTCGCCGACCTCGTCGAGCCCGACGCGCGTGCTCACCCGGAACCGGCCATCGCCCATGTCGGAAACTTCGGTGGAGCGCAGGTCGTACTCGTCGGCGATCTCACCCACGAGCTCCTCGATGAGGTCCTCGAGGGTCACCAGCCCCGAGACGCCGCCGTACTCGTCGACGACGAGGCAGACGTGCACCGCTTCGCGCTTCATCTGCTGCAGCAGCGTCTCCGCGCGCATCGACTCGGGGACGAAGACGGCGGGGCGGGCGATCTGCGCGACGGGGACGCCGCGCCACGCGGTCTCGTCGCGGAACGCGAACTGCACGAGGTCCTTGAGGTAGACGACGCCAGTGATGTCGTCCGCTTCGCCGTCGGCGACCGGGATGCGGGAGACGCCGCGGGCGAGGAACAGGGTCATCGCCTGCTGCGTCGTCGTCGCGGCATCCACCGTCACCATGTCGGTGCGCGGCACCATGACGGCGCGGACGAACCGATCCGTGAAGTCGAAGACGGAGTGGATCAGGTCGCGGTCCTCCGCCTCGATGAGGTCGTGCGACGCGGCCTCGTCGACCATGCTGAGCAGCTGCTCCTCGGAGGCGAACGACGTGGTGCGCTGGATGCCGGGAGTCAGCCGGTCACCGACGATCACGAGCAGGTGCGCGAGCGGACCGAGGCCGCCTCGTGCGGCCCGGATCAGCGGAGCACACACACGGAGGAACGCCTTCGAGTGCTGCCGTCCGACCGCCCGCGGGGACGCGCCGACGAGGACGAACGACGTGATCGTCATGACGATGACGGCGGCGAGCATCGCCCACCAGATGTTCTCGAACAGCAGGGTGAACGCAACGGTGACGAGCACGGCGGCGGCGGTCTCGACGAGGATGCGGATGAACACGACGGCGGTGCGGTGCGCGTCGGGGTCGGCAGCGATCTTCAGCAGCGACGCGGAGCCGCGGCCGCTCTCG
Organism: Microbacterium sp.; assembly: GCF_043427715.1. Lineage (GTDB taxonomy): Bacteria > Actinomycetota > Actinomycetes > Actinomycetales > Microbacteriaceae > Microbacterium. Next base: position 9,644 of record NZ_JBHWTD010000102.1, on the reverse strand, counting down.
GCGAGGGTCTCGAGGTCGGTGCGCGAGGTGACGTCGAGGGCCGCCTCGAGGGAGGCCATGAGCCCGCCGAGCGCGACGAGCAGGACCGCGGCGACGAGGAGGAGGATCTCGGTCATGGGCGGCGTCGGCGCTCACTGGCGCGGAACGACGCGATGAGTTCCTTCTGCAGCCCGAACATCTCGCGCTCTTCCTCCGGCTCGGCGTGGTCGAACCCGAGCAGGTGGAGCAGGCCGTGCGTGGTGAGGAGGATGAGCTCGTCGACGGTGGTGTGCTTCGCGGCCGCCGCCTGCGTCTCCGCGACCTGGGGGCACAGCACGATGTCACCGAGGAGCCCGGCGGGTGTCGGGGACTCGTCGGTGCCCGGGCGCAGCTCATCCATCGGGAAGCTCAGCACGTCGGTGGGTCCGGGCTCGTCCATCCACTGCACGTGAAGGGCTTCCATGGCGCCCTCGTCGACGAGGAGGATCGCGAGGTCGGCGTCGGGGCTGACGTGCAGCTCGGCGAGGTTGTGCTCGGTGAGACGGAGCAGCACCGTCTCGTCGACGTCGACGCCGGACTCGTTGGTGATCTCGATGGTCATGAACGTCCTCGCTTGGGCTGGCGGTCGCGGGGACCACTCGGTCGAATGCTCGAGCGCCGTTCGGCGCGGTTGGCGAACTCCGTGGCCTCGTCGCGTTCGCGCCGGGCCGCGAGCCGCTCCTCGTCGTACACGCTGTACGCGTCGACGATGCGACCGACGAGCGTGTGGCGCACGACGTCGGCGCTGGTGAGCATGGAGAAGTGGATGTCGTCGATGTCCTTCAGGACGCGGGTCACCAAGCGGAGGCCCGACGCACCCTGCGGCAGGTCGATCTGGGTGATGTCGCCGGTGACGACCATGCGGGTGCCGAACCCGAGACGCGTCAGGAACATCTTCATCTGCTCGGGCGTCGTGTTCTGCGCCTCATCGAGGACGACGAACGAGTCGTTGAGGGTGCGACCGCGCATGTACGCGAGCGGGGCGACCTCGATGGTGCCGGATGCCATGAGCTTGGGGACCAGTTCGGGGTCCATCATCTCGTTCAGCGCGTCGTAGAGCGGCCGCAGGTACGGGTCGATCTTGTCGGTGAGGGTGCCGGGGAGGAACCCGAGACGCTCTCCCGCTTCGACGGCGGGGCGGGTGAGGATGATGCGGCTGACCTCCTTGCGCTGCAGGGCCTGCACGGCCTTCGCCATCGCGAGGTAGGTCTTGCCGGTGCCGGCGGGACCGATGCCGAAGACGATCGTGTGCTCCTCGATCGCGTCGACGTACTCCTTCTGCCCCATCGTCTTCGGGCGGATCACCTTGCCGCGCGAGGAGAGGATCGCCTCCCCGAGCACCTCGGAGGGACGCATCCCGCTGTCGGAACGGAGGATGCGGCTGGACTGCGTGACGTCGCTCGGATCGAGGCCCTGGCCCGCGCGGGCCATGCCGATCAGTTCGTCGACGAGCGCGCGGGCGCGCGCGACGGCGCCGGAGTCACCGGTGAGGGTGATCTCGTTGCCGCGCACGTGAACCTGCACGTCGGGGTGCTCGCGCTCGACGGCGCGCAGGAGCCGGTCCTGCGGGCCGAGGAGCTGGACCATCGCAACGCCGTCCGCGTAGATGCGGTCGACGGTTTGCGGCGCGGTCGCGCCGGTGCTGTTCGAGCCCTCAGCGGGGCCTGCGGTGTCGATGTGGTCAGTCACCCAGGGTCCCTTCGGGGAGGCCGCCGCCGAGAACGTGGGCGTGCACGTGGAAGACGGTCTGACCGGCTTCCGCGCCGGTGTTGAAGACGAGTCGGAAGTCGCCGCCGGTGTGTTCGGCGGCCAGGGTGTTCGCCAGCGCCACCATCTCCGCCAGGATCGCGGGGGCTCCGGCGGCGAGCTCGACGACGTTGCGGTACTGCTCGGTCTTCGGGATCACGAGGAGGTGCACAGGCGCCTGCGGCGCGATGTCACGGATGGCGAAGACGTTCTCGGTCTCGGCGATGATCTCCGAGGGGATCTCACCCCGGAGGATGCGCGTGAAGATGGACGGTTCGCTCATGTCTCCAGTCTAGCCAGCGGCCTTCTCCACAGGCCGGTCACCAGCGGCCGAGCGCGGCGTTGACGAGCGCGAGGGCCACCGGGCCCGCAGTCGAGGTCCGCAGGACCGTGTCGCCGAGACGGACGAGGGTCGCCCCGGCATCCGTCAGCATCACCAGCTCCTCGGGGGCGATGCCGCCCTCGGGCCCGACCACCAGGACGATGTCCGAATCGCCCCCCGAAAGGTCGAGACCGGTGAGCGCTCGGTCCGCGGTCGGTTCGAGGACGAGCATGCGGCAGTGTGCGGCGCGCCCGGCGAGGGTGCGGGTGCTGACGGGTTCCGTCACCTCGGCGAGCCAGGTGCGGTGCGCCTGCTTCGCCGCTTCGCGGGAGATGGTGTCCCAGCGTGCGACACCCTTGGCGGCCTTCGGGCCCTCCCACCGGGAGACGCTCCGGGTCGCCTGCCAGGGCACGATCTCGTCGATGCCGAGCTCGGTGGCCGCCTGCACCGCGAGCTCGTCACGGTCCCCCTTCGCGAGGGCCTGCACGAGCACCGTCCGCGGTCGCTGCGCGGGTGTCTCCTCGCGCGCGAGCACCGTCACGACCACTTCCTTCGGGGCGACGGATGCCACCGTCCCCACCAGCCGGACGCCGCGGCCGTCGCCGACGGTGACGTCCTCCCCCACGCGCACGCGCCGAACGGCGGCGGCGTGGTGGGCTTCGGCACCGGTGAGGGTGACGGTGTCACCGGGACCGGCGACGGTCGCGGCATCCAGCAGGAAATGGAGCGCCATGATCAGCGCTTGAACTTGTCGCGGAGCTTCGCGAACAGACCGGGGTGGAACTCCGCCAGGTGCGGCGGCCCGGGCTTGGTGCGCTTGGCGAGCTCCTGCACGAGCGCGCGCGACTTCGGGTCGAGGTGCGCGGGCGTCACGACCTGCACCGCGACACGGAGATCACCGCGGACAGAGCCGCGCAGCGGCGTGATGCCGCGCTCGCGGATCGTCAGCACATCGCCCGACTGCACGCCGGCGCGGAGGTCGAGATCGACCGACCCGTCGAGGGAGTCGATCGTGACGCTCGTGCCGAGGATGGCGTCGACCATCGAGACCTCGAGGGTCGCGAGCAGGTCATCGCCGTCGCGGCTGAACACGTCGTGCGGCTCGACGGTGACCTCGAGGTAGAGGTCGCCGTTGGGGCCGCCGGCGGGGCCGACCTCGCCCGAGCCGGGCAGCTGGAGGCGGAGCCCCGTCTCGACACCTGCGGGAATGTCGATCGACACCGTGCGGCGGGCACGCACGCGACCCTGGCCCTGGCAGCTCGAGCAGGGGTACGGGATCGTGGTGCCGTAGCCCTGACAGGTAGTGCACGGCTGCGAAGTGACGACGTTGCCGAGCAGGCTCCGCACGGTGCGCTGCACCTGGCCGGAACCGTGGCAGATGTCGCAGGTGACCGGCTGCGTGCCGGGCTGGCAGCACGAGCCCTGGCAGGTCTCGCAGAGCACGGCCGTGTCGACCTCGAGGTCGCGGTGCACGCCGAAGACGACGTCGCCGAGGGTGAGGTCCACGCGCACGAGAGCGTCCTGTCCCCGCTCACGGCGCGAACGGGGCCGGCCCGCGCGGGCACCGCCTCCGGTGGCGCCGCCGAAGAAGGTCTCGAAGATGTCGCTGAAGCCGCCGAAGCCGGCGCCGGCGCCACCGAACGCGGAGTCGCCGCCCATGTCGTACCGCTGGCGCTGCTCGGGGTCGCTCAGCACGTCGTACGCGTGCGTGACGAGCTTGAACCGCTCGGCCGCGTCCTCGCCCGGGTTCACATCCGGGTGGAGCTGGCGCGCCAGTCGTCGATACGCCGTCTTGATCTCGTCGGGGCTCGCTTCACGCGACACACCGAGGACCTCGTAATGGTCAGCCACAGTCACCTTTCCGGCCCGCAGGCCGCGTCGTTCAGCGCGCCTTCTCGTCTTCTTCGAGAAGGCGGCCCAGATAGTGCGCGACGGCACGGACCGCCGCGAGATTGGAGGGGTAATCCATGCGGGTGGGGCCCATGACACCCAGCCGCGCCCGTGAACCGGTCGCGTCGTAATCGCCGGCGACGACGGATGCCTCGGCAAGGCCGAACGGCTCGTTCTCCCGCCCGATGCTCGTCGCCAGCCCCTGATCGTCCGCGACCATCTCCCCCATCAGCCTGAGCAGGGTGACCTGTTCCTCGATCGCCTCGAGGAGCGGGTAGATGCTGCCGCGGAAGTCCGCTTCACGGCGGGCCAGCGTGGCCGAACCCGCCATGACGAGGCGATCGCTGCGGAACTCCTCGAGCTCCTCGGCGAGGGTGCGCAGCACGATACGTGTGTTGTCCTCGCGTTCGGGCGCGGGCTCGTCGAGCAGCGCCCCGATGGCGACGACGCCGTCGCGCACACTCTTGCCGGTGAGCAGGCTCGCCATGGCGTGCTTGAGCTGCGCCGTCTCGTCGGAGGTGGGCTCGGATGCCAGGAACGTCACCCGCTGGGAGACCCGGCCGGTGTCGGTCACGACGATGAGCACGATCCTCGGCCCGCCGAGGTGGACGACCTCGACGTGCGAGACGTTGGCCTGCGCGAACGACGGGTACTGCACGATCGCGACCTGACCGGTGAGCCGGGTGAGCGTCCGGACGGTGCGCACGAGGAGGTCGTCGAGGTCGCCGGTGTCGGCGAGGAAGGCGCCGATGGCCGAGCGCTGCGCCGTGCTCAGCGGTCGGAGTTCGGCGAGGTGGTCGACGAAGACGCGGTAGCCCTTATCGGTGGGCACCCGGCCCGACGAGGTGTGCGGCGCGGCGATGAGCTCCTCGTCCTCGAGGAGCGCCATGTCGTTGCGGATCGTCGCGGCGGAGACCCCGAACTGATGACGGTCGACGATCGCCTTGCTGCCGACGGGCTCGCGCGTATCGACGTAGTCCTGCACGATCGCACGAAGGACTTGCAGTCCGCGTTCCGAGACCATGATCCCTCCTCCGCTGGCACTCTCGGTTGACGAGTGCCAATTCTAACGCGCCGCGAGGGCCGATGCGTGGATCACGCGGTCAGCGCCCGCACCACGGCATCCGCGAGAAGGCGCCCTCGCCGGGTCAGCACGACCGTCCCGGCGATCGCCGACGCGCCGTCGATGAGGCCGTCGGCGATGAGGGATGCCACGGCCTTCCGGCCGGCGACGGTCGCCTCCGAGACGGGCACTCCGTCGACGATGCGCGAACGGAGCAGGATGGCCTCCAGCTGTCGCGCCTCATCGTCCGGTCGTTCTCGGCCCGCCGCGGGAGAGTGCCCGGCGGCCATCCGCTGTGCGTACGCCGCGGGGTGCTTCACGTTCCACCAGCGGAGCCCGCCGATGTGGCTGTGGGCACCGGGTCCGTAGCCCCACCAGTCCTGGCTTCGCCAGTACGACAGATTGTGCCGCGAACGCTGCGCGCGGTCGGTCGACCAGTTGGACACCTCGTACCAGCCGTACCCCGCCACCGCCAGGAGACGGTCCACGAGCTCGTACATGTCCGCCTGGAGATCGTCGTCGGGCGCGGGCACCTCGCCGCGGCGGATCTGCCGCTCGAGCTTCGTCCCGTCCTCGACGATGAGCGCGTAGGCCGAGATGTGGTCGGGCCGCAGTGCGATCGCGGTCTCCACCGACACCCGCCAGTCCTCGAGGGACTCCCCCGGCGCGCCGTAGATGAGGTCGAGGCTGACCGCGAGCCCCGCTCCCCGGGCGGCCGCGACCGCGGTCCCGATGTTCGCGGGGTCGTGGGTGCGGTCGAGGGCGGCGAGCACGTGCGGGACGGCCGACTGCATCCCGACCGACAGCCGCGTGACGCCGGCGTCTGCGAGGGTCTGGGCCACGGCATCCGTCATCGTGTCGGGATTGGCCTCAACCGTGACCTCCGCACCGTCCGCGAGCCCGAAGGCGTCACGGACGCCGGCGAGCATCCGCGCGAGGTCGCCCGGCGGCAGGAGCGTCGGGGTGCCGCCGCCGAAGAACACCGTCTGCGCGGGTCGGAGTTCGCCGCGGTCGACGAGCACGTTCCGAGAGAGCGCGATCTCGCGGAGGACCTCGTCGGCGTAGGCGTCCTGCCGTGCGCCGCGCAGCTCGGTCGCCGTGTAGGTGTTGAAGTCGCAGTAGCCGCAGCGCACCCGGCAGAACGGCACATGCAGATAGACGCCGAAGTCCACGTCCGGGTCGATCCGGATGTCGGCGGGAAGCAGTCCGTCAGCGGGCGCGGGGTCTCCGAGGGGAAGGGCGGAACCCATCAGGAGCCGGTCGCGTACAGCGGCGAGATGGCGCGGAGATAGCCCTGGAACAGCTCGCGCCGACGGCGCTTCACGAGCGGACGCCAGAGGCGGTAGAGCAGGCCCACGCGGCGGTCGAACGCGCGCACGGTGAACCACACCTCGTCGTCCTCGCGCCATTCGATCAGGAAGGACTCCTCGCCGCTGACGACGGAGCCTCCGACTGTGCCCAGCGCGAACCCGACCCGCCGCGGCTCGTCGGTGACCGAGATCACCCGCAGTTCGGCGTCGGCGCGCATGCCGCCCACGCGACCGCGGAGGTGCACCGTCGCTCCCGGGCTCACGTACGGCGTGCCGTCGGCGTCGAAGCGCTGCTCCTCGTCGAGGCGGCTGGCCTGCACCGGGTTGCCCTCCTCGTCGAAGCCGACGCCCGAGTACATCGGGCCGGAGGCCGGTCGCACGTCGCTGACGATCAGGCCGGCGCCCTTCTGGGCTCCCCACGCGAGCAGCTGGTCGGCGGACGTCCGGAACCGGGTCTCACCGCTGCCGATGCGCCACGACGCCTCGGCGGGAACGGTGCCCTCCGGCGGGTAGCCCATGAGGTCGGCGGCGTGCGTGGCCCCGACGGCGGCATAGTCGACCGTCCCGGTCTGGAAATTTCCCCGGCGCATGTCACCAGCCTTCCTGTTCGAACAGGGCCTACTTCTTGTCCTTGCCTTCGACGTCTCCCGAGAGGGCGGCGATGAACGCCTCCTGGGGGACCTCGACGCGTCCGACCATCTTCATGCGCTTCTTGCCCTCCTTCTGCTTCTCGAGGAGCTTGCGCTTGCGGCTGATGTCACCGCCGTAGCACTTGGCGAGGACGTCCTTGCGGATCGCGCGGATGTTCTCGCGGGCGATGATGCGCGCACCGATGGCGGCCTGGATCGGCACCTCGAACTGCTGGCGCGGGATGAGCTTGCGCAGGCGCTCGGTCATCATCGTGCCGTAGCCGTACGCCTTCTCGCGGTGGACGATCGAGCTGAACGCGTCGACCTTCTCCCCCTGCAGCAGGATGTCGACCTTCACGAGGTCGGCCGTCTGCGAACCGGCCGGTTCGTAGTCGAGGCTCGCGTACCCCTGCGTCTTCGACTTCAGGTGGTCGAAGAAGTCGAAGACGATCTCGCCGAGGGGCATGTTGTAGCGCAGCTCGACGCGGTCCTCGCTGAGGTAGTCCATGCCGAGCAGCGTGCCGCGACGAGACTGGCACAGCTCCATGACGGTGCCGACGTAGTCCTTGGGAAGGAGGATGCCGACCTTCACGACCGGCTCGGACACCTCGGCGACCCGCCCGTCGGGGTACTCGCTGGGGTTCGTGACCGTGACGGTCTCGCCGGTGTCGGTCATGACCTCGTAGGTCACCGACGGGGCGGTCGTGATGAGGTCGAGGCCGAACTCACGAGAGAGACGCTCGGTGATGATCTCGAGGTGCAGGAGCCCGAGGAATCCGCAGCGGAATCCGAAGCCGAGCGCGACCGAGGTCTCGGGCTCGTACTGCAGAGACGCGTCGGAGAGCTTCAGCTTGTCGAGCGCCTCACGGAGGTCGCCGTAGTCGCTGCCGTCGATCGGGTAGATGCCCGAGAAGACCATCGGCTTCGGGTCGGTGTATCCGGCCAGTTCCTCATCGGCGGGCTTGCGGTGGTTCGTGATCGTGTCGCCGACCTTGGACTGGCGGACGTCCTTCACACCGGTGATGAGGTAGCCCACCTCACCCACGCCGAGCCCCTGGGTGGGGATGGGCTCGGGGCTCGAGACGCCGATCTCGAGGAGGTCGTGCGCCGCCTTCGACGACATCATCTGGATCCGCTCACGCGGCTCCAGCTTGCCGTCGACCATCCGGACGTAGGTGACCACGCCTCGGTAGGCGTCGTAGACGGAGTCGAAGATCATCGCGCGCGCCGGCGCATCGGCGTTGCCGACGGGAGCGGGGATCTTCTCGACGATGAGATCGAGCAGCGACTCGACGCCCATGCCGGTCTTGCCGCTCACACGCAGCACGTCCTCGGGCCTGCCGCCGATGAGGTTCGCGAGCTCAGCCGCATACTTCTCGGGGTCGGCCGCCGGCAGGTCGATCTTGTTCAGCACCGGGATGATCTGGAGGTCGTTCTCCAGCGCCAGGTACAGGTTGGCGAGGGTCTGCGCCTCAATGCCCTGCGCTGCGTCGACGAGGAGCACAGCACCCTCGCACGCCGCGAGCGAACGGCTGACCTCGTAAGTGAAGTCGACGTGCCCGGGGGTGTCGATCATGTTCAGAGCGAACGTCCCGGCATCCGTCTGCCAGGGCATGCGCACGGCCTGGCTCTTGATCGTGATGCCGCGCTCACGCTCGATGTCCATGCGGTCGAGGTACTGCGCGCGCATGTCACGGTCGGCGACCACGCCGGTGATCTGCAGCATGCGGTCGGCCAGCGTGGACTTGCCGTGGTCGATGTGGGCGATGATGCAGAAGTTGCGGATCTGCGCGGGCGGGGTCGCCGCAGGCTGCAGAGGAGTGAGGGCGCGGGGTGACATGACCCGTCGAGTCTACCGGCGACCCGCCGGCCTTCCCTCCGGAGGGAACGTGCACACTAACCGGTCGCGCGGTCGACACGCCAGCCCCGACGCGGATGAGAAAGAGTTAACCGTTCTGACACTTGTGGCGCCACGGAACTGCCCGAATGCTCAGAGTGGCGGTCGGATCCTGCGCGGATCACCCAACGCGCCCGAACCGCCTCAGGAGAACACACACAGTGACGCATCCACACGCCCCTGCGCCCCAAGCCCACCCCGGCCTTCGACGGACAGGAGCCGCGCTCACTGCGGTGACCCTCTCCGCCGCGGGCCTCGCCTTCGCCCCGAGCGCGGCCACCGCTGCCGTCGACGCCGAGTCGACCCTCGTGATCAGCGAGGTCTACGGCGGCGGCGGCAACAGCGGAGCCCCGCTGAGCCGCGACTTCATCGAGCTGGCCAACACCGGCGACGAGAGCGTCGACCTGACCGGGTACAGCGTGCAGTACGCGTCCGCGACAGGTTCCTCGTGGCAGGTCACCCCCCTCGGCGCGATCGAACTCCCCGCCGGTGAGCAGCTGCTCATCGGGCAGGCGAGCGGCTCGAACACCTCGCTTCCCGGTGTCGACGCGGACGTCGAGGGCACCATCGCGATGAGCGGCTCCGGCGCGAAGGTCGCTCTCGTCTCCAGCGAGACGCCCCTCGCAGGCGCCAGCGGCATCGCCGACCTCGACCAGGTCGTCGACCTCGTCGGGTGGGGATCGACCGCATCCGCGTTCGCCGGCACCGCACCCGCCCCCGGCACCACGAACGCCACGAGCGTCTCCCGCGACGCCGAGTTCTCGAACAC
>NZ_JBHWTD010000101.1:0-21535 GCF_043427715.1 Microbacterium sp. | reverse complement strand
ACTGGTCAAGAGCCATCGTGCGTCGTGTCTTTCTGTGAGTAGCTTTAGTCGGTTCTCACTGACCATCGCACGATGGCTCACCACGTCAACGACGTGACACCCAGCACCGAGAACTACACCACCCCAGGGGACGCCACCCTGTGACCTGCCGGATTGCAGCTCCGACGCTGGTCGGTGCGGTGACCGCGGCGATGGCTGCGTCGACCTCATCTGGGAGGAATTGAGACACGCGTCGATACCCAGCGAGGAATCGCACGTTCCGCGCCAGCACCGGGTCAGGCTCGGACTCCACACGGTACTCCCAGCCCCACCCCTCGACGACTTCGCGGGTCCAGTCGAACTGCATCCGCACCTTCGGCCTTGTGAGCCTGTCTCGTGGCTTTACGTCCACCACACGCATTCGCCCATCTTCGAGTCCGAACAGGAAGTCGGGGACGTGCCTGCGAGTACGCGCCGCGTCCGCCCGTACGAGTTGGAACGGCTGCGAGCCCATCCAGATGACCTGGGGATCGAAGTCGGCCAACTGAAGACGGCTCAGTTCCAGGCGCGACTCGTACCAGACAAGGCCCGACATCGTTGCTGCCCAGTACCAGCCTGGAAAGTGACGCTGCCCTCGCCGCGACATCGCGGCCCGGAACGGCAGGCCCATCGCCACCTTGTCTCTGGACACCTCGCAAGCTGGAATGCGGACCACCTTGTCCACATCCACCCTTACCAAGACCTCTTCAGTAGTCACCGCACGACTCCCTCCCGCGAGCCCGACGTTGCGTTTGGGTATCGTACCGCTAGTCGTGAACCGCGAATCGCTAGTCATGAATGTGACATTCACTAGTGGCATATGTGGGAAACTCTGACTCGTGACGGGATCGTCGATCACTGAAGCCGAAGCCTCCAAGGCGCTGTTCAGTAGCGTGCACATGCACACAGTGATCGCTGCAATCGCCACAATCGACGGCGAGGAATTCTCAGCGCCGCAGATCGCGTCGCTGACGGGATTGGCAGGGAGCATCGTCCACGGCATTGTGGGACGCCTGCAGCGCGCCGGCGTGATCGAGCGCGCCACACATCAGGGCCCCGACCGAACCGTTCTCTACCGGCGACGTCGCACGGACGTACTCGACGTACTCGCACGACCCCTCGATTAGCGGCCATGCCCGATGACTCAACTGCGCTCGTGGATTTCCTGCTGACGCGTGTGGAGGAAGACGAGCGAATCGCTGATTATGTCGCATCCGTGTCGCCGACAGACGACGCGCAGTTCAGCGCCTGGGCAACCCAGTTCGCGTTCGATCCCGAACGGATGATCGTCGCGGTGGACTACCAGCGACTGGAGGCGGAGTGCGCCGCAAAGCGCCGGATCATCGAGGCCTTTCGCGCGGCGCCTGCCGCAACTTCCGAGACCCTCGAGGCCGTGCTGCTGGAACTCGCTTCCGCCTACGCAGATCACCCCGACTATCGCCGCCAGTGGCGACGCCAGCAATGGGGCTGAGCCTTCCTCGAACTACGCCCTGCTGAGGCCCCTACGCGCCTACCTACGAGAGGCGCGCCTACCGTCACAGTTTGCGAGTCCGCAATGTAGCTCGCAAGGTGGCGCGGTATCCGCAACTTTCACGCGGATCCGACACGTCAGTCCATCCCGACGGCCATGTCGGTGAAGCGGGAGAAGTGGCCCTGGAAGGCGACGACGACGGTGTCGGTGGGGCCGTTACGGTGCTTCGCGACGATCAGGTCGGCCTCGCCGGCGCGAGGGCTGTCTTTCTCGTAGGCGGCCTCGCGGTGCAGCAGGATCACCATGTCGGCATCCTGCTCGATCGAGCCCGACTCACGCAGGTCGCTGATCGCGGGCTTCTTGTCGGCACGCTGCTCGGGTCCACGGTTCAGCTGCGACAGTGCGATGACCGGCACCTGCAGCTCCTTCGCGAGCAGCTTCAGCGCACGCGAGAATTCCGAGACCTCCTGCTGACGCGACTCGACGCGCTTGCCACTGGTCATGAGCTGGAGGTAGTCGATCACGACCATCTCCAGACCCACCCGCTGCTTCAGCTTGCGGCACTTCGCCCGGATCTCGACGAGCGTCATGTTCGGGCTGTCGTCGATGTAGAGGGGCGCATCGTTGATGCGGCCACGCGTCGACGCGATCGTCGTCCAGTCGCGGCTGTCCAGCATTCCCTTGCGCATGCTCTGCAGCGGCACGGACCCTTCGGCGCTCATCAGACGCATCGCGATCTCGCTGCGGCCCATTTCGAGGGAGAAGAAGACCGTCGGCCGGTTGTGCTTGATCGCTGCGGCGCGGGCGAAGTCGAGCGCGAGCGTGGACTTACCCATTGCGGGGCGGGCCGCGACGACGATCATCTGACCGCCGTGCAGACCGTTGGTGAGCTGATCGAGCCCTGCGAACCCGGTCGGGATGCCGGTCATCTGACCGTCTCGACCCCGTGCCGCCTCGATCTCCTCCACGGCAGCGTCGACGGCCACCTGTAGGGGAACGTAGTCCTCGGACTGCTCGGCACCTGTGACGGAGTAGATCTCGGCCTGCGCGTTGTTGACGAGGTCGAGCGCTTCGCCCTGGCCGTTGTAGCCCATCTGGACGATCCGGGTGCCGGCTTCGACGAGGCGTCGCAGCAGAGCCCGCTCGCGGACGATCGACGCATAGTACGCGGCGTTCGCCGCAGTCGGAACGATCGAGGTCAGCGAGTGCAGGTAGTCCGCGCCGCCGGCCCGCTGCAGGTCGCCGGTCTTGATGAGCTCGTCGGTGACCGCGACGACATCGGTGGGTTCACCGTGCGAGTAGAGCGAGAGGACCGCTTCGAAGATGAGCTCGTGCTTGGGGACGTAGAAATCGGTGCCGCGAAGCGCCTCGATGACGTCGGCGACCGCGTCGCCGGAGAGCAGCATGCCACCCAGAGTGCTCTGCTCTGCAAGCATGTCGTGCGGCGGGACTCGCTCGGCTCCGCGGGGTCCGCCGAGGCGGTCGTCCGACAGATCCGCGATCGACATGAATCCCCTTTTCCCCGGCCAGCTGGATGGCCTCCCGACACGTTAGGAGCGGCCTCCGACACTCGCAAACCACCCTGTGGATAACTCTGTGGAGAGATTGCGGGAAACGCCGCCTCGTCTGTGAGCAAGGGCTGTGGAAAACTCGTCGAATCCGCCGGATCGGGTGCGCTTATTTCGGTGTTTATCTGGGGTTTTATTTCACACAGGCTGTGAATGGGAGATGTGCTTAAAGCGGGAGTTGAAGGTTGTGAGTTCGAGGAGCCTCATGTGTAGAACTCTGCGAAAGTCAAGTGAGAATTCTGCCGCGCGCGTCGCGCCCCCGTCGCGGTATGACGCGCGCCGGCACCACCGCAGACCCGCCGACAATCGGGCACTCAGTCACCCAGGGTGTAGTTGGGTTCCTCGGACCGCATCGGGCCCGTGCGCGAGGCGTCGGCGACTCGTCCTACTCGCCGGTCTTGAGGAAGCGCAAGAGGACATCCTCGTACCGGATGTCGTCGAGGTCGTCAGCGGTGATGTCGATGACCGCCAGCGTGCTGCCGTCACGCGAGATCTCGATCTCCCTCAGCCATTTCCCCACCGGTTGCTGGTCGGTGACGACGCCACTGGAGGCGACGATCTTCGACACACCACCGTTCGGGAGGTCTGCGACGAACAGACTCCGCGCGTCATTCGACGCCACGACGCCCTCGGGAGAGCCGAGGTCACCCAGTTCGATCGTCCTCGCGAGTGTGGCCTCCGGGATCCGGTACACGAGGAGCCGGACCAATCCGTCGATGTCTCCCGCCGGAATGTACAGCGCCTTCCCGTTCTTCGAGAATGAGGCGCCCGCCTCGACGACCGGCGAGCCGGCCTTCCAGAGGTCGATGCGCTTCCCGATCTCTCCCGTCTTGGCGTTGATCGCCCAGAGCCGCGGCTTGCCGTCCATGGGACTGGAGTCAATCACGTAGAGGCGCCGACCGTCACTCGTTGGCAGAACGTCGCCGGGCCAGTCGACCGAGAACTGCGGGAACGTCATCAGAGTCCGGACCGCCCCCGTGCGAGTGTTGAGGATTTGGACCGTCGTCGAGTTCGTGAGGTACACGCCGACGCCACTCGGCCCGAAGACCATTGAACTTCCTTGCCCACGTACTGCCTTCGGCGCGATGGTGCGAACGATCTTCTTGGTCGCCGTCGAGATGACGTGCACCCGATGGCCGGCGTTCGGATACCAATTGCCCGCCACCAGCACACGACCGTCTGGCGAAAGGGCAAGGTCTGCCCTCGCAGCCATATCGATTCGCGCCTTCCGCTTGCCCGTCGCCGTGTCGACGACATCGACGCCTCGCTTTTCGGTCGTCACGTACGCCGTCGACCCGTCCGGGCTGAGCGCGAAATCCACCACCCCCGCGTACGAGGACATCGGCTGGATGGCACCGGCCGGCTTCGTCGCGGACTGCGCAGGCGTGACAGCCCCGCCAAGCAGCAGCAACGCGGCCGCAGCCGCCGCGATGATCGTCTTCCCCCGGGTGCGCATCCCTCTAACCCCCTTGTTGGCCGGATGTCCCGCAAGGCTAACCCGGGGTGTGACCAGAACCAACCCCATTCAACGACGGATGCCGCGACCCGACGCAGAGCGTGGGATCGCGGCATCCGTGATGCGCGCCAGGATTACTTGGCGGCGACCACCTGCAGGGTGATCACGGCGGTGAGGTCGTCACGGAGGCGAACGGTCGCCTCGTGCTCGCCCACGGCCTTGATCGGCGAGGTGATGTGGATCTTGCGCTTGTCGAGGTCACCGAGACCCGCAGCCTTGACGGCGTCGGCGACATCGGCGGTCTTGACCGAACCGAAGAGACGTCCTTCGGCACCGGCCGTGACGGCCAGCTTCACGGTGTTGGACTCGAGGGTGTTCTTGAGCGCCACAGCCTCTTCGTGGTCGTGGATCGCGCGGGCCTCGCGGGCGGCACGGATGGATGCCACCTGCTTCTCGCCACCGCGGGTCCAGGCCACTGCGAAGCCCTGGGGGATGAGGTAGTTGCGGGCGTACCCGTTCTTGACCTCGATGACGTCGCCGGCGCTACCGAGCCCGGCGACCTCGTTCGTGAGAATCAGCTTTGCCATGTCGGTGCTCCTTACCGGCCAGCGCCGGCGTAGGGCAGGAGCGCCATTTCGCGGGCGTTCTTGATCGCCTTGGCGATCAGACGCTGCTCCTGCACCGAGACTCCGGTGATACGACGGGCGCGGATCTTCCCGCGCTCCGAGATGAACTTACGAAGCGTCGCGACGTCCTTGTAGTCGATGACGCCGACGCGGATCGCCTTCGCGGGAGCGGCGTTCTTCGCGCCCTTCCGCGGCTTGCGGCGATCGCCGGTTGCCTTTCCAGCCATGTGTCTTCCTTAAGAGATGTGGATGCCGCGCCTCGCGGCATCCGGAATTCGAATCAGAACGGGGTGTCGTCGCCGTAGCTCGTCCCGGGCGCGCTCCAGGCGTCAGGGGCCGAGGACCCGGGCGTGGCCCAGGGCTCGTCCTGCTGAACCTGCGGACGCGACTGCTGACCGCCGCCGAAGCTGCCACCGCCACCGCCGCCACCGCTGGACGCGGCGCGGGTGACCTGGGCAGTGGCGTAGCGGAGCGAGGGGCCGATCTCGTCGACCTCCAGCTCGATCGCCGTGCGGTTGTTGCCTTCGCGGTCCTGGTAGGAGCGCTGCTTCAGGCGGCCGGTCGCGACGACCCGCATGCCCTTGGTGAGCGAGCCGGCCACGTGCTCAGCGAACTCGCGCCACACCGACGCGCGGAGGAACAGCGCTTCGCCGTCCTTCCACTCGTTGGCCTGACGGTCGAAGCTGCGCGGCGTCGACGCGATCGTGAAGTTCGCGACGGGCAGGCCGTTCTGCGTGTAGCGCAGTTCGGGGTCTGCCGTGAGGTTTCCCACGACCGTGATGATGGTCTCGCCGGCCATGAGCCTTAGGCCTTCGCAGCCTTGCGGGCAGCCTTGGCCTCAGCGCGCTCCTTCTCGGCGGCGACCTGAGCGATCGCCTCCTCGGCACGGAGGACCTTGGTGCGCATGATCTGCTCGTTCAGCTTGAGCTGACGGTCGAGCTCCTGCGTGGCCTCGCTGGTACCCGTGAAGTTGACGACGGCGTAGATGCCCTCGTTCTTCTTCTGGATCTCGTAAGCCAGACGGCGCTTGCCCCAGACGTCGACGTTGTCGATCGAGCCACCGTCTGCGGTGATGACCTTCAGGAACCCATCGAGCTTGGGAGCGACCTGGCGCTCGTCGATCTCGGGGTCGAGAATCACCATGAGTTCGTACTGGTGGATGTGCGTCACTAACCCACCTCCTTCGGACTAGAACGGATGCCAGGCGGTTCCCGGCATCAGGAGGGTTGATGCACGTGTCCGCACTGATTGCGCATGGGCGCAGACGGACAACCACAACAGTCTAGCGGATGCCACGTCCCGCCGCGGAATCGGGGTGTCCCGGTACCGTGGCCGTCATGGAATGGACCGCGGACGTCTCGGCCGGCGACTGGCTGCGCGGGCGCATAGACGATCCGTGGCAGGGGACGATGCACGACGTCGTGCCGCGGGGGTTCGAGGCGTACGCGCGGGTTTTCCACCCGGCATCCCGCGACCGGCCCCACGGCGCGGCTTGGCCGGACGCACCCTACTCCGACGACCGCGCGTGGACGGCCTTCATGGAGCGGCATCCCGATCTCATCATCGAGAGCGAGGAGGTGACGTGGGCGCAGGCCGCGGCCGCGCTCGGGACGACCATGCATCCGCTGGCGCAGTGGCACTCCCTCGCGAGGTTCGACCCGCTCGCGAATCGGGAAGACGACCCGCGCGACGCCGACGGGTGGCGCTACCACGACCCCAACGAGGGTGCGCTGCCGGCCGACCTCCTCACATCCCTCGCGCGGGTGCTGGCCGGTCACACGCAGACACCGGATGCCGGTGCCGTGGCGCTCTGGGAAGGGTGGGGCGGCCTCGTCGGTCATCTCGGGATCGGTCCGTCCCGCGCCTTCTATCAGGCGAGTGACCTCGACGACGCCGCCGCCGTGCAGCGTCACAACGCGATGCTCGGGAACAGCGTCAAGGACGTCTGGAACAACGTGTTCCGCAGGCGCACCTGGCAGGAGGGGATCCTCTCGAAGGAGATCTCCGAGGGCCCACGCTTGCGGCTCCCGAACCGCGACTTCGTGCTCTTCGCCGGCGGGATCTCGGCGTTCACCGCCGAAGACTGGGCGTTGAGCGTGCCCTGGCGCGATCTCAAAAGCGAAACGCACGGATTCGCGCCGAACGCGCAAAGCCCGAACCTGATCTGGCCCGCGGATCACGCGTGGGCGCTGGTCGGCGAGATCGACTTCGACTCGACGATCGTCGGCGGGTCGGCGGAGCTGGTCGCAGCACTCGTCGCCGATCCGCGGCTCGAAGCGGCGGTGATCCCCGCCGACACGGTGCTCGGCTACGACGCGCCTGACCCGCTCACCCCCTGACGCGGATCGCCGCCGCGCGGCCGCCCGGTACGGTGGCGGGCATGAGCTTCGATCCGACGCCCCTGACCGAGCCGGTCGATCGCGCCACCGTGAAGGCCCACCGCGCCCAGCTCATCGCTTCGCGCCGCGCTCCCCGGACCGGCGTCGCGGGCACCGTCCTCGGCGTGGTCCTGGCGCTGTTCTTCGGGATCACGCTGCTGAACACGGTCATCGGGGCGATCGTCTCTGCCTCGCGCGGCGGCGGGTTCGGGTCGTACGTCCCCCTCCTCGTCATCGGAGCGGTGGGGGTCGGGGCGACTCTCCTCATCGTGCGGAACGTCCGCGGCTCAGCCGAGCGCGGGTACCGGCTGGACCGGTTCGCGCAGGCGAACGGGCTCACCTGGTATCCGCGGGCCGTGGCGCCGTCGCTGCCCGGCATGATCTTCGGTCACGGGATCTCGCGGGAGGCGGTCGACATCGTGCGCGGCGAGCGCCCCCGCTTCGTGGAGTTCGCGAACTACCGATACACGACGGGCTCGGGCAAGAACAAGACGACGCACCGCTGGGGGTATGTCGCCATCAAGCTCGCCTCGCCCCTGCCGCACATCGTCCTCGACGCGGTCGGCAACAACGCCCTCTTCGGCTCCAACCTGCCGCGGGCGTTCGACAAAGACCAGCGGCTCAGCCTCGAGGGCGACTTCGACCGACACTTCACCCTGTACTGCCCGGAAGGGTACGAGCAGGATGCGCTCTATCTGTTCGCCCCCGACATCATGGCGAGGTTCATCGACCACGCCGCTCAGCTCGATGTCGAGATCATCGACGACTGGATGTTCCTGTACAGGAAGGGCCAGCTGGCGACGTTGGACCCAGGCACCTGGGCATGGCTGTTCTCCGTCGTGGGGGCCCTCCTCGACAAACTCGCGCAGTGGGAGCGCTGGCGCGACGACCGCCTCGCCGCGCACAGCGCCGCCACCACGGCCGGTCACTCCGCCGACGTCGCGGCCGGCGACGAGGTGGGTGCGATGGCAGCAGGCGCCACCGGCGCGGCATCCCTCCCCTTCGCCTCTCCCGTCGAAGCACTGCGACCGCCTCCGGGGGTGGCAGCCGAGGGCCGGAGGCTGAAACAGCGACTGCCGTGGCTCGGCATCATCGTCACCGTGCTCTTCGTCGTCGCCTTCTTCGTCCTGCAATTCGCGGACGTCATCGGCGCTCTCGTGCGGTGAGGCTCGCCCGGGCGACCTAATCGCCGACGACGGCGACCCGCGGCATCCGGCGCACGATCGGGTCCTGGTAGCGGGCGGGGGTCACCGTGATGTCGGACGCCGGGTCCGACCAGGTGCCCGCGCCCCGCGCACCGAAGATGCGGCGGACGGTGAGGATCGTCCAGACGAGCGGTGCCCCGACCATGAGCGCGACCGCACCCGCGACGGAACGGTCCTCGTCGCCGAGCACGGCCTTGCGCTGCCAGGCCCGGTGGAGCGCGCCGCCGCGCGGTGGCGGCACCCGCCGAGCGGGGAGATCGCCTCGCCGGCGCATCGCGACGAGCTCGCGCACGTCGATCCACCAGGTGGACTCGGCGGGATCGTGGAAGTAGTTGTCCAGCTTCCACCGCTCGTTCGGATGCCGGAAGCGCCGCGCGATCACGTCGGCGGCGCTCCCCTGGACGCCACTGCCGGTGAAGACCGTGTTGAGGTGCTCCTTCGACACACCGAAGGTGTCCAGCGCGATGACGGGGACTCCCATCGCGATGGCCTCGATGGCGGCCGTGGAACTGACCGTCACCAGCCCTTCGGCGCGCTGGAGAGCAGTGGCCATCGGATCGTGTGAGAACACCAGGTTCTCGGGCCGGCTCTGCAACAGATCGGCGAAGGCGGTGCGCTCGAAGTGCGTCTCACTCTCGCCCTGATCGGGACGGGAGCGGAGCTTCACGACGACCCGCCGCGAAGGATCCGCCGCTGCTGCCGATCGAAGGATCCCGGCGAGCGCGAGCCTGTCGGCGGGATCGCGGGGCACGATCGCCTGCGCCGCGAAGACGAGATCGTCTCCCGTGCTCGCTTCGGCGGGGCGCGGCTTCGCGAACGGGAGGGTGGCCAATCCGAAGCGCAGCCCGACCCCGAGCCGGTCGGCGAGGTCGGAGAACGCCCGCAGCTCGCGACGCGAGTGGACCACCATCAGGTCGGATTCGCGCCGGTACAGCAGCGCGCCGCGCTGGGCGGGGATCGACATCCCCGGCATCCCGGTCACGACGACCGGTCGGCGTGCGAGCCGGTCGATCTCACGCATGACGAGGCGGACGAACGGGCCGCGACCGGCCAGCACGACGACATCGGGACGGTCGTGGGACAGCCAGGACGCGATCTCCTCGTGGGCGATCCGGGTGACGGCGTCGGGCCGGATCGCGGTGCCGCTCAGCGCGGCGCGTTCCTGCGCGATGCTGACCGTCAGCGGGGTGCGGACGAGGAGGAGATGCGGGTGCACGTCGGGGGCGGTGTCGATGAGCGCCGCCGCCCACTTCACGAACGAGTCAGCGTCGGCGATCGCGACCACCCGGAAGCGTGCGGGTCGGTCCCCCCGCCCGCTCATGCCGGGACGCGGCGGAGCTTCGCCATCGGCGCCAGCTCGCCCTCGTAGATGCGCTTGACCCCGTCACCCAGGGCCGCCTCGATCACGCGGATGTCGCGGACGAGCAGTTCGAGCCCGGACGGTTCGAGGGATGCCGCGTGGTCGGAGCCCCACATGGTGCGGTCGAGGGTGATGTGACGCTCCACCGCCACCGCTCCGAGCGCGACGGCGGCCAGCGAAATCTGCAAGCCGCGTTCGTGGCCGGAGTACCCGATCGGGATGCCGGCATAGCGGTCACGGAGGGTGGCGATCATCTTGAGGTTCGCCTCCTCGGGCTCCATCGGATAGGTCGAGGTCGCGTGCATGAGGATCGTCCGGTCGGTGCCGAGGACGCCGAGGGCGTGATCGATCTGATCGATCGTCGACATTCCGGTGGAGAGGATGACCGGCTTCCCCGTCTCGCGGAGGGCTTGCAGCAGCTCGACGTCGGTGAGGCTGGCCGAGGCGACCTTGTGCGCGACGACACCGAGATCTTCGAGGAAGTGCACGCTCGGCACGTCCCACGGCGACGCGAACCAGTCGAGACCGTGAAGCGTGGCGTGGTCACCGATCTCGATGTACTCGTCGCGTCCGAACTCCACGCGGTGCCGGTACTCGAGGTAGGTCATCGTGCCCCACGGGGTGTCGCGCAGGGTGTCGCGCATGTGCGGCGGCGTCGCGATCTCGGGAGTGCGCTTCTGGAACTTCACCGCGTTCGCGCCCGCGCGTGCGGCGACGTCGATGAGCTGCTTCGCGGTGGCCACGTCGCCGTTGTGGTTCAGCCCGATCTCGGCGATGACGTACGCGGGGTTGCCGCCACCCACGACGTGGGATCCGATGGTGACCGTCATGACGTTGTCCTTTCGTCGGAACACCTCCAGGGTGCGAGCCGGGTGTGAATGACGGATGAACCCCGGATGGCGGAGCCGGGTCGAGGGTCTGACGGGTTCGTCGCGGTGCGCGCCTTCGCAGGGTCAGTGCGGGCCGGGGCCGGGCCGTCGCCCGGCGAGCACCAAATCCGCCAGCTCGCGGACCGCTCCGTCTCCGCCGGCGCGCTGCAGCACGACCCGGGCGGCCTCCCGGACGGCGGGGTGGGCGTCGGCGACGGCGACCGGCCAGCCGACGAGGGCCATCGCGGGCAGGTCGTTCACGTCGTTGCCGAGATAAGCGGTGTGGCCGAGGTCGACGCCGCGCTCGGTCGCCCAGCGCCTCAGTTCTGCGGCCTTGTCGTCGATTCCCTGCCGCACCTCGACCCGCAGCTTCTCGCCCCGAGCTCGGACGACGGGGTTCTGCTCGGTCGACAGGATGAGGAGGGGGATGCCGGCACGTCGGAGCAGCCCGACCCCCATGCCGTCCGACCGGCTCACCCTGACATGCTCGGCTCCGGCCGCGTCGATCCACGCCGAATCGTCGGTGTGCACACCGTCGAAGTCGGTGACGACGGCGGTCGCGGTGATCGGCCCTGCGCCGTCGACGACTCTGGCGAGCGCTGACGCGAAGCGCAGCTGCTCTGGATCGTCGATCTCGACGGCGGTCACCTCCGGAACCTCGACCACGCGGGTCCGGCCGAAGAACCGGTGGCCTGCGGTGCGGAATCCGTCGGTGTCGAACACGTAGAACGCGCCGGTCTCGACGAAATGCGGTTCGCGATCCTGCCGCCGAGGGCGATGCGCGGCATCGTGACCCACCGCGCGGGCGAGCCCCGCGGCATCCCGTCGCCAGACGAACTCGTAGCTCTCGCGCGCGGCGAACACGCTGTCGGCCCGGCCGGTCTGCACCACCGCGATCGCCTCGGTGAGCGCCGCCGGATCGATGAACGGGCTGGTCGCCTGGAGGAAGGCGGTCACCTGAGGGGTGATGCCGTCCTGGCGCAGCGTGGCGAGGGCGTGCAGCACGGCGCTCTCCGAGGTGGCGGTGTCGCCGGAGATCTCCGCGGGGCGGTCGAGGACGTGAGCGCCCGCGTCGCGCGACGTGTCCGCGATCGCCGCATCATCGGTCGAGACGACGACCAGATCGACCGAACCCGCGGCCTGCGCCGCCCGGATCGCCCGGACGACGAGGGGGATGCCGCCGACCCGGCGGAGGTTTTTGCCGGGCACACCCTTCGACCCGCCCCGGGCCGGGACGATCGCGACGACGTCGACGGAGCTCCGATCGGTGTGCATCAGCTTCCCTTCAGGGCCTTCCACGCGCGGCGTCCTCGTCGGACGGCACCGCGCGCGCTGAGCTGCGCCTCGGTGAAGCGGCTTGCCGCGTCGCGAGACGCGAGGGTGCGGGCGAGCAACGAGGGCCGGCTCCCTCCCGGCAGGCCGAGTTCGCCGAGGCGCTTCGCCGAGAAGTATCGGGTCCGATCCGGGGTGGGAGCCGCGGCGAGGTAGGACTCCGCGCGGGGTCGCAGATGCGCGGCGGTGCGGGGCTGCATGGCGTAGCCGACCGCGTCGATGAGCTGCTGCAGATCAGAGGGCTGCTCTTCTCGGGTGAGGGCGTCGATGATCGTGACAGGGATGCGGTTGCCGTTCTCATACGGCGTCAACCGGTGGAGCAGAAGTTCGGTGCCGACCGCGGCGATGGGGATCTGCGACAGCGCCTGGAGAGTCGGCAGGGCCGTGGAGAACCCGGCGACCGCCCCCACGAAGGGCGTGCGCACCGCGAGCACTTCGGCCGGCGCCGCGCCGCGGTACACCCGGAGCGGGATGCCGCGGGTCCGGGCGTGGTCCGCGAGGTGATCGATGACGTCAGGTGTGGATGACGGGTGCGGCTTGAAGACGATCTCGGAGGGGTCCCACCGGCGCGCAGCGTCGATCATGTCGCGCTGCATCGCCTGCTCCTCCTCGGAGGAGATGAGCCGGAGCGCGGCGAGATACTGGCCGAGGACGAGCACCGGGCGATCACCCGAGACCAGGTCACTTTCTGGGGCCGCACTGTCGGCGACCTCCGCGATCACGCGGCGAAGCGTTTCGACAGGCACCGGCAGCCGCGCCGAGCCGGTCTCCGCGAACAGCAGCGGCTCGACCCCGGCGACGGTGTCGGCGTACACGACGCCCCCGATGCGATCGGTGACGACCCGCGGCCAGCGGTTCCGGATCGGTGAGTACGTCATGAGCCCGTCGCCGATGATGTGGAGCTGGCTGCCGGGGAAGATGTCGACGAACTCCCGCGCCGGCGCAGCCTGCGGGCTCTGCACGTAGAGCTCGACGGTGTCGCCCAGTGCCCACGCCGCAGACAGCAGCCGGGCGAGCGCGGGCGCGTCTTCGTGGCGGACGCGCCAGTGGACCGGACGAACAGGAGTGAGCAGCGCGTTCAGGTCGATGACCCGGTCGAAGCGGTCGCGGAGGGGGGCCAGCCCCGCTTCCTCGGCGATGCTTCGTGCCGCTTCGGGGATGATCGCGGTGTTCACCGCCACCAGCACGCGATCGCCGGGCGGGATGATGCCGGCGTCGATCGCCGACACCGCCGTCATCAGCCCATAGGCCGAGTTCAGAACGAAGACCTGCGTCATGAGACGCGCGACTCCCGCACGAGTCTTGCGAGGACACGACGGCGGCGGTCGGACAGGCGCGAGAGCGATGCGTCGAGTTCGTCACCCGGAATGGAGCGCAGCAGATCTCGGATGCCGCGCCGCAGCGCCGTGCGATCGGCCGTCGCCATCGCTCGGGCGCGGAAGAGATGGTATGCGCACACCGACAGGGTGGTGGTGACGATCTTGGGGCGGAACCTGTCGGCATCCGGGTCCTGCTCGACCGCGTCCAGCGCTTGCGCGAAGGCGGGCAGGAAGTCGAGTTGGCGGCGGTCGAACACCTGCGTGAGCGACGTGCTGACGCCGCGGCGGTAGAGGATCGGCGGGGCATCGACGACGGCGAAGGACGAGGCGCCGAGGTGCAGGCGCCAGATCCAGGGACGGTCCTCTGCGGTGAACAGGCCCGGCGGGAAGTGTGCGAGGCCGTCATCGAGGACGCGGCGGTGGAACATGCCCGCCCAGGCATACGGATAGTCGACCATCGTCGTCTCGTCGGCGGGGAGGATGGCCTCGCGCGGGGACAGGACCTGTCCGCGGCGCCCGAACGGGGCGCGCACGAGCCGCCGTCTGCCGTCGGTGTCGGTGATGTGATCGGTGCGGACGAAGTCGCATTCCAATCGCGACATCGTCGCGACGAGGTCTTCCAAGCGCCCCGGATGCATCCAGTCATCGCCGTCGACGAAGCAGAAGAACTCCGTGTCGACGAGGTCGAGGCCCTGATTGCGCGCCGCGGCGAGACCGACCGGCTCGCCGTTCGACACGATGCGCACATCGGCGAGGTCCCGGGCGAAGTGCTCGACCTGGGTGCGGGTGTCGTCGGTCGACCCGTCATCGATCATGACCAGGCGCATCCGCTCCTGCACCGCGAACTGCCGCCCCAGCGTCGTCAACGTCGTCCCGATGTAGGGACCCGCGTCCTTCGCCGGCAGGATGACGGTGAGGATCGGGGTGGACACCCCGCGATCCTCACAAAACAGGGTGTCGCCGAGGTGGCCTCCGGGTGAACATCACCGACCGCCGTGCCACCAGTCGTGCGATCAGGCCTCGCCGAGACCGAGCGCGACGAGCTCGTCCTCGTCCAGCATCCGGGAGCGCACGATGAAGCGGTTGCCGGTCGGCGCCTCGACGCTGAACCCCGCTCCGCGCCCGGGCACGACGTCGATGGTGAGGTGGGTGTACTTCCAGTACTCGAACTGCGCCTCCGAGATGTAGACCTCCATGGGGTCGTCGAGTCCGACCTCGAGCGACGCGAGGTGCACGTCGCTCGGTCCGGTGAGGAACATCCCCACCGGGAAGCACATGGGCGCACTGCCGTCGCAGCATCCGCCGGACTGGTGGAACATCAGCGGGCCGTGCTGCCCGGTCAGGTCGCGCAGCAGGGCCGCCGCGGCATCGGTCACGGCGACCCTGCTGAACATGGTCTCGGTCATAGGACTCAGACGAAACGGGAGATTCAGAAGAAGCGGAAGACTCAGAAGAATCCCATCGCGCCCTCGGCGTACGACACGAGCAGGTTCTTCGTCTGCTGGTAGTGGTCGAGCATCTTGAGGTGGTTTTCGCGACCGATGCCGGACTGCTTGTAGCCGCCGAACGCGGAGTGGGCGGGGTACTGGTGGTACGTGTTCGTCCAGACGCGGCCCGCCTCGATGGCGCGGCCGGCGCGGTAGGCGGTGTCGCCGGAGCGGCTCCACACACCGGCGCCGAGGCCGTAGAGGGTGTCGTTGGCGATCGACATCGCGTCGGCGAAGTCGGTGAACGAGGTCACCGAGACCACCGGTCCGAAGATCTCCTCCTGGAAGATGCGCATGTCGTTCGTGCCCTCGAACACGGTCGGCGCGACGTAGTAGCCGCCGCTCAGCTCGCCGCCGAGGTCGACCCGCTCACCGCCGGCGAGCAGCTTCGCGCCGCCCTCCTTGCCGATCTCGATGTAGCTGAGGATCTTCTCGAGCTGGTCGTTCGAGGCCTGCGCGCCGATCATCGTCTCGGGGTCGAGCGGGTTGCCCTGCACGATCTTGCCGACACGGTCGAGGCCGTCGGCGAGGAATCCGTCGTACATCGACTTCTGGATGAGCGCACGCGACGGGCAGGTGCACACTTCGCCCTGGTTGAGGGCGAAGAACGTGAAGCCTTCGAGCGCCTTGTCGTAGTAGGCATCCTTCTCGCGCGCGACGTCGTCGAAGAACACGTTCGCCGACTTGCCACCGAGTTCGAGGGTCACCGGGATGAGGTTCTGCGACGCGTACTGCATGATGAGCCGCCCGGTCGTGGTCTCACCCGTGAACGCGACCTTGCGAATGCGCTTGTGCTGCGCGAGCGGGGCGCCGGCTTCGATGCCGAACCCGTTCACGATGTTCACGACGCCCTCCGGCAACAGGTCGCCGATGATGTCGAACAGGAACAGGATGGATGCCGGGGTCTGCTCTGCCGGCTTCAGCACGACGCAGTTGCCGGCGGCGAGCGCGGGGGCGAGCTTCCACGTCGCCATCAGCAGCGGGAAGTTCCACGGGATGATCTGCCCGACCACGCCGAGCGGCTCGTGGAAGTGGTACGCGACGGTGTCTTCATCGAGCTGGCTGAGCGAACCCTCTTGGGCCCGCAGCACGCCCGCGAAGTAGCGGAAGTGGTCGACCATGAGCGGGATGTCGGCGTTGAGGGTCTCGCGGACCGGCTTGCCGTTCTCCCACGTCTCGGCGACGGCGATCGCTTCGAGGTTCTGCTCGATGCGGTCGGCGATCTTGTTGAGGATGACGGCGCGCTCGGCGGGCGTCGTCTTCTTCCACGACTCGAACGCCTTCCAGGCGACCTCGACGGCGCGGTCGATGTCCTCGACGGTGCCGCGTCCGACCTCGCAGAACGGTTTGCCCGTGACCGGGGTGATGTTCTCGAAGTACTGGCCCTTCACGGGTTCGACGAACTCGCCGCCGATGTAGTGGCCGTACCGGGCGCGGTACTCCGCGACCGCGCCCCTCTGGCCGGGTGCGGCGTAGACGCTCGAGACGCCCTCTTCGACGATGGTCATGCTGTCTCCTTCGACGTCATGGTCGCGGCGGCTCCGCCGCGATATCGGATGCCGGGGACGCTACGCCCCGCAACGTTGCATCGGGTTGCGCGGATCGGGGTCAGCGGGGCTCGAGCAGCTCGAGGCGGGCGACGACGCCGGCGCGCTTGGGCGAGCGGGCCGGGAGCATCCCCAGGCACAGGCGGAGGAGGTCGGCGTCGCCCTCGCCGTCGGCGGTGTCGGCGTAGGCGAGCAGGACGTCGACGCCGGCTTCGCCCATCAGGGCTTCGCGCATCGTCGCGCGCACCGAGGTGCGCAGCTGCTCCACGCCGGGCGCGACGGAGT
The DNA here is from genome assembly GCF_043427715.1 of Microbacterium sp. Taxonomy (GTDB): domain Bacteria; phylum Actinomycetota; class Actinomycetes; order Actinomycetales; family Microbacteriaceae; genus Microbacterium. Next base: position 4,614 of record NZ_JBHWTD010000101.1, on the reverse strand, counting down.
CCGGCAGCACCGGGCCGGGGTACGCCGACAGCGCGACGCGATGAGCGCCGCGATCGAGGAGGGAGACCACGTGCTGGACGTCCGTCTCGAGCTCCGCGGGGAGACGGTAGGGGCGGGATGCCGGGACCAGGCGCGGTGCGACCCGCTCGAGCACTTTGCGGAGCCGGACCATCTCGGGTCGCAGCGTCTCCGTCGCCGGCTCGCCGTAGACCAGCTCGGCGAGCGCCTCGGCGGACAGACCCTGCCGGTGCGTCGCCAGCATGAGCAGGATCTCGGCGTGGCGCGCGGTCAGCTCGACAACGGTACCGGACGTCTCGCCGGCCGCCTCCAGCAGGGCGCGGTCGCGGCCTAGGACGTGCAGCGTCGCATGCGTCACCCGGCGCGGGCGCGCGCTCCGGCGCCGCGGCGCCTCAGCGGCAGCCCGGAGCCGCGCGACCAGCAGCTCGCCCTCGATCGCGCGCGCCGTCGCGTCGACGAGGAGCCGAGCCTGCGGAGTCGCCGCCTCCAGATTTCCGGTCACGTCGATGACCCCGAGGAGGCGTCGCGTCTCGGGGTCATGAACGGGCGCCGCCGTGCACGACCAGGGCTGCACGAGCCGATTGAAGTGTTCGGCCTGCCTGATCTGCACCGAGCCGTCGATGGCCAACGCTGTTCCCGGGGCGCTGGTGCCCACGGCATCCTCCGCCCAATTCGCCCCCGCGACGAAACCCATTGCTCCGGTCAGGCTGCGCACCTGTCGGTCGCCCTCGACCCACAGCAGCCGGCCCGCCGCGTCGCCGACGGCGACCACGACGCCGGAATCCTCGGCGCTGCCGGGCAGCAGCAGACTGCGCACTATCGCCATCGCCCCGGCCAGGGGATGCGCACGCCGGTACTCCTCGAGCTCGCTGGTCGGAAAGTCGAGTCGCGGCACGGATTCCACACCGACAGCGGATGCCAGCGAGCGACGCCACGAATCGCGGACGACCGGGCGTACGGCGGCGATCCGTGGATCGGCGGCGTTGCCGGCGATCAGCTCCTCGTGGGCGCGCTCGACGAGCAGACGCGAGGTGCCGGGAGTGACCTCGGTGCGCGCGGCCCACGGCGACGACATTCGGCTCCGATCGACGGTGAAGGAGCGGGTTCGCGGCTCAGTTTAGGCGGGGCCGAGCGCCCTCCGCCAGGGCTCCCTTGTCGGCATCCCGCCCTGTCGGTAGCGTCGGTCACGTCGGCCCTCATGGTCGCGGACCGCGACCTGCCGGATGTGACGCCGATCACGTCCGTCTGACCGGACGGTTTCCTCACGCCCCCCGGGCAGCCCACCATTCGCGGAGGCGCTGCTCTGCGGCATCCGGCCCGATGACACCCTCGTCGAGGCGGATGTCGAGGAGGAACCGGTACGCCTCGCCGACCTCGCGGCCGGGACGGATGCCGAGGATCTCCTGGATGCGGTTGCCGTCGATCTCGGGCCGCATCGCGTCGAGCTCCTCCTGCTCGGCCAGCTGCGCGATCCGCGTCTCGATGTCGTCGTAGGCAGAGCGCAGACGCCCCGCCTTGCGCTTGTTGCGGGTCGTGACGTCGGCGCGCGTGAGGATGTGCAGGCGCTCGAGCTGTTCACCGGCGTCGCGCACGTAGCGGCGCACGGCGGAGTCGGTCCACGCGCCCTCGGCGTACCCGAAGAACCGCAAGTGCTGCTCGATGAGCTGCGTCACCGCCGAGATCGTGTCGCTGTCGAACCGCAGCGCCTGCAGCCGTTTGCGTGCCAGGCGGGCGCCCTTCACATCGTGGTGGTGGAAGCTGACGGCGCCGCCCGGCTCGAGCTTGCGCGTCGCCGGCTTCCCGATGTCGTGCAGCAGCGCGGCGAGCCGCAGCGTGACGTCGGGCGCGGCATCGGGGTGCCGGTCCTTCTCGAGGTCGATCGCCTGCTGCAGCACCGTGAGCGAGTGCTCGTAGACATCCTTGTGGTGGTGGTGCTCGTCGACCTCGAGACGGAGGGCGGGCACCTCCGGCAGGAACAGGCCCATGAGACCCGTCTCCACCAGCAGACGGATGCCGGGAAGCGGCCGGTCGGTCGCGAGAAGCTTCACGAGCTCGGCCTGGATGCGCTCGGGGCTCACGATCTCGAGGGTCGTCGCGAGCCGCTCCATGGCCGCGACGGTCGCGTCCGCGACCTGCATGTCGAGCTGGCTCGCGAAGCGCGCGGCGCGGAGCATGCGAAGCGGATCGTCGCCGAAGCTCACGGCGGGGTCGGCGGGGGTGCGCAGCGTCTGGGCGACGAGGTCCTCGACCCCGCCGGTCGGGTCGACGAGCGCGGGGCCTGGGATGCGCAGGGCCATCGCGTTGACGGTGAAGTCGCGGCGGACGAGGTCCTGCTCGAGGGTGTCACCGAACGCGACCGTGGGTTTGCGGGTCACGCCGTCGTAGCTGTCGGCACGGTACGTCGTGATCTCGACCTGCTCGCCCTGGATCTTTGCGCCGATGGTCCCGAACGCGCGGCCGATGTCCCACGTCGCCGTCGACAGCGGCTTCACGATCCGGAGGATGTCGTCCGGGCGGGCGTTCGTCGTGTAGTCGAGGTCGTTCGTGCGGCGGCCGAGCAGGGCGTCGCGGACGGGCCCGCCCACGATCGCGAGCTCGAAGCCGGCGTCGGCGAAGGCGAGCCCCAGCGCGGCGGTCACCGGGGCCTCCGCGAGCGCGCCCAGGCGCGCGAGACCCTCAGCCATATTCAGCATGATCTCCAGCCTATCCGCGGCGTGCTGCGCTCCGCGGTGGCCGTGCACGGATGCGAGATGCCGGCGTGGCCGTGCGCGGATGCGATGGATGCCGCGCGGCACGCCGGGCCGCGGCATCCCTCACCGGTGTGTCGCCGACGATCCGTTGCAATCCGACCCGGCCGCGCACCGCGGCGTCACGCCACCCGCAGGAACCCCGTGAACACCAGCTCGCGCACGCGCGGCAGGAGATCAGCGCGCAGCGCCGTGGCATCCGCTCCCAACAGGTCGGCGATCGCGTCGATCAGCACCCCGACCGGCAGGTCGCCGTCGCTCGCGCCGACGAGGGCCGCGAGCGCCGGATCGACGTCGAGGACGCGTGCGAAACCGCCGCCCTGGCGGAGCTCGATGACGGTCGGGTCCTCCTCACCGGGACGGTGATGCCGGGCCTCGGTGACATCGGATGCCGTGATGACCGTCGCCGCGGCGAGCGCCTCGTCGTCGAGGAGCCCCAGCCGGTCCCACGCGGCGAGCGCCTCGCCCAGGTGGGGCCCGAGCGCACCGGCGACCGGCTGCGACACGCGCTCGTAGCGGGCGAGCGGCGGCATCCCGATCGGCGTCCGGCGCAGCAGCAGGTACCCGAAGCCGATGGCGGTCACGCCGCGGGCGGCGAAATCGTCGAGCCACGCGTCGATGAGCCGCGCGTACTCGGGGCTGCCCGGCACCGTGCCGCCGTCGCGCACCCACAGTTCCGCGTACGACAGCGGGTCGAGCTGCTCGCGCTCCACGATCCACGCGTCGAGAGGGACAGCGGATGCCGCGACCCACCCCCTTACCCGCTCGAGGCCGTCCTGGCCGTCGCGGTACTCCCAGTTGCCGAGCAGCTGAGCGGTGCCGCCCGAGGTCAGCACGTCGCCGACGCCCGACACGAACGCGGCGACGAGGTCGTCGCCGGCGAACCCGGCATCCCGGTACTCGTACTCCGGCACGCCCGCCACCCGCGGCGTGATGACGAACGGCGGATTGGAGACGACGCGGTCGAACCGCTCTCCGGCGACCGGCTCGAACAGGCTGCCGTGGCGGGTCTCGATGCCGTCGAGACCGTTCAGCGCCGCGTTCAGCTCCGTGAAGCGGAGCGCCCGCTCCGACACGTCGGTGGCGACGACCTGCGGCGCGGCCCGACGCGCTCGGAGCGCCTGGATCCCGCAGCCGGTGCCAAGATCCAGCACCCGCTCGGCCGGCGTGCTCAGCTGCAGTCCCGCGAGGGTGAGCGAGGCGCCGCCGACGCCGAGCACATGCCCCGTGGGCAGAGCGCCGCCCACGGCCGCCTCGTCGAGGTCGCTCACGACCCACCACGACACGGCGCCCGCGGCATCCGCCAGATCCTGCGGACGCAGCAGCACCGCGGGGGTCACCGTGTCGCCGTCCACCGTGACGAGCCCGAGTGCCGCAAGCCCCCTCGCACCGGTCTCCGGCAGGGCACGGTCGACATCGGCGACGGATGCCGCGGTGCCCAGGAACAGCGTCCGGCAGAGCACCGCGAGCGCGTCACCCCGGCCCTCGAGCGCCCGGAGGGCCGGTCCGTGCAGGCCGCGACCGGTCGCCGCATCGGCCACCGGACCCCACACCCGGCGGACGGCGTCAGCGGTGTACCCGGCGCGGGTCAGGTCGGCGCGAAGCGCGGCGACGAGGGCGGCGTCGGTCGGGGCGGTGTGGCTCACCCCACCATTCAACCCTGCCCCGTCCGCGTGCGCAGAGGAAGGTGAGCGGATGCCGGGCACACCGGAGCTATCCGGGGGTTCAAAGGAGCGGAGCCGTAGACTCACACCCGATGGTGCGGTCATGGATCGCACGGGAACCGACCTGACCATGACCTTCTCCTCACCTGATCCGGGTCGCCGCGCCACACGCCGCGGCCACGCGA
>NZ_JBHWTD010000100.1:0-21631 GCF_043427715.1 Microbacterium sp. | reverse complement strand
ACGACCAGGCCGAGACGGTGTTGCTCGGCCTGTCCCGAGGTTCCGGCGCCGCCAGCCTCGCGGGCATGGCGCCGGCGACTGTCGACGACGACGTCACGTGGCGGCGGCCGCTCCTCGGCGTCCGGCGCGCGACGACCCGCGCCGCGTGCGCCGCCGATGGACTGAGGCCGTGGGACGACCCGCACAACACCGACCCCGCGTTCGCCCGCGTGCGGGTCCGGCGCGCGGTGCTCCCCGTCCTCGAGGCCGAGCTCGGCCCCGGCATCGCAGAAGCCCTCGCCCGCACCGCCGAGCAGTTGCGCGAGGACGCCGCCGCGTTCGCCGAGATGATCGAGGAGACGATCGAGGACATCGTCGAGCCTGCCGAGGCGGGCATCGCGGTCTCCGTCGCCGCGCTCGCCGCCAACCCGCCCGCGCTCCGGCACCGCATCATCCGCCACGTCGTCGCCAGCGAGTTCCACGTCGGACTCACCCGCACCCAGACCCTCGAGGTCGCCCGCCTCGTCACCGACTGGTCCGGTCAGGGCCCGATCGACCTGCCCGGATGCCGCGCACGCCGAGCGGGCGGGAAGATCGAGTTCACGGCATCCGGTTCCGGAATCTAGACTTCTCAGATGCGCGCCGCAGAGATCGCCGACCAGCTGACCGATGTCCTCGTCACCGAGGAGGAGATCCGTGCGAAGCTCGAGGAGCTCGCCCGGCGCGTGGAGGCTGACTACGAGGGCAAGGACCTGCTGCTCGTCGGCGTCCTCAAGGGAGCGGTCATGGTCATGGCCGACTTCGCCCGCGCACTGAAGCGCGACATCGAGATGGACTGGATGGCGGTCTCCTCCTACGGCGCCGGGACCAAGTCCAGCGGTGTCGTCCAGATCCGCAAGGATCTCGACACCGACATCTCCGGCAAGCACGTGCTGATCGTCGAGGACATCATCGACTCGGGTCTGACCCTCAGCTGGCTGCTGGAGAACTTCGCCTCCCGCGGCGCGGCCTCGATCGAGGTGCTCGCCCTCCTGCGCAAGCCCGAGGCCGCCAAGGTCGAGATCGACTGCCGCTACGTCGGCTTCGACATCCCCGTCGAGTTCGTCGTCGGATACGGCCTGGACTACGCCGAGAAGTACCGCAACCTCCGCGATGTCGCGGTGCTCGCGCCGCACGTTTACTCCTGACGCGGGGCGCCGGGAGTCCGGCTACGCCCATGGCGAATCACAGACCGGCCATAGCCGCCGCGGGGTAGCCTGAACGCACCATGAACGTCAAGAAGCTCTCGCGCAACCCGCTGATCTACGTGTTGCTCGTCGCCGTGCTGCTGATCGTCGGGGTCTCGCTGATCTCGAGCCTCACCGGTCCGAAGCAGATCACGACGCAGCAGGGCCTCGAGCTCCTCGAGGGTGACACCGTCACCAAGGTGACCGTCACCGACATCGACCAGCGGGTCGACCTCGAGTTGAGCAAGGCGTTCGAAGGCGGCACCAGTGTGCAGTTCTATTACGTCGAGCAGCGTGCCGACGAGGTCGTCGCGGCCGTCAACGCCGCCGACCCGGAGGACGGCTTCAACGACGTCGTCCCGCGCGGCAACTGGTTCGCGAGCCTCATGTCGATCCTGCTCCCGGTGCTGCTGCTCGGTCTGCTGTTCTGGTGGCTGATGTCGAGCGCCCAGGGCGGCGGCGGCAAGGTCATGCAGTTCGGCAAGTCCCGGGCCAAGCTCGTCACGAAGGAGACGCCGACGGTGATGTTCACCGACGTGGCCGGCTCCGACGAGGCGATCGAGGAGATGCAGGAGATCAAGGACTTCCTGAAGGACCCGGCGAAGTTCCAGGCCGTCGGCGCCCGCATCCCCAAGGGCGTCCTGCTGTACGGCCCTCCCGGAACCGGCAAGACGCTCCTCGCGCGCGCCGTCGCCGGTGAGGCCGGTGTGCCGTTCTACTCGATCTCGGGATCGGACTTCGTCGAGATGTTCGTCGGTGTCGGTGCGAGCCGTGTCCGCGACCTGTTCACGCAGGCGAAGGAGAACTCGCCTGCGATCATCTTCATCGACGAGATCGACGCGGTCGGTCGCCACCGCGGCGCCGGCATGGGCGGCGGTCACGATGAGCGCGAGCAGACGCTCAACCAGATGCTCGTCGAGATGGACGGGTTCGACCCGAAGGTCTCCGTGCTCGTCATCGCGGCCACCAACCGTCCCGACATCCTCGACCCGGCGCTGCTGCGCCCGGGCCGGTTCGACCGTCAGATCGGTGTGGACGCCCCCGACCTGAAGGGGCGTCAGAAGATCCTCGAGGTGCACGGCCGCGGCAAGCCGCTCTCGCCCTCGGTCGACCTCGCGATCGTCGCGCGCAAGACCCCCGGGTTCACCGGCGCCGACCTCGCCAACGTTCTCAACGAGGCGGCCCTGCTCACGGCCCGCTCGAACGCCCAGCTGATCGACATGCGCGCCCTCGATGAGGCGATCGACCGCGTCATCGCCGGCCCGCAGCGGCGCACGCGCGTCATGAAGGACAAGGAGAAGCTCATCACGGCGTACCACGAGGGCGGTCACGCCCTCGCCGCCGCCGCGATGAACCACACCGATCCGGTCACGAAGGTCACGATCCTCCCTCGCGGCAAGGCGCTCGGCTACACCATGGTGCTGCCGGTCGACGACAAGTACTCGGTCACCCGCAACGAGCTGCAGGACCAGCTCACGTACGCGATGGGCGGTCGCGTCGCGGAGGAGATCGTCTTCCACGACCCCACCACCGGCGCCTCGAACGACATCGAGAAGGCGACGAACATCGCCCGCAAGATGGTCACTGAGTACGGGATGACGACCGACGTCGGGCCCGTCAAGCTCGGCTCCTCGTCGGGTGAGGTCTTCATGGGGCGCGACATGGGCCACGGCCGCGACTTCAGCGAGCGGATCGCGGAGCGCGTCGACGCGCAGGTGCGCGACCTGATCGAACAGGCGCATAACGAGGCCTACGAGGTGCTCAACGCCAACCGCGACGTGCTCGACAAGCTCGCCCTCGCGCTGCTCGAGAAGGAGACGCTCGACCACATCGAGCTCGCCGAGATCTTCGCCGACATCAAGAAGCTGCCGCCGCGCCCGCAGTGGCTCTCCAGCAGCGAACGCCCCGTCTCGACGCTGCCCCCGGTGGTCGTGCCGCGCCGCGAGGAGTCGGCTCCGGTCGCCGCCAGCACCGCGGCCGAACAGGCCGCGACCGAGTCCGTCCCGGCGCACCGGCCGGCCGGACAGGCGCGTCCCGCCACGGCGTAAGGAGCGACCCATGGCGGTCGACCGCGAACGCGTGTCCGCATTGGTGCGGGAGCTTCTCGAAGCGATCGGGGAGGATCCCGACCGTCCCGGCCTCCGCGCCACCCCTGAGAGGGTCGCCGATGCGTACGCGGAGTTCTTCTCCGGAGTGGGGGAGGATGCCGCCGCTCCGCTCGCCCACACCATCTCGGTGACCCGTGGGCCGGCGCCCGACACGCTGCCTTCCGGTGCCGTGATGCTCCGCGACATCCGCTTCCGGTCGGTGTGCGAACACCACCTGCTGCCGTTCGCCGGGCGCGCGCACGTGGCGTACCTCCCCGGGGAGCAGGTCGTCGGGCTTGGAGCGCTTCCCCGCGTCATCGACATTCTCGCGGCGCGTCCGCAGGTGCAGGAGCGACTCGGCGAGCAGGTCGCCGACACCATCTCCGGATCGCTCGACACCCACGGTGTGCTCGTCGTCCTCGACGCCATGCACGAGTGCGTCACGATGCGCGGGGGGCGCCAGCCCGTGGCATCCACCGTCACGATCGCCGCCCGCGGGGACTTCACCGAGCCGGCCGCCCGCGCCGAGGTCATCGCCCTGCTCACCGGCGGTGGCGCGTGACCCTCGTGATGGGGATCGTCAACGTCACCCCCGACTCCTTCAGTGACGGCGGCCGCTACGCCGACCACGACGCCGCGATCGCGCACGGTCTGCGCCTGCGCGCTGACGGCGCCGACCTTCTGGACGTGGGCGGGGAATCGACCCGTCCCGGCGCCGAACGGGTGACCGAGGCGGAGGAGCAGGCGCGGATCCTGCCCGTGGTCGAGGCCCTGGCCGATGCCGGTGCGATCGTCAGCGTCGACACCATGAACGCCGCCACCGCGATCGCCGCGGTCCGCGCGGGCGCGCTCATCATCAACGACGTCTCGGGGGGGCTCGCCGATCCCGGCATGCTCGCGGCTGTCGCGGGCCTCGATGCGGACATCGTCCTGCAGCACTGGCGGGGCCACTCTGCCGACATGTACGGTGCAGCCGTGTACGACGACATCGTCGCGGAGGTCGTGGGTGAGCTCGGCGTGCGTGTCGACGCCGCGCGCGTGGCCGGCATCCCGGACGAGCGCATCATCGTCGACCCCGGCTTCGGCTTCGGGAAGACCCCGGAGCAGAACTGGGAGGTCGTTCGCGGCCTGTCCCGGTTGACGGAGGACGGGCGGCGCGTGCTCATCGGCACGAGCCGCAAGCGGATGCTCGACGTCGCCGCCGGTGCCGCGGGCATCGCCCTCGAATCCGAGGCCGACCGCGACATCGCCACGGCGGTCACGAGCGTGCTCGCCGCCCAGGCGGGCGCATGGGCGGTGCGGGTCCACGACGTCGCACGAACCCGCATGGCGCTCGCTGTGCGTGAAGCGTGGGAGGGCGAGGCATGACAGACGAGATCCGCCTCACCGGCATCCGGGCGTTCGGATATCACGGCGTCTACGCGCACGAGCGGCGGGAGGGACAGGAGTTCATCGCCGACGTCGTGCTGCACCTGTCCACCCGAACGGCGGCCGCGAGCGACGACGTCCTCGACACGGTGCACTACGGCGAGCTCGCCGAGCAGGTCGCCGCGATCCTCGCCGGGGAGCCTGCGAACCTCCTCGAGACGGTCGCGGAGCGCATCGCGACGGCGGCGCTCGCGTGGCCGATCGTCGATGCCGTCGAGGTCACGGTGCACAAGCCGAGCGCTCCCATCCAGGTGCCCTTCGGCGATGTCGCCGTCACGACCCGGCGCAGGCGGGACACCGCATGAGCCGTCGACTCGCCGCCGACCTGCCGGGCACCCCCGACCGCGTCCCCGCGCTTCCGCGCCGCGCCGTCATCGCGCTCGGCGCCAATCTCGGAGACCGTGCCGCCACGATCTCGGCGGCGATCGACGATCTCGGTCGGCTTCCCCTCACGACGCTCGTCGCCGCCGCGGAGCCGATCGACTCGGTCGCGGTCACCTTGGGCGGTCCCGACGCCGACGCGCCTCGGTACCTCAATACCGTCGCCCTCATCGACACCCGGCTCGCACCCACCCTGCTGCTCGGCTATCTGCATGCCATAGAAGGTCGCCACGGCCGGGTCCGTCGCGAGCGGTGGGGATCGCGCACCCTCGACCTCGACCTCATCACGTACGGCGACATCCGCAGCGACGATCCGTCGCTCGTGCTTCCCCACCCGCGCGCCGCCGAACGGGACTTCGTGCTCGACCCGTGGTTCGCGATCGACCCGGATGCCGTCCTGCCCGGAGCCGGCCGTGTCGCCGACCTGCGCGCCCGCCTGCACGGGGGAGACCCCGGATGAGCCGCACCAACCCGCTCGTCCTCATCTGCGTCGCCGTCCTCGCCGGTGGGGCCGGGTTCCTCCTCGATCAGCTGCTCACCCGCTCCGGCGGGCCCACCTTCACGCCGTCTCCGGTCCTCGCGGTGCTCCTGGCGGTGCTGGCGGTCGGGGTCGTGGCGGCGGCGATTCCGGTGCGCCGTGCCGCCACCGGCAGCGGGCAGCGCATCGACCCGTTCGTGGCGCTGCGCGTCGCGATGCTCGCGAAGGCCTCGAGCCTGGTCGGAGCGGTCGTCACCGGGTTCGCGGCGGGATTGCTCCTGTTCGTCGTCACACGTCCGGTGTCGCCGTCGTTAGGCTCGACGGGTGCGGTCATCGCCGCGCTGCTCAGCGGTCTCGTCCTCGTGGCGGGCGCACTGATCGCCGAGTACCTGTGCACGATCCGGAAGGACGACGATGACGACCAGCCCGGACCCGAAGAGCCCGGTTTCGGCCTCTCCCACCTCGACTGAGACCTCCGCCCCCGTGCCGGTGCCTGCGGCCGGGTTCGACGAGGGGACATTCCAGAAGATCCCCGAGCCGCGCAGCGAGAACCGGCTCCCGCTGGGCGACGGCGCGTGGCACCAGATCTCGCCGAAGTATGTGGTCGGTCAGCTCATCGGATACGTCGCGACGCTCGTGCTCATCGCGGCCGTCGTGCTCGTCGTCCGGTTCGTGTCCGAGGAGAACTGGCCGCTCATTCCGGGGGCCATCGCGTTCGTCTTCTTCCTGCTGCTCGCGATCATCACCCCGCGGCAGGCCCGGTCGATCGGCTACCAGCTGCGCGAGGACGATCTGGTCTTCCGTCGCGGCATCCTGTGGCAGCGCATGGTCGCCGTGCCGTATGGGCGGCTGCAGCTCGTCGACATCACCCACGGTCCGCTCGACCGGGGCCTCGGCATCGCGCAGCTCAAGCTCGTGACGGCCGCCGCCTCGACCGGCGTCACGATTCCCGGGCTGCCGCAGCAGACGGCGGAGCAGCTGCGTGACGCGCTCATCGAGGTGGCGGAGACCCGGCGGACCGGGCTGTGAGCGAGCTCGACCCCGCCGCGCCGCAGGCGCCGCCGCAGCACGAGGTGCGTTCGGACCTCAGCGACGGCGCATGGCACCGCATGCACCCGCTCTCGCCCCTGCTGCGGGGAGGGCTGACGGTCATCGTCGTCCTCGGCATCCTGGTCGCGAACCTCCGCGACCGCCTCATCTCGCTGGTCCTGCCCGACGGCATGAGCTGGGAGGACGACGGCGATCCGCTGCAGCTGATCCTCGACAACGGCGCCCTCATCCCGGCGCTGCTGATCGGCATCGCCGGTCTGCTCGTCCTCGTCGCGATCTTCTGGCTGAGTTGGCGGTTCGCGTCGTTCCGCATCACCGGGGACGACGTCGAGGTCCGCAGCGGGGTGCTGTTCCGCACCCACCGCCGCGCACCCCTCGACCGGGTGCAGGGAGTGAACCTCACGCGCCCCGCACTCGCGCGACTGGTCGGCCTCGCCAAGCTCGAGGTCGTCGGCGCCGGCCTCGACGCCAACGTCAAGCTCGAGTACCTGTCGACCGCCAACGCCGAGACGATCCGCGGCGACATCCTGCGCCTCGCATCGGGACGACAGAGAGCGGATGCCGAGGCCCGGCGCACTCCTGAGCCTCAGGGCGCCGTTGGGCGGATCTCCGCCGGCATCACCGAGATCGTCGACGGCGTCGATGAGAGCGACGTCGAGCCGGAGTCGATCGTCCGCGTGCCGGTCAGCCGGCTGATCCTCGCGAACCTGCTGTCGGGCTCGACCATCTGGTTCGTGGGTCTGGTGGTGGCTCTCGTGGTGGCGGCCGTCTTCCAGCCGCTGTGGCTGATCGCCGCCGCGGGCGCCGCGATCCCCGCGGCGATCGGATTCGGTGCTTACACGGTCCGTCAGTTCATCCGCACGATGCGGTACTCGATCGCGCCGACGGCGGCCGGGGTGCGCGTCACTTTCGGTCTGCTCACCACCGTGACGGAGACGCTGCCGCCCGGACGGGTGCACGCGGTGGACATCCGGCAGCCGCTGCTGTGGCGCTGGGGTGGATGGTGGCGCATCCGGGTCAATCGCATCTCCGGCCGCTCCGCCACCGACGCCTCTGCCGCGCAAGCGGCCGACGTGCTGCCGATCGGCACCCTCGACGACGTCGAGCGCGTCCTCCGTCTCCTGCTGCCGGCGGTCGAGGTCGACGCAGCCCTCCTCGAAGCGGGGCTGCGCGGGCCGCGCCCGGGTGACGGGTTCACCGTCTCGCCGCCGCGGGCGTGGCCGATCGTGCCGCTGTCGCGACGGCGCAACGGCTTCCGCCTGCTGCCGGACGCGGTCCTGATGCGCAGTGGCCGACTGTGGCCGAAGCTCGTGATCCTCCCGTTGGCGCGGCTGCAGTCGGTGCGGGTGGACCAGGGGCCGATCGACCGTGCGCTCGGGCTGGCCCGGGTCACCGGCCACACCGTGACCGGACCCGTCACGGCCGCCGTCGAAGCGCTCGATCACCGTGATGCCCTCGGACTGTGGACCGCGACCGCCGCGGGTGCGATCGCCGCTGGCGTCGACGCCGAGCCGACTGAGGTCCACCCCCCGGCAGCCTCCGCGCCGACGATGGATCCGTTGGCGACCGGTCCGGTGCGGGTCGATCCGGCGGAGGTCGATCCGGCGGAGGTCGATCCGGTGGTAACCGATCCGGTGGCCACCGATCCGGGAGGCCATCGTGGCGCGTGAGGGGAGGCTCGGGGTCGGCGTGATCGGAGCGGGCCGGGTCGGTCCGGTGATCGCTGCGGCGCTCGCGGGTGCCGGTCACGCGCTCACCGGGATCACGGCGGGTTCCGACCCCGACCGCGTCGAGGCGATCCTCCCCGGTGTGCCCACGCTCACCGCCGACGAAGTCGCCCGGCGCAGCGAGCTGGTGATCCTCGCCGTGCCGCACGACGAGCTGCCCGGTCTGGTGGCGGGGATGGCCGACCTCGGCGCGTGGCAGGTGGGGCAGCTGCTCGTGCACACTGACCCCTCGCACGGCATCGGCGTGCTGGCGCCGGCGGCGGCGAAAGGGGCGATCCCACTCGGCATCCACCCCGCGATCGCGTTCACGGGGACATCCACCGACCTCCGCGCACTGCAGGATGCGTACGCCGCCGTGACGGCCCCGCCCGCCGTGCTCCCCATCGCCCAGGCGCTCGCCGTCGAGATGGGTTGCGAGCCGGTCGTCGTCGCCGACGCCGACCGAGCCGCGTACGGAGAGGCGATCGCCACGGCGACCGAGTTCTCCGCCTCCATCGTCCGCCAGGCGGTCGGCCTCCTGGCCGGCGCAGGCGTCGAGGAGCCCGGGCGCTACCTGTCCGCCCTCGTCCACACCACCGTCGACCGCGCGCTCACCGCCGCCGACACGGGCCCGGAGCTGTGACCGACATCGAACTCGCTCGCATTCCGGCGGGTTCCGTGGAGCTCCACGACGCCCGGAGGAAGATCCGCCGCACCGTGCAGCTCGAGCCGTTCGAGATCGGCGTCTTCCCTGTCACGCAGGAGCAGCTGGGCGAGGTGCTCGGCATCACGGCATCCCACCCCCGCCGCCCCGCCGTCGATGTCAGCTGGCAGCGGGCGGTGCGCTTCTGCAACGCGCTGTCGGAGTGGGAGGGCCTCGACCCGGCCTACGCGGTCGACGGCGAGGAGGTGCGGTGGCACGTCGACAGCGACGGGTACCGTCTGCCGACCGAGGCCGAGTGGGAGTATGCCTGTCGCGCAGGGTCGACCGCGCCGCACTACGGGCCGCTGGTCGAGATCGCCTGGACGGCGGCTGACGGGGTCGCGTCGCCGCAGCCCGTGGGCGGCAAGCTCCCGAACCTCCACGGCCTGTTCGACACGCTCGGGAACGTCTGGGAGTGGTGCTGGGACTTCCTCGACACCGAGCGATATGACGACTACCGCGTCTTCCGTGGCGGCGGATACGCCGACGACTCCTGGAGCGTCCGGGCCGGGGTGCGCCGGGGCGGCGGCCCTCGGATGACCCACGAGGACGTCGGGTTCCGGGTCGCACGAGGCGGTTTCGACGCAGTGGATGCCGCGCAGGGCTGGTCCGCGGCGGCCGATGCGGTGGCCGGTGGGCGGCCGCTGCCGCCGGGATGGACGCCGCGCCGCTGACCCGTCCGGGATCGCAATGGATCGTGTCGGACACGCCGCGGATCGGCGCGGGGACCCCGCGTGTCGCCGACGATCCACTGCACTCCGACGCAGCGGCATCCGCTCATCGGTCGGATGCGGGCCCGGTGGGAGGGATGTAGGCGGCCCGGCGGATGGCCGGGGACCCGCCGGTAGACTGGGTGGACACCCCCGAGGAGCTTTCCCCCATGACCGACGCGCCCGCGCCCGTGCCCGCAGAGACGACCGAAGAGGACGTGTTCGAGCAGAAGGCCGTCCGACTCGCCAAACGAGAGCGCCTCCTGGCCGAGCGAGCGGATGCCGCGGGTGGTGCGTACCCCGTCGCGGTCGCCGTCACCGACACGATCCCCGCTCTCCGCGGTCGTTACGCCGACCTCGAGGCCGGAGCGGAGACCGGAGTCACGGCATCCGTCGCGGGCCGGATCGTGTTCAGCCGCAACACGGGCAAGCTCTGCTTCGCGGCACTGCAGTCGGGCGACGGCAGCCGCATCCAGGCGATGGTGTCCCTCGCCGAGGTGGGCGAGCAGTCGCTGCAGGCGTGGAAGGATCTGGTCGACCTCGGTGACCACGTCTCGGTGACCGGCCAGGTCATCTCGAGCCGTCGCGGCGAACTGTCGATCATGGTCAGCGCGTGGGAGATCGCCTCGAAGGCGCTGCTGCCGCTGCCGAACCTGCACACGGAACTCAGCGAGGAGAGCCGCGTGCGCTCGCGCTACCTCGACCTGATCGTGCGCGATCAGGCCCGAGAGACGGTCGTCGCCCGCGCGAAGGTCAACGCATCGCTGCGCCAGACGTTCGCCGCGCACGACTTCCTCGAGGTCGAGACGCCCATGCTGCAGGTGCAGCACGGCGGCGCCGCGGCCCGCCCCTTCATCACGCACTCGAACGCGTTCGACACCGACCTGTACCTGCGCATCGCACCGGAGCTCTTCCTCAAGCGCGCCGTCGTCGGGGGCATCGATCGCGTCTTCGAGATCAACCGCAACTTCCGCAACGAGGGCGCCGACTCGACCCACAGCCCCGAGTTCGCGATGCTCGAGGCCTACCAGGCGTACTCCGACTACAACGGCATCGCCGACCTGACGCAGGAGCTCATCCAGAACGCGGCGATCGCCGTGGCCGGGTCGACGACGGTGACGTGGGCCGACGGCACCGAGTACGACCTCGGCGGCCAGTGGGACCGCATCTCGATGTACGAGTCGCTGTCGGATGCCGCCGGTCGCCGCGTCACGCCCGAGACGTCGTTCGCGGAGCTCCAGGCCCTCGCGTCCGAGGCGGGTGTCGAGGTGCCGGAGAAGATCGCGACCCACGGCAAGCTCGTCGAGGAGCTGTGGGAGCACTTCGTGAAGGGCGGCCTCGAGCGTCCGACATTCGTCATGGACTTCCCGCTCGACACGTCTCCGCTCGTGCGCGAGCACCGCAGCATCCCGGGTGTCGTCGAGAAGTGGGACCTCTACGTTCGCGGCTTCGAGCTCGCGACCGGCTACTCCGAGCTCGTCGACCCCGTCATCCAGCGCGAGCGTTTCGTGGAGCAGGCGAAGCTCGCCGCTCGGGGCGACGACGAGGCGATGCGCGTCGACGAGGAGTTCCTGCGCGCTCTCGAGCACGGCATGCCCCCCACCGGTGGCATGGGGATGGGGATCGACCGTCTGCTGATGGCGATCACGGGCCTCGGCATCCGCGAGACGATCCTCTTCCCACTCGTCAAGTGAGCGCGGGCGCGGGCGCACGGCGATGCGTCCTCGCCAGCGGAACCGTCTCGGCGATCCGAGCCGACAGCGCGTCGACCTCCGCGGGGCGGAACCGGAGTGCCCGGAAGGTGCGCGGCATCCCTGCGTAGAAGCACACGTCGGCGACGAGCGGATGCCCCGCGAGCCGGCTCGTGCCCACGATGTGCACGGCCGCGGCGGACAGCACCGTCTGCCGTTGCACGACATGGCTGACGAGGAGGACGACCCAGTCGGAACCTGTGTCGACCCGCAGTCGTGAACAGAGGACGACCGTGAGGGGCCAGGCGATCGCGAAGACGACCGCACCGGTCGCGAGGACGAGCAGCGGCGGCCACCCCAGCCCCGCGGCGACCCAGCCGGCGAGGACGGCGGCAGCGATCAGCCCGGCGAGTAGGACGACACCCGTACCGGTGGCTCGGGCACCCCGATCGCCGGTGAGCAGGCGCGTCGACGGGTCCTCGTCGAACGCCTCGTGCAGCAGGCGTTCCACGACCCGGCGGGGGAGCGACGGGAGCAGGAGGTTCGTGCCGAGCTGCGCGGCCGAGTCCGTCGTCAGAAGCGACAGCCGGACGCGTCCGAGCAGCGTCTCGACGAGGTTGCGCTGCAGCACGATGCCGATCGTCGTCGCCCGCGAGACGCTCCGGGTGTGGGTGGAGAACAGGCCGTAGGAGATCACGATCCGGTCGCCCGGCATCCGTCGCACCTCGAACGAGGCGTAGCGCACCACCGTCAGCACGAGGCCGAGCGCGACGATGCCGACGGCGATCGCCACCGCCCAGACAACCGGGGGCAGCGGCAGCCACCGGGTGAGCGCCGTGTCGGCGCCGAACATGCCCAGCGTCTCGGACACCCCCAACGCCGCGCCACCGCCGATGAGGGCGAACTGGCCGTAGACGACGCTCGCGAGCAGCAGGTGCGTCAGCCGCACCCGGTAGAGCAGGATGCCGGGCGCCGGCCGCGCCTGCTCGGCAGGCTGCTCGGCGGCCGAGACAGCCTCAGCCGTCCCGATCGCGTGCCCGGCGCGCGCCGTCACCTCGCGATGGAGGTCCTCGTCGACCGCCCACAGGTGGACCTTGGTCCGCTCGTCGCCGGCCTGGGACAGCGTGAGGACCCGCAGGTCCCACCGGGCGAAAGCCCAGGACTGCCTGCTGTCGACCGTTCCGATGTCGGCCCA
Organism: Microbacterium sp.; assembly: GCF_043427715.1. Lineage (GTDB taxonomy): Bacteria > Actinomycetota > Actinomycetes > Actinomycetales > Microbacteriaceae > Microbacterium. Next base: position 8,997 of record NZ_JBHWTD010000100.1, on the reverse strand, counting down.
GGCGAGGGACTGCTGGCGGCGCGTGAACGCACCGGTCGTCACCACCAGGTGCTCCGGGGTGAGCGCCACCCGGGTGAAGGTCCACCGCCAGATCGGTTCGCACAGGAGAACGGCGATCAGGGGGCCGAGCGCCAGCCACGCCCAGGCGCCCGGCCACACGGCCGGTCCGAAGAGATAGACGGCGCCGGCGATGACACTGCCGACGAGTTTGGGAGAGGACTCCAGGTACGACGCCGGAAGGTAGCGCAGCGGAAGACGCCGAGGGGCCGCGTCGGCGGGGACGGTCACCGCGCCGGCTCCGCCTGCGCGTGGAGCACGGTCGCACGGATGCGCTCCGCCGCGCGCGGCTCGAGCGGGCCGAGGCCCTCGACCTCGGAGATGCACGTGAATCGCACGCTCACGGCGTCGAACGCGCGCAGCAGCGGCCCCTGCACGACTTCGACGTTCAGGATCTGGGCCGTCGCGATGACGGTGGTCCGCCGCCAGAGCCAGCCGCGCGTGATGTAGACGTAGTCCGCCGTCGCGGTGTAGCTCGTGTTCTCGACCTGCTTGCGGTTGAGCCAGGGCAGTTCGATCAGCAGCGAGACGACGGCGAGGATGCCGACGATCACCCAGAGGGCCGTGCGCCACCCGGGATCGGGGAGGAAGGCGATGGCGACGGCGAGCGCCGTGGTGACGAGGACCGTCGTCGCGCCCTCGCGGACGTTGAGGTAGGTCAGCGCGCGGGGTGCCAGCACCGCGTCACCGCGGGTGCCGTGCGCAGGCGGGTATCCCGAGGACGGGGTGCTCGCGGAGACGGTCATGATCCCGATACTCCCGCACCCGCGGCGTCGGCGGGCATCCGTCCGACGTGGATTCTCGGGAGATCGAAACCTCGGTGCGCGTAAACTGATCCCGCTTCATCTCGATCCGATTCGAAGCACCCCTGGCTGGCGTCTTGACCGAGACGCCAGCCAGACCCCTTTCCAGAGGGGGCGCAGGTCATTGCATGTCGGCCCGCTGATTGCGGGCGAATCCGATGGCGAGCGGGACGACCAGCCACAGCAGTCCGGCCGTCAGCGCCGGGCCGAGCTCGCCGGTGCCGCTGCCGGCCTCGGTGATGGCGGTCAGCCGGAACCACGAGCCGATGCCGTGCGGGACGAGCATGAGCAGCGGGTCGATCACGAATCCCTGCACGAGCGAGAACACGATGGCGATCGCGACGCGCTGCGTCGCCGCGCCGTAGGCGATACCCGACACGGTGCCGACGCCGGCGCTCCAGAGCAGGACCGCGATGCTCTCGGCATCCGCGTTCCACACGATGGTCGCCCCGGCGGCGAGCGCGAGGCCGGCGGTGAACACGACGGCCAGGACGGCGGCGACGGCGACGAGGACGGTGCACACGATGAGCGCCGTCAGGGCCTTGGCGAGGAAGACGATGTGCCGGCGCGGTTCGAGGGCGAACGTCGTGAGCACGTCTCGCGACTGCCAGTCGGCGGCCATGATGAAGATCGCCAGGATGGGGACGAACACGGTGACGGCCGCCCCCATGCCGAGGAGCGCGCCGGAGATGCTCACCGATTCCGCGTCGACGAGCAGCGCGATCGCGGCGACACCGGCGCCGACGACGACCCAGAGCGCGGCGGTGAGGCCCAGCGCCCACCGCGTCCCCCGTGTCGTGCGGACGTTCCGCAGTTCGGACCGCAGGCTGCGGCCGAAGCGGCCGGCGGTCTGCGGGGGGCTGTCAGCGAGGATCAAAGACGTCACCTTCCACTCGATACTGGCCGCGCGTCAGGCGACGGTAGAGGTCGCTGATCGACTCGCGGTCCTCGGCGAGCTCGTCGAGCACGATGCGGTCGGCGATGCAGATCTCGCTGAGGGAGCGGGGGCCGATGCCGACCGAGAAGCGCCCGTCCTCGGGACGCACGCTGAAGGGGATGCCGCGGGTCGTGAGTGCGCGTCGCAGCAGGTCGGAGTCTGCAGCGATCGCCGTCGCGTTCTTGTCGGCGGTGAGGTCGCCGACCTCGCCGGAGTAGCGGATGGCGCCCTCGCTGAGGACGACGATGCGATCGGCGAAGGTCTGGAGTTCCTGCAGGAGATGCGTCGAGACGAGGACGCAGCCGCCCGTCGTGTGCGCGTGATGGACAAGAGTCGATCGCAGCCAGTCGCCGGTCTCGATGTCGAGACCGTTCATGGGCTCGTCGAGGATGAGGTGTCGAGGCCGACCGACGAGCGCGACGGCGAGGGCGACCCGCTGCTTCATCCCGAGGGAGAGCGCGCCGAAGCGGCGACGTGCGGCAGAGGCCAGGCCGAGCGTGGCGATGAGTTCGCCGACCCGCTCGCGCGGTGAGCCGGTCAGGATGGCGGCCGTCGCGAGCGTGTCCTCGACGCTGCGCCCGGGGTGGTGGGCGCCCGGGTCGAGAAGGGCTCCGACGGTACGGCCCGGCTGCGCGAGATCGCGGAAGAGAACGCCGTCGAACGTGGTCGATCCGGCGTCGGCGATCGTCAACCCGAGCATCGTGCGCATGGCGGTCGACTTGCCGGAGCCGTTGGGACCCAGCAGGCCCGTGACGGTGCCCGCGGGGATGTCGAAGGAGACGGAGTCGAGCACGCGCTTGACGCCGTACGTCTTCGAGACGCCCCTCACGCGGATGCCGGTGTCCGGTGTCTGCGGCATGGGTCGTCTCTCCTTCTCTTTCAGGTGGTCGCGGTGTCCCGATGGGACGGCACGCACGTGGCGCCGTCCCATCGGAACAGATCTCAGCCGATGCCGAGGATCCGCAGGATGTAGTCGACGATCGTCGCGAACCAGATGCCCGCGTTGATCCAATCGAGCACGCGACGCCAGTTGTTGCGTGCCCACGCGGTGATGCGTCCGACCTGACCGGCGACGGCACGGCCCCAGCGGCCGATGTTCGCGATGACCCACGCGATGAACCTCAGAACTGCCCCCATGATGTTTCCTCTCGATCCGTTGGTGTTTGTCAGTGACGCTGCGTTCGTGACCGCGATCGAAGCGCCGGAAGTGACGCTACCGACGGCTCGGGTCGCCGCTCTTGAGTCGAAAGGCCCCAGCGTTCGTGCGGGGGACGCAATCCGCATCCGCCTTGGCTCCGGCACCGTCCGCGTCAAGCGCGGCATGGCCGAGATGCTCAAGGGCGGCGTCATCATGGACGTCGTCACGGCTGAGCAGGCCAAGATCGCCGAGGACGCGGGCGCTGTCGCCGTCATGGCGCTGGAGCGGGTGCCGGCCGACATCCGCGCCCAGGGCGGCGTGGCGCGCTCGAGCGACCCGGACCTGATCGAGACGGCATCATCGACGCCGTCTCGATCCCCGTCATGGCCAAGGCCCGCATCGGCCACTTCGCCGAGGCGCAGATCCTGCAGAGCCTGGGAGTCGACTACATCGACGAGTCCGAGGTGCTGACCCCGGCCGACTACGCCAACCACATCGACAAGTGGGCCTTCGACGTCCCGTTCGTGTGCGGCGCCACCAACCTGGGCGAGGCGCTGCGTCGCATCACCGAGGGCGCGGCGTTCATCCGCTCCAAGGGCGAGGCCGGCACGGGTGACGTGTCCAACGCCGTCACCCACATCCGCAAGATCACCGGCGAGATCCGCAAGCTGCAGGCTCTGCGCGACGACGAGCTGTACGTCGCGGCCAAGGAGCTGCAGGCGCCGTTCGATCTCGTCAAGGAGATCGCCGAGACCGGCAAGCTGCCCGTCGTGCTGTTCACCGCCGGTGGCATCGCCACCCCGGCCGACGCCGCGCTCGTCATGCAGCTCGGCTCGGAGGGCGTCTTCGTCGGCTCGGGCATCTTCAAGTCCGGCAACCCGGCCCAGCGCGCCGCCGCGATTGTCAAGGCCACCACGTTCTTCGACGATCCTGATCAGGTCGCCAACGCCTCGCGCGGCCTCGGCGAGGCCATGGTCGGCATCAACGTCGACGACATCCCCGAGCCGCACCGCCTCGAGACGCGGGGTTGGTGAGCGGGCGTCCTCGCTGACGCTCGTAGCGGGGACATTTCGTGCGCCTGTGAGGATCTTCACGTTACTTCTGAGTCACTATCAGGATGTTTTCCAAAAAGTGGCGTGATAATAGAGGCTGCACTCCGTTTCCGGAGTGAACGCCACGGCAGGGTGCTGGGGCAGTGAATCTCAGGGAGTAGAGATGAAGAAGACCACCAAGGGCGCACTCGCCGCGGGCGCAGCTGCCGTGTTGTTGCTCGGCGGAGCCGGCACCCTCGCCTACTGGACGGCCGAAGACACGATCGATGGCGGCAATATCGAGGCCGGCAGCATGGAACTTACCGCCGTGACCTGCGACGCCAACTGGGTCGAGGGCGGACAATCGATTTCACTCATCGTCCCGGGCGACACCATCACCAAGCAGTGCACTGGCACGCTGACGCTCGAAGGCGACCACATTGGCGCGACGGTCGAGCTGGACGACACGTCGGTTGCTGCTGCTGAAGCAGAGTTCAACGACCAAGTTGACATCACCGCCACGATGACGTCGCCTGCGGCGACGATCTCTGCGCCCGGTACCTACAATGTGGTGATTGATCTGGAGGTTGTCTTCAACGGGCCGGCAGCGACCAATGCTTCGCAGAATGGTCTGGCCACCTTGGATGAACTTGAATTGGTCGCGACCCAGACGCACGACGTTACTCCGTGATCTGACCCTGCTCACACCCTGAGTTGGTGGTGGGTGGGGTGCTGGAGACGGCGCCCCACCCGCTCCGGGGGAACTTCAGGAGCCATTGATGACGCGCCGAACCGCGAGCTTCGCCGGCCAGGTGGTGGCCTGGTCGGTCATTCTCGCTGTCGTGGCGGTTCTGCTGCTCGCGGTCCTCGTGCCGCGCATCGCTGGGGCAACGCCGTACACGGTGCTGACCGGGTCGATGAAGCCGAACTACCCGCCCGGAACGCTCATCATCGCCAAGCCGGTCGAGCCCGACGAGGTTCGCATCGGGGACGTGGTGACGATCCAGCTGGAGTCCGGCAAGTCTGGATTCGTCACGCACCGGGTCGTCAAGGTGTCCACGAACCTCAAGGGCGAACGATCCTTCACGACCCAAGGCGACGCCAACAATGTCGCAGATCAGGACGTGCGCCGGCCTGAACAGATCCGGGGCAAGCTCTGGTACTCGATTCCGTACTTGGGCTACGTTAACAACGCGCTGACTGGCTCGCAACGCCAGACCGCCGTCTACGTCGTAGCCGGGGGCCTGCTGCTCTACGCGGCCTACATGTTCACCGGCGCCCTGCGCGGCGCGCGAGAGGAAACTAAGGGGGGGGACTGACGTCATGACTGCTCGGTTGCTGCGTCTCACGGGTGTGATCACCCTGCTGACGCTGCTCATCCCGCCGGCCGCACACGCGGCCGATGAGATCGGGCTGAGCAACGACGGCGTGACCTGGTCGGACTCTCTTCCGGCGCCCCTGTTCGATCCGGCCTTCCGCTGGGTGCCGGGCGACTCGCAGACGGCCAGCTTCTACGTACGCAACCAGGGGCCGAGTTCGTCGCTCATGACGATCGAGGCGCGCAGCGCCGACACCGACGAACTCATCGAGAACGACGACATCAGGCTGCAAGCCCGCCCCGCCGGAGGCGAGTGGGTCGACCTGGATAACGGCGTGGCCAGCCAGAGCCTCACCTCCCAGAGCATTGCCCAGGGCGGTGTCGTACAGATCGATGTCAACGCGACCCTCGATCCGGCCTCGACCAACCAGTCGCAGACCAAGCGTCTGGCGTTGACCTTCGCCGTGACCCTGGCCGACGCGCTTGAGGATGGCCAAGACGGCGGTGACTCCGATGAGACCGGGGGACTGCTGCCCACGACCGGCGCACTGGTGAGCCAACACTGGCTGTGGATCGGTGCGATCCTGGCGGCCAGCGGCTTCATCGTGGCCACACGGAGCCGCCGGGAAGACGAGGCGGTGGGCGTCGATGGCTAAGCACGCCGCCCCCCGGCGCCGAGCGACACGGCGCGGACCTCGACGACGGACTGGTCGCATTCGCGCCTTTTTGACGCTGGGAATAGTGCTGGGACTTGGAAGTGTCAGCACCCTCGCGTACTGGACCGACACCGCAACGATCAGTTCCGGGACGATCCAGTCGGGTTCTCTCAACCTGCAGATCGATGGGGAAGAGAACGTCTCAAGTTCGACGAAGTTGCAGATCGCGAACATGATTCCCGGCGAGAGCGTCGCGGCTACCATCAGGGTTGATCGCGCCCCCAACTCGATCCCATTCACCTATGGTGCCCAGGCGGTGACAGCCAACTCCAACGCGCTTGCCACGGCGCTTCGTTTCAAGGTGTATGTCGGAGGAACGGCTGGAGCCGTCACGACCAATGGCAACGGCGTGCGGTCGCAGGGTTGTGGTGGAACCCAGATCTGGGGTGGAGCCGACGGCCTTACCTGGACACCCCAAGCAGCGATCATCACGGACCGAGCTTCCGCGCTTTCGACAACTCCTGTTCAGGCAGGCGTCGTGAGCGAGTACCTCTGCGTGCAGGCGATCTTGCCCTCGGCCACGGGGACGGGAGCGCAGTCGCTGTCTACCTCAGCGACGCTCACCTTTACCGCAACCCAGCTGAGTTGATGGCGATGCATCGGCTGAGGGAAGTCTTCTTGTGGCTCGGAGCCTCGTTGGGTGTCTTATGCATCGGCTGGGCGGTGGCGATATTCGCCTTTGGGCTGACGCCGCTGGTGTTCACGTCGGGTTCGATGTCCCCCGAGATCAAGGCAGGCGACCTCGGAATCGCGAAAACCGTCGCTGCTGACGACATTCGAGTCGGAGACATCATCAGCGTCGTCAACGACCAGGGCGTGAGGATCACCCACCGCGCAGTATCTGTCGAGCCCGCTGATCGGGGCGTGACTCTTGTCATGAAGGGTGACGCCAACAAACAAGCTGATGCCGAGTCGTACGCGGTGGCCGACAACGCTGAGCGGGTCGAGTTCTCCGTCCCCAAGGCTGGCTATCTCCTGACGGCAGTAAGTTCCCCGGTGGGAATGTTTGTCGGAGGCCTTATCGCGGCGGCCGCGCTGTTCATCGCGTTTTCCCGGCGGAGCGATGATGACGAACGTGGATCCACCGCCAGGCAGGGCGGTGGTGCACGCAAACAGCGACGCGCATCTGTGGGTAGGCGATCCAACCGGGCTGCGGAGCGCGGTGCCGGAGTCCTCGCAAGCGGACTGGTCAGCCTCGTGCTGATTGCGGTGACCGTTCAACCGACCTCAGCTGCCTGGGCAGATACCGCAGCAGTGGCAACTGGCACGCTGAACACCACGATGCTCGATCCTGGTCCGATCACCTGCTCCGGTGGTGGGCCCCTGGCTTCGACGATCGAGCTGCACTGGACTCACGTTGATGCTCGGTATGACTATCGGGTGGTCACGCGAGATCAGAACGGTGCCCAACTCCAGGCCATCGATGTACCAGGAACGGGTACGGCGGGAACGAAATCCTTGTCTGTCGAGGTCAGCCGTTCAGGCGGCTTGGGACTCTTTTGGTACGACCGCACTGCCACCGTGATGTCAAAGCTGAAATCGAGCCCGACCTGGTTGTCGACAGGAACGGTGTACCAGTACCGCGAAGGACGGATAATCAGTGGCTCGAGCATTTACTGTAAGTGACTCCCCATCCCAGTTTCGTTGAGGTGGTCCGGATCGGATGACCGACTTGGATCACTCGTCGCTGCCACTGCGCCCCGACCTGCGTTCTGAAGTGTTCATGACAGTTTGCGTGCGGCAAACCGTCGAGACGGTCTCCCGGGCGCAGCGGATAGTCTGAGCCAGTGGCCGCAGCGACGATTGGTGTTCTCGCTCTGCAGGGTGACGTACGCGAGCACGTGGCGGCACTCGAACGGCTGGGCGCCGAAACGCTCACCGTGCGTCGCCCGGTCGAGCTGGAGCGCTGCGACGCCCTAGTGATTCCCGGCGGCGAGTCGACCACGATGGTCAAGCTCGCGCACACCTTCGGATTGTTCGAGCCGATTCGTCAGCGTCTGGCCGCCGGCATGCCCGCGCTGGGCACCTGTGCGGGCATGATCATGCTGGCCGACCGGGTGCTCGGCGGCACCGCCGGTCAGGAGACGTTCGGCGGCCTCGATGTCACCGTGCGGCGCAACGCCTTCGGTCGCCAGGTCGACTCCTTCGAGGGCGATCTGGACGTGACCGGCCTCGCCGACCCCGTCCACGCGGTGTTCATCCGAGCGCCGTGGATCGAGCAGGCAGGGGAGTCGGTCGAGGTGCTGGCTACGGTCGAAGTCGCCGGCGCCGATAGGATCGTGGCCGTTCGAGGGTGCCGCCCCCGGATGGAATGCGCTCTCGTGCCGTATCGAGGCGCAAAGGCCGCGGCTAGGCTCCGAGGCGTTCCCACCCACATCGACGCGCGGCAGACACACGGTGCCCGTTCGTCCGCGACGTAAGGAATCCCATGGCTGACAAGAAGCGGACCGCCGCGGACGGCGCGGCCTTCGCCGCTCTCTTCATCGTCGCGCTGGCGGTCAACATCTCCCTCGCCGTCTTCACGGACGTCGAGGTGATCCTCCGGTGGGGGATTACTGCGCTCGCCGGCATCGTCGCCGCGGCGACGGTCTACGCGATCGTCTCGCGTCGGAGTCGCTTCGTCATGAGGTGCTGAGCGGCACGTTCGCCGCCGGCCCCGACGGTGGTCGGTGGCGCGTCCGGGTGGAGCTGCCCACGCGCTGATCCCGGCGCGCCTGCGTTTGCTCGGATGTCAAGGGCTCGCTTTGCTGTGGTCTGAACCGGTTTCGTAGGACGGGTTGGCCACGAAAGAGTGACCGATGCCGCTGGAGACACGTCCCACGATCGCGGATGTCGCGCGGGGCAGGGGTCAGCAAAGGCCTAGGGCGTGTCTGACAAAGGTTGAGGCGACGGGCTGAGAGTCTCGTTTGGTGTCTCGGTTTCAGATGCTCTCGGATGCTCAGTGGTCGTTGATCGAAGATTTGCTGCCCCGTCCGACGGGCCGGCCCGGACGGAGGT
>NZ_JBHWTD010000099.1:0-38100 GCF_043427715.1 Microbacterium sp. | reverse complement strand
GAGCCGGTCGCACGTCGCTCACGACCTCGAGCCGGCCCCCGCGCAGCACATGCCCGCCGCCCCACGACCTCGAGCTGGCCCACGATCTCGAGCTGGCCCGCGCCGCAGCACGTGTCCGGGATCATCGCCCGCGACCTCGAGCTGGCATCCCACGACCTCGAGCTGGCACCCCCACGACCTCGAGCCGGTCGCACGTCGCTCACGACCTCGAGCCGGCCCCCGCGCAGCACATGCCCGAACCGGCGCCCCGCAACCCCGAGCTGGCTGCCCGCGACCTCGAGCTGGCACCCCCACGACCTCGAGCCGGCCGCACGTCGCTCACGACCTCGAGCCGGCCCCCGCGCAGCACATGCCCGCCGCCCCACGACCTCGAGCTGGCCCACGATCTCGAGCTGGCCGCACACGCCCCTCACGACCTCGAGCCGGCTCCCCGCGACCTCGAGCTGGCCGCACACGCCCCTCACGACCTCGAGCCGGCTCCCCGCGACCTCGAGCTGGCCGCACAGCTCGTGCCCGAGATCGTCGCCCCTCGAGAGCGACCCCGCCGCACCTGCCCGCGACCCGGAGCTGGCCCGCGCGCAGCACGTGCCCGGGATCGTCGCCCACGACCTCGAGCTGGCCGCACACGACCCCGAGCTGGCGCCCCGCGACCTCGAGCTGGCACCCCACGGCCTCGAGCCAGCGCCCGCGACCTCGAGCTGGCCGCGCACCTCGTGCCCGAGACCGTCGCCCCTCGAGAGCGACCCCGCCGCACCCGTGCGACCCCCCCATCCTCCCGATTCGCCGGCCTGGAGTCGTTTTCCACAGGGGTGGCGGAAACGTCACCCCACCCGGTGTGCCCGCGTGGGTTGCCCCGGGGCGAGCGCTCCGGCCGTGGTGACCGCGCGTAGTGCATCGTCTGCGACGTGAACATAGATCGCCGTCGTGTTCGGGCTGGAATGCCCCAAGAATGCCTGAGTCGCGCGCAGATCCTTCGTCGCCTGATACGCCGCCGTCCCGGCCGCATGGCGCAGCGCATGGGGATTGATGCCCGCCGCGCGCTTGATGATCTTGTGCACACTGTGCGGGTGCATGTGAGCGGGCACAGCGGTGGCCGCGAGCCAAGACGTTGCCTCTTCGCGTGTCGCGAACGTGCCCGGCGATAGCGTCTCGTCGGTTGCTCGTCGCACCCGCGCCCGCCAGCGGCCACTACCGATCTGCTCTACTCCGCCCGCTGGCCGCGCAGGGAAGAAGAACGCGGAATCGCCGGTAATCGCGTCCAACGCCGCCGCCAGCTCCGGCACGACGAAAATGCGCCGTTGCTTGTCGCCCTTGCCCACAATCGTTAGCCAGTCCCCTGCCCGTGAGTCGACGCGCAACGATGCAATCTCGGTGAGCCGCAATCCCGCCAGTCGACCCAACAAGAGCATTGCCCGAACTTGTGCCGTCACGTCTGGGAGCACGCGGGCCAGCTCGTCGTCGGAGACCGTGCGCCCCATCCTGTGAGGGTTCGGGATCATGTCGAGCAACATCGTCGGATCGGGCCGCACGACCCCGAAGCGGTCCGCCCAACGGTAGAACGCCCGCAGCGACTTGATAACGCTGTTGACAGTGGCCGGCATCTTGCCCTCAGCCTGCGCCCTTACCCATGCGTCTACTTGCTCGGGTGTGACCGCCGCCAGCTCCGGGTAGCTGGTCGCGAACTTTCGGACGTGGCGCAACCGTTGTTTGATCGTGCCGGCGGCACGTCGCCGTGATTCGAGGTACTCGCCGAACTGCTGTATCAGCGCATCGGCCGGCGCATTCCCCGCGCTGGGCACCGGCTCGTCGCGTCCGATTCGCGGCACATCGATGGCCAGGAGTGCGCGCCACATCGACCGCCAGGACATCACCGCCGCACATTGCGGGCACGACATAGTGCACACACTGGCCCGGATCGCACGGACACGGCTCGCGCACAGCCGCACGGAGTCACTCCACTCGCACTGTGAGCATGCCATCTCCACGAGCCACGCAGCGGATGCCGTCTCGTCGTGGCCCTGTTCGCCGGCCCGATGATTGCTGCCCTCGCATGCGAATGTCAACTGACTACCCCCTTGGAATGTGACCGCCAAAGATGACCCTGCCCGAACCGCGCGAATCGGGCAAGAAACGTGCCCGGCGTGCACTCGCGTGCACTCGTGTCGTGTCGTTTGGTGTCGTTTGGTGTCGCTCTATGCTACTTTTATTCCGCACCTGACCGGGCCTTATCCCGGATCTAGGCGGGTGCCGGAGGCGGTCCTAGCAACGTTCCCAAGCAGACAGCGCGGGTTCGATTCCCGTCAGCCCCTCCACTGTGACTTCCCACGCAAGGTGTCACTTTCTCGAACCGGTTGACACTAGTCACCTCCAAGTGGGTCGCGAGCGTTCGTACCGCTCGCGTGGCGATGGCCTGGGGTAGCGAAGTTTTGCTCTGCCTCAGGGCCCTCGAGGAGATCCTTCAGCCGAGCGATCTGCAGCTCGGAGGCATCAATTGCCGCATCCGGGCACCAAGCACACGGGCGATCGATCCGATCTCTGCCGCCCCGCCGAACGACCCTTGATCGCACGAGCTTCCGACAAGCGCGCCACGTGCCACAGCCATCGATCGACCCGTGCTCCCTCGCCGAAGCTCCTCAATCTCGAATGACGAACTACATCGCGTGAATTCGGTCCCGCCGAGTGTCTGGCTCCGGCATACCCGAATGGGGCCAAGTGACCTCGTAGCCGAGCTTCCGCAGTTCGTCGATGGCAGCAGCCGGATGGTCGCTCACCGCGGCACGTAACTGCATCTCGCGCCAATGCGCGCGCCCTTCCTCAATAGCTCCTCGCGCGGTGGGCCGCATGTCGATGCCGAACTCCGCCCACAGCATGTCGATCACATCTTCAACGCAGGGGCGAAAACGATGCCCACCGACTGGAAAGTGCAAATCTGCAAGCCGAGGCTGCGAACCGCCAGTCGCCTTCTTCGTGTGCACCTTTCCTCGGCGCGATGCGCCAGCCCGTAGGAGCTGGTCAGTCACCGCGTCGTGGTTGAAGTGCACGTTGTAGTGGGCTGCTGGGATGTTCGAGCTGGCGTCACGAATGTAGTCCACCGTGAAGAGGGGGCGCGCGACCTGCCAGGGCCGAACGCAGAACGCCGAACGCAAGACCGTCGCGCGTTGCGAGGTCGGACTCATGACCAATTGGTAGTCGACCGCAAGCTGCAGACGAGGAGACTGGTGAATCTGTAGCTCAATGCCGCCGGGAGCAGCAGACGCAACTGACATGCGCGCGGTACCATCGTCCTGTTTTGCTGCGATTGATGTGAACCCGAGGTCGCCGACAGGCAGGACGCGAGCGAGTCGTTCCATCAAGTCGAGCGCAAAGCTATTGGCTTCCTCTTCGAGCGCATCCACCCGCGGACTCAGCGACCCGCGAGGAACTCGAAACGCTCGAGTTTGCGCAGAACCTCAAGCTCGTCAATCGTGAGTTCGTATTCGCGTGCCCGATCACGCAACTCTGAAATCGAAACGCCGACATCATCGAGGAGCTCACGATGACGCTCGTTGACATCGTCGAGGGAGAGGATCTCTACTACTACTTCCCCGGTCGTCATGTTGCCAGGATGCCAGCAGGCTGCGACATTGCTCAATCCCTCGCGGCGTGTTGAGGCGCCGGCGCGACAACGAAGTCGGAAAGCGCGCACCGCTCCAGAGCACGCCGACGGCGAATCTACTCTTCGCATGCAGACCACGCGGAATCCCCTACTTCTCGCCACGAGTGTCGCGCGCTCAGCGACATATGGTCGGGAGATCCATCTGGGGGCGCGATCTCACGCCCGCCCATCGTCCACAGCACCGCGACCGCCTGGGCCAAGGCATTGGCCCGCGCCCTGTGCGCCCAGTGATCGCGAAGCTTTCGGAAAGTGGGTTGCGGTTGCCCATAGCGGCTGGCTTTCCATCGCGGCACTAGAACTGGACCGCGATAACACACCTCTCTCATCTCGAGAAATCCGGCCTGTCTTCATCGCACGCTCGTTCCCGGCCGTGAGGATCGCGTCAATGCCTGACGTCATCCGCTTCCCGCCGAACATGTTCAGCGCCTAGCGCTTCAACTCTTCCTCGGCCACCCCGCCGCCGAGCTCCGCCGCGACAGCCATCGCGTTCGCGATCTCGTCAAGCGGCACCAACCAGCGGGACGTCACCCGCGTCAGTGCCCGCGGATATCGTTCAGGCATGGTGGCGTACGCAGAACTGACAGACCCCGACGCGGTGCGCGCCGCGCTCGCTGAGTTCGATCGACTCGGACGGTGGACGTTTCTCGAGAAGTACGGTTTCCACGAGGCGCGAGAATACTTCCTGGTGACCGACACGGGCAGGTATGACTCGAAGGCGATCTTCGCTGCCGCGTACGAGGTCCAGCATGGGGTTGCGGTGTCCGCCGGCGAGATCAGCGGAGGCAAGAGTGGGGCCGCGCGCCGCCTGCACGAGCTCGGATTCGTGGTGGAAGGCCTCGACGACGAGCGCGGCCGGCGAACCTTCCCCTCCTTCGATGCGGCGTTGCGTGAGTTCCGCCTCCCCCTCGAGAATCTTCCCGCCGTCCGCGAGCATCTTGCACGGTTCGACTTCCGTGAGGCGTACATCCCGCCCGCCGGGAGCTATATTGCGATGGTTCCCTCGGACGGGAGCCTGGTCCACTACATCAACAGCGGATCAATCTATTTCCGCCATCCGGACGGCAGAGGCGAACTCATCCCGCTTCCGGTGAACCGGCTCGGCCGGAGTGGCTTCACACGGAGTGCTGCCATGCGGAAGCCGGCCGACGTCTGCCCGGAATGTTGGATCGAGCTGCCCTCAAGCGGCATCTGTCCAAACCACTGATCATATTTCGGCGGGCTATCACTAGCCGTCTGGTCACCATCGAAAGCACCATCCGGGATAACCTCGGGCCTGTGGCGGACACCAAACAGACGAAGACCATCGGCGAACATCATGTCGCTGCAGAGCTTGCCCGGCGCGGCTGAGCCCCAGCGCTGACTCGCGATGGCCTCGAACGCACCGACATCCTGGCCGTTCTCGCGGAGGGCGCCGAGCGCCGACTTGTGGAAATCCAGGTGAAAGCTGCGCGCGGCTCCCATATGGAGTCCATCAATTGGCCGCTCGGACCGAGCGCTCCCCCGCATACCGCGGTGCCATCGATTCCATCTGGTCCATGACGAGTTTGATCGCCTCGGGCTGCTTGTCCGGCGGGTACTTGTACTTCACCAGCAGCCGCTTGATCGACGATCGCAGTTTCGCACGGACGTCGTCGCGCACCGTCCAGTCCGTGCGCACGTCGCGGCGCATGACGGCGACCAGTTCTCGCGCGATCTGCGCGAGCACATCTTCGCCCTGCACATCGACCGCGGACTCGTTGGTCGCAACGGCGTCGTAGAACGCCAGTTCGTCGCTCGACAGCGGGGGCGAGAACGTCGATCCGCGGGAGGCCTCGGCCGCGACGTCCTTCGCCAGCTCGACGAGCTCGGCGATGACCTCCGCCGAGGTGAGCTGCTGGTTGGTGTACCGGTTCATGATCTCGGCGATCCGCTCCGAGAACGCTCGTTGGCGCACCAGGTTGCCGCGCGTGGCCGAGGAACCGGCATCCGTCAGCGACTTCCGCAACGCCTCGATCGCGAGGTGCGCGTTGGGCGCTGCCTGTGCTTTCGCGAGGAACTCGGAGCCGAGGTCGTCGAGGGTGAGCCTCGGCAACCCGGCCGCTTCGTAGATGTCGAGCACCTCGCCCGGGGCGATGGACTCTGCGACGAGCGAGCTGAGCAGACGCGAGATCTCCTCCGGAATCGGCTCGTCTCGCGACTGCCGCTCCATCGCGTCGAACTTCGCCATCCACACGCGGACCTCCTCGTAGAAGGCGATCTCGTCGTGGAGCTCAGCCAAGCCCTCGCGGCCCGACGCGAGCGCCCAAGCCCGCGCGAGCTGCCCGGTCGCGGTCCGGTACCGGACGGCGAGCCGGTCGTTCCCGAGTTCTGGATCGTTCAACGGGTGGGCCGGGTCGCGCAGATAGTTCGTCGTCGTGGTCGCTGCGGTCCGCAGCGCGCGCGAGCCGCCTCGGGCGAGGATCGCCCGCCAGTCACAGTCGACGAGCATGTCGCGAATCTGAGCCACGAGATCCGCCGCGATCGCGACCGCTTCGTCGACGTCGCGGCCGATCGGCTTGTGCTCCTGGTCTGACGTCGTGTACTCCGACAGGGCCTTCGCGAGGTTGTCGGCGAGCGGCGCGTAGGCGACGAGCAAGCCGTCCTGTTTGCCGCGGAACGTGCGATTCACGCGAGCGAGCGTCTGCATGAGCAACGCGCCCTTGAGTGGCCGGTCGAGGTAGAGCGTGTGCAGCGGCGGAGCGTCGAACCCGGTGAGCATCATATCTTTGACGATCACGAGTTCGAGTTCGTCGTCGGCGTCCTTCAGCCGCGCCTTGATCGCCTTGTTCTCCGAGTCGCGCCGCACGTGGTCGCTCACCGGTGGCTGGTCAGAGGCTGACCCCGAGTAGACGACCTTGATGCGCCCCTTGTCGAGCGCGTCGGAGTGCCAGTCGGGTCGCAGCCGGACGATCTCCGCGTACAGGCGGGCGCAGATCTCACGGGTGCCGCCGACGATGAGCGCCTTGCCCGGTGACTCGAGGAACGGCGTCATCCGCTTCCGCCGCTCGTCCCAGTGCTGCACGAGATCGGCTGCGAGCTTCTCGATGCGCTCGGGTGCGCCGTAGACGGCGTTGACGACGGCGACGGATGCCTCGAGGCGAGCACGCTCGGTGTCGTCGAGGCCGAGCGTGTACTCGTCGGCGGCGCGATCGATGTCGTCCTCGTTGGCATCGGCGGCGAGCGCGACTTTGACGAGCCGCGGCTCGAAGTACACCGGAACAGTGGCTCCGTCGTCGACAGCGCGGCTGAGGTCGTAGATGTCGATGTAGTCGCCGAACACCGCCCGGGTGTCACGCTCGGCGAAGGAGATCGGGGTACCGGTGAAAGCGATGAGCGTTGCGTTCGGTAGCGCGTCGCGCAGGTGTCGGGCGTACCCGTCGAGGTCGTCGTAGTGGCTGCGGTGCGCTTCGTCGACGACGACGATCACGTTGCGACGGTCGGTCAGGAGCGGATGCTGCCTACCGGCGTCGCGCTCGGCTTTGCTCACGCCGAACTTCTGCAGGGTCGTGAAGTAGAT
The DNA here is from genome assembly GCF_043427715.1 of Microbacterium sp. GTDB lineage: Bacteria > Actinomycetota > Actinomycetes > Actinomycetales > Microbacteriaceae > Microbacterium. The sequence goes on along the minus strand of NZ_JBHWTD010000099.1, from coordinate 30,910 downwards.
GCCCCCGGTGACGCGATTGCTCAGCTCGTCGCGCAGCTGGGCCCGTTCGCGCACCTGTACCGGCTTCTCGGCGAGCAGCAGGCTCTGGTCGAAGGCCTGGAACAGCTGCCCGTCGAGTTCGGTGCGGTCGGTGACGACGATGACCGTGGGGTTCTTGAGCTTCGGATGCCGCGACACGAGGTTTGCGTACAGCTCCATCTCCATCGACTTGCCCGACCCCTGCGTGTGCCACACGACGCCGGCCTTGCCGTTGGTCTCGACCGCCTGCACGGTCGAACCGACTGCCTTCGCGACGGCGAAGTACTGGTGCGGCTTCGCGATGCGCTTGGTGAGCCCGTCGGCGTGCTCGTCGAACGCGGTGAAGTTGCGCACGAGCTGCAGGAAGCGTTCCTGGTTGTAGAGCCCGTTGAGCGCGTCGTCGATCGGTTCGACGGAGGCGCCCTCTTCAATCCGGGGTTGCTGCAGGGGTCCGCCGTCGTCGTCGACGTTCCAGGGGGCGAAGTGGTTGAGCGGGGTGAACGGGGTGCCGTACTTCGCATTGAGGCCGTCGCTGACGAGCGTGAAGACGCAGAAGCGGAACACCATCGGCAGCTCGCGCAGGTACGTGTGCAGCTGCTTCCAGGCGTCACCGACACCGGTGGATGCCGCGCCGGCGCGCTTGAGCTCGACGATGGATAGTGGCATTCCGTTGACGAACAGGACGATGTCGAACCGACGGTGGAAGTCGCCGTGGCGGACGGTGAGCTGGTTGACGGCGAGCCAGTCGTTCTCCGTTGGGTCGGCGCTCAGCAGCCGCAGCCTCGGGTTCTGCTCGACACCGTCGATGTCGATGTAGGTCAGCGGGTAGCCGCTGACCAGGTACTGATGGATGCGCTGGTTCTCGGTGATCGCGTCCTGCGACTTCGGGGCCGCGATTTCGGCGACCGCTTGCTGGAGGTAAGCGGCGGGGACTCCGGGGTTCAGTCGCCGTAGCGCCTCGAGCAGGCGCGGACGGATCAGCAGATCGTCCCACGTCTCGCGCTCGCCGGTGCCCGGCGCGATCTTCTCGCCGTGTTCCGGACGCCAGCCGAGCGGTTCAGCCAGCGTGTCGAGGGCGTCGCGCTCCCACGCTGATTCGGGCAGAACGCTCATACCGACTCTCCCGTCCCGTCGTGATCGAAAGCCGTCTCGCTCGAAACCGCTGACCAGACCTCGGTGGCGATCCACCGCTCTCGTCCGCCGCGTCCCCAGCGACCCGCAGATCGCAGCCATCCGCGCGCCTCAGCCCGTCGAAGCGCTGCCGACGCGGCGGGGCGACTCACACTGGCGTGCCTCATCACGGCGGCAACCGTGACGACGGGGTTTCGGAAGATCAGTTCGATGACCGATGTGATCGCGGAGCGGTCGTTGATCGTTTCGCGTCGATAGCGCTCGCGTACTTCGACAAGCGCTCTGATGCGCGCGGCGGACTGGTTCGCCTGTTGTTCCACACCTTCACAGAAGAACTGAATCCATTCCTCCATCTCGCCGCGCTCTCGAACGGACTGCAACCGGTCGTAGTACTCGTTGCGGTGGCGCTCGAAGTAGCCAGAGATCGGGAGGATAGGAGCGCTGAGCACACCATCGCTGACGAGGAGAAAGCCGATGAGGAGGCGACCGATGCGTCCGTTGCCATCGAGAAATGGGTGGATGGTCTCGAATTGGTAATGCATGAGCGCTGCCCGCAGCGACGGAGGCATCGTAGAGGGTTCGTTGACGAATCGCTCCCAGTCGGCAACGAGTTCGCCGATGCGATCGTGGTGCGGCGGGATGAACCGCGCAGTCTCCGGCCTCGCGTTCGGCGAGCCGATCCAGACCGGGGACTTCCGAAGTTCTCCAGGGAACTTCTCCTCTCCGCGCACATCGGTCAGGAGCGTCGCGTGAAGTGCACAGAAGAACCGTTGAGTCAGCGGCCAGTTCTCGAGAAGTGCACTCCCCTGCGCCGCTGCATCGAGGTAGTTGCTGACCTCTCGGAGATTCTCATCGTCGATGGGTTCGTCGACGCTCTCGGCACTGAGCACGTCGCTGAGAGATGCCTGCGTCCCTTCGATCCTCGAGCTCGACAGCGCTTCTTGCATCATTGACGGGCCGAGGAGGAGTTCGGGATCGTCAATGAGCATGGCCAGCCCTGACAGCCGGCCGAGCGCGATGTCCGCGCGCGAGACCGCAGCCATCGAATCCGGCGAGAGCGCGAACTCGCGCGGAATGGCGGTCGGCAGGAAGTACGGGTGGGTCCACGCTCCGGTCGGATTTCTCGTGACCGATCCGAAGCGATCGTCAACATACAGCTCAGTCCGCATGACCGTCCTTTCTAGTTCCCCCCGAAGAAGAAAGATAAACCGGCTTTAGCTTACTTCTTCGCACTCATTTCGAAAGCCTGGCCCTACTTAGTTCTGCTCGATCGGTTCGCTCTCGTCTGCCGTGCCTCCATCAGATGCAGCCTTCTTGTCGCGCCTGAACAGGCCGGCGACAGCGCTCGCCGTTCCGGTGGCGGCGTTGCCGACGGCGCGAGCAGATCCTGCCGCCGCGCCGCCGACCGCCTTCGCAGTAGCACCCGCCGCACCGCCGACAGCAGTCGCGGCATCCTTCACCGCGGTGACCGCACGCGGCGCATCCGGGATGCCGTCACCGTCGATGTCGACGCTGCGGAACACCTCGGTCGCATCAACCATGCGTCCCCACACGTTCTCGCCGAAGTCTTTCGCCGACTCGGATGCCGCGCGCATGGCGAGCACCGCTTTCGACGGATCGGGGATGCCGTCGCCGTCCTCGTCGGCAAGTTCCAGCCACTCCGGCCATTCCGCGGCGGGCGCCGAAAAGCCGGCGCGGCACGACTTCACGACGTTGCTGCCGAAGAAGAAGCTGGTAGCCGCGCCTGCGGCAGCACCGATCACGGGGATGGCCTTCGAGCTGATCTTGACGGTGCCCATGACCGCGCCCTGCGCGATCGCTTGCTTCGCGAGCACCATCGTGACCGGGACCAACGCCGAGTCCGGGAGTTGCTGAGCGAGCAAGTCACCCCACTTCGGCGAAGCGCCGGCGGCGGCGATCCCCGCGGCACCGCGTGCGCCCGCAATGGTCGCTCCAGCAGGAAGTGTCGAAAGTACGAGCGACGTGATCTGGCTCCGCCTTTTCTCCCCGAGGAGGGCACCGAGGACGATCGCCTTCGCACGGTCCGGGTCGTCGACCGGAACGCCGCGTAGTTCGGCCATGCAGAGCGCGAACAACGCGGTCGTCTCGTAGAAGAAGATCAGGTCGCCAACACCGAGCCCGATCGCGACCGGCACACCGACCGCAGGGATCGACGCCGACGCGCCGATCGCCGCGCTCGCAGCAGTCGTCGTCGCGATGTACTGCGACTCGATGGTCTTCATGACCTCGGCCGGGGTCGCGTCGGGCTTCTTGCGGCGGATCTCCTTGATGTAGGCGGTCGCCGCCGGCCGCTGCACCGCGATCGCTTGGAACACGCGATCCTGGAAGTCGTCGGGGAGTGCGATCTGCGGAGCGCTGGTCGCTTCGACATCCTTCTTAGGGCTCATGATGATCTCCGTGTTTGTGAGTAGGTCAGTCAGTGAACTCGAAGGTGAGCTCGATCGCGGGGTCGATGGCTTCGACGATCTTGGAATAGAACGTCTCGGCCTGCTCCTCGAGCAGCGGACGGTAACCGTCGATATGTTCCTCGATGGCCGTCGAGGACAGCAGCTCCTCGAATACGTCATCCGTCGCGATCTCGGGCGTCGTCCAGCTCAAGAAGCCGTTCTCCCTGTTCGCGATGCTGAGCACCGGATCCGCGTACCCGAGCGAGATGAACTCGGGGATGGTGATCCGGTAGGCGTTGTCCCCCGTCTTCGTGATCTCGACGTCTTCGCCGTCGATACCGAACTTCGCGTCGAACTCATACCGGGCGAGCACTGACCTCTCGCTACCGGGGAGCGTGAAGAGGTCCCAGTCGCCGATCGCAATGGGAAGCCCGTCTTCACGTTCTTCCTTCACCTCAGCCATGCCGGCCGTGACGAGGATCACCTGCTCCTCACCCTTGATCGACCGGATCACCTGGGTGTCGCGCGACTCGGTCGCGCCGAAGAACTTGCCGACGTTGAAGCTGATCAGCGCTGCTGCGGCGATCACCGCGAGGATCACGACGACGAGCAGGAACTTCGCCCAGATCGGCGTCCTCTTGACCGGCTTCGGCGCCGGCACAGTCGTTGTGGTCATGCGTTCGTTCCCCCAGTGCAACAGTGCAGTCTTGTGAATCTAACCGGTCGACGTGGCGATCGCGCTCACACGCCGAGAGCGGATGCCGCATCCTCGGCATCGCGCACGCGCAGCTGGCCCGACATGAGTTGCGGCAGCAGTGCGTCGCGCGTCGCGGCGAGGGTGCGGTTCTCGACGCTTTGTGCTGCGACTGCGCAGAAGAGCGCCGATGCGCGTGCACCGAAGTCGGCGAGCCACGTGCGGTCGGGAGTCGGAAGCTCGAACGTCGCGAGGTCCGACGCGGCAACACGTTGACGACCCGATGTGCCCACCATGTGCTGGATTGCGTGGTCGCGGAAGCGAGGTGCGGTGGCGAGCAAGAACGGGATCGGTGCTGCGACCTCGCCTCGCGCTCGAAGGACGATGAACTCTGTCGAACCGATCCCAACATCACCTTCGCCGAGGTGGTCGACAAAGCCTGCCTTCCGGTTCTCGAGGCAAGGAGTGATCCGGGCGAGGAGCGTGTCACCGTTCTGGAAACGAGCACCGCCCTTCGGCTCGCGGAGGTCGAACCCGTCGATCGACCAACCTGTCTCAGGTAGTCGTTTCATATCGATGTAGATCGCAGAGTCGGATCGCGGTACCGAGACCTTCGGGTTCAGGTCGACCCAGTCTGAGAACACCGATGACCGGTCGTCCCCTCGGAGCCATGCCGCGTCGATCTCCGCCCGAAGCACTCGCTCAGCGGTCGCGGCAAGGGCGGTGTTGGCGGCGATTTTGTCGTCGAGGGCGCCCAGCACCTCGGCGATCGCCTGCTGCTCGGCCAATGGAGGGACGGCGATTAGATGACGCTTCAGGATCTCGGTCTTGAGATTCGTGAAGATCGATCCGTTGCCCTGCTCCAGGAGCAAAGGCCGGTCATTCTCGACCGTGTAGTACATGTACAGCGGGTCGATCCCGCGAAGGTCGCGGAGCAAGAGCCAACCGTCGTGAATGCACGCCTCGATCCCCATGAAACGAGGGATGCCGGGTGTTGCGCTGTTGGAGACGATTAGGTCGCCGGGATAGACAACTACGCTGCGAGTCCGTCCCTCGTTTCGAATGAACTCGCGCGTCGAGGTGATCACGCGGGCACTCGAAGCAGTGGCGTCGGAGATCTTGACCCAGGGGGTTCCCTCAGGCGCGATCCAATCGTTGATGGGGCGCGGGGAAGCCCCGCGAGTCACCCGCACCAGGTCCTCTACACGCCGACGGCTCCATCCATCCGGGAGCGCGTTCACGAGACACGTCCAAGCTGCTTGCGCACGACCTCGGCCAGCCGCGCCGACTCGTCGAACTGGACCTCCAGCTGCGCCCTAAGCCGGGCGAGCTTTTCCTCGATCGGCTCGCCATCGTCTTCGGCCTCGGGGGCGCCGACGTAGCGGCCGGGGGTCAGGGCGTAGTCGGCGGCCTTGATCTCGGCGAGCGTCGCGGAGTAGCAGAAGCCGGGGGTGTCGGTGTAGGTGGTGGGGCGTTTCGTCTCGGTCGCTTCGCTCCCTCGCTCAACGACCGGGAGGGCCGCCTCGGCTCGCTCAACGACCGGAGGGGTGTCCATCCAGGCGTGGAAGGTGCCGGCGATGCGGGCGATGTCGTCGTCGGAGAGCGCACGCTCGGCGCGGTCGATCATGTGGCCGAGGTTGCGGGCGTCGATGAAGAGCACCTCACCGGCACGCTTGCCCTTGTCTTTCGCGAAGAACCAGACGCACACCGGAATGCCGGTCGAGCGGAACAGCTGCGTCGGCAGCGCGACCATGCATGAGACCAGGTCGGCCTCGACGATCTCGGCACGGATCTTGCCCTCGCCGCCCGAGTTCGACGACATCGAGCCGTTCGCCATGACCACACCGGCCTGCCCGCCCGGCGCGAGCTTGGCCAGGATGTGCTGGATCCAGGCGTAGTTGGCGTTGTTCGCCGGCGGCACGCCGAAACGCCAACGAGGGTCGTCCTCATTGCGCGCCCAGTCCTTGATGTTGAACGGCGGGTTCGCCATCACGAAGTCAGCCTGCAGGTCCGGGTGCAGGTCTCGGGCGAACGTGTCGCCCCAGCGCGCTCCGAGGTTGCCCGACAGGCCGTGGATCGCGAGGTTCATCTTCGCCATCCGCCACGTGCGCTCGTTGAGCTCCTGCCCGTACACCGAGATGTCGCTGCCCTCACCGTGGTGGGCATCGATGAACTTCTCCGCCTGCACGAACATGCCCCCCGAACCGCACGCCGGGTCGTACACCCGCCCGTGCGTCGGCTGCAGCAGCTCGACGAGCACCCGCACGACACCGGCCGGCGTGTAGAACTCGCCGCCCCTCTTGCCTTCGGCGGCAGCGAACTTCTCGAGGAAGTACTCATAGACCTCACCCAGCAGGTCACGCGCGCGGCGCCCGTCCGACCCGCCCTGCCCTTGCGCCGCGAACCGTGCGGAGTTCAGCAGGTCGATGAGCTCGCCGAGCCGGCGCTGGTCGACGCTGTCGCGGTTGAAGATGCGCGGCAGCGTGCCCGTCAGCTGCGGGTTCGCCTGCATCACGGCATCCATCGCCTCATCGATCAGCAGCCCGATCGAATTGTCGACACCGTCGACCGACGCGCCCTTCGCGTGCGATGCGAGGAACGTCCAGCGCGCCGGCTCGGGCACCCAGAACACGCCGCGGCCCGTGTACTCGTCGACGTCGTCGATGAGCTCTGCGATCTGGCCCTCGTCGTAGCCGTCGGCGGTCAGCTCCGCCCGGATGCCGTCGCGGCGCTCGTCGAACGCATCCGACACGTACTTGAGGAAAACGAGGCCGAGGATGACGTCTTTGTACTGCGAGGCGTCCATCGACCCGCGCAGCTTGTCGGCTGCCTTCCAGAGCGTGTCCTTCAGCTCTTTCATGGTCGACGGCGCGGTCGGCGCGGCCTTAGCAATGCGGGGCATGCGATTCCTCACTGGGTGGATGCCGCGTCGGCGGCTGGCTTGGGGCTGATGACTGCGGCGCCGGTGGTGGCGCCGTCGACGAGCAGGGCGGCGTAGCGCTCGAGGCGCTGCACTCGCGCCTCGAGGCGCTCGCGTGCTATCGCGATCTCGGCGAGCGCGACGCGGAGTGGTTCGATGGTCTGCGGATGGACGCGCCTCAGCGTCCACCGTTTCCAGGCTCCGGGACCGGTCGCTGCGCCGGTGATGTCGGCGGCGATCACCTCGGGAACGAGACCGCCGGGGTCGGACGGATTCACGCGCAGCACTCTCGCAGGGTAAGCGACCACGTTCGACCCTTCGTCGTCGACCCACGCCGCCGCCGTCGGGCTGGTGCGGAAGACCACGTCGCCGGGACGGGTGAGTGTCGCCGACGGATGCCGCGTCGCGAACGTCAGCTGGTCGATCCGGGTGCCGCCCGGGTGACGCCCCGGCTCGAGGTCTGCCGCCGTCACGACCACGAGCCCGGCGTCACCGAACGACATCGGGTCGAGACGGACACCGCTGATCACCCGAGCATGCCGGTCTGAAATGAGCTGCGAGATCGGCGCCGGCTCGGGAGCCGGTTCGTCGGCCGGGACCGTCGATGACGGCTCGACGTCCCCACGAACCTCGTCTGTTGCGGTGTCGAGCAGCGCGGGCAGGTCGGCGGTCCGCATGGTCTTCGACGACGAGCGCGGGGCGTGGGACACGAGCGAGTCGCCGGCAGCGGTCAGCGATGCGGTGCGCACGAATCGCGCGAACATGAACGCCCGCGAACGGACTTCCCTCGCGCTCTGGAGGCTGGTCACCAGATCAGCGACGAGGTCGCCGCGAGTGGCATCGGTGAGGTCACGATCGGTGAGGTCGGCGACGGCTGTGAAGCGGTCCCCGATCGGCGTGTTGCCGACCGGCGGGCCGAGCACCCACACTGCCAGCGCCTCGCGTGGGGCTCCCGTCACGAGGCCTGGGCGCAGTCGTGCGATTGCCCGGACCCGTCCCGACCGGAGGATGTCAGCGCGGATGCGATCCGCGCTGGTGGCGACCCGGTCTGTCAGCACCCTCGCGGGCCCGATGACGATCGCGGTGTCCGCGGCGCGCATCGCCAACGATGCCTCGTCGACCGCTTCCAGCATCGCCACCACGTCTCCGTTTCCCGCAGCCGGCACACGCAGCACCGTGAGGGCAGCCTCGTCCGGCACTGACACCGGAACACCGGACGCGAGAAGGCGCCGACGAAGCCGGCGGCTCGACACGCCGTCCGGCACCGCGAACGTCGTATCGTCGCCGAGGGCGAGCACGACCGATATAGAGAGGTCAACGTCGTACACCTCGAGGGTGACCGAACGTTCGCTTCCCTGTTGGAGCGCCTGCACCATCTCGGTGACGAGCGCGACCGCCGTGGACGTCAGCGGTGCGGACGAGCCCGACGTCGTTGCTACGGATGCCGCCCGCCGAGCGATAACCGCGAGCGCCTCACTCGGCGAGTAGGCCGCGTCGATGGCCCGCGCGGCGAAATCGAGCCACGGCATCCCGCGCGAGATGTGTGCCGCCACTTCACGCTGGAGAATCTGGTCATCGGGATCGTGCTCGGTCGCCAGCGCGTGAAGCTTCTCGGGAGACAGCTCGTCGGTGAGCGCCCCAAGCGCCACAAGGGCCTCGAGCTCGGCGACATGTCGGGGATCGCTATAGGACAACTCGTCGGGGGCCGCCGAGATCGCGGCATCCCGACCCGCACTCGCATTGTTGCCGCGTCCTGTCCGTGCGAGCCAGTCGGCGACCTCATCGGCGTCGAATCGCATCCGACCCGTGTCTGAAGCGACCGGCTGCGGAAAGGGGTCGTCGCCACCGGCCGATCGCGTCCGCCACATCGACACCACCGCGCGCTGGACGCCGGCGAGTCGCGCCACGCCCGACAAGTCGGTAAGAAGCGCGGTGCTGGCGGAAGTCATGTGTTGAGACTATGACCACCTTCGGACACATGCACAAAGCTGTTGATAAAGAGGGTTATCACGCGTCCTCGGTGTGGCGCGGGGAGGTTCGGGCCATAGTTCTCGACGTGGCTTCGGCCACAACCGTGGGCGGGTCGTGATGGGGGGCACCCCGCCCACGGGTCTCAACACACCACGGTCCAGGAGGACACCATGAAGAACACCACCAATGAGATCCGCTGCCCGCACTGCCAGACCGCGTTCACCATCGACGAGGCACAGTTCGCGGACATCGTGCGGCAGGTTCGAAACGCCGAGTTCGAGGCCGAGATTCACGTCCGTCTCGCCGCTGCCGAGCAGGCGAAGGCCGCCGAGATCGCGCTGGCAGTGACGAAAGCAGCGCAGGAGGCGCAGCAGAACCTCTCGGAGCGTGAGCAGCGGATCGTCCGCCTCGAGAGACAGCTCTCCGCCGCGGCATCCGAGCAGGAACTCGCGGTTACGAAGGCGGTGACCGCGATCCAGCAGCAGCTCACCGAAGTGCAGGGGGCGCTCGCCGCACAGACCGCGGCCGGCACGGTGCGCGAAGTCGAACTCAGGAAGGCGCACGCGACCGAGCTCGCCCTGAAGGACGAGCTCATCGACCGGTACAAGGACCTCAAGGCGAAGCTGTCGGTGAAACTGCTCGGGGAGACGCTCGAGTCCCACTGCGAGACCGAGTTCAACCGGATGCGCTCGCTCGCCTTCCCTAACGCGCAGTTCGCGAAGGACAACGACGCATCCGGCGGCTCGAAGGGCGACTACATCTTCCGCGATGCCACCGACGATGGCGTCGAGTACATCTCGATCATGTTCGAGATGAAGAATGAGGCCGACGCCTCCGTCAGCAAGAAGAAGAACCACGACTTCTTCGCGAAGCTCGATAAGGACCGGCGCGAGAAGGGATGCGAGTACGCCGTGCTCGTCTCGCTCCTCGAGGAGGACTCCGACCTCTACACCGGGATCACCGATGTCTCGAACGCTTACCCGAAGATGTTCGTCGTTCGCCCGCAGTTCTTCCTCCCGATCATCGGACTGCTCCGCAACGCGGCGCAGGACACGATCACCGTCAAGTCCGAGCTCGAGCAGGTCAAGCGTCAGAACATCGACATCACCGGCTTCGAGTCGGAGCTCGACGAGTTCAAGGCGGCGTTTGGCAAGAATTACGACCTCGCGTCGCGAAAGTTCGAAACCGCGATCAAGGAGATCGACGCGTCGATCAACAAGCTGCAGAAGGTGAAGGAGGCCCTGTTCGGCTCGGAGCGAAACCTGCGGCTCGCGAACGACAAGGCGACTGCCCTCACCGTGCAGAAGTTGACGAAGGGCAACCCGACGATGCAGGCGAGGTTCGCTGAGCTCGCGGCTCCTCCCGCAGAGGACGCGGCCTGACGTGGATTCGCACAGCCCGTCGGGCGTTCGCTGAATCGCAGACGCAGCCCGCGGAGATGATGCCGGCCGAGCAAAGTGCTCGGCCGGCATTTCGCTCAGCGCTGAGGCTCCGCGAGTCAATGTTCCAACGGGCACTCGAGGCACCCGCCGGGTCCTCTCTCCGACGGAGGTCGAGACGCCAGCCCCCGCCCACTCTCGACCCGCGGAATCGTCAGTCTGGGATAGCGACGATCTCCGGTCCCACGAGAGCCTCTGGATGCGGACTCACGCGCGCATCTGAAGGGCCTGAGCCTGGCTCGGACGCTACCCGCGACCAGCCACCGGGTGCCGCCCTGGAATAGACCGTGCCAGTGCCAACCGCGAACAGCCGCCTAGGGTCAGCTCAAGCTGGCGATGAGCGCTTCCACCCGGCCGCGGATGTCGTCGCGCACCTCGCGGACGACCTCGACCGGCTGACCGGCGGGGTCGGTCAGCTCCCAGTCCTCGTAGCGCTTGCCGGGGAAGATCGGGCACGCGTCACCGCAGCCCATGGTGATCACGACGTCCGCCTGACGGACGGCATCCGTCGTCAGGATCTGCGGGACGGCGCCGGTGAGGTCGATGCCCTCTTCGGCCATGACAGCGACCGCGTTCGGGTTGATGGTGTCACGCGGCTCGCTGCCGGCCGAGAAGACGTCGACGCGGTCGCCGGCGAGCGCGCGGAGGTACCCCGCGGCCATCTGGGAGCGTCCCGCGTTGTGCACGCAGACGAAGAGGACGGCGGGCTTGGTGGTGTCGGTCATGAGTGCTCCCGGTCGGAATCGGAGGGGACGGTGACGCGGTCCGCGGTCCGCGGCGCGGTCGGGTACAGAAGGAGGAGAAGGACAGCGCCGACAGCGGCGCCGAGCAGCTGCGCCCCGATGAACGGGAGGACGGATGCCGGGGCGATGCCGGCGAAGGTGTCCGTGAACATGCGGGCGATCGTGACGGCGGGATTCGCGAACGAGGTCGCGCTGGTGAACCAGTACGCGGCGCCGATGTAGGCGCCCACCGCTGCAGCCGTCACGGCGGTGGTCGCGGTGCGGGAGAGAGCGAAGATCACCAGCACCAACCCCGCCGTGGCGACCACTTCGGCCACGAACTGGCCACCGGTGGCCCGGTGCGTTTCGGAGAACGCGGGCGACACGTCGAACATGACACTCGCGAGCAGCGTGCCGACAGTCCCGCCGACGATCTGCACGGAGGCGTAGGAGGCGACCTCGCGCCCGCGGAGGCCTGTGCCCGCGCGACGGCCGATCACCCAGGCGACAGCGGACACGACGGGGTTGAAGTGGCCACCCGAGACCGGCCCGAGCACGAGGATCAGCACGGCGAGTCCGAGCGTCGTGGCCAGACTGTTCTCGAGCAGCTGCAGGCCCACATCATCGGGCGAGAGGCGCTGGGCCGCGATCCCCGAGCCGACGACGACGGTCACGAGCAGGCCCGTCCCGAGGAACTCGGCCAGCAGCCTCCGTGCGAACAGTGCGCGCGGCAGCACATCACCCATTCGCCGTCACCCTTCGCATCGACAAGCCCGACGGATCGAGAATGCTCGATGTATCGACAGATGTCAATATGACATGAGAGGATCAGCTCATGCCCCAGATGCTCCCCCTCCTCGCGACGGACGATGCGGCCTGCTGCACGACCGTGACCGGCAGCGTGATCTCCGTCGAGGATGCCGAGCACACGGCGCGCGTGTTCAAGGCGCTCGGCGACGCCACCCGCGTTCGCCTCCTCTCCCTCATCGCCGCATCCAGCGATGGCGAGGCGTGCATCTGCGACCTCACCGAGCCCGTCGGACTGTCCCAGCCGACCGTCTCGCACCACATGAAGCAGCTCGTCGACGCCGGCCTCGTCACCCGCGAGCAGCGCGGCCGGTGGGCGTACTACCGCGTCGTCACCCACGCCCTTGAGAACGCCGCCCAGACACTCCGTCCATGAGCGACATCACCGAGTCGGCGCTCGGTCACCCGCGCGCGCACTGCCGGCGCGCCTGTGGGTCAGCCGCCGGAAGGGTTGTCGACCGGGCGGCCGTGCTCGTCCGTCGTGATGTCGGGCGGCTCCGGAGCACCTCCCGAGGCGGTGTCCGCCTCTTCGTCGACATCCGGCGTTCCCTGGGTGTTGTGCTCATCAGGTCTACTCATGCGTGCCACCGTACGGACGGCAAGCGTCGCGCACCCCGGGCTGGACGGACGGATGCCGGAGGTCTACGCTCACCGCCGGCCGACCGCACGCATCTCGATGATCAGTACGAGACCAGACCCCTGCCTGCACCCGTCAGAGCGTGAGCCGCCAGGCGAGGGTCGCGCCGAGCTCCTCGGCCGCCTCGAGGCGCACGGCATCCGTCTCGCCCGTGAAGACGAGAGGCGATGACGCGAGGCGGAACCCGTACCCGCGCGTGATGGCGGTCATCGCCTGCTCGGCTCCCGTCGTGTCGTAGCCGCCGTGGATCCAATAGGAGAACGGCCGCCCCGACGTCGCCTCGTGGGTCTCGTTGTACGTGGTGTCGAAGAAGTGCTTCAGCGCACCCGACAGGTAGCCGAAATTCGCGGTCGTCCCGAGCAGGTAGCCGTCCGCGGCGAGCACGTCCTCGGCGGTCGCATCGAGGGCCGCACGCTCGACGATCTCGACGTCCTCCGCCGACCGCGCACCGCGCATCGCGGCATCGGCCAGCGCGCGCACGCCCGGCGTCGGCGAGTGGTGCACGACGAGCAGGCGAGCCATGCCCCGAGCCTAAGACGACCACGCCGCCGAGGGCACGCACCCTACGGCTGCGCGCGGTCGTCCAGCACGAGAGACATGAAGGTCAGGTCGAGCCACGTGCCGAACTTCGCCCCGACCTGCGGCACCGTCCCCGCCACGGTGAAGCCGAGAGCCTCATGCAGTCGGATCGATCCGCTGTTCGAGGCGTCGATTCCGGCCACCATGACGTGGATGCCGCTTCCCCGCGCACGGGTGATGAGCGCACGCATGAGCGCTCGCCCGTGCCCCGCGCCCCGCTGGTCGGCGCGCACGTAGACGGAGTGCTCGACGGTGTGGCGGTACCCGTCGAACGGTCGCCACTGCGCGTAGGAGGCGTATCCGAGCACAGCACCGTCCGCGTCGACGACGACGAGGACGGGGAACCCGCTCCCCTGCCGCTCGGCGATCCACCGCTCCCGGTTCTCGGTGTCGACGGTGGCGTCGTTCCAGATCGCCGTCGTGTGGCGCACGGCGTCGTTGTAGATCTCGGCGATCACCGCCGCGTCGCCCGCGCGGGCGTCTCGGATCTCCATCCGCGTTCCTTCCGCGCAGCGACCGGAACCGCGCAGATCGACCTTATGCGAGCCTCACACGAGCGGGTGGCCGACGGTCTCCGCCAGTGACGGGGTCAACTCGCGCACGATGTCCCGCGCCAGGAACCCGATTCCCACCCGCGCCGTGAGCCGGTTCCCCGCGCGCGTGTGAAGCCACGTTCCCCACACGGCCGCCTCGGCGGGACGGACACCGCGAGCCAGGAAACCCGCGATGGCACCCGACAGCACATCGCCGCTGCCCGAGGTGCCGAGGCCCGGCCCGCCGCGCGGCACCTCCCAGACCTGCCCGTCCGGCTCGGCGATGTAGCCGTAGCAGCTGACGACGGCGCGATAGCGGCGCGCGATCTCCGCGACCGCCGGAGGATCGGCATCCGTCTCCTCCTCCCCAAGGAGCAGCGCCGCCTCCTCCCGGTTGGGCGTCAGCACGAGGTCGGCTGGCAACGTCGCCCGGTCGAGGTCAGGGAGCACCCCGAGGGCGAAGGCGTCGAGAAGAAGGGGGACAGCGGATGCCGCGGCGACCCGCTCGACCCGATCACGCGTCTCGTCGGGGTCGGCGAGACCCGGTCCGACCAGGACGGTCTGCGCAGCCTCGAGTTCTCCACGCGCACCGGCGGGCAGGTCTTCTCCCGCCGGTGGGAGTCCGCACACGCCCGCTTCGGGAAGGGCCACTCCCATCGGCACGGCCAGTTCGGCGGGGACCATCAGCGTCGCCAGACCGGCACCGACGCGCAGAGCGGCCTCGCCCGCGAGCATGACGGCGCCGGGCGAGAGGATCGAACCGCCCACGACGGCGACCCGCCCCCGGGACTTCTTCGACTCGCCCGGATCGGGAAGCTCCCACGAGCGCAGCAGGGCGGGCGTGACGCGATCAGCGAGGTTCGACATCGGGGTCTCCCGAGTGGACGGTGACGTCGGCCCCCTCTTCGCGCAGGTGGGCGACGTCGGCGAAGGATGTCAGGGTCCAGCGCTCCCCGTCGTGGTCGAGACGGGTGACGGAGGCGTTCAGGACGGTGTGATCGGCCGCGAACCCGAGCAGTTCCTCCTCCGACCACGGCAGCAGCAGTGACAGGGTCAGCATGACGACCGCGTCGTGAGCCACGATGACCGCCTCACCGACGGGCGCCGCGAGCGCGTCCTGCAAGAAGGAGCGCAGCCGGAGGGCGACGTCCGCCCACGACTCACCGCCGGGCGGCCGGTGGTAGTACTTGCCGAGCTTGCGCCGGCGCTCCGCCTCCGCGGGATGCCGCGCCTCGACCCCCCGACGGGTCAGCCCGTCGAGAACGCCGAGTTCACGATCGCGCAGCCGCTCGTCGATGAGGATCGGCAGATCGGTGCCGGACGCGGCGAGTTCCAGCGTGCGGCGTGCACGGACGTACGGGGACACCCACGCGACGTCGATGCCGTCGGCATGATCGCGCATCCAGGAACCGAGGGCGACCGCCTGCTCCTCGCCGCCGGCGGACAGGGGGGTGTCGGCATCCCGCCATTCGAGGTCGAGCTGCTCGGCGCCCGATCGGTCAGCGGCGGTGGCGACGAGATTGCCCTCGCTCTCGCCGTGGCGCACGAGCCAGAGCGTCCGCACGGTCGATGCGCTTGCGCTCATGCCCGCCCGAAGCCGTCGAGGTCGGGGTCCCAGTGCATGTCGGGGCCCTCATCGAACTCGATGTCGGCCGCGGTGTCGGGGCGGCCGGGAAACAGCGGGTGCTGGCGCAGTCGCTGGGCCGCGGCGGAGAAGTCGGGCTGCTCCGCCGACCACTCGACGGGCACCGACAGCACGTCGTTCCCGACCCCGATGATGAGTTCGGCTTCGCCGACCTCCCGGCCTCGGTCCGTCACGATCGGAATCGACACGGCATCCGCTCGGCCTGCACTGGCCACAGCGGCGGTCAGGTCCACGAGCGCGTCAGCCACGTCGTCGGTGGTGATCACGGTCTCCCCGGCATAGGTGATGCGTCGCATGCGCAACATCATGCGGGCACCGGGCGAGCTTTGCGCACCGCTTGCGCGGAGCGACTCGAGCGGTTATGAACCGGTCTGGAAGCGGCGCGATCAGCCGGCGGATGCCGCGGGCTCAACGCCGTCGACGGCGTCAGCCATCTGCTGCAGGAACGCCACGACGTGCTCCTGGGCCTCGGGGCTCATGCCGACGGCGACGCCGTACATCAGGTCGTGCATGCGACCGAGAGTCTCGCGGACCTCTTCGTTGGCATGCGGCGTCGCGCGCACGAAGATGCTGCGGCGATCGCTGGGATTGGCCACGCGCTGCACACGACCGGACTTCTCGAGCCGGTCGAGCATCGTCGTTATCGACGCCGAGGTGACGCCGAGGTACTTCACGAGTTCGGAGGGTCGCGCGGAGTGGTCGGGCTGGCGGAGCAGGTAGCGCAGGGCGAGCAGTTCGTTCTCGCCCATCGACATCGAATCGCGGGTGCGGCGTCGCATCGCGGTCTCCGCAGCCCGATAGGTGCGGAGCGACTCGAGGACACGTCGTGCTCGTTCACGTTGCCCGGGGGCTTCGTCGTACCAGTACCCGGTCGGTCGACCCTGGTCTCCGGTGCCCTCGATGTGGACGTCCGTCACGTGTGCTCCTCGATCGGCACCGAATGCACCGTCATGGTCGAGAATAGTGGAGAACCAGCGGAGGCCGGAGGGCACTCGCCTTTCCGTCCCGCTTCCGCTACCTTCACTCCCTGCACCGGAGGACCCCCGGCATGGGCGAAGCACCCTGGCGGGTGACGATCGAGCCGCACGACGAGTCGACGGTGCTGACCAGCCACCAGATGCAGGGCCTGGCGGTCGAGTTCTCGGTCGCCGCTGAACTGTGCGCGTACCTCGAGGCCCGCTCCGTCGGCCATGAGGAGCCGACCGACTGACGCCGCGCGGCCTGCCCGCCACTCCCTTCGAGCGGCGGGCAGGCTCCCGTCCTCACGCGCCCAGTGCGGACTGCAACACCACCCAGATGAGGGCGCCGACGATCGAGGTCCAGCCGATGATCGCGAGCGTCTGCCAGAACATGATGCGGCCGTGCGAGATGCCGATGCCGGCGAGCGTCGCCGCCGTGAACATCGTCGGCAGCAGCAGCGGGCCCAGCAGGCTGACGCCGGGCACGCCGTACTTGTCGAGCGCACGGAAGAACTTCTGCTTGCGCGGGCTGGTCGCGGCCTCGGAGCGCTCCCGCGCCTCGAGCTCTTCGACCGCGACGGTGCCGCCCCCGACCGCCACGGCCTCGCGCGCGGAGACGCGGGCCCGATGACGGGTCACGATCGCTCGGCGCGTGCCCGCGGTGACGAGCACGACGACGAGCACGCAGAGGATGTTGCCCGCAACCGCGGCGACGCCCGCCACGAGCGGGTGGATGCCGCCGATGATGCCGACCGTGACCGCTCCCTCTCCTTCGACGAAGGGCACGGCGCCGACCAGCGCGACCGCGACCGGCTGGAGGACCTCCGGCATCTGGGCGACGAAGTCCTGGAAGGTGTCGAGAGCGCTCATGACGGTTCCTTTCGCTGGGTTGCGGAGGCTCCTCCGCGGTGGTGACACCAGTCCACCGCAGGGGCTCGCTCGCTCCCAGTGTCGCCGCGTCACGTCCCGGCGGGACGCCTGCACGCCCGGGGGGTGACAACTGTCATGCGCCTACGCTGGATGCCGATGAGTTCTGCCGCCGCTCCCTCCGTCGCCCTCGCTCCCGTCCGGGGCGTGCGCGCCACCTGGTGGTACACAGTCGGCGCGGTCATCTTCTTCGAGGTGATCATCGGGATGCTGTGGATCGCCGACCAGGTCGAGCGCGGCACCGGCGACGCATCGATCGTGGCGACCCTCGCACTCGGCGCGACCTGGTGCCTCGCCACGCTTCAGCTCCTGCGCGACTACCGGCATCGGACCCCCGAGCACCCTCCGGTCGCCTCGCGGTTCGGCTGGATCGCGATCGGCGTGGTGGCGCTCGTCGCCACCGGCGCGCTCCTGCTCGTCGGTGGCGGGGAGATGGTGGCTGTCATCATGCTCGCCCAGGCGGTCGCCCTGCTCGGCTGGCGGCCTGGCCTGCGCTGGAAGATCATCGCCATGGTGACCGCGGCGATCGTGGCGGTCATGCTCGTCGCCGGCCCGTTCAGCGCCGCGGGAGCGGACCTGCAGGAGGGCGCCCGCTTCGTCGCCGTGTACGGATCGCTCCTCCCGGCGATGACCGTGCTCTCGCTGTGGTGGTGGGATGTGCTCATCACGCTCGACCGGGCGCGAGCCTCCGAAGCCCGGCTCGCGGCCACGCAGGAGCGGCTGCGCTTGGCCACCGACGTCCACGACCTGCAGGGCCACCACCTCCAGGTGATCGCCCTGCAGCTGGAGCTCGCGGCACGTCTCATGCCGCGCGACTCCGAAGCGGGCATGGCCCAGCTGGCACTCGCCCGCGCCAGCGTGGATGACGCCCGCCAGGGCACCCGCGACCTCGCAACGCGGTTCCGGTCCGTGCCGCTGCGCGACGAGCTCGCCAACGCCCAGGACCTCCTGCGGGCCGCCGGGCAAGACGCGACCGCCGTCTGCACCCCCGACATCGACGACGCCCCCGCGGACGTGCTCGGACCGGTGATCCGTGAGACGACAACCAATATCCTCCGCCACGGCACACCCGGGGGCGTGCGCCTCTCCCTCTCGCGTGAGGGCTCGGGCTGGGTGTACGGGGCCGACAATGCGACGGATGCCGCCGGGTCGGGGCTCGGGTCGGGTCTGAACGGCATCGCCGACCGCCTGGCCGCCTCCGGCGGCACGCTGCGCGTCCAGCGGGGCGAGGGTCGCTTCACCGTCACGGTCCGGGTACCTGGCGCGGAGGGTGCCGCATGATCCGCGTGCTGCTCGCCGACGACGAGGGGATGATCCGCTCCGCGCTGGCGGCGCTCCTTCGGCTGGAGGACGACATCGAGGTGGTCGCCGAATGCGCGGACGGTCCCGAGGCGCTCGCGGAGGCGCAGCGGCTGCGACCGGACGTGTGCCTGCTCGACCTGGAGATGCCGGGTCTGGACGGCGTCGAGGTCGCCGAGCGGGTGCTCCGGTCGGTCTCGAGCCGCTGCGTCCTGGTCACCCGGCACGCCCGCCCGGGCGTCCTCCGCCGCGCACTCGCGGCCGGGGTGAGCGGCTTCCTGCCGAAGTCCCGCGGAGCCGATGAGCTCGCCGCCGCCATTCGCAGGGTGGCCGCGGGCGGACGCTACGTGGATCCCGAGATCGCCGCGGATGCGCTCACCGACGAGCGCAGCCCACTGTCGGATCGGGAGCTGGACGTGCTCCGTGCGGGTCGGCGCGGCGAGACGACGGGTCAGATCGCCCGGACGCTGGCGCTCGCCCCCGGGACGGTCCGCAACCACATCTCGGCGATCCTCGGGAAGCTGCACGTGCAGACCCGCCAACAGGCCGTGCTGCTGGCCGAGGAGCGCGGCTGGATCTGAGGCGCGTCAGTGTGAGACTCGGACGCTGCGCCCCTCGAACGTGACGACATCGCCGACCTGCAGCTGCCGGCCGCGTCGCCGGTCGACCTCGCCGTTGACCGTCACGAAACCGTCGATGATCGCCTCCTTGACGTCGCCGCCCGAGTCGAGGATGCCCGCGAACTTCAGGAACTGGCCGAGACGGATGCCGTCCCCTCCGATGGAGACGTCGTCGATGGATGCCGGGTCGCTCATCCCCGAATCGTAACCCCGGCACCCCCGTCCCCCGTCCCCCGTCCCCCTCCCGGCCGCCCAATCAACACTGGGTTCCCGAATCAACAGCGAATGCACGCGAACTCGCTGTTGATTCGCGAGTTGGGTGTTGATTCGGCGCAGGTGTGGCGCAGCTCACGCGCGGCGCGCGGGGGAGCACGCGGCGCGCGGGGGGAGCACGCTGCGCGGCTCAGGCGAGCGCGGGGTGCAGGTGGGCGGACTCCAGCGCGACGACAGCCTGCTGCGCGCCCGCCACGAGGCATCCGTCCACGTCGGCGCCCGCCAGATGCGCGGCGAGGAACCCGGCGAAGAAGGCGTCGCCCGCGCCGTTGGTGTCGACGACGTCGACGGATGCCGCGGCCACGGCGTACCGCGTGCCGTCCGCGCCCAGCGCGATCGCGCCTTCGGCGCCCCGCGTACAGACCGCCATGCGTGGGCCGCGGTCGACGCACGATCGCAGCAGCGCCCACGGGTCGTCGACCGCGTCGTCGTTCATGAAGACGACCTCGGCGGCACGCAGGAACGGCTCGTGGAATGCCGAGGACCCGTCGTAGTCGTGGAGGTCGGTCCAGACCGGGGCGCCGACGCCACGCCGGATCAGTTCGGCCCCGAAGACGCTGAGATCGACGACCGCGACCTCGGCGGTCGCCAGGTCGGCGAGTGACGTGTCGACAGCGGACTCGTCGACAGGCGATGGCGTGGCGACGTACAGCGACACCCGTCCGCCCTCAGCGGTCATCAGGTTCACGTGCTGCTCGGTGACCGCGCTCACGTGCCGCACCACTTCGACCTCGGCGCGCCGCAGCGCCTCGGCGACCGCCGCGCCCTCGGCATCCTCCCCGAGAAGGGCGTGCAGTCGGACAGCGACACCGGCATCCGCCAGGTGGACCGCCTTTCCGGCCGACGTGCCCCCCACGGTGTGCACTGAGGCAGAGGCGAACTGCATGTGCGGGACGGGCTCGGGGAGGCGATCGAGCAGGATGAGGTGATTCCACGCGGCGGGCCCGCAGACGACGACGGTCATGCGCCCATTCAAGCGCAGGGTCACCCGGTCGGCTCGGCGATCTCGTCCGCGCGGCGGCCCGCGGCGCGGACGGCGCCGATCGAGGCCGCGATGACCAGGGCCATGCCGATCAGCTCGAGGATGCTCAGGTGCTGCCCGAGCAGGACGAATCCGGCGAGCGCCGCGGTCGCGGGGGCGAGGGACATGAGGATCGAGAAGGCCGCGGCGGGGAGGCGACGCAGAGCGACCAGTTCGAGCGTGTACGGGATGGTCGACGACAGCACGGCCACGGCGGCACCCAGCGCGACGAGATCCCACCGGAGCAGCGCGGTGCCGGCATTCGCGATCCCGAACGGAAGGGACAGCAGCGCGCCGAACGCCATCGCGAGCGCGAGCCCGTCGAGCCGGGGGAAGGCGGCGCCCACCTTGGCGGAGGAGAGGATGTACAGCGCCCAGCAGACGGCGGCGCCCAGGGCGAAGAGCACCCCGAGCGGGTCGAGCCGGTCCCAGCCACCACCGGCGAGCGCGACGACGCCCGCGAAGGCGAGGCCCGCCCACAGCCAGGCCGACGCACGCCTGCTGGCGATGATCGACAGCACGAGCGGGCCGAGCACCTCGATCGTGACGGCCACCCCGAGCGGCAGACGAGCGAGTGCGAGATAGAAGAAGCCGTTCATCACGGCGAGCGCCGCCCCGAGCTGGACGACGGCGACCCACGCGGCCCGGTCGTGCCCGCGCAGCGCGGGGCGTGCGATGAGCAGCAGCAGCGTCGCCGAGAATACGAGCCGCAGCATCACCATGCCGAGCGGACCGACCTCGGGGAACAGCAGGACGGCGAGGGAGGCCCCCACCTCTTGGCAGAGGAGCCCGATGACGACGAGACCGACCGCCGATGTCGGGGCCGATCGAGGACTCACGAGCAGATCGCGAGCCTGCGGATCTGGCTCTCCAGGCTCTCCGCGGTCCACGGCAGACCTGCCTCGGGCGCGGTGCGGCCGTCGGCGGCCGGGGCCTTCGAGGCGATCGCGGCGAGCTGCCACGCGGCGAGCCGGGCGATCACCGACGAGCCGCGCGAGTTGTTCAGCACGACGACGACGGTGAGGCCGGTCTCGCGGTCGGCGTAGGCGGCGGTCATGTAGCCGGGCAGCGAGCCGTGCTGACCGATGAGCGAGCCCGCCTGGTAGGCGCCGCCGTCGGCGGTGAACCACGACGGCTGGCGGTTGCCGGTGGTGCGGGGGTCGGCGAAGCGCTCTTCACTGTCGTACGAGCGTGCTCCGGCGGCGAGGGCGCGCACATAGGTCGCGAGGTCGGACACCGTCGAGACGGCACCCGCCGCACCGGCACCGGCGGTGGGCGAGAGCGCGGTGATGTCGTCGGGCTCGGCGCACTTGATGTCGCCGTTGCCGTCGGTGCGCGAGATGAGACCGCCGAGCCAGTCACCCGAGTCGTCGATCGAGGTGGGGAAAGAGGTCTCGGTCATGCCGAGCGGGGTGAAGACATATTCGTCGTACAGCTCGTTGAGCGACAGCCCGCTGGCACGCTCGAGCACGATCCCGAGCAGGACGTACCCGGTGTCGGAGTCGGAGAACTGCTTGCCCGACTCGAACGCGCGCCCCGGCGCCAGGCCGTACGCGGCGAGCTCACGGGAGACCCACTTCCGCTCGGGGATGGCGAGCAGTCGCGGCATGATCGCGTTGGCATATCCTCGGATGCCGCTCGTGCTGTCGCACAGCTGCTCGAGGGTGACGTCCTTGACGTTCGGGTACGTCTCCAGCCACTCCGTGACGGTGTCGTCGAGCTCGACGGTGCCGCGCTCGACGAGGGCGTAGAGCACGTCGCAGGTCATCGCCCGGGTGACGGCCGTCGCCTTGAAGGACATGTCCGCGTCAACGGGCTCGCCACCGGGGGCAGTCGTTCCCAGCCCGGTTACCCACTGGCCGGCCCAGGGCGCGTAGACGCCGACGATCGCCCCGGTCGATCCGGTCGCGGCCATCGCACCCTCGGTGATCTGCTGAAGCTGGGCTTCGACGTCGCCCGGCAGCGCCGAGTCGAGCTGGTCGATGCCGACGTCGATGACGGGCGGCTCGGGGGCGCACGCGGCGAGGCCCAGAGCGAGCGCACCGGCCGCGATGAATCCGACCACACGGCTCCAGTTGCGTCGTGTCATCCGGTGCTCGTCCCCCGCTCGGTGCATCCATCGATTACAGCACACCGGGCCCCCGCGACTGCTGTGATCGCGGAGGGTTGACACACTTCGCTCAGTGCGGTCGCGGCTCGACCCCGAGACGCGCGCACGCCGCGTCGTACAGGGCCACGATTTCGCGCCGCACCTCGGGGCGTTCGCTGATCGACCCACCCGGCCAAGGCACCCGGATGACCTCTTCCGCACCGTCCGCCGTGATCACGTGCCACTGCCCGCCGTCGCCGTCGAAGGTCGTCATGGTCGCGTCGATGACATCGCCGAACGGACCGAACGCGCGGGCGATCAGCACGTTGTCGTCGCGGTGGTCGTTATTCATGTGGCGGAGCACCGCGGTGCGCACGGCATCGTCGAACTCGGAGGGCATGTCGACAGCGTAGCGGCGAGAAAGACCTTCAGGTTAGCTGAGCCTTACTGTAGGCTCGTGCCATGACCGGCACCCTCCCGTTCTCCGCTCTGGTCAAGAAGCGCACCGCCTCCGCGCACTCCTCCAGCGAGGGCGCAGGGTTCATGACCGATCTCATGCGCGGGGACGGATGCCGCGAGGATTACACCGCGCTGGTCGCGCAGCACCGGTTCATCTACGAGGCGCTCGAGCAGGCCGCAGCGACCATGGCGGGCGACCCGGTGGCATCCGCGTTCATCAGCGACAAGCTGACCCGCCTGCCCGCGCTCGACGCCGACCTGGAGTTCCTCATCGGCGCCGACTGGCGGGAGCGCATCGCCCCACTGCCGACCACCGAACGCTACGTCGCACGCATCCGCGAGGTCGGCGCCACCTGGCCGGGCGGCTTCGTCGCGCATCACTACACCCGCTATCTCGGCGATCTCTCCGGGGGCTTGTTCATCGGCCGGCTGATGGCGCGCCAGTTCGGCTTCGAGACGAAGGGCGTCGCCTTCTACACCTTCGAGGAGATCGCCGACCCGGCCGCCTTCAAGGAGGACTACCGCCGCCGGCTCGACGCGGTGCCGTGGGATGCCGCGGAGCGCGAGCGCGTGATCGACGAAGTGCTCCGGGCATATCAGTACAACACCGACTTGTTCATCGACCTCGCCGACGGGAAGGCCGCCGCCGCGGTCTGAAGCCGATCAGACCGCCTGAGCGGCGCGGACGCCGGCCATGAAGCGGCGCACGTCGCGATCGACGAGGATGTCCGCGGGGCGGAGCGGGCGCGAGAGGTAGAGCCCTTCGAGCGAGGTCAGCCGCGACAGCGCGACGTAGGTCTGCCCGGGGGCGAACGCTCCGCTGCCGAGATCGACGATCGCGCGGTCGTACGTCTTGCCCTGCGACTTGTGGATCGTGACCGCCCACGCCAGCCGCAGCGGGAACTGCGTGTATTCGGCGACGATCTCCCGGGTGAGCTTGCGGGTGCCGGGGTCGTACGCGTAGCGGAATCTCTCCCACACCGCCGGCTCGACATCGTGCTCTTCGCCGTCGAGTTCGACGCGCACCGTGCCGCCGGCGATCCGGGTCACCGTGCCGATCGAGCCGTTCACCCACCGCGGGCCGTCGCCACCGAAGCCGCCGATGTCGTTGCGGAGGAACATGACCTGCGCGCCCACCTTCAGCTGCAGCTCAGGCTCAGCCGGGTACGCGGCATCCCCCCGTCCGAAGTCGCCGCTGATATCGGCCCGGGCGGTCTGCACGGGGCCCGGGAGGGCGTCGAGGTGGCGCTGGTTGATGCGGCCGACGATGTCGTTGCGCGTGGCGAGGGTGATGATCGGCACCTCCCCCTCCGCGGGCTCGGGGGGCTTCCGCGCACCGGCGGCGTTGAGCGCCTCGGCGATGTCAGCGGTGACGATGCCGTGACGCACGGCGTTGAGCATCGCCTTGAACGCATCGTCGTTCTGGCGGTGGATGTCGCGCAGCTCGGCGATGTGCAGCGGTGCGCCCACGCGCCCGAGGTCGAGGAGCCCGTCGGAGCGGATCGCCCCGGCATCCGCCCTCGGCCCCGCCCACACCTGCGCGTCGAAGAACCAGAACGAGCGGTAGTGATCCTGGATGTACCGGAGCTCGTCGCCCCGCGGCGGCACCGGGGAGAGCTGATACGGGTCACCGAACATCACGACCTGCACGCCGCCGAACGGCTCGGACCGGCGGCGACGGGCTTGCCGGAGCGAGCGGTCGATGCCGTCCATGACATCGGCGTTCACCATAGACACCTCGTCGATCACGAGCGTGTCGATCGCGTTCAGGATCTTGCGGGTCGCGTCGGACTGCTCGAGCTCGCTGTCGGCGACGAGGCCGATCGGCAGGCGGAACAGCGAGTGAATCGTCTGGCCTTCGACGTTGAGGGCGGCGACGCCTGTCGGCGCGCAGACGGCGATCTGCTTCTCGGTGTTCCAGGCCAGGTGCTGCAGCAGCGTGGACTTGCCGGTGCCGGCCCGACCGGTGACGAAGACGTGGTCTCTCGTGTCCTCGATGCGACGGAAGAGCGCCTCCTGCTCGGGGGACAGGGGCGGCGTGCTCACCGGAACCATGCTAGCTATCAGCGGTCTCTTCCTAGACTGAACGCGTGGAAAGCGTCGATGGAACGGGAGCAGTGGATGCCGCGTCCGTCGACGCGCCCGCTCCCACGCGCACCTCGACCGTGACGCAGCAGCGGCGGCGGCGGAAGCTCGCGTTCGACCTCACCGCGCTCGTCGTCGTCGGAGCGCTCCTCCTGGGCGCACTGGGCGCCGCGGGAGCCGTGACCT
The DNA here is from genome assembly GCF_043427715.1 of Microbacterium sp. GTDB lineage: Bacteria > Actinomycetota > Actinomycetes > Actinomycetales > Microbacteriaceae > Microbacterium. Next base: position 5,488 of record NZ_JBHWTD010000099.1, on the reverse strand, counting down.
ATCGCCAGCTGTACAGTCCAACCGCGTTCGTCCTGCAGTACCTCGATCTCCTCTCGGACGGGCGCGCCGCGGATGCACTCCTGGTCCCCGGCGTGGCGGTCGACTCGCAGGGACTCGCCGATGAGGGACTGCCCGACGCCGCCAGTCACGCCCTGCTGCGCAAGGATGCGCTGGCTCCTCTGGACGACGTCGAACCCGTGGACGAGGAGGAGCGCGCGGACGGCACGACCGCGGTCACCGTCTCATACCGAGCCGGCGGACACTCCGGGACGACGGCGTTCCTCGTTGAGCGCGAGGGACGCATCGGGGTCGCGCCGACGTGGCGTTTCGCGGAGAGCCCGCTCGCGGTCATCGAACTCGCCGTCCGCGGCTCGATGCAGTTCGAGGTGAACGGCTTCGCCATCGACAAGCGGCAGATCTCCCCCGAGGGCCTCGAGGCCGATCCCCTCGAACCGGTTTCCCTGCTGGCCTTCTCGCCGGGGCTCTACTCCATCACCGTCGACACCCCGACGACCGAAAGCCCCGGCGTCGCGGTGCTCGCCGATGCGCCGCTCACCTCGGTTCCGGTGTCGTTCCAGGCCGAACCGACCGACCAGTTCATCGACGTCGTGCAGACGAAGGTCGATGCCTTCCTCGAGGACTGCGCCACCCAGAAGGTGCTCCAGCCGACCGGCTGCCCGTTCGGCTACTACGTGCGCAACCGCATCGTCGAGCCGCCGTCCTGGTCGATCGCCGAGCACCCGGTCGTGACCCTCGAGCCCGACGGCGCCGACTGGGCGATCACCCGCACGCAGGCCGTCGCCGAGATCGACGTACAGATCCAGTCGCTCTTCGACGGCAGCGTGAAGGACGTCGACGAGGAGGTGCCGTTCTTCATCACCGGCAGGATCACGATCCTCCCCGACGGCGCCGCCTCTATCGCCGTCGCCGCGACCGACTGAACCCGGCGCCCCGCGTGCGTCAGCGTGAAGCGCGGGCGTCGCGGTCGGCCAGCTTCTGCAGGCGCGCGTTGTACTCCTCGAGCTCCGCGTCGCCGGTGCGGTCGGCATGCCGGTCGGCGCTGCGCTGCTGCCGCGCGTCGGAACGGCTCCACTGCACCGCGACGATGATCGCGAGGATGAGAGTCGGCAGCTCGCCGATCGACCATGCGATGCCGCCGCCGATGTACTGATCTTCGAGCGGGTCTGCCCCCCACGTGCGCCCCATCGACCCGAACCACTCCGCGACGAACAGGCCCGACGACATCATGATCGAGATGCCGAAGAAGGCGTGCATTGCCATCACGCCGATGAGGGTGAGCAGGCGCCCGGAGTGCGGCAGCCGGTAGGGCACCGGATCGATGCCGACGAGCGAGAGCACGAAGAGGTAGCCCGAGAGCAGGAAGTGGACGACCATCCACTCGTGGCCGAGGTGCTCGTAGAGCGTCCAGCGGAAGAGGTCGGTGTAGTAGAACGCCCAGAGCGATCCGATGAAGAGCGCACCGGCGACGAGGGGGTGGGTGATCACCCGTGAGTACGGGCTGTGCACGGCCCAGAGGATCCATTCGCGACCGCCGCGCGTGCCGTCGGTGCGCTTGCGGATCGCGCGCGACGCGAGGGTCACCGGTGCGCCGAAGACGAGGCACATCGGGATCGCCATCGACAGCAGCATGTGCCCGACCATGTGGATGCTGAACAGGTAGTCCTGGTACGCGTTGATCGGCCCGCACGTCACCCACAGGAGCAGCAGAAGACCGAACACCCAGAGCACCGTGCGGTAGACCGGCCAGTGATCGCCGCGGCGGGCCAGGCGGCGGACTCCGGCGAGGTAGAAGAACAGCCCGAACCCGACGGCGAAGGCCCAGATGAGGTCGACGTCCCACTGCGTGAACCAGCGGTCGAGCGTCAGCTCCGGCGGAAGCGGCGAGCCGGTGAGGATCTGCGCGGGCGTCCGCTCCGTCGGCAGCTCAGTGTTGACGGGAGGAGGTGTGACCGACAGGGCGACGGCCGCTCCCGATGCGATGCCCATGAAGACGACTTCGACGGCCACGAGGGTCCAGAAGCGGACGGATGCCGCGGTCTCGCGGAGCCCGGCGATGAGCCGGCGCCGGTACACGGCGCCGAGCCCGCCCATCGCCAGCAGGGCGAGGACCTTGACCGCGAGGAGGGCGCCGTAGGGCGAGAAGAGGTTCTCCCACGAGACGACGCCGATCATGGCGCGTGCGATGCCGGAGAGGGCGACGACCACGAACGCGGCGAGAGCGATGCTCGAGTACCGGCTGAGGACGTCGGGAAGGCGCTCCCGCCCGAGCACGGGGCGCAGCAGGACGATGACGAGCAGCCCGCCGAGCCAGACCCCGGCGCCGATGATGTGGATGGCGAGGGAGGTGACGGCGACGTTGTGGTTCGCTTCGTCACCGGAGTGCCCGACCGTGGCCATCGGAATGAGGGCGGCGACCGCGAGGACCGCGACCAGCAGGGTCGCGAGCCATCCCCGCACCGCGAACGTCAGGACGGTGAGGACGGCGGCGGCGATCGTCACCATCAGCCAGCCGAGGCCGGGCTCGGTGTCGACGAGGAAGCGGCCGAGCTGGTCGCCGAAGGCGGCGCCCGCGCTCGGCTGGGCGTTGAAGATGTTGAGGAATGTCAGGAAGGCGGTCGCACCGGCCGACACGGTCAGGATCGCGGCGCCTGCAGATGCGGCATCCAGCGCGACGTCGAACTCCTCCGTCCCCGCGACGAGCGAGAACAGGGCGACCACGAGCGAGCCCACCAGGAGCGCCGCCGACAGATTGACCAGCAGCTCGGCGATCGGGAGCCCCCAGCGGACCACCGGCCCGGGGTCGCCGATCGCGAGTTCCGCGGCGCCGCCGCCGAAGGCCAGGCCGATCAGCAGGGCGAGCAGGGCCGCGCCCCCGAGGATCGCCGGCCCGGCATAGCGGAGGGCGCGCGAGTTCACCTCCCCAGCCTACGCGCGTCAGGGTGAGCGAGAGCCGTGCGGGGGGCGAACGCAGAGGGGGGATGCCGCGTGGCATCCCCCCTCGTGAGCGACCGTCTTACTTGACGGCAGCCTTCAGCTTCGAGCCGGCGCTGACCTTGACGCGCTTGCCCGCGGGGATCTTGATCTCCGCACCCGTCTGCGGGTTGCGGCCGGTGCGAGCGGCGGTGTCGACCTGCTCGAACGCGATCCAGCCCGGGATCGAGACCTTCTCGCCCTTGGCGACGGCCTCGGAGACGGACGAGAACAGGCCGTCGACGACGCGCGAGACGGTGGCCTGGCTCTCGCCGGTGGCGCTGGCGATGCTGGCGACGAGTTCGGTCTTGGTGATGGCCATGGTGCTCCTCCAGACGGCGGGTAGCCGTCTTCAGTTACTCGGACCGGCGGTTGCCCGCCGGCTGGTCGATGCGACCGGTCCCGAATATACCCACGAACCGCGTGATTCCGCGGATATCTCGCCATTTCGGACCGTTTTGGCCGGCGTGTCGCGTGTCGGATGTGAATTCTGCGACGGATGTGGCGTTTTCGTCCGCTCTCCGCGGAATTCCGCGGAGCTGCGCGGCGCCACCCGCGATCGGGTTTCAGGCGGCGAGGTCTGCTGCTGGGCGGCTCGCCCCGCTGGGTCAACGATCTCTTCTACGGCGTCGCCCCCTTCCGACAACGCAGAAGGCCCGCTCCTCTCGAAGAGGAACGGGCCTTCTGTGAAGCGGGTGCTTACCAGCTCGACTTGGTGACACCGGGCAGCTCGCCACGGTGCGCCATCTCGCGGAAGCGGACACGCGAGATGCCGAACTTCGACAGGTGGCCGCGGGGGCGCCCGTCGATGGCGTCGCGGTTGCGCAGGCGAACCGGCGATGCGTTGCGGGGAAGCTTCTGCAGGCCGACGCGGGCGGCCTCGCGGGCCTCGTCGGTCGCGTTCGGGTCGACGAGGGTCTTCTTCAGCTCGGCACGCTTCTCGGCGTAGCGAGCGACGACGACCTCACGCTGCTTGTTGCGCGCGATCTTGCTCTTCTTAGCCATGCGATCAGCGCTCCTCTCGGAATTCGACGTGCTTGCGGATCACCGGGTCGTACTTCTTGAGCACGATGCGGTCGGGGTTGTTGCGGCGGTTCTTGCGCGTCACGTAGGTGTACCCCGTGCCTGCGGTCGAGCGCAGCTTGATGATCGGACGTACGTCCTGAGCCTTCTTCGCCATTAGAGCTTCACACCCTTCGCGATCAGGTCCTTCACGACCGACTCGATGCCGCGGGCGTCGATGACCTTGATGCCCTTAGCCGAGACGTTCAGCGTGATCTTGCGACCAAGCGTGGGAACGTAGTAGGTCTTCTTCTGCACGTTCGGGTCGAAGCGGCGCTTCGTCCGGCGGTGCGAGTGCGAGATGTTGTGACCGAAGCCGGGAACAGCTCCAGTCACCTGGCACACTGCTGCCATAGTGATGTCTCCTTAGTACCGTGAAGCCGGACGGCCCCACCCAAGATCCCTTGTCTGCACCCCTCTTCCAGACACGGCGGTAGAGCCGTCTTCAGGAGGGGGGATGCGTACTGCGTGCTGGAGTGCGCGCAGACGAAGAGTCAGTCTAGCACGGCCGGGCGTGTCGGCTTGACTCGGGCTGCCGGAGCGCGTGGCATCCACTCGTCGGTCACCGCTGCTGCTCGGCCTCGACCGCGGCGACGGCTTCGTCGAAGGTCAGCTCGGGGTCGTGCAGCAGCCGGGTGGTGATCGCGGCGTGGGTGCGGACGTACGGCCCGCCCGCGGCGACGGCGCGCGCGACGACCCGCTCGGCGTGCTCACCGAGCGCGGCGAGCGCTTCACTCAGGCTGCGCTGCGTCTCGCGCTCGCCTCGGGCGAGCTGCGTCGCGAGCACACGCGCGAGTTCGGGCTTCGCCGTCTCGGGCGCGGTGCGCACGGCGGTGCGCCAGGCGACGCGGGCGACCTGGTCATCGGGGTCGGTGAGCAGCTCCCTCGTGATCGCCGCCCAGACCCGCGGCCCGCCGATCTTCGAGAGCGTGTGGAGCGCCTGGCTGCGCACCTGCGCGCCGCGCGAGCCGAGTTCCGGAAGGAGAAGATCGGTGACCTGCTCGGCGTCGTGCCGGGTGAGCGCCCACGTGAGCATCTCGCGCACGAGGAACTCCGGCTCGAAGCGGCACTGCGCCACGAGCACCGGCACGTACGTGGGGTGCGGGTGCGTGCCCGCGGTCATCGCCGCCTGCACCCGAGCCGACGAGTCGGTCGCGTCGAGCGCCGCGCGCAGCCGCCCTGCGGCATCCACCTCGGTCATGTCACACCTCCCCCGCTCCAGCACACCACATCGCCGGGTGGGTGTGGGCCGCGTCACGGCCTGTTCAGGTGGCAGGACACGCCGCTACCCCGCGGGCGGTTTCAGGTTGTCAGCGCAACACCGTTGATCAGTTCGTTGATCATGTCAGCTGGTTTCCGGTAGCCGAGGGTGCGACGCGGTCTGATGTTCAGGAGTCGCTGGGTTTCGGTGAGTTCGTCGTCGGTGATCTCGTTG
>NZ_JBHWTD010000098.1:0-6804 GCF_043427715.1 Microbacterium sp. | reverse complement strand
TCTCTTGTTGACCTTCACCTGGGCGCCCTCGGGCCGGGCGCGGCCGGTGCCCGCCGCGTCGCCGGCGGCGAGCAGAGCGTCGAGGACCGCCGGGCCGGCGCCGCTGAGCACGACCTTCGCGTGCAGCGTCTCACCGCTGTCGAGCGTGACCTCGCCGTCGGGTGTGAGGGCGGTGACCGTCGCGCGGGTGCGGATCTCGGCGCCGGCCGCGCGGGCGGCGGTGTCGAGGGCGCGGCTGACGGTGCCCATGCCGCCGATCGGCACGTCCCAGTCCCCGGTGCCGCCGCCGATCACGTGGTACAGAAAGCAGCGGTTCTGCCGCAGCGAGGTTTCGTCGGCGCTCGCGAACGTGCCGATGAGACCATCGGTCAGTGCGATGCCGCGGGTGATGTCGGTGGCCAGCGAGTCGCGGATGAATCCGCCGATGGGGCGCTCGGCGATCGCCTCCCACAGCTCGTCGTCACCGACCGCGGCGCGGACGTCCGCGGCGCGCTGCAGCGGCGAGGTCACGGTGGGGAAGAGCGTCTGCGCGAGCGGCGCGAGACGGTCGCCGAATGCAGCGTATCGGTCGGCTTCGGCGGCGTCGCCGGTGGCGCGGAGGAAGCTCGCGGCGGTCGCATCCTCGTCACCGCGGTCGACGAGGATGCCGCGGCTGGGGTCCTCGGGAAGCGGGGTGTACGAGGAGTAGCGGCGTCGCTTGAGCCGGATGTCGAGCCCGAGATCACGGATGATCGACGCGGGCAGCAGGCTCACCAGGTACGAGTACCGCGACAGCTTGGCATCCACTCCCGCCCACGGCCGCTCCGACACCGCGGCGCCGCCGACATCGTCGAGCCGTTCGAGGACGGTGACAGTCTTGCCCGCCTTCGCGAGGTAGGCCGCGGCGACGAGGGCGTTGTGTCCGCCGCCGATGATGATGACGTCTCGGGTAGCGCTCATCCCCTCAACGTAGCGGGCGATAGCGTGGGCGCATGGACACCGCTTCGCTCGCCGATCTCGCCGTCGACATCGCCCGCGAGGCCGGTGATCTGGCGCGGCGCCGGCGCGAAGAAGGCGTCGCGATCGCCGCGACCAAATCGGCGATCGCCGACATCGTGACCGAGGCTGATCGCGAGGTGGAGCTGCTCATCCGCGCTCGATTGGATGCCGCGCGCCCCGGCGACGGGTTCCTCGGCGAGGAGTCGGGGGCGGAACGCTCCGGCGCGGAGATCACGTGGGTCGTCGATCCGATCGACGGCACCGTGAACTACGCCTACGGCAGCCCGCACTACGCGGTGAGCATCGCCGCCGTCACGGGTGAACCGGATGCGCGCACGTGGACCGCCCTCGTCGGCGTCGTGCACCAGCCGGTCACGGGGGAGACGTTCCACGCCGTGCGCGGCGAGGGGGCCTGGCTCGGCGACCGTCGCCTGCACGTCGGCGAGGTGGGTGAGGCCGGTGGACTCGTCGCCACCGGCTTCGGTTACGACCCCGCCACGCACGCCGGCGACCTCGCCCGAGTGGCCGCCGTGATGCCGCTCGCACGCGACCTGCGACGTGCCGGCGCGGCATCCCTCGACCTCGCCTACGTCGCCGCGGGGCGCCTCGACGGGTACTTCGAACGTGGCCTGCACCCGTGGGACCACGCGGCCGGTGGGCTGCTCGTCGAGGAGGCCGGCGGCGTCGTCACGGGGGCGCCCGATGGTCGCCCGGGCCGCGAGATGACGGTCGCCGCGGGGGCTGTGCTCCACGCCCGGATCGTCGAGGCGTTGGGACTGTGACCGCGCACATGCGACTTTCAGCGGCGTCGTGTAGCGTGGTTATCTGATCGTTACCTTCGCTTGCCCGAGCGGAGAGATCCTGAAGCCCGAAGCCGCGGCGCCAGCCGCATGACCCCGAGAGCCTGCGCGTTTGACCCTCGACACCTCCATGACCGGCGCCGCCGGCGCCCGTCGTGATCAGCGACCCGCCGCGCCCAGCGGCACTCCGCTGACCCGTGCCGAGTACCGCCGCCTCGTTGCCCAGGCCGCGCAGAAGACCGCCGCCGAGGTCCAGGGCACCCAGGCTCAGGCCACCCAGGTTCAGGCCACCGAGGTCGAGGCCGCTGCGGCGAAGCCGGCCGCCCCGCAGTCGCTTTCCGAGCAGATCGTCGTCGAGACGGTCGCCGCGTCGCTGCCGCTGCGCCGCCGTGCGCGCGTGACCGTTGCCCCCGAGGCGGCGCCCGGCAGCTCCGCGCCGGAGTTCCTCGACGAGACGGTGATCCTCCCGTCCGCCACCTCGACGCACCTCGCCGCCGAGCAGCCCGGGCCGAGCATCCTCGACGAGTTCGAGCTCGCCGCCCGGGTTTTCGCTTTCACCGGCGAGACGCCCATCCAGGTCGCCCGCGCCGCCGTCGAGGCGGAAGCCGAGGCCGCACCGACCACCCGCGCGCGTGCCGCCGCGGCGGTGCCGCCGCGTCCCCGCCGTGGTGCGGCGATGTTCAAGCGCGCCGCCGCGGCATCCTTCTCCGTCTCCGTCGTCGGCGTCGTGGGGGCACTCGCGTTCGTGACGACGACCCCCGTCTCGGCCGTCTCCGCCTTCGGCCCGGCTGCGGCCTCTGATGTCTCCGTTCTCGCCCCCGAGCGGGTGAGCGCCGAGAAGGAGATCCAGGCCTACGTCGCGGCATCCGACACCAAGGCCAGCGACCTCGAGCGCACCGGCGATTACGACATCCAGTCGATGGCGGAGGTCGCCGCCGAGTCGGGTGTGACGCAGTTCGCCGGCACCTGGGTCAACGACACCGCCGCCGATGTGCAGTGGCCCTTCCCCGTGGGCGTGCCGATCTCGGCGGGCTACGGCTCCAGTTCTTACCTGTCGAAGTTCGCCACCCCCCATCGCGGTGTCGACTTGACACCCGGCCGGGGCGCCGAGATCCACGCGATCGCGGCGGGCACCGTCCGCATCTCCACCGAAGGTGGCGGTGACTACGGGGTGACCGTCGTCGTCGACCACATCATCGACGGGCAGCTCGTCTCCACGCGCTACGCGCACATGGAGTACGGCTCGCTCCGCGTCTCCGCCGGCGACAGTGTCGCCGCGGGGGATGTGCTCGGCACGGTCGGTTCGACGGGTAAGGTGACCGGTCCGCACCTCCACCTCGAGGTGCTGCTCGGCGGTACGCAGCGCGTCGACCCGATGGGATGGTTGTACGAGCACACGGACTGATCCGAGTTCGTTGGGATGCCGCGGCTCTGGTATCCTCTTCTAGTTGCCTTCTTGAAGGCAGCACGCCCCGATAGCTCAGTGGCAGAGCACTTCCATGGTAAGGAAGGGGTCGTCAGTTCAATCCTGACTCGGGGCTCGTAGCATCCTCTGGAAGCTTCGCGGCGGGGTAGCTCAGTTGGTGAGAGCGCACGACTCATAATCGTGAGGTCGCGGGTTCAAGCCCCGCTCCCGCTACTCAAAACCCCCGGCTCCACCCGGGGGTTTTGTTGTTCCCGAATCGGTGGCGCGCGTGGCCGCTCTGCCCCGCGAGCGTTCGGGACTCAGTTCCTCGCGCACTGGTACTCAGTCGCGCGTAGACTGATCCTCGGTCGCAACCGACCCGTTCACCGAGGAGCACCCCATGGCAGCATCGTCCGAGTACACCGCGCCCGTTGCGGACTACGCGTTCCTGACGGGGGAGGCCTTCGGTCTCGACATCGTCTCGCGGGCCACGGGCGGTGAGCTGACCGCAGCGGATGCCGCGGAGATCATCGCCGGTGCGGGCGAATTCGCCTCGTCGGTCCTCGCCCCGCTCCTGCGCGTGGGTGATGAGGAAGGCGCGCGTCTCGAAGACGGCCAGGTCCGCCTGCCCGCCGGCTACGCCGAGGCGTACCGTGCGTTCGCGGAGGCCGGCTGGATCACCGCCGAGGCCCCCGTCTCCGCCGGTGGCGACGGGCTGCCGGGCGCGATCCGGGCCGGGCTCGGCGAGATCTGGAACGGCTCCAACGCCGCGTTCGCGCTCTGCTGGCTGCTGACGGCGGGGCAGATCCATGCGCTCGACGCCGTGGCATCCGATGATCTGCGCGAGACCTACCTGACGCGTCTCGTCTCGGGCGAGTGGACCGGCACGATGAACCTCACCGAGCCCGACGCGGGCACCGACCTCGGCGCGATCCGCACGGTCGCGACGCCCCGCGAGGACGGCACCTGGGGGCTCCGCGGCCAGAAGATCTTCATCACGTGGGGCGACCACGACGTCGCCGACAACATCGTCCACCTCGTGCTGGCGCGCACGCCCGACGCCCCCGAGGGTGCGAAGGGCCTGTCGCTGTTCGTGGTCCCGAAGTTCCTGGTCGGCGCGGACGGCACGATCGGCGACCGCAACGGCGTCGAGACGGTGGCGATCGAGCACAAGCTCGGCATCCACGCGAGCCCGACCTGCGTGCTGTCGTTCGAGGACGCGACCGGCTACCTCGTCGGCGAGCTGCACGGCGGCCTCGCCGGCATGTTCGTGATGATGAACTCGGCCCGATCGGGGATGGGGTTCCAGGCCACCGGCATCGCCGAGCGCGCCTACCAGCAGGCCGTCGCCTACACCGGCCAGCGTCTGCAGGGCCGCGTCATGGACCGCCCCGCCGGCACGCCGATCGCCGAGCACCCCGACGTCCGCCGCCTGCTGCAGTCGATGGCGACCCGCATCTTCGCGATGCGCGCCGTCGGTGTGTACGCGGCCGACCTGTTCGATCGCTCCGAGACGGCCGGGGCCGGCGGTCTCGCCGAGCTGTTCGTCCCGATCCTGAAGGCGTGGGCGACGGAGGAGGCACAGCTCATCACGAGCGACGCCATCCAGGTGCACGGCGGCATGGGCTTCATCGAGGAGACCGGCATCGCGCAGCACTACCGCGACATCCGCATCACCACGATCTACGAGGGCACGACCGCGATCCAGGCCAACGACCTGATCGGGCGCAAGGTGCTCCGCAACGAGGGTGCCACCGTCGAGGAACTGCTCACGCAGATCACCGCGACCGTCGACGAGCTCCGCGCCGTCGGCGAGCCGGTCGCGACTCGCACGGCCGATCGTCTCGAGCGCGCCGTCGCCGCGGCGCGCCAGGCGACGGCGTCGCTGCTGAGCTTCGGCGCATCGCGCGACGCGTACGCCGTCGGCGTGCCGTACCTCCTGCTGCTCGGCACGCTCGCCGGTGGCTGGATGCACGGCCTCGCCGTGCTCGCCGTCTCCCGCGGCGCCGAGGCGGGCGACCGCCTGAGCTCCGCCGACTTCTACGGCGCCCACCACCTCGTGCGCGTGCACGCCCTCGCCGAGACCGTCGCGGCGGGCGAGATCGCCTGACGTCCAGGCCCCCTCGGGCCCACCGAGCTGTAGCCGGGCGGCATATTCGCGCCGCGGCATATCCCGCCGCGCGGCGTACGATCGAAGGGTTCCACCCGCCATCTCCCGGAGGTCCGCTGTGCCCGTCGACGCTCTCGCCCACGCCTCAGACCTCGCCGACTTCGTCGCCGCCTCGCCGTCGAGCTTCCACGCCGCCGCCGAGGTCGCCCGGCGCCTCCGCGATGCGGGGTTCACCGAGCTGTCGGAGCACGATGCGTGGCCGGCGCAGCCCGGCGGGCGATTCCTCGTCGTCCGTGACGGCGCCGTCCTCGCTTGGGTCGTCCCGGCATCCGCCGATGCCACCACCGGCGTCCACATCTTCGGCGCGCACAGCGACTCGCCCGCGCTCAAGCTCAAGCCGCGCCCCACGACCGGATCGCTCGGCTGGCTGCAGGCGGGTGTCGAGGTGTACGGGGGGCCGCTGCTGAACTCGTGGCTCGACCGCGAACTGCGCCTCGCCGGCCGGCTCGTGCTCGACGACGGCACCCAGGTGCTCGCCGCGACCGGGGCGCTTCTGCGCCTGCCGCAGCTGGCGATCCACCTCGACCGCGAGGCGAACGACGGCCTCGCTCTCGACAAGCAGCGGCAGACCCAGCCGGTGTGGGGGCTCGGCGAAGCGGAATCCGCTGATCTGCTCGCAGAGCTGGCGACGGAGGCGGGGGTGGATGCCGCGCGTATCCGCGGCTACGACATCGTCACCGCCGATGCGGCGCGCGGCACCGTGTTCGGCAAGGATGACGTGTTCTTCGCGTCGGGCCGCCTCGACGACCTCGCCTCGGTGCACGCCGGTGTGGTCGCGCTGGAGCGCGCCGCCGACGGGTTCGACGCCGAGCGCATCGCGATGCTCGCCGTCTTCGATCACGAGGAGGTCGGCTCGGCGACCCGGTCGGGGGCGGCCGGCCCGTTCCTGTCGGATGTCTTGGAGCGCGTGCAGCTCTCGCTCGGCGCCGACCGCGAGCAGCAGCTGCGCTCGCTCGCGGCGTCGTGGTGCGTGTCGAGCGACGTGGGTCACGCGGTGCACCCGAACTACGCCGAGAAGCACGACCCGGTCGTGCAGCCGCGGCTCGGGTCGGGACCGATCCTGAAGATCAACGCGAACCAGCGCTACGCGACCGATGGTGCGGGCGCCGCCGCGTGGCATGCCTGGTGCGACGCCGCGGGCGTGGGCAGCCAGGAGTTCGTGTCGAACAACGCCGTGCCGTGCGGGTCGACGATCGGCCCGATCACCGCGACGCGTCTGGGCATCGCGACGGTCGACGTCGGCATCCCGATCCTGTCGATGCACTCCGCCCGCGAGCTCGCCGGTGTGGCCGACCTCGCCGACCTCACCCGCGTCGCCGAGGCGTTCTTCACCGCCTGACCTGCGCGGAGCGGGGGGCCGAGCGGCCGGACGCCGCACACCCGAAGGCTGCGCGCGCCTGTTAACGCGGGATGCCGCGGCGCCGCGCCCCGAAAGGAGCGCCGCGCACAAC
>NZ_JBHWTD010000097.1:0-4531 GCF_043427715.1 Microbacterium sp. | reverse complement strand
CCGCTCCCTCCGAGATTGACGAAATCATCGACGGCGAAGAGCTGACCGGCGACGCTGCCGAGGCGGGGGTCGGGGCGCTGGCGGCGCTCGCAGCGGGCGTGCGCACCGGTGACGGGGCGGAGACGACAGTCACGGCGGAGCCGGCGACCTTCAGCTGCACGGTGGGGCGGTCGAGCAGTGCGCCGTTCTTGCCGGTGAGCTCACCGCCGGGGATCGTCGTGCCGTCGGCGTTGCGAAGGTCCATGGCGGATGCCGCAGCACCCACGCCACCGGCGAGGACACCGAGGCCGACGATGCCGGTCACGCCGTATGCGATCCACTTGTTGTTCTTCATGATGTCTCCTGAGTGTGCGTTTCGGGGCGATCGTCCGATCGTGTGATTCCACTCTCGCGGTCTCGACTAAGCCGCCTCGAAGGCGGAGATGAGAGGCCTCTTACGTTCGGCTCGTGACGGCGCGACCAGGGTTCGCGCGACGCGCAGCAGTCCCGCCGCCCGGGCCTGGTCACCCGTGTGGGAGGCGGCGAGGGCGTGACCGAGCAGATGGATGGCCGTCAGCGGCGCCGCTCCCGCGTCGCCACCCCACCGGTCCGCCGCCGCCTGGGCGAGTGTCCAGACGCGCGCGGCGTCGCCGCCGAGGCCTGTGAGGGCGGCGCTGGCGACGATGTGCCCGAGGAAGGCCGCCGAATCGTCCACGGTGGGGCCGCGACCAGCGGTGTCGACGTCGATGAGCCCGGTGACGGCCCGGGTGTTCGGGTCGAGGAAGAGCTGCCCGAGGTGGAGGTCGCCGTGGATCGTGACCGGCGCGGCATCCGTCCCCTCGGCGGCGATGAGCGCGGCCACGTCGACGATCTCGTCCGTCAGCGCGGGGAGGGCGTTCTGGAGCTGGCGGACGTACCAGTCGCGACGATCCAGGAAGGACGTGCGTGCTTTGCCGGCGAGGTCGGCCGCGGCGAGCGCCGCCCGCAGTCCGTCGATCTCACCGAGGAGCGCCTCCGCGTCCCAGGTCGTCTCGGTCGCTGGGACGCCGGACGCGGCATCCAGGATGAGAAGCCCCTCCGGCGACCAGCCCCGCACCGCCGGCACGGGCAGTCCCGCCGCCCGCAGTGTGGTGTGGGCGCTGACGATGCGCTCGATGCGCGAAGGGCGGACGACCTTCACCCAGCTGAGCCCGTCGGCGGTCGGCACGCGCAGGACCGCGCGCCGGCCGGGCCGGTAGGCCACGATCTCCGGCGCGGCGTCGGCGGGGATGCCGACGCGGGCGAGCAGCGTCTCGACGGCGTGCCCGAACGCCGCCGCCGGCAGTGCGGGCAGGTGCGGGTCGGCGGGGTGGGTCCAGACACGGGCGACGCCCTCGAGGGCGAGGCCGGTCTCGGCCGGGACGGCGAGGAGGGAGGTGTCCACGTAGGAGATGACCTCCTCGGGCCCCGGCAACCGGTATCCCGCGACGAGACCCTTGCCGAGCGGCTCGCGGCTGATCCGCTGCAGCGCTGCCGGATCGAGCTCCAGCGCGTCGGCGAGCAGGTCGGCTTCGGGGTCGACGGTCGGGAGCACCTCTCGATCTCATCACGGCGGAGAGGTGCGTGGCGTGAGACCTTTCTTAGGGTTTGGGGTTTCCGCGGCCCGCCACGGCAATACTGAAGTCATGGATGAGCAGCCTCGACGTCGGATGGCGATCTCGGTGCGCACCCGCATCGTCGCAGCGATCACCCTGGTCGCCGCGATCGCCCTCACCTCGGTGGGGGTGGCCGTCTACGCCGTCGAACGCGCGAACATCCTGCAGGCGATCGACGATCGCCTCCGCGACAACCTGGCGTCGGCTCGGTTCATCGTCTCCGACGGGGCCCCCGACACCGGCACGTGGGCCGCAGCGGACGACGCCCTCTACGCCGTCGTGCAGCGGATGAGCCCCGACGACAACACCGGCGCCGCCGGGATCGTCGGCGGACGCATCGTGATGACCCCGGGTTCTCGCCTGGACATCGACCTCACCGCGGCGCCGGGGTTCGCCGCACACGCCGCCGCGGCGGCATCCACCGGCGATCCCGTCCTCGCCACGTACTCGGGCGACGGCGTGATCTGGCGGTTCCTCGCCGCACCGATCGCCGTCGACGGCCCGGTCGAGGGCGAGGACACGGTGTTCGCGCTCGCCTACGACGTGAACGCCGAACTCGCCGAGATCAACGACGCCGGCCGGGCGTATCTCATCGCTGGCGGCATCGCCCTGGTGATCATCATGGCGGTCGCCTTCCTCGTCTCGACGCGGCTGCTGCGGCCGCTGCGACGCATGCGCGAGACCGCCCAGCGGGTGTCGGCGCAGTCGCTCTCAGAGCGGCTCCCGATCCAAGGGCGCGACGACGTCTCCGATCTCGCCGCGACGATGAACGCGATGCTCGACCGCCTCGACGAAGCCCTCGACTCCCAGCGCCAGCTCCTGAGCGACGTGGGCCACGAGCTGAAGACGCCGATCACGATCGTCCGCGGCAACCTCGAGGTGATGGATGCCGCCGACCCCGCCGATGCGGCAGCCTCGCGCGACCTCGCGATCGACGAGCTCGACCGGATGGACAAGCTCGTGCAGGATCTCGCCGGCGCGGCATCGCTGCACGGGCCGAGCCCGGTCACCCTCGCTCCGGTGGACGCCGGGGACCTCGTCCACCAGGTGGCGCGGAAGGCCGCCGTGATCGACGGCGCGCACATCACGACCGGAAGCGTCGCCGACGTCGTCGTGCCGGCCGATGCCGACCGGATCACCCAGGCCCTCCTCCAGCTCACTCAGAACGCCGTCACGCACGGCGGTGGTGACATCGTCCTCGGCAGCCGGGTCGTGCCCGGCGCGGTCGAGTTCTGGGTGCGCGACCACGGGCCGGGTGTCGCCGATGACGCGAAGCCGCGGATCTTCGAGCGCTTCCATCGGGGCGAGGCCGCGGACGGGCGCGGTGGCAGCGGCCTCGGTCTGAACATCGTCCAGGTCATCGCCCGCGCCCACGGCGGCTCCGTGCGGGTGGCCGACGCGGACGGCGGCGGGGCGGTCTTCCTGCTCTCGATCCCGCACGACGCCGTCACCACCGACGACCGGAAGCTGCCGCCCCCGCCCCCGCTTCCGCCGATGCCGGCATCCGTGAGACAGGAGGGTTGAGAAGTGGCATCCATCCTCATCGCCGAAGACGAGGCGCGTATCTCCGGGTTCGTGGAGAAGGGACTGCGCGCGGCGGGCTTCGCGACCCGCGTCGCGGCGACCGGCCCACTCGCCCTCGAGCTCGCGCAGACCGATGAGTTCGACCTGCTGGTGCTCGATGTGAACCTCCCGGGCATGGACGGCTTCACCATCCTCGAACACCTGCGCGGCGGCGGGTCACGCCTGCCGGTCATCATGCTGACCGCCCGCGTGGAGGTGCAGGACACCGTCGCGGGCCTCGAAGGCGGCGCGGACGACTACCTCGGCAAACCGTTCCGCTTCGACGAGCTGCTGGCGCGGATCCGACTGCGGATGCGTAAGGACGACGACACCGGGGCGCTGGCCGCGCTGACCCACCGCGACGTGACCCTCGACATCCGCACCCGCGAGGCCCGCGTGGGCGGGAACCGGGTGGAGCTGTCGGCCCGCGAATTCGCGCTCGCGGAGGAGTTCATCCGCAACGCCGGTCAGGTGCTCAGCCGTGAGCAGCTGCTCAGCCGGGTGTGGGGGTACGACTTCGATCCGGGCTCGAACGTCGCGGACGTGTACGTCGGCTACCTGCGGCAGAAGCTGGGGCCCGGGCGGATCGAGACCGTGCGCGGGGTGGGGTACCGCCTCACCTGACGGCGCCGGAGGTCGACGACCCCGGGGGTCACGGCGTCGCGTCGACGTCCTGCGAGATGACGCTCGGCCCCTCGGGGGTCGCGGTCACGACCAGCTGCGCGGGGATCTGATCCTTCATCGCTTCGACGTGGCTGATGAGACCGACGATCCGTCCCCCGGCGCGCAGCTCGTCGAGAGTGCGCATCGCGAGTTCGAGGGTCTCCGGGTCGAGGGATCCGAACCCCTCGTCGATGAAGAGGGTGTCGAGGCGGATGCCGCCGGCGCGCGAGGTGACCACTTCGGCGAGGCCCAGCGCGAGTGCGAGCGAAGCGAGGAAGGTTTCCCCTCCCGAAAGCGACTGCGGCGGTCGGAGCCGGCCGGTGTGCGCGTCGCGCACCTCGATGCCCAGGCCCGACGCGGCGTTGCGGGCCTGACGCGCGTCGGTGTGGTGGAGCGTGTAGCGGCCCGACGACATCTCCGCCAGGCGGAGGTTGGCTGCGGCGACGATCTCCTCGAGCTCGGCGGCGAGGACGAACGTCTCGAGGTCCATCTTGTAGGTGTTGGGGGCGCGTCCCGCGACGGTGTCGGCGAGGCGGGTGACGACGGCGGCCTCCTCCGTCGCCCCCGCGATCGCGGCGGTCGCCGCGTCGATCCGCACGGCCAGGTCACGGAGAGCGGATGCCGCGGTCACGGCGTCTGCGGCGGCGGCGATCGCGGCGTCGCGCGCCGCCTCGGCCGCGGCGAGGGCACGG
>NZ_JBHWTD010000096.1:0-4843 GCF_043427715.1 Microbacterium sp. | reverse complement strand
CAACGAGATCACCGACGACGAACTCACCGAAACCCAGCGACTCCTGAACATCAGACCGCGTCGCACCCTCGGCTACCGGAAACCAGCTGACATGATCAACGAACTGATCAACGGTGTTGCGCTGACAACCTGAAACCGCCGCCGCCGCGGGTGCGCGGTTTGACACACAGCGACGCGATTCGTCATAATCGGCCACATGACTGACTACGCACGCACTCTGTCCGCCCAGGAGGCGAACGGAACTGCCGGCATCATGATGCCGCAGCGTGCTGTCATGTGTTGCCGAATGTGCCGCTGACACGGTAATCCCCGCTGGGTCGCCCGTCGAATCTGAACTCGACGCCGTGCAGACCCCCGAGACTCCGGTCGATCCGCACACGAAGCGGATGCCGCATGTCTCGCACACCGGCCTCATCTGAGGTCTTCGCGCAACACCACCGAACCCGCATCGATCCTTGGGTTCCTCCTCTGAAGGACATCGTCATGTCGACCTCCGCTCTCCTCTCCCGTCCCGCTCCCGCCCGTCACCTCCGCGCCGTCGAGGACATCACCCCTGCGGCATCCGCTCCCGCCGCACAGAACCCGTCGTCGTCGGCCGCCGCTCCCTCGCGGACCGCGCCCCGTGGCTTCGCTCTCTACGTCGGGCTCGACGAGCTGAAGGCCGCGACCGACGGTGTCAGCCTCTCGGTCCTCGTCGACGCACTGCGCCGCACGATCGCCGACCTCGCGCCCTCGGCCGAGACGCACGCGACCGTCGCCCTCGCACCCGCCGGTGCCGGTGGCCGCGACGTCGACGTGGTGCGCCTCGCCCTGCACGAGCCCGCCGCCGTCGCCCGCACCAAGCCCGAGGAGCCCGTCGAGGAGCACGTCCCCGGTGGCGTCACCATCGACATCTCCCGCCGCCGCGTGCACATCGACAACGAGACCGCGTCGCTCACCTTCAAGGAGTTCGAGCTGTTGCAGTACCTCGTTCTCCGCGAGGGTCGCACGATCGAACGAGCCGAGCTGGTGTCGTCGCTGTGGAGCCACAGCGACGGCGATGACGCTCCCGGCGAGCGCACCATCGACGTGCACGTGCGTCGCCTGCGTTCGAAGCTCGGTCGCTACGAGGACATCGTCCGCACCGTGCGCGGCATCGGCTACCGGTTCGACCGCCACGCCGACGTCGTCATCCGCTACGGCCACGGCACCCCCTCGCCCGACCGCTTCTGACGCCGGGCACCGCACCTCCCGCTCCCATCCGGGTGTCGGGAGCGCGACGTAGGGTGGCGGCATGACGGTGAGCACGGGCGAGCGGATGCCACGGCATACCCCCGCCGAGGGCTCGACGCTCCGGCCGCTCGAGGCCGAGTACCGGCCCCGCACCGCCATCGACGTGATCGGGGCGATCCGCTACCAGCAGCGGGGGCGTCACGATCCGACCCAGACCACCGCGGCCGACGGCACGATCTGGCGCGTCACGCGCACCCCCGAGGGCATCGCGACCACGGCGATCCGGGCAGGGCTCCAGACCGTCCGCGCGGCGGCGTGGGGCCCGGGAGCCGCCTGGGCGCTCGACCAGCTGCCGCGGCTGTGCGGCGCGGATGATGACCCCGACGGGTTCGACGCGTCGCGGCATCCGCTCATCGATGAGGTGCACCGTCGGCGCCCAGGACTGCGCATCGGGGCGACCGACCTCGTCTTCGACGCCCTCGTGAGCGCGATCTTCGAGCAGAAGGTGACCGGCTTGCAGGCCTTCGGCGCGTGGCGCTGGATCGTCACCCACCACGGCGAGCCTGCGCCCGGGCCGACCCCGCGACCGATGTTCGCGACCCCCGCCGACTGGCGCATGATCCCGAGCTGGGCCTGGCACCGGGCCGGCCTCGAGCCGCCCCAGTCACGCACGATCGTCGCCGCCGCCCGCCGCCGCGCGTCGATCGAACGCGCCGGCGTCGCGGCGGTCACCGGAGATGAGCGCGACACCGTCTTCACGAACCTCCCCGGGGTGGGCGTCTGGACGAGCGCGGAGACCCGCATCCGGTCGTTCGGGGATCCGGATGCCGTCAGCTTCGGCGACTACCACGTCGCCCACCAGGTCGGGTACGCCCTCACCGGCTCCCGCGTCGACGACGACGGCATGCGGGAGCTGCTCGAACCGTGGCGCGGTCACCGGCAGCGCGTCATCCGACTGATCGGCGCGAGCGGCGTGGTCGAGCCGCGGCGCGGCCCGCGGCTGCACCCGGAGGATCACCGTAATCGCTGAGCCGCGAGCACCTCAGGAGTAGTACAGCGCGACGGGCCTGCCGTCGATCTCGCGGACGTCGACCGGGGTGCCGTACACGTCCGCCAGCACCTCGGGGCGCATGATCTCTGCGACGGGGGCGTCGGCGATGATGCGTCCGTTGCTCATCGCGACGATGCGGTCCGAGTAGGTGGCGGCGAAGTTGATGTCGTGCAGCACGACGATGACGACCTTGCCGAGCTCGTCGGCCATGCGCCGCACCAACTTCATGATCTCGGTCATGTGGCGAACGTCGAGGTTGTTCAGCGGTTCGTCGAGGAGCACGTACTTCGTGTCCTGGGCGAGCACCATGGCGATGTAGGCGCGCTGGCGCTGCCCGCCGGAGAGCTCATCGAGGAAGCGGGTGCGGAAGCCCTCGAGGTCGAGGTAGGCGATCGCCCGGTCGATGTGCTCCCGGTCGGCCACGGTGAGGCGTCCCTTCGAGTGCGGGAAGCGCCCGAACTCGACGAGGTCCTGCACGGTGAGCCGTGCGGTGATGTGGTTGTCCTGGCGCAGCACCGCGATCGTCTTGGCGAGCTCCGCCGACGAGGCCGTGCGCACGTCCATCCCGTCGACGGTCACGGTGCCCGAATCGGCGCGGAGGAGGCGGCTGATGAGACCGAAGAGCGTCGACTTCCCGGCCCCGTTCGGGCCGATCAGCGACGTGACGCCCTCGGCGCCGAGGGTCAGGGACACCTCGTCGAGGACGGTGTGGCCGTGGTAGCGCTTGGTGGCGCTCTGAAGCGCGATCATCGCGCCCCCTTTCGCAGCACGAGGTAGAGGAAGAAGAGCCCACCGGCGAACTCGATGACGATCGACAGACTGGCGGCGAAGGCGAACACCCGCTCGAGGACCAGCTGACCGCCGACGAGGAACAGGACGCCCAGCAGCGCCGACGTCGGCAGGGTCCAGCGGTGCCGGAACGAGCCGGCGTAGGTGTAGGCGAGGTTGGCGATGATCAGTCCGAAGAACAGGATCGGACCGACGAGCGCGGTGGATGCCGCGACCATGACGGACACGACGGCGAACAGCGTCATGATGACGCGACGGTGGTCGACGCCGAGTCCGACCGCGGTCGGCTCGCCCAGGGTCAGCACGTCGAGGGTGTTCAGGAGCGGGACCACGACGATGCAGCCGAGGACGACGATGATGCCGGTGAGCAGCAGCAGGGTCTCATCGGGGCGGGTGAGAGAGGCGAAGCCGGTGTCGCTGAGGACCTGGAAATCGACCGGGTCGAGCATCCGCTGCATCCACTCGGTGAAGCTGCGGAAGAACGTGCCGAGGACGATGCCGACCAGGAGCATCAGATGGATCGAGCGCCGTTTGCCGCCGAAGAGCCACGTGAACAGGAACACGCTGAAGGCGACCATGACGACCACCTGCACGATCCACAGCACGATCGGGTCGGCGCGCAGGAATACCGTCGACCCCAGCGCGAACACGATCGTCGTGGAGATGAGCATGTAGAACGCGTCGAAGCCCATGATCGAGGGCGTCAGGATGCGGTTCGAGGTGATGGTGTGGAAGACGACCGTCGAGACTCCGACGGCGACGGCCACGACGATCATCGCGAGGATGCTGAGGCCCCGGATCTTCAGTGCGAACGACAGTGAGCCGGGGACCGCCGTGAACAGGTAGACCGCGATCACGGCGATGATGACCGCCGCGAGGGAGAAAGAGCGGATTGCCGCTGCCAGCCTTGTCACCGTCTGGGTCACGGAGAACTACACGCCGAGTCCAAAGAACCGGACCTACGTGCGTACGGTGACTCTCCATGTCGCGAACGAGTCCAACGAACCAGTCATAAACGCAACCGTTGAAGTCCACCTCAGCGGATCCCGCATGATCGGGCCCCTTGCGGCACCATACCCGGTTCCAGTCCTGCCTCCACGGCGCGAATTTCATTGGGACATCACGACAGGAGTGTCGGCGCACGAACACAGCGATTCACCCCTGGCTGGACTCGGCTTCACCGATGCTCAAGGCAGGCGTTGGCACCGCCGCCCGGATGGAACTCTAAGCGAGTCAACGGGCAAGGACGTGTTCCACTACGCGAGCGAGGACCCCGATACTGCGGAAGCTCAACTCGGGGAGATCAACCCCTGGACCAACCCGATGTCCATCGCGTGGAGCTTCGCAGCAGCACTGTGGGCGGAGCCGTCAGACTTCGACCTCGACGCATTCAAAGTCTTGCTTGACCCGCTCGCCGAAGGCTGGATCTCTGGCTGGAGCGATGACACTGTCCCCTCGTTGCGCGAGCTACTCTCGGGGTTCAACAATCTCGCCGCCCATACGTGGTACGCATCGCCACGGGTGGCGTACGCGCGCTTGTTCTCTAGCGAGGCCCTTGGGCAGGTAACGAAGGCCGGAACAAGCCTCGCTGTCAACGGGATCATAATCACCTTCGTTCATCGAGGAGACGTTGGATGGAAGGTCTTCGGTGGGTGGCGTCCCCTGGGGTGGTGTAGTTCTCGGTGCTGGGTGTCACGTCGTTGACGTGGTGAGCCATCGTGCGATGGTCAGTGAGAACCGACTAAAGCTACTCACAGAAAGACACGACGCACGATGGCTCTTGACCAGTCT
>NZ_JBHWTD010000095.1:0-7929 GCF_043427715.1 Microbacterium sp. | reverse complement strand
ACGCTACTTCAGCGAGCACTCCATGAAGCTCCTCAACACCACCGAGAAGGAGGTCGCGATCCCCGAACTCGCTGCAGCATAATCACAGAAGCTGATCTCGCACGGTGTTGAGAAACTCCACCACTCAGCGGGACGTCACCCACGATGCGCCGGCCCCGGCTCGTGAAGCGATCGCACGGGCGAGGGCATCTGCGCGACATGGTCTCCATCCACCACCGCCCCGCCACCGTGACCGACCGGCTCGAGCCGGGTCATTGGGAGCGGTCGCGACCCTCGTCGAGCGCACCACCCGCTACCTGAAGATCGTGCCGCTGCCCGACGGGATCAAGGCCAAGGACGTCAGCATCGCGGTCGCCCGCGCCCTGTTCAACGTCCCACCCGGCATGTGCAAGTCCCTGACCTGGGACCGCGGCCGCGAGATGGCCGACCACGCCTTCCTCAGCGCACTCATCGACGCCCCGGTCTACTTCTGCGACCCCCGCAGCCCGTGGCAGCGCGGCACCAACGAGAACACTAACCGCCTCCTGCGCCAGTACCTCCCGCGGCGCACGAACATGAACGCGACGAGTAACGACGAGCTCGAACGCATCGAGAGGCTCCTCAACGAACGGCCTCGGCAGGTCCTTGAATGGGCGGCGCCGACGGAGAGGTTTCTTGAGACCGCAGCGGCGGCTCGAGAATTGCGCCGGTCGATGAGCAGATCCGACGCAGGCGTGCGAGCTGTAGCTGAGGAATGAAGCCGGGGCAGGCAATGAGAATCGGCGACTGTGATGTGTCCCTGCGAGACCGCCCACCGGGGATACCCCTTCGAGTCAGGAGGGCGACCAGCGTGGGCGTGGCGCCGGTCTGGGCGCAGCCACGATCACATCGGGCTTGTCACGTGGACGATCCTGAGTGGGCCTTCTTCAGGTGTGGGCGTCTCGAACCCGTCGATGTACGCGATCGCTCGCTCGCGCGACACAGCGATGTCGTCCGGGCCGGAGTTCTCGCGCTGGGCCAACCTGTCCAGGAGGATCGACCGCCTGGTGTCCAGGTAGTAGACGACCGGGACGACGCCGAGGGGGGCGCAGAGCCGCCTGAACTCATCGCGCGAGGCACGGGACCAGAACGAGGAGTCCACGACGACGCCCTTCCCCTGCTTCACACAGTCGACGAGCTTGTCCTGGAGCGTTCCGTTGACGACCTGGCGCGCGTCGTCGCCGATCGGGTGGGTCCGGTGCCCGAGGGCCCACGCCTCGCCGTCGAACGAGACCCTGACATAGCCCCGGGCCTCCAGGCCACGCGCGTAGGTCGACTTCCCCGATCCAGCCGGACCGCACATGAGGATGACCTGGTCCACGTAGCCAACCCTATGCGGGCTCAACGCAGGTGAGGGACAAAGGCGGTGTCGACGGCGCTCGAAAACTGGACAGTAGCGGCGCTTGAAAAGTGAACACTCAACGATTGGAGAGTGATCACTTTGGAGGACTGGGCGTTGATCCGGAGGCTGGCCGGCGAGGGCGTGCCGAAGGCGCATATTGCCGAGCGGTTGGGGATCTCGAGGACCACGGTCATCAAGGCGGTGAACTCGGAATCGCCGCCTCACTATGAGCGGACAGCGGCGCCGACGTCGTTCACACCGTTCGAGTCGCGGGTGCGTGCGTTGCTGCTGGAGACGCCGACGATGCCGGCGACGGTGCTCGCGGAGCGGGTCGGGTGGACGGGCTCGATCCGGTGGTTCCGTGACAACGTGAAGCGGTTGCGGCCCGAGCAGCAGCGTCTCGATCCCGCGGATCGGATCACGTGGGCGGCGGGGGACGCGGCGCAGTGCGATCTGTGGTTCCCGCCGAAGAAGATCCCGCTCGAGGACGGGACAGCGAAGCTGTTGCCGGTGCTGGTGATCACCCCGGCGCATTGCCGGTTCACGACGGGAGTGATGATCCCGACGCGGAAGACCGAGGATCTGCTGCTCGGGACCTGGCAGCTGATCGAGCAGCTCGGCCGGGTTCCGCGTCGGCTGATCTGGGACAACGAGCCCGGCATCGGGCGAGGACGCCGTCACGCGGACGGAGTCGACGCGTTCATGGGAACCCTCGCGACCAAGCTCGTGCTGCTGCCGCCGCGGGATCCGGAATCGAAAGGGATCGTGGAACGCCGCAACGGTTGGTTCGAGACATCGTTCATGCCGGGCCGGTCATTCGCCTCGCCCGCGGACTTCAACGAGCAGTTCACCGACTGGCTCGGAGTCGCCAACCAGCGGAGGGTGCGCACCCTGGCCGCCTCTCCGATCTCGCTGCTGCCTGCGGATCTGGCGGCGATGTTGCCGTTGCCGCCGATCCCGTTGCATCTGGGCTGGCGGAACCGGATCCGGCTCGGCCGCGACTACTACGTCCGCATCGACACGAACGACTACTCCGTCGACCCGCGCGCGATCGGCAGGATCGTCGAGGTCACCGCGGACCTGGACCGGGTCCGCGTCCGCCTCGATGGACGGATCATTGCCGACCACACCCGTGTCTGGGCGCGAGGAATGGTGGTCACCGACCCCGCGCATCGAGAAGCTGCGGCCGTCCTACGACGCGAGTTCCAGCAGCCACGACTTGTTCCAGTCGGCGACGATCTGACTCGGGATCTCGCCGACTACGACCGCGCGTTCGGGCTCGTCGAGGGGAGCAACTGATGGCCGGCAAGACCGACGTCGCGAAGCAGATCACCTATCTCGCCGGCGCACTCAAGGCACCCCGGATCACGGAGGCCGCAGCCCGGATGGCGGACCAAGCACGCGACGCTGGGTGGTCGTTCGAGGACTACCTCGCCGCCGTCCTCGAACGCGAAGTGAGCGCTCGCAACGCCTCCGGCGCGGAGCTGCGGATCAAAGCCGCTGGCTTCCCGAGCCGGAAGACGCTCGAGGACTTCGACTGGGACGCGCAACCAGCCACCCGGCAGCAGATAGCCGCGCTCGCTTCGGGAGGGTTCCTCCTCGAAGCGCAGAACGTGGTCCTGCTCGGCCCTCCCGGGACCGGGAAGACCCACCTCGCGCCCGCGCTCGGGATCATCGCTGCCCGCCACGGGCACCGGGTGTTGTTCGCGACCGCGACGGACTGGGTCACCCGACTCACCGACGCCCACCGGCAAGGCAACCTGCCACGAGAGCTCACCCGGCTTCGCCGTTACGGGCTGATCATCGTCGACGAAGTCGGCTACCTCCCGTTCGAACAAGACGCCGCCAACCTCTTCTTCCAGCTGGTCTCGTCACGCTACGAACACGCGTCGCTGATCCTGACCTCGAACCTGCCGTTCTCCGGCTGGGGTGGCGTCTTCGGAGACCAGGCCGTCGCCGCCGCGATGATCGACCGGATCGTTCACCACGCCGACGTCCTCACCCTCAAAGGGGTCAGCTACCGCCTCCGCGGCAGAGGCATCGACAGCCTCCCCAGCATTCGCACCACCACCGACGAGACCCCTGGCTAGACTGCCCGCAACCGTTCACTTTTCGAGCGCCGAAAGTGACCAGGATTCACCCGCCGCCGACAGGCGGTGACGCCCGGGTAGGAGTCGAGGGCTGCATGACCACCTACGGCCGGCATCACCCGGAAATCCGCTTGACCATACCGCCGTGCCGTAAGCCGATCGCTATATGGGACGCAATCCGGGCTATCCACGTCGACCCGCCGAGGCCGGAAATTCCGCACTTCGTTGTCTTGTCCGACGTCCCATATGTGACTGTTGCAGGTATGTGGCGGCATTCTTGCTGAGATACGTGGCGGCAAGGGCCGTCCATCCAGGAACGACACTGTCCGCAAGCTGGGGGCAGCAACGATGGCCTGGGCCACGCAGACCATCGGCGGAGCCGCCACCGATCACCACCAGATGCTGCGCACCTACACCCGATGGGTGCTGCTACGCCGAGCCAGCCGAGATGCCGAAGGCGACATCGCTATCGGCGCAGCTCGGCACGTCAAAGCATCGCTGCGGGGCCTCGTCACCTTCCTCACCTGGGCTGAGGAACAACAGACGCCCCTGCGCGCTCTCACTCAGGCACAGATCGAGGAGTTCATCACCCTCCACACCGCACGACGATGGCTCCCACAGTTCCTCACCTGGGCCGCCGAACGCGACATCACACCCGACCTCGACATCTCCACGCTTCCGCGCCGAGAACCCGCGATCAGCACGTCCGAGGCACACCTTGAAAACGTCATCCGCACCCTCGCCACGGATCGCGGTATCGCGCTCGATGCGCGCCTTGCGGCGCTGCTGATCGCGGTCTACGGACTGCCCGCAACCAAGACGCTCGCGCTGCATCGCCGCCAGCTCCGCGACGAGAACGACGGCCTCGACCTCCGCATCGGAGACCGTCCGCTCACGTTGCCCGCGCCGATCACCCTGCTCGCCCGGGAGCAACTCGACCTCCGACCCGACGCAGACGATGACGCATGGCTGTTCCCTGGCCGTCTCCCTGGGCAGCCTCTCGACCCGCAATACCTTTCACTACGCCTGCGCCCTCTCGGCACCAGCATCTCCGCGCTACAGAACGCCGCCCGGTTCCGGCTCGCCGGAGCCGTCCCCGCCAAAGTCCTCGCAGACATACTCGATTTCAGCGTCGCCACCTTCGAGAACTACGCCCGCCTCTCAGGTAGCACCCGCGGCGACTACCCGGCGCTGCGAGAAAACAGCAGTCGATAGGCCACCACCGCTGAACTGACAGTTCCCTCCCCGCGCGACAGCGGCAGTGAACCTGCGGCGGTTCACATGAACGGTCATCTGTACATATGCTCTGGCGTGGCCAGCCACTGCGCTCTCGATGGGGCTGCTCTTCAAGCTCAGGCCGACGTCAGGCTTCCCCGCCCGCTCCCTCGACGGGCTCACTTACTTAGGATACCCTAATCAGAGAGTTCTTCTGCTGTCGCCCGATGGCAGAATCGACTTCAACTCGTGGAAGGTAGCATTGTCAATGCATCTGACGAAGGCCACCAGCAGGACTGTGCTCTCCTTCTTCGCGATCGCTACAGCATTCACCTTAGCGACCGCTACCCCTGCGACCGCATCCGGGTTCGATACGTCGGCTAACCCGACCGCCGAAACTGATGAGGGCGTCATATTCTCGGTTCTCGGTGACGTCGGAGACGGTGTCGGCTCGATTGTTTCAGACGAAGAGCTCGCTCAGCTCGGGATCGAGGTGACCCCCGGTACAGCCTCAAGCGCGCCGACAGTTCAGGCTGAGCCCGCGCCCACCGCGCGAGCAGCCGCGACCAACAACGTACTCTTCCGGTGGAATGACTTCGGTGGTCGACAAGTTGTGCTGCGGTCCCAGCCGTACGACAAGATCCTCAACAAGCACAACCTGACATACCGCACACCACGCGTAGTCACCCAGAAAGCTACAACACGAACCCCCGACGGCGGCACATCATGGCGCTACCGACTGGCCGCCAACGAGGTCAAGTGCGACTTCTGGGGGAACAACTGCAAGGTCGTTCGTACGGTCTGGGTGCGCACCATCGTGGATTTCCGTTCATATCAGGGTGACAAGTACGGAGTGGTGACCGCCTACTGCGAGGGCATCGACGGCAAATGCCCCGATTTCGTGAAGAACGCGCTGAACCAATGACCAGGACAGACCGAGACCCCGCTGACGCCGCGCTCTGGCGCGACGCCATCCGGGAAGCTTCCACCTTGGAGAACCTCCGCCCGCACGATGGTCTCATCCGGCAGATCCTGCTCGGCCCGGACACGCTCGAGTTCACCCTCATCGGCGGTGAGGTATTCACCACTCCGGCCTCAGCAGATCGGAACGTGATCGCGTCCGCAGCTTCCAAGGCACTAGGTCGCAAGATCACCGCCAACCAGGCCGCGGAGTGGGAGCCCCCGGAGCAGACAGCGAACTACTGGTGGGCAGAGACTCTATACAACTTCGGGCTCCTCGCCCCCGAAGGAACCGTCATGAATCCCACAGTCGTGTTCACCCGGATCTGGCGTGAAGGAACGATCGCGAAGATCGAGGCCTACGACGCACGTCGGACGGCTGTTGCAGAGTTCGATCTCCGTGCAGATCACCCGCCGGCGGACACAGTCACCGACGTGCTCGAGGCTCTCCGCGTATAGACCTGAGAATACCTCCACCGGAACCGCCTGCGGCCGTCTGACGCGCGACCGCCGCATGTCACAACCCTGCATGTTGGCGAGCCGCCAGAGCGCGTCAGTCGCTCGGAAGCCTCGGGATAGTTCTCACCCGGATAATGCACTTACACCGGTAGCGTGAGAACTTCCATCCTGGAAGACCTCGACGCCTATCCGCGAACCAGCCGGCGGTCCCGGGCTACACCCTCAACTGCGAAGAGCCTGTATAGCTGCGGGTAGTGGCGGAAACGTTGGTCGATGCCGGGCATGCCGATGAGGATGATCGCGATGTGTTCTCGATCATGTCGGTCACGAAGGATCTCGAGGGCGGTCGCGGAGAGTCGTTCGGCTTCATCGATGATGAGGAGTTCTACCCATCGCCGGGAATCATGGCGCATGACGGATCCTGTCCCTTTGCCGATCGCTCGAAGGTGTTCGTCGATGCAGTGCCCCAGTCGCCCCTGGATGCGATCGATGTCGTGGAGGAGCTGGGCGGTTTTGGCGAGAACGGGCGGGGTTGCGTGGTTCTTCGCGGGCGGCTGTGCGGGGTATGCGGTCGTTGATGTCTTTACGGAGGGCGCGTCGGCGGGCGCGACGGGCTGCTTCGATGTCTCGGAGGCTGAGTCTCTCGTTAGGGTGCGCTTCGTCGACGGCGACACAAATGAAGGTGTCGTGGTCATAGACACGAACTTCGGAAAGGTCCCGAGGGTCGTATCGGATGGTGATGCTGCGCCCGACGAACGGGGCTAGCGTCGGGGCGAGATAGCGCTGTCCTTGGAAATGGATCCCATCACGCTGCACGACTCTGTTCTTCGGGACGGTGAGGAGAAGCCCGTCGAGCTGATCGAGGCTGTCTGGCATGCGCGGTAGCCAACCGTCAGCGATCCACGCGGTTTTGGGGCTCATCCCGAGCTCGCGATGGGGGCGTTCGTTGTACGTGGCGATGAACTCATGAATCGCGTGGTCGAGTTCCGGGAGCGTGAGTCGCGGATCCGGATGTCGTGTTCCTGATGTCAGGTGTCCTGGGAGCTGCGCGAGGAGCTCGGTGTTAACGGTGCCGAAGAAACGCTCGATCTTTCCTCGGCCCTGCGGCCTGCCGACCGTTGAGTAGATCAGTCGAACCTTGAGGGCAACCGCGGTGTACTCCAAATGGTGGCTGGTGAAGTCGCTGCCATGGTCGACGTGCAACACGTCCGGCAGTCCACACATCGACCAGGTGGGGTCACTTTTGCGCCAGATCGCTTGCCGCAACGCAAGAGCGGTATTCATCGCCGAGGGCGCCCCGGTGAAGACCGTATATCCGCAGATCGCACGCGAATAGTCGTCGAGAATCACAGTCAACCAGGGCCGCTCGGGCTTCCCTGTCGCCCCGCGAATGAGGATGTCGAGTTCGGTGTGATCGGCCTGCCATGTCGTCTTCGGACGTTCCGCACGCCGTCTAAACACCAACTCGTGCTTATCCCGATACGACGCCGGACCTTCTAACGCAAGAGTCACGAGCGCCGGATCGAGGCTCTGCACGATCGAACGAACCGTTGAGTAACTCGGCGGAACCACGCCGGTCCGTTCGCCTTCAGCTCGCGCGAGACGCTGCATCACCGCGATTGAAGGACGTGGCCGGGTGAGGGCAACACCTTCGATGAACGACACGAGCTCCGGTGATGTGCGCCGCTGCCCCTGGTCAGTTCTGGTGACGTCCCGCTGAGTGGTGGAGTTTCTCAACACCGTGCGAGATCAGCTTCTGTGATTATGCTGCAGCGAGTTCGGGGATCGCGACCTCCTTCTCGGTGGTGTTGAGGAGCTTCATGGAGTGCTCGCTGAAGTAGCGTC
>NZ_JBHWTD010000094.1:0-11031 GCF_043427715.1 Microbacterium sp. | reverse complement strand
GGGCCGTCGCCACGACCGTCGAGACCTTCGGCGGGATCGACGCGGTGGTCAACAACGCCAGCGTCATCGACCTCTCCCGCTCGTCGGACCTGGCGGAGAAGAAGTACGACCTCATGCAGGACGTCAACGTCCGCGGCACCTTCATGCTCAGCCGCGCCGCGGTGCCGATCCTGAAGGATGCCGAGAACCCGCACATCCTGTCGCTGTCGCCGCCCCTGAACATCACGCCGCGCTGGCTCGGCGCCCACACCGGATACACGCTCGCGAAGTACGGCATGACGATGGCGACGCTCGGCATGGCGGCCGAGTTCGCCGACGACGGCATCGCGGCGAACACCCTGTGGCCCGAGACGACGATCGCGACGGCGGCCGTGCAGTTCGCGCTCGGCGGCGACCGCATGATGAAGGTCAGCCGCACGCCCGAGGTCTACGCCGACGCCGCGTACGAGGTGCTTCTCAAGCCGGCGCGCGAGTACACCGGTCAGGCCCTGATCGTGGAGGACGTGCTCCGGGATGCCGGTGTCACCGACTTCTCGGGCTATGCCGCCGTGCCCGGAACCCCCGACAGCGAACTCTTCCCCGACATCTTCCTCGACTGAGCGCTGCGCGGTGTTCCCGGATGCAAGGGATCCGCGCCGACACGCCGGATGACACGATCAGATGCCGGCGCGTCGCGCAGAATCCGTTGCATCCGCGTGCGGCAGGTCGCGATCTACCGGGCCGCGGCCCGGCGCCGGATAGCGTGAAGGGGTGATCGCCGAGCCTGCCGCATGCCAGAGCTGACCGCCCTCGCCTGGGTCGTGCTCGGTGTCGGGGCGCTCATCATCGGGCTCGCGAAGACGGCGTTGCCGGGTGCCGGGACGGTCGCCGCGGCATCCTTCGCGGCCGTGCTGCCCGCGAAGCAGTCGACCGGCACCATTCTGCTGCTGCTCATCGTCGGCGACATGTTCGCCCTCTGGATGTACCGGCAGCACGCCGAGTGGCGGTCGCTGCTGCGTCTCGCGCCGGCGGTCATCGCCGGGCTGCTGGTCGGCGTCGTGTTCATGGCCTTCGCCGACGACGACGGGGTGCGCCGCGTCATCGGCGTGATCCTGCTCGCCGTCGTGGCGGTGACGCTCTGGCGTCGACGCGCACGTCCGGATGCCGTCCCGAGCGGACGCGTCGCCGCCGTGACCTACGGCACCCTCGGCGGGTTCACCACGATGGTCGCCAACGCCGCGGGACCGGTGATGTCGATGTATTTCCTCGCCTCGCGCTTCGAGGTGAAGGCGTTCCTCGGCACCGCGGCCTGGTTCTTCGCGATCATCAACATCGCCAAGGTGCCGTTCTCGATCAGCCTCGGGCTCATCACCCCGACGGGCCTCCTCATCGACGCGATCCTCGTGCCGTTCGTCATCGTCGGGGCGTTCGGCGGACGCGCGATCGCATCCCGCATCCCGCAGCGGCTGTTCGACCGACTCGTCATCATCTTGACGATCGTCGGCGCGCTCTACCTGCTGCTCCCCATCCACTGAGCGGATGCCGCGCCGCGGCATCCGCTCGTGTCAGACGAGACCGAGCGAGACGAAGGCGTTCCAGACGCCGTCGTCGAGAACATCGGTCGTGACGTTGCCGGCGCGCTCCTTCAGAGCCGGGTCGGCGTTGCCCATGGCGATTGCCGTGCCGACGACGTCGAACATCTCGGCGTCGTTCCAGCTGTCGCCGATGCCGATCGCGTCGGCGGCATCCCGTCCGAGGATCTCCAGCACGCGGACGATCGCCGAGCCCTTGTTCGTGCCGCGCAGTCCGATCTCGCCGTTCGAGCCGCCCGGAAGGGGGATGCTGCCGGGGATCACGTGGAAGCGTTCGCCCAGATCGACCTGTGCGCGATCGACACTGTCGGAGCGCTTGCTGATGAAGGTGGTCTTCGCGACCTGGTCGAGGTCGACCTCGACCATCGGGCGGTAGGAGATGAGCGAGGCGACGTCGGGCATCGGCGTGCCGAGGCGTCGCGCGTCCTCTTCCATGCGGGCGCGGCGGCGGGCGAAGAACTCGTCGACCATCGTCCCGACGCCCGGGCTCGCGTACACGGCGTCGTTGGTCTGGAGGAAGTAGTCGATGTCCTCCGTGTCGAAGTAGGAGATCAGTCGGTCGGTGTCCTCGCGCGGCATCGGCTCGGCGAACAGCACTTCGTCGCCGCGCGTCGCGAAGGCGCCGCCGTTGGTGATCGCGCCGTCGAAGCCGATCTCGCGCACCTTCGGGTGGATGTCGCCGGCAGCCCGTCCCGTGCAGAGATAGACGAGGTGCCCGTTGGCCCGCGCGGTGCGGATCGCGGTCACCGTCGAGGGGGCGATCGCATCCCCGTGCTCCAGAATCGTGCCGTCGACGTCCAGGAAGGCGATGCGGGTCATGGTTCCATTCTCCCGGATGCCGCCGGGCCCCCGTTCCTGCCCGCGAGACATCGAGGGGCGGCCTCGGCGGGGGCGGGTCAGGCGAGTGGCTTGCGGAGGAAGACCTGCTCGGTGCCGCCGTCCTGCGGGATCCGCTCGGACTCGGTGTAGCCCTCGCGCTCGTAGAGGCGGAGGTTGGCCTCGCTCAGGGATCCGGTGAAGAGCTCGGCCTCGCGGGCCCCGGCATCCTTCCCGGCCTGCTCGGCGGCGGCCAGCAGCTGTGAGCCGATGCCGCGGCCCTGCTGATCGGGGGCGATCGCGATCCGCCCGATGAGCAGGAGATCCCCGTCGAGGCGGGCGCGCAGGGCCCCGACGATGCGGTGGCCGTCGACGGCGACGCGGCCCAGGTTCTCGACCAGCTCGGCCTCGAGCTCTTCGAGGGTCTGGGTGAGCGGGGGCATGTCGGTGCTGCCGTAGATCTGCGCCTCTTGCACGAAGGCGGCACGCTGAAGGGTCAGCACCTCGCCGGCGTCGGCGAGGGTGATGGGTCGGATCTCGATGTCGCTCACGGTGCCACGGTATCGGCGCGCCCGGCCGTCGCCCAGCCTGCTCCTCTACCCTTGACAACATGACTGAGTTCCCCTCCGCGCGCCCTGAGGGCATGTCCGCCGTGCGCACGACGAAGCCCCGGCAGGTGAAGCCTGCGACCGAGGGCTGGACTCAGCAGAAGGATGCCGAGGGTCGTCCCCTCCTGCAGTTCGCGAGCCCGAAGCGCGGCAAGCCCCCGGTGCACCTCGCCGACCTCTCGCACGAGCAGCGCCGCGAGAAGCTCACCGAGCTCGGCATGCCTGCCTTCCGCGCCGCGCAGCTGGAGAAGCACTACTTCCAGCACTACACCTCGGATGCCGCCGAGATGACCGATCTTCCGGCGGCGGGGCGCGAGGAGCTCGTCGAGGGCCTCCTGCCGAACCTCATGACCGAGGTGCGCCGGCTCGAGACCGACGGCGGCGACACCATCAAGTTCCTCTGGAAGCTGCACGACGGCGCCCTCGTCGAGTCGGTGCTCATGCGCTACACCGGCCGCATCACGCTGTGCGTGTCGAGCCAGGCCGGATGCGGCATGAACTGCCCGTTCTGCGCCACCGGTCAGGCCGGCCTCACCCGCAACATGTCGGCGGCTGAGATCGTCGACCAGGTGGTCCGCGCGAACCGGCTCATCGCCGACGGCGGCCTCGGCGACCCCCGCAGGGTCGGTCACAAGGACGAGCGCGTCACCAACATCGTCTTCATGGGCATGGGGGAGCCGCTGGCCAACTATGCCCGCGTCATGCAGGCCGTCCGCACCATGGTCGACAAGAGGCACGGCCTCGGGATGAGCGCCCGCGGCATCACCGTCTCGACCGTCGGCCTGGTGCCCGCGATCCGCAAGCTCAGCAACGAAGACATCCCGGTGACCTTCGCCCTCTCGCTGCACGCGCCCGACGACACGCTGCGCGACGAGCTCATCCCGGTGAACTCCCGCTGGAAGGTCGACGAGGCCCTCGATGCCGCGCGCGAGTACTTCGAGAAGACCGGTCGCCGCGTCTCGATCGAGTACGCCCTCATAAAAGACATGAACGATCACGCGTGGCGTGCCGACCTGCTGGCGACGAAGCTCAACGAGCGCGGTCGCGGCTGGGTGCACGTCAACCCGATCCCGCTGAACCCGACGCCCGGCTCCATCTGGACCTCGTCCGACGCCGACGTGCAGAACGAGTTCGTCCGCCGCCTCAACCAGGCCGGCATCCCGACGACCCTCCGCGACACCCGCGGCAAGGAGATCGACGGTGCCTGCGGTCAGCTGGTGGCAACAGAAGAGGACCAGGCGGCCGCCGCGGCATCCGCCTGATCCTCTTCGTGATGCTGAGGGATGCCGCGTGGCATCCCTCAGCTGTCAGCCGAGCCCGAGGGCCTTTGCGATCGCGGTGTAGGCCTGATAGACGCCGAGCACGACGAACAGCAGCGCGGTGATGCCGAGCGCGGTGTTGGAGTACCACTTGTTGCGGAACTCCCGCGGTACCCGATCGGTGTTGAGGATCGGCAACAGCGTGAGCGCGAGGAACGGCATGAACAGCGCGCCGAGGAAGCCGTAGAGCAGCACGAGGAAGATCGGCTGGTCGAGCAGCAGCAGCAGCATCGGCGGGAAGGTCAGCCACAGCAGGTAGACCTTGAACCACTTGCCGCCCGCCTGCGCGTCGGGGTGGTCCGATCCCTTGCCGGTGACGTTGCCCATGAAGTCGGCGAACATGAGCGAGACGCCGTTCCAGACGCCGAGCACCGATGAGAACCCGGCGGCCCAGAAGCCGATCAGGAACCACACGCCGATGAAGTCGCCGTAGCGCTCGCGCAGCACGACATCGAGTTCGAGCAGCCCCTGGTCGCCCGACGAGAGCGCGACGCCGGCGGCGCGCACGACCTCGGCGCCGACGATCAGCATGGCGATGACGAAGATGCCGGTGACGACGTAGGCCATCGTGTTGTCGATCCGCATCACCTTGAGGAACCGGGGTGCCGCCCACCCCTTCTCGCGGAGCCAGTAGCCGTAGGCCGCGAGCGTGATCGTGCCGCCGACGCCGCCCGCCAGGGCCAGGGTCGTGAAGATCCCGCCCTCGGGGATGAGCGGCACCAGGCCACGGATCGTGTCAAGGAAGTTCGGCGCTGCGACGACGGCGAGGATCACGATCGTGACGAACATCAGGCCGACGAGGACGGCGGTGATCTTCTCGAACACCTGGTACTTCGAGAACCACACCAGGGCGAAGCCGGCGAGACCGGTCACGACCGCCCAGAGCCACACCTGCCCGCCGAACGAGCCCTCGGGGAAGAGCGCGGCGATCGGCAGCGCCGTCGAACTCATGGCCGAGGCGCCGTAGACGAAGCCCCAGATGACGATGTACGGCGCGAAGTAGAAGATCGGCCAGCGGCCGAGGGAGCGCCACCCCTGGAAGATCGTCTTGCCGGTGGCCACGGTGTAACGGCCCGCGCCCTCCACCAGGACGATCTTGAGGATCACGCCGAGGACGACCGCCCACAGCAGCATGTAGCCGTAGTTCGATCCGGCGACGAGGGTGGCGACCATGTCGGCCGATCCGACACCCGTCGCGGCCACGACCAGGCCGGGGCCGATGACCTTCCAGCGGGGCTTTTCCGACGTGTCTGTACTCATCCAGTCCTCCTTGATCCGGAAACGGCTGGTCGCCACTTTAGGACAGCGCGTGTTTCGCGCCCGTGACGATGCTCACGTTCGGGGGTGGAGGAGGAGCGGCCCTCCTGCGGGACGCCGAGGGTGCGCCGGGCGGGATTAGCCTGGATGGATGGTCAACTATCGCTTCCTCGGCAACAGCGGCTTGAAGGTCTCCGAGCTCACGTACGGCAACTGGCTGACGCACGCATCGCAGGTGGAGAACGACGCCGCGATCGCCACCGTCCACAAAGCGCTCGATCTGGGCATCACCTCCTTCGACACGGCCGACACCTACGCCAACACCGCCGCCGAGGTCGTCCTCGGCGAGGCGCTGAAGGGCCAGCGTCGCGAGTCGCTCGAGGTCTTCACGAAGGTCTACTGGCCCATCGGGCCCAAGGGTCCGAACGACCACGGACTCTCCCGCAAGCACATCTTCGAAGGCATCAACGGCTCGCTGAAGCGCCTCGGCATGGACTACGTCGACCTGTTCCAGGCGCACCGCTACGACTACGAGACCCCGCTCGAGGAGACGATGCAGGCGTTCGCCGACGTCGTCCGACAGGGCAAGGCGCTGTACATCGGCGTCAGCGAGTGGACTGCCGAGCAGCTGCGCGCGGGTCACGCGCTGTCGAAGGAGCTCGGCTTCCAGCTCGTCTCGAACCAGCCGCAGTACTCCGCCCTGTGGCGGGTCATCGAGGGCAAGATCGTGCCGACCTCTGAGGAGCTCGGCATCTCGCAGATCGTCTGGTCGCCGCTGGCGCAGGGCGTGCTCACCGGCAAGTACGTGCCCGGCCAGCCGCTGCCGGAAGGCTCCCGGGCCACGGACGAGAAGGGCGGGTCGCAGATGATCTCCCGCTTCATGAACGACGACGTGCTCTCCGCCGTGCGGAAGCTGAAGCCGATCGCGGAGGAGGTCGGCGTCACGATGCCGCAGCTCGCACTCGCGTGGGTGCTCCACAACCCGAACATCGCCGCGGCCCTCGTCGGCGCATCGCGCCCCGAGCAGCTCGAGGACACCGTCAAGGCGTCCGGCATCGAGCTCGACGAGTCGACGTACACCGCGATCAACGAGGCTCTCGCCCCGGTGGCCGTCACCGACCCCGAGGAGACCTACTCGGTGTCGCCGAAGGCCCGCCTCATCTGAGAACCGCCATGGCTGCGACCAGCGCCGGCATCCTGCTCTACCGTCTTGACGGGAAGGGCGGGGTGTCGGCGTTCGTCGTCCACATGGGCGGACCGTACTGGGTCAAGAAGGAAACGGGCGCCTGGTCGATCCCGAAGGGCGAGTACGGGGAGGGCGAGCAGGCACTGGATGCCGCGCGGCGCGAGTTCCGCGAGGAGCTCGGCGTCGACGCCCCCGACGTCGACTACGCCGAGCTCGGCACGTTCGCCTACGGATCGGGCAAGCGCGTGACCGTCTTCGTCGCCGACGGCGACGGGTTCACGGCATCCGAGTTCACCTTCGGAGAGTTCGAGATGGAGTGGCCGCCCCGATCGGGGAGGACAGCGTCGTTCCCCGAGGTCGATCGGGCCGAGTGGATGCCGCTGGCGCGAGCGCGCGATCTCGTGGTCGCCGGGCAGCGGCCCGCGTTCGACCGGCTCGAGGAACTGCTCGCGGCGGCGCACTGACCCTCTTGCGACCTCGTCCGCCCAGGTCGACACTGGCGACGAGGAAAGGGGCCACGATGGCACACGGAGACATCACCCACACCGAGATCCCGGTGAGCGACATCGCGAAGGCAACCGAGTTCTACTCCGACCTGTTCGGGTGGAAGATCGCCGAGATGCCCGGCTACGAGGGCTATCCGATGTGGCAGAACCCGAACGGAGCCGGTGGAGGAGCGCTCACCGGCCGGGAGGAGGGCTTCACCCAGCCGCGGTCGGTCATCGAAGTCGACTCGATCGACGAGACCATCGCGAAAGCGGAGGCGCGCGGTGCGTCGGTGCTGATCCCGAAGGGCAACATCTCGGAGACCAGCTGGTGGGCCGTCATCCTCGATCCGGACGGCAACCAGATCGGCCTGTTCGAGGGCGAGATGGGCGGGTAATCAGCGTTTCTTCGAGGGTGCGGCGCTGACGTCGAGCTGCGGGTGCAGGCCGCCGAGCGACGACCACGCACTGGTCTTGCCCTGCGCGGCGTGCTCCGAGGCGCGGACCGCTCGCTCGTCGGCCCACTCGTTGAGCACATGGCCCCGGTGGCCGCGGACGTGCTCGAGGACCACAGGCGGCAGCCCGGCGGCCGCGCGGGCGTCGCGGGCGACGATGAGCTGCTCGAGGATGTCGACGTTCTTCGTCGGCGCGCCGGTCGAGGTCTTCCAGCCGCGTCGACGGTGCCCGTCCATCCACTTCTCGTACGTGTCGATGGCGTACTTCGAGTCCGCCTGCACGATGAGCTGGGCGACGTCGGCGTGGTCCTCGATCGCGTGGAGGAGGCCGAGGAGTTCGCCGATGTTGTTCGTGCCCTCGGGCAGCGAGCCGGCGGCCCAATGGCCGTCCTCGCCGACCCACGCCCAGCCGGTCGGCCCGGGGTTGCCCTTGCAGGCGCCATCGGTGGCCACGACATAACGGGACAAATCACTCACCCGTCCACGCTACCCGCGTCCAGGGAGCGGGCCGTGCCCGGCCTCAGGGCTGCAGCAGCACCTTCCCGACGCGTCCACAGGTCGTGGTTGTGGATCGGGGAGAGCAGCATGCGGACGGGCACCTCCTGAGGGCCGGGTTCGGGGTCGAGCACCTCGCGGAAGTCGCTGGATGTATACGCTCCGCGGGAAAAATGTCGGCGGCGATGCGGTGGATCGGCCTTTGTGTATACACTGACGTCACGGACTCGCCGAAGGAGGAAGCCATGCGCGCCAGTGATCGCGCCTATCGCACCCTCCTCGAGGAGATCCAGTCCGGTGACCTCGCACCCGGTGCCGTGCTCGCCGAGGTCGAGCAGGCCACGCGCCTCGGGGTGAGCCGCACGCCGCTTCGCGAAGCGCTCAGCCGCCTCGCCGCCGACGGCCTCGTCGAGCAGGCCTCCCCGCGCGTCACGGTCGTCGCCGACGTCGACGCCGACGACATCCGCGCCCTCTTCGCCGTTCGCCGCGCGCTCGAGGAGACCGCGGCGCGTCTGGCCGCAGGCCGGCCCGAGCGGGCGGTCTTCGCCGCGCTCGCAGCCGAGTTCGCCGCCGCCGAGCCGACCGGCCACGCCGACGACTACTACGCCCTCATCGCGCGGTTCGACGCCGCGCTCGACGAGGCCGTCGCCAACGAGTACCTCGCCTCGTCCCTGCGCATGATCCGCACCCACCTCGTGCGCGTGCGGCGCCTCGCCCGGGACAAGCCCCGACGCCTCACGGCATCCGTCGCCGAACACCGACTCATCGCCTCGGCGATCGCGGCCGGCGACGCTGATCTCGCGGCGCACGCCACCCACGTTCACCTGCACAACGCCCTGACCTCGATCCTCGACTCTCTGGAGGCCCCCTCATGACCGTCCTGCACCACGTGCGCGTCTACCGCAGCGAAGAGCCCCTGCCCCGCGAGGAGCAGCTCGCCTACAAGATCGCGCAGGTCGCCGCCGACCCCGTCGGCGTCGAGGCCGACGTCGTCGACATGATCATCAACCGCATCATCGACAACGCGTCGGTCGCCGCCGCCTCGCTCACCCGCGGGCCGATCTGCTCGGCGCGCGCGCAGGCGCTGTCGCACCCCGTCTCGACCGGCGGCGCCGGCGCGACCCTGTTCGGCGCGGCCAACGACGTCCGCACGAGCCCGGAGTGGGCGGCGTGGGCCAACGGCGTCGCCGTCCGCGAGCTCGACTACCACGACACCTTCCTCGCCGCCGAGTACTCGCACCCCGGCGACAACATCCCGCCGATCCTCGCCGTCGCCCAGCACGTCGGCGCCGACGGTGCGGCGCTCGTTCGCGGCATCGCGACGGGCTACGAGATCCAGATGGACCTCGTCCGCGCGATCTGCCTGCACAAGCACAAGATCGACCACGTCGCCCACATCGGCCCGTCCGCGGCGGCCGGCATCGGCACCCTGCTCGGCCTCGACGTCGACACGATCTACCAGGCCGTCGGCCAGGGCCTGCACACCACGACCGCCACCCGCCAGTCGCGCAAGGGCGAGATCTCGACGTGGAAGGCGCACGCCCCCGCCTTCGCCGGGAAGATGGCCGTCGAAGCCGTCGACCGCGCCATGCGCGGCCAGACCTCGCCGAGCCCCATCTACGAAGGCGAAGACGGCGTGATCGCCTGGATGCTCGACGGCAAGGCCGCGTCCTACGAGGTGCCGCTGCCCGCCGCCGGTGAGCCCAAGCGCGCGATCCTCGACTCGTACACGAAGGAGCACTCTGCCGAGTACCAGGCGCAGGCGTGGATCGACCTCGCCCGCAAGCTCGGCACCGAGCGCCCCGAGCTCCGCGACCCGAAGAACGTCGCGTCGATCGTGCTGCACACGAGCCACCACACGCACTACGTGATCGGCTCGGGTGCCGGCGACCCGCAGAAGTACGACCCCACGGCATCCCGCGAGACGCTTGACCACTCGATCCCGTACATCTTCGCGGTCGCGCTGCAGGACGGCGGCTGGCACCACGTCGACTCCTACACGCCCGAGCGTGCCGGTCGCCCCGACACGGTCGAGCTGTGGCGCAAGGTCACGACGGCCGAGGACGCTGAGTGGACCCGCCGCTACCACTCCGAGGACCCCGACGAGAAGGCCTTCGGCGGCCGCGTCGAGATCACACTGACTGACGGCACGACCGTCGTCGACGAGATCGCCGTCGCCGACGCCCACCCGCTCGGCGCGCGTCCCTTCGCCCGGGCCGACTACATCCGGAAGTTCCGTCTCCTTGCCGAGCCGGTGCTCGAGGCCGCCGAGATCGAGCGCTTCCTCGACCTCGTCCAGCGCCTCCCCGAGCTCACCGCCGATGAGGTGCGCGAGCTGGACATCGTTGCCAAGGCGGGCGTTCTTGAGGGCGCACCCGCCCCGAAGGGCCTGTTCTGATGCTGTACGCCACGACGCCCGCCGCGGAGAAGCGGCGGCTGTTCCGGGAGCGGCTCGCCTCGGGCGAGCTGCTCCGGTTCCCCGGCGCGTTCAACCCGCTGAGCGCCCGGCTCATCGAGCGGAAGGGCTTCGAGGGCGTCTACATCTCCGGCGCCGTCCTGTCGGCCGACCTCGGCCTGCCCGACATCGGCCTCACCACGCTCACCGAGGTCGCCGGGCGGGCGAAGCAGATCGCCCGCATGACCGACCTCCCCGCGATCGTCGACGCCGACACCGGCTTCGGCGAGCCGATGAACGTCGCGCGGACGATCCAGGAGCTCGAGGACGCCGGTCTTGCGGGAACGCACATTGAGGACCAGGTCAACCCGAAGCGCTGCGGCCACCTCGACGGCAAGGCCGTGGTCGACGAGGACACCGCGATCAAGCGCATCCGCGCCACAG
>NZ_JBHWTD010000093.1:0-16779 GCF_043427715.1 Microbacterium sp. | reverse complement strand
CCCCCGACCCCCTCTTCGTCTTACGTCTCCGTGTCGCGTCTCTCGCTCACACCACGAGTTCGAGGGTCCCGGGTCCGGTCTCTCGGAGGATGACTCCGTGTGCGTCCGCCCAGGCGAGGAGCTCATCCAGCGACCCGATC
The DNA here is from genome assembly GCF_043427715.1 of Microbacterium sp. Taxonomy (GTDB): domain Bacteria; phylum Actinomycetota; class Actinomycetes; order Actinomycetales; family Microbacteriaceae; genus Microbacterium. The sequence continues at coordinate 16,639 of NZ_JBHWTD010000093.1, read as the reverse complement.
GCCGGCCCCGTCTCCGCGAGCCGGCGGACCAGCGCACCCTTGGCGTGCTTGTTGAAGTGGTTGAGGGCTCGGGCCGTGCCGTCTTCGCCCTCCGTGACCACCCGGACATAGGCGTGCGGGATGCTCGCAGGCACCGGGCCGAGGGCGACGTACGCCTCGGATCGAAGATCGAGGATCAGCGATGCCTCCGATGCCGCAAGCGCGGCGGTCACGGCATCCGCCCACATTCGGCGAAGCGAAGCGATCCCGGGCAGCGACGTGCCCGCGGCCAGTCGATAGGCGGGGATCGTCTCCAGCGCGCCGACCGGACCGAATGGTGCGGAGTGGATACCTACGTGCGAGCCCAGCCACGCACGTTCGCGCTCCCCGAGGGTGTCGGCGGCGAGAGCGTCGTAGAGGACGCCGGTGTAGCGGTCGGCAGCGGGCATCGTGGCGGCGGTGCGCAGCGCCGCGTTCGCGGCGATGTCGCCCCGCTGACGCGGCGAGAGCTTGAGGACGCGCGCGGCGAGCTCCTCATCCGCGCTGAGCGCGACGAGCGCGTCCACGACCTGGTCTCGCACCGGGGCGAGGACCCCGAACGCACCCGCAGCGGCGGACCAGGGCGCACCGTCACCACCGGGGCGCTTCGTCTCCGACGGGGGCAGCAGGATCAGCACGGCAGGTCTCCAACGGGATTCGGCGGACAACGGCGAAGCGCCGCCCGGAAAACCGGACGGCGCTTCGCGGAGAGGTGATCAGGACTGCAGGGCAGCGTTTCCGGCCACGATGGTGAGCTCGTCGTTCTCCATCGAGAGGAAGCCGTCCTGGGCCGTGGCGATGATCTTCGAGCCGTCGGTCTGCGTGATGCGGACCTGTCCTTCGGCGAGGATCGCCAGGACGGGCTCGTGACCGGTCATGAAACCGATCTCGCCCTCGACCGTCTTGGCCACGACGAGGCTCGCCTCGCCGTGCCAGACCTCCGCCTCAGCGGAGACGAGGGTGACGGTCAGCGCCATGTCAGCTGTTCTCCTTCTGAATCTGCGCCCACTTCTCCTCGACGTCGGAAATGCCACCGACGTTGAAGAAGGCCTGCTCGGCCACGTGGTCGAAGTCACCCTTGACGATCGCGTCGAACGACTCGATGGTCTCCTTGATCGGGACCGTGGAGCCCTCGACACCGGTGAACTTCTTCGCCATGTAGGTGTTCTGCGAGAGGAACTGCTGGATGCGGCGTGCACGCGACACGACGATCTTGTCCTCTTCGGAGAGCTCGTCGACACCGAGGATCGCGATGATCTCCTGCAGTTCCTTGTTCTTCTGAAGGATCTGCTTCACGGCGGTGGCCACACGGTAGTGGTCCTCACCGATGTAGCGGGGGTCGAGGATCCGGCTCGTCGAGGTGAGCGGGTCGATGGCGGGGTACAGACCCTTCGACGCGATCTCACGCGAGAGCTCGGTGGTGGCGTCGAGGTGGGCGAACGTGGTCGCCGGCGCCGGGTCGGTGTAGTCGTCGGCGGGGACGTAGATCGCCTGCAGCGAGGTGATCGAGTGACCGCGCGTCGAGGTGATGCGCTCCTGGAGGACACCCATCTCGTCGGCCAGGTTCGGCTGGTAACCCACGGCCGAGGGCATGCGGCCCAGCAGCGTGGAGACCTCGGAACCGGCCTGCGTGAAGCGGAAGATGTTGTCGATGAACAGGAGGACGTCCTGCTTCTGCACGTCGCGGAAGTACTCCGCCATCGTCAGGGCCGACAGGGCGACGCGCAGACGCGTCCCCGGCGGCTCGTCCATCTGGCCGAAGACGAGGGCTGTCTTGTCGAAGACGCCCGCCTCTTCCATCTCACCGATGAGGTCGTTGCCCTCACGGGTGCGCTCACCGACACCGGCGAACACCGACACACCACCGTGGTCCTGCGCGACGCGCTGGATCATCTCCTGGATGAGGACGGTCTTGCCGACGCCGGCACCACCGAAGAGGCCGATCTTTCCACCCTGGACGTACGGGGTGAGGAGGTCGATCGACTTGATGCCGGTCTCGAACATCTCGGTCTTGGACTCGAGCTGGTCGAAGCTCGGGGCGGCGCGGTGGATACCCCATCGCTCGGTGACCTCGATGGTCTCGCCCTCGGCGGCGTTGAGGACATCGCCGGTCACGTCGAAGACCTTGCCCTTGGTGACGTCGCCGACGGGAACCGTGATGGGGCCACCGGTGTCGCGGACTTCCTGGCCGCGGACCATGCCGTCGGTCGGCTTCAGCGAGATCGCACGGACGAGGTCGTCGCCGAGGTGCTGGGCGACCTCGAGGGTGATCTCGCTGGAGGTGTCACCGATCGTGATGGTGGTCTTGAGGGCGTTGTAGATCTCGGGGATCGAGTCGTGCGGGAACTCGATGTCGACGACCGGGCCCGTGACGCGCGCGACGCGGCCGACGACGGGAGCTTCCGTCTTCTCAGCGGTGAGGCTCATGGCTTCTCTTCTTTCGTGTGGTCGGAGGCAGATGGGTTACTTGCCGGATGACAGAGCATCGGCGCCGCCGACGATCTCGGCGATCTGCTGAGTGATCTCCGCCTGACGCGCGTTGTTGCGCAGACGGGTGTAGTCGGTGATGAGCTTGTCGGCGTTGTCGCTCGCGGACTTCATCGCCTTCTGCGTCGCGGCCTGCTTCGCAGCCGAGGACTGCAGGAGGGCATTGAAGACCCGGCTCTGCACGTAGACCGGCAGGAGCGCGTCGAGGACGGTCTCCGGGCCGGGCTCGAACTCGTAGAGCGGATAGATCTGGCTCGACGCCTCGTCCTCCGCCTCGACGACCTCGAGCGGCAGCAGACGGAGCGTTTCCGGCGTCTGCGTCATCATGCTGACGAAGCGGTTGTACACGAGATGGATCTCATCGACGCCACCGTCCTGTCCGCCCAGCTCGTACGCCTCCAGCAGAGCGGTGGAGATCTCCTCCGCCGTCGCGAACTGCGGCGTGTCGGTGTCCCCGATCCACTCTCCCGCCGTCGCGATGCGACGGAACTGGAAGAACCCGACCGGCTTGCGGCCGACGAGGTAGTAGACCGGCTCGCGACCCTCCGAGCGCAACAGCTCGCCGAGCTGCAGCGCCTCGCGGATGACCTGCGAGTTGAACGCGCCCGCGAGGCCCCGGTCGGAACCGAAGACAACGACGGCGGATCGACGGATGTCCTCGCGCTCGGTCGTCAGCGGGTGCTGGACGTTCGAGTGCGTCGCCACGGCGGAGACGGCCCGCGTCACGGCGCGCGCGAAGGGGTTGGACGCGCGGACGCGGCCCATCGCCTTCTGGATGCGCGAAGCCGCGATGAGTTCCATCGCCTTCGTGATCTTCTTGGTCGTCTGAGCAGAAGAGATCTTCTGCTTGTAGACCCTGAGTTGTGCGCCCATAGGTTTTCGAGTCTCCCGTCGGCGTCAGCCGCGGCGGCCCTTGACGATCTTCTCCTGGTGCACGTCGTCGGCGTCCGCAGCGTGGACCTCTTCGTGACCGGGCTTGTTGATGGCCTGGCCCTTGCCGCCCTGGAACTCGAGGACGAACGCGTCGGTCGCCTTCTCGAGCTCGGCGAGGGTGCTGTCGTCGAGGACGTTCGCCTCACCGAGCGTGTCGAGGATCGACGTGTTGCGCTTGAGGTGGTCGAGCAGCTCGCGCTCGAACCGCAGCACATCCTCGACCTCGATGGTGTCGAGCTTGCCGTTGGTGCCGGCCCAGATCGAAACGACCTGCTCCTCCACCGGGTACGGCGAGTACTGCGGCTGCTTCAGCAGCTCGGTCAGGCGGGCACCGCGCTCCAGCTGGCGACGCGAGGCGGCATCCAGGTCGGAGGCGAACATGGCGAACGCCTCGAGCGAGCGGTACTGGGCGAGCTCGAGCTTGAGCGTGCCGGACACCTTCTTGATCGACTTGACCTGAGCGTCACCACCGACACGCGAGACCGAGATACCCACGTCGACCGCGGGGCGCTGGTTGGCGTTGAACAGGTCGGACTGCAGGAAGATTTGGCCGTCGGTGATCGAGATCACGTTGGTCGGGATGTACGCCGAGACGTCGTTGGCCTTCGTCTCGATGATGGGCAGACCCGTCATCGAACCGGCGCCGAGCTCGTCGGACAGCTTCGCGCAGCGCTCGAGCAGACGCGAGTGCAGGTAGAAGACGTCACCGGGGTACGCCTCGCGGCCCGGCGGACGGCGGAGGAGCAGCGACACGGCGCGGTAGGCCTCGGCCTGCTTCGACAGGTCATCGAAGATGATCAGGACGTGCTTGCCCTCGTACATCCACTGCTGGCCGATGGCCGAGCCGGTGTAGGGGGCGAGGTACTTGAAGCCGGCGGGGTCAGACGCGGGAGCGGCGACGATCGTCGTGTACTCCATGGCACCGGCATCCTCGAGCGCGCCCTTCACCGAAGCGATGGTCGAGCCCTTCTGGCCGATGGCGACGTAGATGCAGCGGACCTGCTTGGTGACGTCGCCCGACTCCCAGTTGGCCTTCTGGTTGATGATCGTGTCGATCGCGATCGCCGTCTTGCCGGTCTGGCGGTCACCGATGATCAGCTGACGCTGGCCGCGGCCGACGGGGATCATGGCGTCGATGGCCTTGATGCCGGTCTGCATCGGCTCGTGGACCGACTTGCGCTGCATCACGCCGGGAGCCTGGAGCTCGAGCGCGCGGCGGCCGGTGGTCGCGATCTCGCCGAGACCGTCGATCGGGTTGCCGAGCGGGTCGACGACGCGGCCGAGGTAGCCCTCGCCGACACCCACCGAGAGGACCTCACCGGTGCGGGTGACCTTCTGACCGGCTTCGATGCCGGCGAAGTCACCGAGGACGACGACACCGATCTCGTGCTCGTCGAGGTTCTGCGCGAGGCCCTCGACGCCGTTCTCGAAGCGGACGAGCTCGTTCGCCATGACGCCGGGGAGTCCCTCGACGTGAGCGATACCGTCTGCCGCGTCGACGACCGTGCCGACCTCGGTCGCCGCGGCCCCGGTGGGCTCGTAGGCGGCGACGAAGTCTTTCAGCGCGTCCCGGATGACATCGGGGCTGATGGACAGTTCTGCCATGGTCTTCCTTCTTGTGAGGTCTTGTGGCGGGATCGAAGCCCGCCGGGTCCGCTCCCGGTGGAGCGGGAAGTGTCAGCCCGCCAGGCGGTGGCGGAGGTCGCCCAGGCGGGACGACACGGTGGCGTCGATGACGTCGTCACCGATCTCGATGCGCACGCCGCCGACGACCGAGGGGTCGAGGACGACGTTCAGCGAGACCTCGGTGCCGTAGCGCGCCGCAAGGGTGCGCTGCAGGCGGGATACCTGCGCGTCGGTGAGGGCGGATGCCGCGAAGATCGTCGCGACCGTGCGGCCGCGCTGATCGGCGACGACGCGAAGCGCGCGCGAGAGCATGGAACGCACACGACGTTCACGCGGCAGCTGAGCGAGCGAGGACACGATCAGGACCGTGGCGTCGCCGGCGCGGCCGGTGAGGAGCTTCTCGATGAGCGCACCCTTCGCGGATGCGTCTCCGAGACGGCTTCCGAGCGCGAGCTCCAGCTCGGGATTGGCCGCGATCGTGCGTCCCACCTCGAAGAGCTCAGCCTCCACGTCGACCTCCGGCTGCGCGAGGGCGGCGGCGCGGACGCCGGCCTCCTCGATGCCCGCCAGCAGGTCTTCCGTGGACGACCAGCGCTCGGCGACAGCGGCCTTCAGCACAGCGACCGAGGCGGCCGAGAAGCCGCCGAAGACGCTCGTGACGACCTGCTGCCGCGCCTGCGCCGAGGCGGAGGCGTCAGACAGCGCGCCGCTCAGCTGCGACGAGCCGGCCAGGACGCGCGCCGCGGCGAAGAGCTCGCGGGCGACGTCGAGGTCGACGCCCGGCGCGGCCTGCAGAGCCGACGTCGTCGCCGCGAGGGCCTGAGTGGTCGCGCTGCCCATTACTTGGCCGCCTTCTCGGATGCCTCGAGGTCGGCGAGGAAGCGGTCGACCACGGCCTGGGCCTTGGCGTCGTCCGACAGGGTCTCCCCGATGACGCCGCCGGCGAGGTCGAGGGCGAGCGTGCCCACCTCGCTGCGCAGCGACACGAGAGCGGTCTGACGCTCGGCCTCGATCTGCGAGTGAGCCGCTGCGGTCAGACGCGACGCCTCAGCGGACGCGGTGTCCTTGGCCTCGGCGACGATCTTCTTGCCGTCCTCGCGGGCGGCGTCGCGGATCTCTCCGGCCTCCTTGCGGGCAGCGGCGAGCTGAGCGGTGTACTCCTCGAGTGCCGCCTCGGCCTTGCGCTGGGCCTCGTCGGCCTTCGCGATGTTGCCTTCGATCGCCTCGGCGCGCGCATCGAGCACCTTGGTGATCCGCGGCAGCGCGACGCGCCAGACGACGAACGCGATGATCACGAAGCACACCGCCGACCAGATGATGTCGTAATCAGCGGGCAGCAGCGGAATCTTGGCGGACTCGTCAGCCGCCAGCGTGGCGATGGAGTTCAGCATCCCATCTCCTTCCAGGTCGCAGGTGCGACGATGATCAGATCGCGCCGAAGATGAACGGCGTCGCGATGCCGATCAGCGCGAGGATCTCGATGAACGCGACACCGATGAACATCGTGGTCTGGAGTCGACCGGCGAGCTCAGGCTGACGCGCGGTCGCCTCGATGGTCTTGCCGATCATGATGCCGAGGCCGATGGCCGGGCCGATGGCGGCGAGGCCGTAGCCGACGGTGGCGATGTTTCCCTCGATGGCGGCGAGAATCGTCGTAGCTTCCATTGGGGTTTTCCTTTCGTAAGGCGATCAGCCGGTCAGCTGATCGTCAGTGCTCTTCTGCAACCGCGAGCTGGATGTAGACCGCGGTGAGGACGGTGAAGACGTAGGCCTGCAGGATGTACACGAACAGCTCGAAGAGCGTGAACGCGAGGGAGAGTGCGAACGTGCCCGCCGCGAGCGGCGTGAAGGCGTTCAGGTTCAGGGCGAAGAAGTGGGTCGCCGAGAAGAACAGCACGAGCATCATGTGCCCGACCAGGACGTTCAGCAGCAGTCGCAGGAACAGCGAGACGGGTCGTGCGATGAACGTCGAGATGAGCTCGACGACCGCGATGATCGGAATGAGGTACGCGGGCACACCGCTGGGGACCAGCGAGTTCTTCAGGAAGCGGAGACCCCCATGCTTGCGGATGCCCGCGTAGATGAACACGACGTAGGCGACGAGCGCGAACACAAGCGGTGCGCCGGCGACCGACGTGCCCGGGATGTTGATCCCGGGGATGATGCCCGTCACGTTCATGAAGAGGATCGTGAAGAAGAACGTGGTGAGCAGCGGCAGGAACCGGCGGCCGTCCTTCTCGCCGAGGATTTGGAACGCGATCTGCTCGCGAACGAATCCGAAGCCGAGCTCCATGACGCTCTGCATCCGGCCGGGCACGACGCGCATCCGCTTGGTCGCGAGGACCAGCAGCAGCACGAGCGCGAGCGTCGCGAGGAACTGCGCGAGGGTGATGCGGGTGATCTCGAAGGGCGTCCCCTCGAACAGCAGCGCGGCGGGGAAGAAGTCGTCGATGGACGGCGGGTGGAACGTGATGCCACCTTCGTCGGCCATGTGAAGGACGCTCGCTTGAGTCAACGTATTGGCTCCGGCTTCTCGTGAGGGCACCATGCCGCCACGTTGAAAGTCGAGAAAGATTCGGGATTGCGGGTCCTGCACTGAAGAGAGCCGACCGTGCGCAACGCCGTGTTCAGGTTATCAGAGGATCGGTCGTTGTCCGGCCCCGGAGACCCTCCCGCGCCCGCGGGGTCGTGTCACGGCGTCGACGGCGGATCGCCCGGGAGCGTGACATCGGACACGGCCGGCATCCGCATCCGGCTGAGGACCACCAGATCCACCACGAGCGATGCAATCGCGGTCGCCAGGAGCGCGAAGAAGAAGACGACCGTGTCCATCCAGGGCGCACCGCGCAGGAGCGCCAGGGCGATGACGACGACGAGGAACTTCACGACCCAGCTGCCCAGGACGACGGCGAAGAAGAACTGCAGGTACATCGGCTGGCCGTACCAGCGGTTCGCGACCAGGATGCTGACGGCAGTCATGGCCGGGAATACAATGCCCACGAACGCGCCGATCAGACCGCTGAGCGCGCCGTCGCCCCCGGAGACCGCCGCGCCGACCGCGGCGGCGAGGCCGGCGATGACGACCCCGACACCGATCCCCCACACCAAGGTGGCCTTCAGGATCGGCGTGCTGGAGATGCGCCGGCGGCTCTGCGGGTCGGGTGCGGGCGTGCTCGACATGATCAGGGGTGCTCCAATGCTGGTTCGGCCTCGCGCGGCCTGCGCGCGGGCGGGAGGGTGACCAGGACGCAGGCGATCGCGCCGAGGACGAAGAAGGCGACACCGGGCCAGTAGAGCCCGGGCCAGCCGGACGTGGTGCCGATGTACATCAGCAGCACCGACAGCGAGACGATCGCGGTCCAGGCGTAGAACACGAAGACGGCGTTGCGGTCGGTGTGGCCCATGTCGAGCATGCGGTGATGCATGTGCTGACGGTCGGGCGAGAAGGGCGATCGGCCCTTCGCCGTGCGACGGATGACGGCCAGGCCGAAATCGAGCAGCGGCAGCAGGACGATCACGACCGGCAGGATCACCGGGATGTACGCACCGACGAGCTGGGAGCGACCGAACAGGTCGTTATCGGCCAACAGCTGCGGCGGCAGGTTGCCCGTGACGACGATCGCGGAGGCGGCCATCATCAGCCCGAGCAGGAGCGCCCCGGCATCCCCCATGAACATCTTCGCGGGGTTCCAGTTGAACGGGAGGAAGCCGGCGCAGACGCCGAGCAGGACGACGGTGATGAAGACGGCCGTGTTGGTCTCGGAGCTGTTGTCGAAGTCGCGCACGAGCATTGCCGAGTACGCGAAGAAGACCGCGTTCGCGATGAGGCACACTCCGGCAACGAGCCCGTCGAGACCGTCGATGAAGTTGACCGCGTTCATGACGATCACGATCGCGAGGATCGAGAGGATCACGGAGAGCCAGCTCGAGACGACCACCTGCGTGCCGAACGGCAGGAAGAGGATCTGGATGCCGCCGAGCCCGACGACGATCCACGCCGCGGCGAACTGGGCGCTCAGCTTGATCATCCAGTCGAGGTCCCAGAGGTCGTCCATCACGCCCACGACGACCATGAGCGCTGCCGCCCCCAACAGGGCCCACATGCGGGCGGGGTTCTCCCAGACGATGGCGAAGCCAGGCAGCCACGCCGAGATGAGGAAGAAGGCGGTGAGTCCCAGGAACATCGCGATCCCGCCCAGGCGCGGCGTGGGCGTCTTGTGGACGTCGCGCTCGCGGATCTCAGGGTGGAGCCGGTAGCGGATCGCGATCTTCCAGACGACCCACGACAGCGCGAAGGTGATCGCCGCCGTGAGGAGGAAGGCGATCAGATAGTCCTTCACTCGTCGTCGACTTCGTCGGGATCTGCGGGGTCTGCCTCCAGCAGATCGCCGAGGACCTCACGGAGTTCCGCGCGGCTCACGGCGCCGTCGCGGAGCACGGCGACGGGGCGCCGCTCATCGCCCACGAGTCCGGTGGCGTCGATGATCGTGGACGAGATCCCGGTCTCGACGATCCCGCCGTCGAGGTACACGGCGACGCTGTCGCCGAGCATGTGCACGGCGGAGTCGATGTCGAGCGCCGCCGGGAGGCGGGTCTTGTTCGCGCTGGACACCGCCAACGGACCGCACTCCTCCAGGAGTTCGAGGGCGAACGTGTCGTCCGGCATCCGCACCGCGACGGTGCCGTGGGTCTCCCCCAGGTCCCAGGACAGCGAGGGCTGGGCGGGGAGGACGATCGTGAGGCCGCCGGGCCAGAAGCGCTCCACGAGCCGGTCGACTTCCGCGGGCACTTCGGCGACGAGGGCGCGCATCGTCGTGGGCCCCGAGACGAGCACCGGCGGCGGCGACTGCCGGCCACGGCCCTTTGCCGCGAGCAGTCGGGCGACCGCGGCGGCGTTGAAGGCGTCGGCGGCGACACCGTAGACGGTGTCGGTCGGCATCACGATCAGCTCGCCGCGGCCGATGGCCTGGCGGGCGCGCCGGAGGGCGGGCAGCAGCTGATCGGCGTCGCGGCAGTCGAGCACAGGAGACATGTCCGCAACATTCTACGGGGCGGACCCGGTGGAACCGCCGAGCGCGGTCAGGGGCGGATCGCGGTGGTCGCGCGATCGCGCAGCGTGAGGTCGCGGTGGGTCGCCGCGCCGCGCCAGCCGTCCGCGGTGAGGAGGTCACGAATGGGGGCACCCTGCCACTCGCCGTGCTCGATCACGAGGGTCCCGCCGGGGTGAAGGAGCCGCTGGGCGACGTGGGAGAGCACGCGCACGACATCGAGGCCGTCGCGTCCGCCGTAGAGCGCGGCGGGCGGGTCCCAGAACCGCACCTCCGGGTCGCGCGGGATCGCGTCGTCAGGAACGTACGGCGGGTTCGACACGAGCACCGAGACCGCGCCGTCGAGTTCGGGGAAGGCGTCGGCGAGGTCGACGAAAGCCAGCCGCGCGTGCGGAGCGTGCGCGGCGAAGTTCTCTTTGGCCCAGATGAACGCGTCGACGGAGTTCTCCGCCGCGTGCACGCGTGCGTGCGGCACCTCGGTCGCCATGGCGAGCGCCAGCGCCCCGCTGCCGGTGCCGAGATCGACGGCCACCGGCTCGGGTGCAGCGGCGGCACGCAGGGCATCGATCGCGAGCTGGGCGACCATCTCCGTCTCGGGACGCGGCACGAAGACCCCGGGGCCGACCCGCAGCTCCAGGTGGCGGAACGGCGCCGACCCGGTCAGGTGCTGCAGCGGCTCGCGGGCGGCGCGACGCGCGATGAGGGATTCGAACGCGGATGCCGCGGGCTCCGGCATCCCGTCCCCGCGGATCATGGCAGCCGCGAGTACACCGCGGCTGAGGCCGAGGACATGGGCCGCGAGGAGCTCGGCGTCGACGTCGGGGGTCGGCACGCCGGCAGCGCTCAGGCGTACGACGGCGGCGCGCACCGCGCGGCCGAGATCCTGATCGACGGGCGCGCCGGAGGGAGGAGAAAAGGTCATGGGAGCCTTCAGGATACCGCTGCGGGAATCGTCACACTCGGCCTCGCGTTTCCTCTGGCGCGTAGGCTTGTCCCGCATTCGCACCCGTCCTCTTCCCGCACGAAAGGCCCCTCATGCCCGGCATCCACTCCGACATCACGAGCGCGTTCGGCAACACCCCCCTGGTCCGCCTGAACCGGGTCTCCGAAGGGCTCCCCGGAACGGTGCTCGCCAAGCTCGAGTTCTACAACCCGGCGTCCTCGGTCAAAGACCGTCTCGGCATCGCGATCGTCGACGCGGCGGAGGCATCGGGCGAGCTGAAGCCCGGCGGAACGATCGTCGAGGGCACCAGCGGCAACACCGGCATCGCGCTGGCGATGGTCGGCGCCGCCCGCGGCTACAAGGTCATCCTGACCATGCCGTCATCGATGTCGATCGAGCGCCGGATGCTGCTCAAGGCATACGGCGCCGAGCTCGTGCTCACCGACCCCGCCCTGGGCATGAAGGGCGCCGTCGGCGAGGCGGAGAAGATCGCCGCGGAGACGCCCGGCGCGGTTCTCGCGAAGCAGTTCGCGAACCAGGCGAACGTCGAGATCCACAAGAAGACCACGGCGGAGGAGATCCTCCGCGACACCGACGGCGAGATCGGCTACTTCGTCGCCGGCATCGGAACCGGCGGCACCATCACCGGTGTCGGCCAGGTGCTCAAGGAGCGCGCGCCCGAGGCGAAGATCGTCGCCGTCGAGCCCAAGGACTCCCCCCTGCTCACCGAGGGCAAGCCGGGTCCGCACAAGATCCAGGGCATCGGCCCCAACTTCATCCCCCCGATCCTCGACCAGGGCGTCATCGACGAGGTGCAGGACGTCACCTTCGACGACGCGATCGCGACCGCCCGCGAGGTGGCGACCAAGGAGGGCATCCTCGTCGGCATCTCCTCCGGTGCCGCGGTCTGGGCGGCACTGCAGATCGCCGCACGTCCCGAGGCCGAGGGCAAGAACATCGTCGTGATCATCCCGTCGTTCGGTGAGCGCTACCTCTCCACCGCGCTCTACGAGCACCTGCGCGACTGACGATTCCGGTGGCGGCGCGGGAGTCACGACGACGCCCGCGCCGCCGCCCTGAACACCCGCCATCCCGATCCTCGAGAGAGCACCCGTGCCCGGCATCCTTCCCGACATCACCCACGCCTTCGGCGACACCCCCCTCGTGCGGCTCAACGCCCTGACGGAGGGACTGCACGCCGAGGTGGTGGCGAAGCTGGAGTTCTACAACCCCGGCGCAAGCGTGAAGGACCGCCTCGGCTACGCCCTCATCGAGGCCGCCGAGCAGGCCGGTGAGCTCCTCCCGGGCGGCACCATCGTGGAGTCCACGAGCGGCAACACCGGCATCGCGCTCGCTCTGATCGGTGCGGCGCGCGGCTACAAGGTCATCCTGACGATGCCCGCCTCCATGTCGAAGGAGCGGCGCACACTGCTGAAGGCGTACGGTGCGGAGCTGGTCCTCACCGACCCGTACAAGGGAATGACCGAGGCCGTAGACACCGCGAAGCGCATCGTCGCCGAGACACCGGGAGCGATCCTCGCCCGGCAGTTCGAGCACGAGGCGAACGCCGCGATCCACCGCCGGACGACGGCCGAGGAGATCTGGCGCGACACCGACGGGCGCATCGACTGGTTCGTCGCGGGCTCCGGCACCGGCGGCACGGTCACCGGCGTCGGTCATGCGCTGAAAGCGAAGGATGCCGCGGTCAAGGTCGCCCTCGTCGAGCCCAAGGACTCCCCCGTGCTCACCGAGGGCCGCGCCGGCGGACACCGCATTCAGGGCATCGGCCCGAACTTCGTCCCCGAGGTGCTGGATCGCTCCGTCGTGGATGAGATCTTCGACGCGGAGTTCGACGACGCCATCTCGGTGGCCCGCGATCTCGCCACCCGCGAAGGGATCCTGGCGGGCATGTCGGCGGGCGCCGCCGTCTGGGCCGCCCTGGAGATCGCGCGTCGCCCGGAGTCGGCCGGCCAGCGCATCGTGGTCGTCATCCCCGACGCCGGGGAGCGTTACCTCTCCACGGCGCTGTACGCCCACCTCCGCGAGGAGGAGACGGCATGAGCGTCGGCGAGATGCTCCGCGCGGCGCGCGAGGACGTCGCCGCCGCGAAGCTCCGCGACCCCGCCGCGCGCAGCGGACTCGAGGTCGCGCTCCTCTACCCGGGCCTGCACGCCGTGTGGACCCACCGCCTCTCGCACGCGCTCTGGACGCGGGGGCTGCGCTTCCCCGCGCGCGCGCTGTCGCAGGTGGCTCGCTGGCTGACGGGCATCGAGATCCACCCGGGTGCCGTCATCGGACGCCGCTTCTTCATCGATCACGGGATGGGCGTCGTCATCGGCGAGACCGCTGAAGTCGGCGATGACGTCATGCTCTATCACGGGGTCACCCTCGGCGGACGCACGCGAGACTCGGGCAAGCGGCATCCCACCCTCCACGACGGCGTCGCGGTCGGTGCGGGCGCGAAGATCCTGGGACCGGTCGAGATCGGTGCGGGGTCGGTCATCGGCGCGAACGCCGTGGTGACGAAGGACGCCCCCGCCGACTCGGTGCTGGTCGGCGTGCCGGCTCGCGCGCGGCGCCGGACCGCCGGCGAGGACACCCGGGCCCTGCTGACAGCGCCCGAGTACCACATCTGACGAGCGGCGCGCGGTCGCTTCCGCCGAGAAACCACCCGCGCGCCGAGACACACGCCCTGCGATGATTCGCCGCGCCGCAGTGGTTTTTCGCGGTGGGGTCAGGAGCCGAGGGCTGCCAGCCGCGCTTCTTCATCGGCGCTGATCGCCGACTCGATGATCGGCTCGAGCGCGCCGTCCATCACCTGATCGAGGTTGTAGGCCTTGTATCCGGTGCGGTGATCCGCGATCCGGTTCTCCGGGAAGTTGTAGGTGCGGATCCGCTCGGAGCGGTCCATGCCCCGGATCTGTGAGCGACGGGCATCGGATGCCGCGGCGTCCAGCTCCTCCTGCTGCTTGGCGAGAAGGCGGGCACGGAGCACGCGCATGCCGGCCTCGCGGTTCTGCAGCTGGCTCTTCTCGTTCTGCATCGACACGACGATGCCGGTCGGCAGGTGCGTGATGCGCACGGCGGAGTCGGTGGTGTTGACCGACTGCCCGCCGGGCCCGGACGAGCGGAAGACGTCGATCTTCAGATCGTTCGGGTCGATGTGGACCTCTTCAGGCTCGTCGACCTCGGGGAAGACGAGCACGCCGGTCGTGGAGGTGTGGATGCGCCCCTGGGACTCGGTCGCGGGCACCCGCTGCACACGGTGCACGCCGCCCTCGTACTTGAGGTGCGCCCAGACGCCCTGCGCGGGATCGCTCGAAGAGCCCTTGATCGCGATCTGAACGTCCTTGTAGCCGCCGAGATCGGATTCGTTGCGTTCGAGGAGCTCGGTCTTCCAGCCCTTCGATGCGGCGTACTGCACGTACATGCGGAGCAGGTCGGCGGCGAACAGCGCCGACTCGGCACCGCCCTCCCCCGCTTTGATCTCCATGATCACGTCACGGGCGTCGTCGGGGTCACGCGGGATGAGCAGGCGCCGGAGCTTCTCCTGCGTCTCCGCGACACGAGCTTCCATCACGGGAAGCTCGTCGGCGAAGGCCTCGTCCTCGCGGGCGAGCTCGCGCGCTGCGTCGAGGTCATCGTTCGCCGCCGCCCACGCATCGTGCGCGGCGACGATGCGGGACAGCTCGGCGTAGCGCCGGTTGACCCGTTTCGCGCGCGCCGCATCGGCGTGCACCGCGGGGTCGGAGAGTTCCTCCTGCACCGCGCGGTGCTCGTCGATGAGCGTCTGGACGGACTCGAACATCGAGACCGGACTCAGCGGATGCTGTTGTCGTGCCCGCTGCCGTGACCGCCCGCGGCGGGAGCCGGGATGGACTTCTGCATCTGCACGAGGAACTCGACGTTGGAGCCGGTCTCCTTGAGCTTGCCGAGCACGACCTCGAGGGCCTGCTGCGGGTCGAGACCCGCGAGCGCGCGACGGAGCTTCCAGGTGATCTTGACCTCGTCGGAGGACAGCAGCATCTCCTCACGACGCGTGGACGACGCGTTGACGTCGACGGCCGGGAAGATGCGCTTGTCGGCCAACTGGCGCGACAGGCGCAGCTCGCTGTTGCCGGTGCCCTTGAACTCCTCGAAGATGACCTCGTCCATCTTGGAGCCGGTCTCCACGAGAGCCGTCGCGAGGATCGTGAGCGATCCGCCGTTCTCGATGTTGCGCGCGGCGCCGAAGAAGCGCTTGGGCGGGTAGAGCGCGGAGGCGTCGACGCCACCGGTGAGCACGCGGCCCGAGGTGGGTGCGGAGATGTTGTACGCGCGGCCGAGGCGGGTGATCGAGTCGAGCAGCACGACGACGTCGCGACCGAGCTCCACGAGACGCTTTGCGCGCTCGATGGCGAGCTCAGCGACCGTCGTGTGGTCCTCGGCGGGGCGGTCGAAGGTCGAGGCGATGACCTCACCCTTGACCGTCCGCTGCATGTCGGTGACCTCTTCGGGACGCTCGTCGACGAGGACGACCATGAGGTGGACCTCGGGGTTGTTCGTCGCGATGGCGTTCGCGATCTGCTGCAGCACGATCGTCTTGCCCGCCTTGGGAGGCGCGACGATGAGGCCGCGCTGACCCTTGCCGATGGGGGCGACCAGGTCGATGATCCGCTGCGTCAGCTTCTCGGGCGCGGTCTCCAGGCGCAGGCGCTCCTGCGGGTACAGCGGCGTCAGCTTGCCGAAGTCGACCCGGGATGCCGCGTCCTCGACCGACAGCCCGTTGATGGCGTCGACCTTGACCAGCGCGTTGTACTTCTGACGGCTGGACTGCTCGCCCTCGCGGGGCTGCTTGATGGCGCCGACGACGGCGTCGCCCTTGCGCAGGTTGTACTTCTTGACCTGGCCGAGCGAGACGTAGACGTCGCTCTGCCCGGGCAGGTAGCCGGTCGTGCGGACGAACGCGTAGTTGTCGAGCACGTCGAGGATGCCGGCGATCGGGATGAGGACGTCGTCGTCACCGATCTCGGTGTCGAACTCGTCGATGGGGCCGTTCTGGCCGCGACGCTTGTTGCGCTGACGGCCCCGGCCGGAGCCCTGCTCGTCGTCGCCGCGCTCGGACGCCTCGGGCTTGTCGGCACCGTTCTGGGCGCCGGAGTTCTGTGCGTTCGCGTTCTGTGCGCCGCCGTTTTGGCCGCCGTTCTGAGAGGTTCCGCCCTGGGCGTTCTCCCCCTTGTTGCGGTTGCGGCTGCGGCTACGCGAACGACTGCGGCTGCGGCCGTTGCCCTCACCCTCGGCGGACGAGCCTGCTTCGCCTTCGGCGGTCGAGCCCGCCTCGCCCTCGGCGGATGCCTCACCGGAGTCGGCAGCAGAGGCCTCATCGGTGCTCTTCGTGTCGGCGTCTGCGGCGGCGCCGTTCGCCGGCGCCTCGGTCGCATCGGTGGCGGATGCTTCGGAGCCTGCGGCCTCGGCCTCGGCGGCCGCCTTCGCCGCGGCGCGCTTGGCGGCGGCGGTCGCACGGGCCGACTTGGCACGGGTGGGTGCTTCTGCGGGTGCCTCGTCGGCGCTGCCGGCGGGTGCGTCGGTGGCGGCGGGCGCCTCC
>NZ_JBHWTD010000092.1:0-35780 GCF_043427715.1 Microbacterium sp. | reverse complement strand
AGCGCCTTGAGCGGCGAGACGTAGAGCACGCGCACCCCCGGCTCGCGCTCCGCGTGCGGCTCGGCGTCCTCGCGGTGGAGCCGGTCGATCGACCACAGGAACGCCGCGAGCGTCTTGCCCGAGCCGGTCGGGGCGACGACGAGGGAGTGGTCGCCGCGCGCGATCGCGGTCCACGCCGCCTCCTGCACCGGCGTCGGCGCGGCGAACGCCCCCGTGAACCACGCGCGGGTCGCGGGGGAGAAGAGGTCGAGGGCGGCGCCCATCCGGTCAGTACAGCACAGCGGCGCTCAGCGTCCGCCCGGCCGGCGCTCGGGAAGCCCTCGACGCTCTCGGGTCGCGCGGCTACTGTGAGCCAACCCGACGCGGCGAGGGTCGCGACCGAGCGAGGAGGAACCGTGCCGGATCAGCTCGACTTCGACCGCGGCAAGCGCCCGCGCACCGTGCTCCAGGGGTGGTACGGGCACCCGTTCCATCCCGTGCTCATCACCGTGCCGATCGGCTCGTGGATCGCGAGCCTCGTCTTCGACGTGCTCGCGATCTTCGCCGACGACCCCTCGGGCTACCTGCTCGGCGCGCAGGTGCTCATCGCGATCGGCATCGTCGGGGCGGTGCTCGCGGCAGTCGTCGGCGTGCTCGACTACTCGGTGATCCCGGGCCGGACGAAGGCGAAGCGGATGGGTCTCATCCACGGGCTGCTCAACACCGTCGCGCTCGTGGTCTTCGCGATCGGCTGGTTCGTCCGCTCGAGCGAGGGGCATGACGAGCTGAGCGTGGCCGCCGTGGTGATCAGCCTCGTCGGCATCGCGCTCGTCGGCGTCTCGGGGTTCCTCGGTGGCGAGCTCGCGTACCACTTCGGCATCCGCGTCGCGGCCGAGAAGGACCAGGCGGAAGGCGTCGCGCAGCGGTGATCGCCCGCAGCCGAGCGGCTGATGCATTGAGCGATCCTGTATCGACGCGTATCATTCCGGCATGATGAGCGAGACGATCTCGGCGGCGCCGGCGCTCGGGCTGACGCCGAGCGCGGCCTCCGAGGGCTTCCGCGAGCGGCTGGGTGCAGTCCTGCAGCGGCGAGACGTGGCGCTCGATCCGAAGGAGTTCGTCGACATCCTCCTGGAGGCCAGCGCTGACCCCGAGCCGCTGACCGCTGGAGAGCGCTCCTTCCTGATGCAGCATGCGGGCATCGAAGAGGCGAAGCTCTCCGACCGATCGTTGCGGCGTGCCGCCGCGGTCGTGGGAGTGAGCACGAGCATGGCGCAAGCCCGAGCCGGTGATGCTGCGATCACGACAGCGGAAGCAGCGGCACTCACCGGCATCGCTCCTTCCAACATCCGCCGCCTCATCGCCGGCGGACGGCTCCTCACCCTCGGGCTCTCGAAGTCGGGATCGCACCTCTTGCCCCGATGGCAGTTCACCGAGGCCGGTCTCGTGCCGGGCATCCGCGAGGTCGTGCGGGCGTTGCCTGCCGACTACCACCCGCTCGACATCGCGGCATTCATGCGGACTCCGGTCGTCGAGCTGGGCGGTCGCGCCCCGGCGGAGTGGCTCAGTGGCGGAGGCTCGGTCGACCGAGTCGTCGAGCTCGCGGCCGAACGCGCGTGGGAGTGAGCGCGAAGAACCCGACGCGCCCGGCTGGGCCGCTGGCGCTCGAGCCGGGAGACGTGCGGCGATACCGGGACGCGCTCTTCCGCATCCACGCGACCGCCGGGGCGCACCCCTCGCGTTGGGATGAGCTGCGCGAGTTCGGACCTCTCTCGCTCATGCGATGGGATCCGCAGCCGCTGCCGCAGGGAATCCACGCGGGTCGAGGCGTCGCCTACACCGGAACGGACGTGACGACTGCGTTCGCGGAGGTGTTCCAGTCGCGAAGGACCATCCGCCTGACCGCGGGACGCACGCTCAGCGGCTGGCTGCCATCGAGAGAGCTGGAGCTCCTCGACCTCACCGGTCTCTGGCCGGTCAGGCAAGGCGCCTCTGGTTCGTTGCACGCTGCAGCGAAGAGCACGTGCCGCACGTGGGCGGCGGCCATCCACGACCAGCTCGGCGATCGCATCGATGGGCTCCACGTGCTCTCGACCATGACCTCGAGGCCGATGGTCGTGCTCTTCGACAGAGCAGCGGACGCGTTCCCCGCGGCGCCCGAGCTCTCCCGGCCGCTCGCGCACGCCGCGGTGCAGATGCTCGCTGTGGACGCGGCCGATTCGCTCGGCTGGCCGGTGATCTGAGCGCTAGTCCGTGCCGAGGTCCATCGCCGCGCGGTCGTTCCACTGCTCGATCGCCTCGGGGTCGGCGTCGGGCGACGCCACGATCTCCTCCGAGCGGCCGATCTCGAGCGCGCCGAGCAGCTTCGCCGTCTCGCCCTCGACGAGGCCCGCCGCCGCGTAGCCCTCGAGCCGCGAGCGCGAGTCGGCGATGTCGAGGTTGCGCATCGTGAGCTGGCCGATGCGGTCGGAGGGGTCGAACGCCGCGTCGCCGACGCGCTCCATCGAGAGCTTGTCGGGGTGGTACGAGAAGGTCTCGCCGCGGGTGTCGACGATCGAGTAGTCCTCGCCGCGGCGCAGCCGCAGCACGACCTCGCCCGTGACCGACGAGCCGACCCAGCGCTGGATCGACTCTCGCAGCATGAGCGACTGTGGGTCGAGCCAGCGGCCCTCGTACATGAGGCGCCCGATGCGGCGGCCCTGCTCGTGGTACGTCGCGATCGTGTCCTCGTTGTGGATCGCGTTGAGCAGCCGCTCATAGGCGATGTGCAGCAGCGCCATGCCCGGCGCCTCGTAGATGCCGCGGCTCTTCGCCTCGATGATGCGGTTCTCGATCTGGTCGCTCATGCCGAGGCCGTGGCGGCCGCCGATCGCGTTCGCCTCCATGACGAGGGCGACGGCGTCGGTGTATTCGGTGCCGTTGATCGCGACGGGCCGGCCCGCCTCGAACGTGATCGAGACGTCCTCGGTCTCGATGGCGACCTCGGGGTCCCAGAAGCGCACGCCCATGATGGGCTCGACGATCTCGAGCGACACGTCGAGGTGCTCGAGGGTCTTCGCCTCGTGCGTCGCGCCCCAGATGTTCGCATCCGTGGAGTACGCCTTCTCGACCGAGTCGCGGTACGGGAAGCCGTGCGCGACGAGCCACTCGCTCATCTCGGTGCGACCGCCGAGCTCGGTGACGAAGTCGGCATCCAGCCACGGCTTGTAGATGCGCAGGGCCGGGTTCGCGAGCAGTCCGTAGCGGTAGAACCGCTCGATGTCGTTGCCCTTGTAGGTGGAGCCGTCGCCCCAGATGTCGACGCCGTCCTCCTTCATCGCCCGGACGAGCATCGTGCCGGTGACGGCGCGGCCGATCGGGGTCGTGTTGAAGTAGGTGCGTCCGGCGCTGCGGATGTGGAAGGCGCCGCAGGAGAGGGCGACCAGGCCCTCTTCGACCATCATCGGCTTGCAGTCGATGAGGCGCGATCCCTCGGCGCCGTACTGCAGCGCCCGACCGGGGATCGACGCGATGTCGTCCTCGTCGTACTGGCCGAGGTCGCCGGTGTACGTGAAGGGGACGGCGCCCTTGTCGCGCATCCACGCGACGGCGACGGAGGTGTCAAGGCCCCCGGAGAAAGCGATGCCGACGCGCTCGCCGACGGGCAGGGACTGGAGGACCTTCGACATGGGTTCAATCCTATCGACTGGCGCGGGGCCCGCCCGTGTGCCGAACCTCAGGCCGCTCCGACCGCGGACGTCTCCTTCGGAACGGATGCCACGCCTCGCCCGCGCAGTCGTGTCACCCAGATCACGAGGGCGCCCACGAGGAGGAATCCGACCGCGATCCCCACGACGTACAGGAGCACGCTGCCCCACCCGCCCGCGCCGTTCGGGTCGAGGAACGGGTACGGATACCAGTACGGGTCGCCGGTCACCGGGTCTGCGATGAGGTTCGCTCGGATGAGCGTGTAGACCGTCCAGACGATCGGCACGAGCACGATCGCGATGACGGCGCGCCGGGGCAGCCGGCGTCGGCCGGGGGAGACCAGGAGGTCGAGGACCAGGAAGATCGGTCCCCACACGTGCAGGATCTCGTTCGACCAGGGGATCGTAGCGGCCACGCCCGGTTCGATCGGGAGGTTGCGCAGCAGCGCGTTGTACACGATGCAGGTGATCGTCAGATAGGTGGTCGCGGCTGCGAGCAGCACGCCGAGCGCGACCGGCTCGGTCGGCCTTCCTCGCAGAGCGAGCGCACCGGCGGTGGCGAGCCCGATCGCGGCCAGCAGGTTCGAGACGATCGTGAAGTAGCTGAAGTAGTTCGCGAGGACGACACTGACGTCGTGGCCGAGCCGCTGGGCGTTGCCGAGTGTCTCCGCGAGTTGCCCGATCACGGCCGCCAACAGCAGCGCGGCGACGACGATGCGGACGGCGGACCAGAGCCGAGGCGGTATTCGCATGCTCGCACCCTAGAGGATGCCGCACCGTCACCGGCCGAGGTCAGTCGGTCGTCACGCCCGTGATCGTCACGGCGCTCGCGGGAGCACCGTCGGAGGCGCCGCCTTCGGCACCCGACGCGGCGATCGACCGCACGACCTCGAGCCCCGCGGCATCCATCTGGCCGAACACCGTGTACGACGGCGGGAGCTCGGTGTCTTCATAGACGAGGAAGAACTGCGAGCCGTTGGTGTCTGCCCCCGCGTTCGCCATCGCGACGGTGCCGGCGGGGTAGGTCTCGGTGCCGTCCAGCTCATCGGCGTAGCGGTATCCGGGGCCGCCGCGGCCGGTCGCGCTGGGGTCGCCGCACTGCAGCACGAAGATGCCCACCGTGGTCAGTCGGTGGCATTGCGTGTCGGAGTAGTAGCCCTGCGCGGCGAGGGAGAGGAAGCTGCCCACGGTGCACGGGGTCCGCGACGCGTCGAGCGCGATCGCGATGTCGCCCGCAGAGGTCTGCAGCGTCGCGCCGACCTCCCCCGTTGCGACCGGTTCGGCAGGAGGAGCGTCGACCTCCCGCACCCCGCCGGGGGCCTCGGGGTAGTCGCAGGTGCCGCTCTGGGTGGCGGGGGCGGACGGTGCCGAGGCGTCTTCGGCGCGGGGGTCCTGGGCGCTCGCGCACCCGCCCAGCAGCAGGACGGCGGCGAGGAGGGGCACGGTCAGCAGACGGGAGCGCATGGATCCAGGGTAGGACGGCTGCGCGCCGACGCATGCACGAGGCCCCCGTCCGCGGGTGCGGGACGGGGGCCTCGAAGAAGGGTCGCTCAGCCGCGGACGACGGGGACGACGAGGCCGCCCCAGGTCTCGTTCTCGAAGTCGGCGGTCTCCTGCGTGGTCAGCAGTTCGTAGAGCTTCTGGACGCGCTCGTCGTCCTCGAGCTCGGGACGGGTCGCGAGCACGTTGTAGTACGGGCTGTCCTCGCCCTCGAGGAGGATCGCCTGGTCACCGGTGAGGCCGGCGGGCAGGGCGAAGGAGATCGTCACGAACGCGGCATCCACGTCGGGAAGCGCCTGCGGCAGCGTGGCGTTCTCGATCTCGCGGAACTCGAAGTTCTTCGGGTTCGCGGTGACGCCGGTCAGGTCGACGACGTCCTCGGTGGTCTCGATGAGGCCCTCGGAGGCGAGCAGCAGCAGTGCGCGGCCCTCGTTGGTCGGGTCGTTCGGGATGGCGATCGTGGCGCCGTCCTCGAGCTCGTCGAAGCTGGAGACCTTGTCGGAGTAGAACGCCGCGCTCGGCAGGTAGGCCTGGCCGATGCTGATCAGGTCGGCGCCCGCGGCGTCGTTGAAGGTCTCCAGGAAGGTCTCGTTCTGGAACAGGTTCGCGTCGATGGAGCCGTCGACGAGGGCCGTGTTCGGGGTGTTGTAGTCGGTGAACGGCACGAACTCGATCTCCAGGCCCGCCTCGGCGGCGCTGGTCTCGGCGATGTGCTGCAGGATGTCGCCTGCGGGCGTCTGCAGGGCGCCGACCTTGAGGGTGCCGAGGCCCTCGCCGTCCTCGGGAGCGGAGTCGGTGTCACCGGCCGCGCAGCCGGTGAGGGTGAGGGCGACAGCCGCCGCGGCGGCGAAGAGCGAGGTGCGGAGTGTGCGGGACACGGGTGTTCCTTTCATCGGGGGAATGCGCGTCGACGGGTGGATGCGCGGAGGCGTCAGAGAGCGCCGGAGATCTCGGTGCGCCGGCGGCGCGAAGGGGTGGTGCGGCGGGCGAGTCGTCGGGCGCCCCAGGCCGCGAGGCTCTGCAGCACCATGACGATGGCGAAGATGATGATGATCACGGCGACGATGTGGATCCAGCTGTACTGCTGGTAGCCGTAGCGGATCGCGACGTCACCCAGACCGCCGCCGGCGACCGTGCCGACCATGGCCGAGAAGTTGATGATCGAGGTCACGGTGGTCGACAGTCCGAGCAGCGCCGCGGGGGCGGCTTCGGGCAGCAGTACCTTCGTGATCAGCTGCCAGCGGCTCGCGCCGAGGGAGGATGCCACTTCGAGCAGCCCCGGGTCGACTTCCTTGATCGCGATCTCGACCATCCGGGCGAAGAACGGGATGGCGACGGCCGACAGCGGCACGATCGCGGCGGTGGAGCCGATGAAGGTGCCCACGATCAGCCGCGTGAACGGGATCAGCGCGACCATCAGGATGATGAAGGGCACCGAGCGGCCGAAGTTGACGATGAAGTCGAGGACCCGGTTGATGACGACGCCGGCCGCGCGGGAGCCGAACGGCCTGTCGAGGAAGCGGCCCTGTTCGGTGCCGACGAGGACGACGCCGAGCGGCAGCCCGATGAGGATCGTGACGGCGAGGGCGACGCCGACCATGTAGAGGGTCTCGCCGGTGGCCTTCAGGAGGATGTCGAAGAGCTGCTGGTTCATGCCGCCACCCCCTGCAGGACCTCGACGAGCAACCCCTGCGCGCGGAGATCGGCGATGACGGCACCGGCGACGGCTCCGGGGACCTCGAGGCGGGTGCGCCCCGCCTGTGTGCCGGCGATGCGCTCGACGGCGGCGCCCAGGATCGAGACGTCGACGCCGTGGTCGCGGGCGAGTCGCGCGATGACGGGCCGGTCGGCGGTGCCCCCGGCGAAGGTGATGTCGATCACGGTCGCGTCGGCGGGGACGTCCTCGGGGATCGGGCCGAGCGGGAACAGCTGCCCGGTCAGCCGCGACCCGGGGGTGCGGATGACGTCGACGAGGCGACCCTGCTCGACGACCTTGCCCTGCTCGATGAGCGCGGCGGAGTGACAGGTCGACTTCACGACGTCCATCTCGTGGGTGATGAGCAGGACCGTCAGACCGAGCTCCTCGTTGATGCGACGGTAGAGATCGAGGATGGATGCCGTCGTCTCGGGGTCCAGGGCGCTGGTCGCCTCATCCGAGAGCAGCACGCTCGGCCGCGAGGCGAGCGCCCGGGCGATCCCGACGCGCTGCTGCTGTCCGCCGGAGAGCTCGTGTACCGAAGCGTCGGCGCGGTGGCCGAGCCCGACCAGGTCGAGCATCTCCTGCGCGCGGGAGCGGCGTTCGGTGCGGGACGTGCCGTCGAGCTCGAGGGCCAGCTCGACGTTGCCCCGCACGGTGCGGCTGGCGAGCAGGTTGAACCGCTGGAAGACCATGCCGATGCGACGGCGCGCGGCGCGCAGATCGGCGTCGCGAAGAGCGGTCAGTTCGACGTCGTCGACGGTGACCGTGCCGCTGTCGGGACGCTCGAGGAGGTTCACGATGCGGGCGAGGGTGCTCTTGCCGGCGCCGCTCTGCCCCACGATGCCGAAGACCTCCCCGGTCGGGATGGTCAGCGACACGTCGTCAACGGCGGGGACGCCCCCGTACCGCTTCGACACGTGTTCCAGCGCGATCACCGGTGTCCCCTTCGATGGATTGTCGGATGCCGCAGAGCGCGGCCGATGTATCGATGCAACCCGACCCGGCGGCTGGCCCCAAATCGTGTGACGTCGCGTTGCGCGGCTGTCGGGGCGGTCTCCGCGACGCACCCGATAGGATGGGGTGTAACCGTCCGATAACGGGGGAGTGGGCCATGCCAGGCATTGTGATCGTCGGCGTTCAGTGGGGGGACGAGGGCAAGGGCAAGGCCACCGACCTCCTGGGCGAGCGGACCGACTGGGTCGTCAAGTTCAACGGCGGCAACAACGCCGGCCACACCGTCGTCATCGGCGATGAGAAGTATGCGCTGCACCTGCTGCCCAGCGGCATCCTCTCGCCCGGCGTGAACGCGGTCATCGGCAACGGCGTGGTCATCGACCTCGAGGTGCTGTTCGCCGAGCTCGGCGCGCTGCAGGCTCGCGGTGTCGACGTCTCGCGACTGAAGGTGAGCGCGAACGCGCACATCATCACGCAGTACCACCGCACCCTCGACAAGGTGACCGAGCGCTTCCTCGGCAAGCGCATGATCGGCACGACCGGTCGCGGCATCGGCCCGACCTACGCCGACAAGATCAACCGCACCGGGATCCGTGTGCAGGACCTCTTCGACGAGAACATCCTGCGCCAGAAGGTCGAAGGCGCCCTCGACCAGAAGAACCACCTGCTGGTGAAGGTCTTCAACCGCCGCGCGATCACCGTCGACGAGATCGTCGACGACCTCCTCTCCTACGCCGAGCGGCTCCGTCCGATGGTGTGCGACACCGGTCTGCTGCTGTCGCAGGCGCTGGATGCCGGTGAGGTCGTCGTCTTCGAAGGCGGCCAGGCCACGATGCTCGACATCGACCACGGCACCTACCCCTTCGTCACGTCGTCGTCCGCGACCGCGGGCGGCGCAGCCACCGGTTCGGGCGTCGGACCCAACCGCCTCGACCGCATCGTCGGCATCGTGAAGGCGTACACGACCCGTGTCGGCTCGGGCCCGTTCCCGACCGAGCTGTTCGATGAGAGCGGCGACTTCCTCCGCTCGCGCGGCTTCGAGTTCGGCACCACGACGGGGCGCCCGCGCCGTGTCGGCTGGTACGACGCCCCCATCACGCGCTACGCGACGCGTATCAACGGCATCACCGACCTCGTGCTGACCAAGCTCGACATCCTCACCGGACTCGACCGGATCCCGGTGTGCGTCGCGTACGACGTCGACGGTGAGCGGTTCGATGAGGTGCCGGTCAACCAGACCGATTTCCACCACGCGACGCCGATCCTCGAATACTTCCCCGGGTGGAAGGAGGACATCTCCACCGCGCGGACGTTCGACGAGCTGCCCGTCGCGGCGCAGGAGTACGTCCTCGCGCTCGAGAAGATGAGCGGCACGCGCATCTCGGTGATCGGTGTCGGCGCCGCCCGCGACGCCGTGATCGTGCGTCACGGTCTGCTCGACTGACGACGTGAGGTACCTGCTCGGCGGGTACGGCCCCAGCCGCGGGGGCTCGGCCGAGGGGATCGGTCTGCTGCAGGCCGGTGCGGTCGATTCACCGCTCGCGAGCGGTCCGCTCGGTGTCGGCGATCTCGTCGTCGCAGCGGATTCGCCGGCGTGGCTCGCGTGGCATCCGTCTCTCGAGGTCGTCTACGCGACCCTCGCCGGGCAGGACGCCGTGCAGGCGTTCGTCCGTGACGGCGAGCAGACGTTCACCCCGCTGGGTGGCCCGGTCTCGGTCGGACCCGACCCCGTGCACGTGCTCGCGCTGCCGCAGGCGCTCATCGTCGCGCGCGCCGGGGACGGCGCGATCGCGCGGGTCGCGGTGGATGAGAGCGGTCGTCCCGGCGCGGTGACCGAGTGGCCGGCAGCGGATGCCGCGGCGTCCGACGGCGACGATGGCTCGGGCTTCGCGTCGGCCGGCGCGGATCTGGATCTTTGATCGACACCCACGCGGCGGCTTCGTCGTCGAAGGTGAAAGAGCCCCGTCTGACGCCGTAACCATGTCAAGACGGACCTGCCGGGCCCGGATGCCAAGACGACCCGCGATAGTCTCAGCGCGGAGGAATCATGACCGACCCGATCGCCCAGCTGCACAGCCTGCGCTCCAGCATCGACAACATCGACGCGGCGCTCATCTTCATGCTCGCCGAGCGATTCCGCTGCACCAAGCAGGTCGGGGTCCTGAAAGCAGAGCACGGGATGCCGGCCTCCGACCCGGCGCGCGAAGAGCAGCAGACCGCGCGTCTGCGCCGCCTCGCCGAGGACGCCGACCTCGATCCCGAATTCGCCGAGAAGTGGTTTAACTTCGTCGTCGCCGAGGTCATCCGGCACCACACGGAGGCCGCCGAAAACGGCTGACCCTCGCGAAATCCCGCGCCGCAGGGCAACCACCGCTGAGCGCTGACCGCAAGAGCGAACGGGCCGCATACGGATGCGGCCGGAGATCGCGTGAACGATCCCCGGCCGCTTCCGGCGGTGCCAGGTCAGACGACCGTGCGGCGCAGCATGAGGTACGAGCCGCCCGCGAGGACGACGGCGATGCCCAGGAGCGTGGCGGTCAGGCTCAGCGGTGTGAGTGCGCCGAACCAGGCGAAGACCTCCGCCCACGCGTCGGCCTGTCCGATGACCCACATGGTGGCGATGAGGAGGAGCCCGAGGCCCACCAAGACGACGGTGAGCACGAGGTTGCCCCAGCGCTTGTACACGTTGGCGGCGCAGAAGCCGACGATGAAGAACAGCATGGCGAGCACGAAGAAAAACAGCCCCGCGACGAGCGCTCCCTGCGACCAGACCCAGGTCAGTCGGAACATGTACCCGCCGAGGCCCCATCCGCCGGTGGCTTCCTCGAAGAACCCGCCGAGGACGAAGATCACGGCGAGTCCGGCCGAGGTCAGGGCCGCGGTCAGGAGCGTCCCGAGGTAGAACTCGCGGCGGGTCACGCTCATCGCCTGCGAGAACGGCAGGCTGAGGGTGAGGGCCTGCACGCCGACCGCCAGGAAGTACCAGAGCGGCGCCTGCGCACCGCCGCCGAACAGGTCCGCCTCGACGCCGTTGCCCGAGATGAGCGCGAAGATGGCGAGGGTGATGGCGACCGTGCCGCCGAGCACGATGAGCGGGACCCAGATGAAGGTCGAGCGGTTCACCAGCTGCATGCGGACGACGTTCAGTGTGCGGTTCATCGCAGGGCTCCTTCATCGATCGGGGCGGCATGTTGGGTCTGACGGACGATCAGCTGCTGCAGCGACACCGGCCCGACTTCCAGACCGGATGCCACGAGCTCAGCGCGCTCGGCGGCCGACAGGGTTCCGAGCACGGTCACACTCGTGACGCGTCCCAGCGATTCACGGTGGATGACCTCGCGTCCCTCGATGAATGCCTCGACTGCAGCGCTGTCGCCGAGGATGGTCACGGCGCGGTGGCGGACCGACTCGGTGTCCTCGTCCATGATGATGCGGCCGCCGTCGATGACGAGGACGCGCTCGAGGAGGTTCGCGACCTCGTCGATCAGGTGGCTGGAGAGGATGATCGTGCGGGGGTGCTCCGCGTAGTCCTCGAGCAGTCGGTCGTAGAAGATCTGCCGCGCGACGGCGTCGAGGCCGAGGTACGGCTCGTCGAAGAACGTGATCTCGGCTCGGGAGGCGATGCCGATGATGACCCCGACCGCGCTCAGCTGCCCGCGCGAGAGCTTCTTGATCCGCTGCGTGACGGGCAGCTCAAATTCCGCGATGAGACGCTCGGCGAGCGGCTGGTCCCAGTTCGGGTAGAACAGCGAGGCGATCCGGAACGCGTGCGTCGGCGTCGCGTCGTCGGGGTACTTCTGACTCTCGCGGACGAAGCACATCCGGCTCAGGACGCGGGCGTTCTCGTACGGGTGCTCGCCGAAGACGCGCACATCGCCGCTGGTGGGGAAGTTCTGCGCGGTCAGGATCGACATGACCGTCGTCTTGCCGGCGCCGTTGCGGCCGAGAAGGCCGTAGATCGTGTCCTTCTCGATCGTGAACGAGATGTCGTCCACCGCGGTCTTCTTGCGGTAGCGCTTGGTGAGGTTCTTCACCTCGATGACGGCGGTCATCGTGCGTTTCCTTCCGTGGTCGTGGTTGATGAGCGCTCCGCCAGCAGGCGGGCGAGGTCGTCGGGGCCGAGGCCGATCTTGCGGGCCTCGGCAAGGAGCGGGTCGAGATAGCGGTCGGCGAACGCCGCCCGCCGTTCGGTGAGGAGGAGTTCGCGGGCGCCGTCGGCGACGAACATGCCGATGCCGCGCCGCTTGGTGAGCACGCCCTTGTCGGTGAGCATGGCGATCCCTTTCGCGGCCGTCGCCGGGTTGATGCGGAAGAACGCGGCGAGCTCGTTCGTCGAGGGCGCCTGATCCTGTTCGGACAGACTCCCGTCGATGATCGAGTCCTCGACGCTCTCTGCGATCTGCAGGAAGAGCGGGCGTCCCTCGTCGACCATTCCGACTCCAATGGTTGTTGGGTTAGTTACATGAGTAGGTAACCACAGAACCTCTCACTCGTCAACGGGAAATGTGTTCACGGGTGTCTCCGCCGCGCGCCCGCGCGAATACCCCAGTCGACCGGCCCGATCAAGCGAATGGCTCGGTTTGATCCCCGTGAATACGCCGCCTACGGTGGAAGAGGGCCTCGAGCCCTCGACGACCAGTCCGCGGTCGCTCGACCCGCTTTCTGAGGAAGCGCGCGGCGAGCGAGCGTACGGTCGGCGGTCTGGGCGACGATCCCGATGTTCGTCGCCGGAGCACGTCGCTGGATGCGTTCCCGAACGCTCGCGCCGAGCCTGTGATCGCCACCCGGGCGTTACCGATGCGGGCGCGTGCGCGCCCGCCGAGGTGAAGCACGTGACCATACCCGCAGTCGAAGCGAAGAGCCTGTTCAAAGTCTTCGGACGCAATCCCGCCCAGGCCGTCAAGCGCCTGAAGGCGGGAGAGAGCCGAGACAGGGTCAAAGACGCCGGGACGGCCGCCGTCATCGACGCGAGCTTCACCGTCGAGCGCGGCGAGATCTTCGTGATCATGGGCCTCTCCGGCTCCGGGAAGTCGACGATCATCCGCATGCTGAACGGACTGCACGATGCGACCGGGGGAGAGGTGCTCGTCCACGGCGACCCGATCACCGGCATCCCGGCATCCCGCCTGCGCGGCATCCGACGTGACCGGATCGCGATGGTGTTCCAGCACTTCGCCCTGCTCCCGCACCGTACGGTCGCGGCGAACGTCGCCTACCCCCTCGAAGTCCGCGGCGTCGCCAAGGCCGAGCGGCTCGCGAAGGCCGAGGAGATCCTCGAGCTCGTAGGACTCGGCGGCTGGGGCGACAAGCTCCCGTCTGCGCTCTCGGGCGGCATGCAGCAGCGTGTCGGCATCGCCCGCGCGCTCGCCGCCGACACCGACATCCTGCTGATGGACGAGGCCTTCAGCGCCCTCGACCCGCTCATCCGCCGCGAGATGCAGGAGCAGCTGCTCGACCTGCAGCAGAAGCTCCAGAAGACCATCGTCTTCATCACCCATGACCTCAACGAGGCGATGTTCCTCGGCGACCGCATCGCCGTCATGCGCGACGGCCGCATCGTCCAGATCGGCACCCCCGAAGACATCCTCACCGACCCGGCCAACGACTACGTCGAGCAGTTCGTGCAGGACGTCGACCGTGCCCGCGTCCTCACCGCCGCGAACGTGATGGAGCGCCCGGGCTCCGTCGCCGTGACCGACACGGCCGGTCCGCGCACCGCCCTGCGCACGATGCGCGACAACCGCTCCGCGGCCGTCTACGTCACCGACCGCAGCCGCAAGCTCCTCGGCATGGTGACCGACCGGGACGCCCTCAAACTCGTTCGCCGCGGCGAGAGCACCCTGGCGTCGATGCTCCGCCCGGTGCCGCTGGCCGTCGGCCGCGACGACGTCCTCATGGACCTCTTCATCCCCGCCGCCGAGTCTCCGCTGCCGCTGGCGGTCACGGATGACGACGGTCGCCTCGTCGGCGTCATCCCGCGCATCACGCTCCTCACCGCGCTCGGCCCGCAGACTACCGAGACCACGGAGATCCCCGTGATCCTCGACCCCGTCTCCCACAGCGAGATCGATGAGGCGCTCGCCGTCGACGGCCCGACCCCCGAGAAGGAGGAGGTGCTCTGATGGAGGGATTTCGCATTCCCATCGGCGAATGGGCGGATGCCGGTGTCGACTGGATCCGCGACAACCTCGGCTGGCTGCTGTCGGGCATCGCGACAGCCATCGGGTGGCTCGTCGATTCCCTCGCCGACGCCCTGCTCGCCGCTCCGATCGTCCTCGTCGTCATCGTCCTCGCTGGCCTGGCGTGGCTGCTGCGCTCGTGGCAGTTCGCGGTCGGCACGGTCGTGAGCTTCGTGCTGATCCTCGCGGTCGGCCAGTGGGTGAACGCGATGCAGACGCTCGCCCTCGTCCTCATCGCCGCGCTCATCGCCGTCGTGATCGCGGTGCCCCTCGGCATCGCCGCGGCCCGCAGCGACCGGCTGAGCGCCGGCATCCGTCCCGTGCTCGACCTGATGCAGAGCATGCCGGCGTTCGTCTACCTGATCCCGGCGATCGTGTTCTTCAGCATCGGCGTCGTCCCGGGCGTCGTCGCGACGGTCATCTTCGCGCTGCCCCCGGGCGTCCGGCTCACCGAGCTCGGCATCCGCGGCGTCGACTCGGAGACGGTCGAGGCGGGCCACGCGTTCGGCGCGACCCCCGGCCAGATCCTGCGCGGCGTGCAGCTCCCGCTCGCGATGCCCAGCATCATGACCGGCGTCAACCAGCTGATCATGCTCGCCCTCTCGATGGCCGTCATCGCCGGCATCGCCGGCGCCGACGGCCTCGGCAAGGAGATCGTCCAGGCGATGTCGACCGTCGACATCGCCAAGGGCGTCGAGGCCGGCCTCAGCGTCGTCATCCTCGCCGTCTACCTCGACCGGCTCACGGCGGCACTCGGCGACCTGCGCGGGCAGCACTGGTCAGTGCTCGGCATGATCTCGCGCCGTCGTGGTCCGTCGACGCGCGCGGCCACCCCGACGGAAACCGTCGAGCGCGAGCAGGCTTCGCCGCAGCAGGCCCCGGTCCCCACCGGCGCCTGACCCCAGACGTGCGGCGCGAGAGCGACTGCACGGCCCGGTTGCACCCGGGCCACACACGATACGAAACGCATGCAATCACATACGGAAGGTTCACGATGAACAAGCGACACCTCACCGGTCTCGTGGCGCTCGGCGCCGCGGCATCCCTCACCCTCGCCGGCTGCGCCAGCGGCAACCAGACCGAAGGCGGCTCCGCCGAGGGCGGCGACGACAGCCTCGGCACGATCACGCTCGGCTTCCTGCCGTCGTGGACCGACGGCCTGAGCACCGCGTACCTGCTCGAGGACCAGCTCGAGAAGATCGGCTACACGGTCGAGATGGAAGAGCTCACCGAAGCCGGCCCGCTGTACGCCGGCCTCGCGCAGGGCGACGTCGACATGTACCCGTCGGCCTGGCCCGAGCTGACCCATGCCTCCTACATGGAGGAGTACGGCGAGAAGATCGAGTCGCTCGGTGCCTACTACGACGGCGCGAAGCTCACGATCGCCGTCCCCGAGTACGTCGACATCGACTCGATCGAGGACCTCGCCGACAACGCCGACCGCTTCGGCGGCAAGATCTACGGCATCGAGCCGGGCGCCGGCCTCACCAAGCAGACGCAGGAGTCGATGATCCCCGAGTACGAGCTCGAGGGCACGTACGAGCTCGTCACCAGCTCGACCGCCGCGATGCTCACCGAGCTCGACAGTGCGACGGCTGCCGAGGAGGACATCGTCGTGACCTCGTGGCGTCCGTTCTGGGCCAACGAGGCCTACGGCCTGAAGGACCTCGAGGACCCGCGCGGTGCGATGGGCGACGCGGAGGCGCTGCACTTCCTCGGCACCGCCGACTTCGCGGAGGAGTTCCCCGAGGCCGCTGAGCTGATCGCCGGCATCAAGCTCAACGACGCCGCCTACGCCTCGCTCGAGGACATGGTCGTCAACGAGTTCGGCGAGGGCAAGGAGGCCGAGGCCGTAGACGCCTGGATCGAGGCCAACCCGGAGGCGTTCGAGACGCTCGTCACGGAGTGATCCGTCACGAAAGCGGGGGTCGCCTTCGGGCGGCCCCCGCTTTCGCGTCCCGGGCGATGAGCGGATGCCGCCGGGCGAGCCGCGGCATCCGTCGCCCTCAGGGGGACGCGGGCTCGGGCGGCGTCGTCGACGGACGCGCGGGCAGCTCGCGGGCGACCTTCTTCTCGAGCTCCTCGACCGCTTCGTCGGAGAGGGCGATCAGGCCGTTGATCTCCTCGCGCACGCGCCGGTACGCGACGTGGCGCTCGGTCGGGGTCGCCGCCTCGTTGGTCGCGACCGCGAGAAGACGGGATGCCGTGGCGAGGCGCTTGCGCTCGGCGTCGGTGAAGCCGCTGTCTCGGACTCGCCGGGCCTCCCGCTCGGCCAGGTCGAATGCGACCTCGAAATCGGTGACGGCGCTCCGGTAGGCGGCGACCTCGTCGGCCCCCGGTTTCGCGTCGGGCGCAGGCCGCGCCCTGTCGGCGACCTTCTTCGCGCGCAGGAAGGCGGCGGTCAGCGGCTCGCGGCCGTCACTCATCGACGGGAACGCGATCAGCTTCGCGACGTCGAGCTCGTAGTCGAGCCATCGCCGGGTGATCTCGTCGTGCACCGCGCGCAGCTCGTCGGCCTGCTGCGAGAGCGACTTCTGCTCAGGTGACTTTCGCTCGACCGCCGGATCGCGCGGCGCGGACAGCGGGGCACCGCGTTTCGCGGCCGAGAGCTCGGCTTTCGCGCGGATGACCTCCAAGCGCCGCTGATGGCGCTGCTTCGAGCTCTTGGCGGTCGAGGATCCGATGGCGGACAGCATGCCGAACAGGGGGAAAGCGAGCCACCAGAAGTCGCCCGCGAAAGCCCAGAATCCGGCCATGACGCTCAGCCTATTCGTGACGGCGCACAGCCACCCGGTGCGGGCTCAGGCGACGGTCTCGAAGAACGACAGCAGCTGCTGTGCGCCCTCCCATCCCCGCAGCGCGATGATCGCGACGGCGGGGATGAGGGGGATGAGCAGCATCCAGGTGCGGAAGCCGGGCGCCGACTCCTCGCTGCGGGCGAACCAGCCCTGCACGACGAGGATGACGGCGCAGATCGCGCAGATCACCCCGACCGCGACCGTGATGTCGAAGAAGATGAGCGGGAGGGCGATGACGACGGCCACGATCGCGCTCAGCATCTTCGTCGACGGGGCGGACGGCGCAGGAGGAGTGCTCACCCTTCGATCGTAGGCGGCGCGCGCTCCGCGTCAGCTCTGCGGAGGGGTGCGCGGGCGGCCCGGAACCGGCCACATCGGCTTGCGTTTCGGGTCGCCATCGCCCGCGGCCGGGTCGGCGTGCGGCTGCTCGTCCTGCCGCGAGTCGCGGCGGGCATCGAGAGCGGATGCCGCGGATTCGGCCGCCCGCGCCAATCCCTCCGCCGAGCGGCTGATCGCCTCGGTCGCGATCGACGACCAGCGTTGCGTCAGGGTCTGCGGAGCGGGGGGAGCGTCGGCGGGCCGGGCACCTGCGAGTCGCCACGCCTCTTGCTCGGCGGCGTCGAACGCACGCTGGAGTCGGTCGACGGCGCCGCGGTAGGCGGCGAACTGCTCGGGGGTGAGCCGCGCGCGAGGAGACGACGGACGCGCCGCGCGCGCCTCCGCGTCGAGGCGCAGGAACTCCGCCGTGGCGGGGACGCGCGCATCGCTCATGGCGGGGAAGGCGAGCGTTCGCGCGGCATCCGTCTCGTACTGCATCCAGCGCGCCGCGACCTCATCGTGCGCGGCCATCGCTCGCGCGACCGGGAGGTGCACCGGGTCGGTGCCGCGGGCGGGAATGGCGGCCCTTTCGACACCGATGCGCGCCCGGGCGACGCGGATGTGGGCGGCGGCCGCCGTGCGGGTGCGGTGGGCGACGTCGAGCGCGCGGCGAGCGGCCTGGACGTCGGCACCCGTCGCCCGACCGGCAGCACGTTCGGCTTCGACCCGTA
Organism: Microbacterium sp.; assembly: GCF_043427715.1. Classification (GTDB taxonomy): domain Bacteria; phylum Actinomycetota; class Actinomycetes; order Actinomycetales; family Microbacteriaceae; genus Microbacterium. The sequence continues at coordinate 17,936 of NZ_JBHWTD010000092.1, read as the reverse complement.
CGAGCTCGGCCTGGGCGACGCGTACGGTCGCGCGACTGCCCGCAGCGGCCGAGCGAGCGTGCTCGAGTTCGACCTTCGCGGCGGCGACACCGAGGCGCCGGGCCTTGGTCGAGCGGCTGCGGCGCACGCCGATCATCCCGGCCGCGCCGGCTCCCGCTGCGGCGGGTGCGACCCACCAGAACTCCGCCACCGCGGCTCCGATCGCGACGACCCAGAGCTGCATGCCGCCATGCTAGCCGCGCACGGTGACAGCGCTCTCAGAGAAGAGGGAGGGAAGGAGGGGGGAAGGACGTCCGCATCCCGTTCACCCGCCGGACGCCCGCGCGTGCCATCCTGACCGCATGGGGAACACGGAACGGACGGGGTGGCGGGCGTACGCGCTCGGAGCGGCGTGCCTGGCGGGGGCGATGGCGGCGGTGCTGCTCGTGGCCGTTTACGGCGTCGAGACGATGGTGTGGGATGCCGCGCACGCCACGTGGGCGTACGTCGAGCGACCCGCGGCGGAGCTCGTCGGGGTCCTCGGCGCGGCGCTGGCGGTCGTTCTTGCAGCCCTCGGCGTCGTGGTGATCGTCCGCGCGCTACGGCGACGCGCGACCCCGATCGGCTGACGACCCGGATCAGCCGACGACCCGGGCACCCGAAAACCGGGTGACGACCCCCGGATGCCGCGCGGGCATCGCGAGGACCGAGTCGGGTGCGCGGTCCGCGAGACCCGGGAACCCGGCATCCGCCAGCAGACCGTCGTCGAGGCGCGAGACCTCCGCGCGGACGAGCGGCCACGGCTCGTGCTCGTTCGCGGCCCAGATCGTCCGGCCGAGGTGCCGTTCGTGGAAGCCCCAGCGCGCCGTGAGGAACCGGCTCAGCTCGTCGTCGACGGCCTCGGTTCCCGGGGTGACGCGGATGCGGGTGTGCACCCGATCCCCGAATCCCGGATGCCGCCGCGACGCGTACTCGATCGCGTCGCCGTCCGTGCGCATCGCCGCCTTCGCCCAGCGGTAGGGGAGCCCGAACACGGCGCGCGCGCCGAGGACCGGGAGCAGGTGCTCCGCCTCGAGCGTCTGGAACACGACGCCGCGGCGGCCGTCGGCATCCTTCGCGTACGTCCGCACGTTGATCTCGACGAACCGGCCGACGAACGGCACCGGCGGCAGCGGCAGGAACCGGAACTCGCTGAGCACGAAGGGGACGAGGCCCACCCACGCCGACCCGTCGAAGACGTCGGGTTCGGTGCCGGGCGGCAGCAGCGGCGCGACCTGCGACGGGTCGACGCGCCAATGCAGGAAGCAGGCGCCGCTCCAGCGCTGCTGCAGCACCGCGCGACCCGGCAGGGCAGGCGCGGTGGCGTCCATGACCCGCGTCAGCCGAACAGCAGGCTCAGCACGGTCGCCCCGCCGCCGACGAGCACCATGGCGATGATGACGACCCATGCCGTGATGCGGGTGCGGGTGCGACGGCGGCTTGCGAAGTCGGCGTATTCGGGATCGTCGCTCACGCGGTGACCTCGTCGATGACGGGGCCGAAGGCGGCCGGGAGGGTCGCCTTCGAGATCCCGCGCATCTCGGATGCCGTGAGCGTGAACAGCCCCTGCACCTCGAGCGCGGGCTGCTCGCCGTCGGCGGCCGGGTCGGTCACGCCGATGCGCAGCACCGGGTAGCCGCGTCCCTCGCAGAGGCCGCGGAACTTCACGTCCTCCTCGCGGGGCACCGACACGATGACGCGACCGGTCGACTCGCTGAACAGGGCGGTCGCGGCGTCCACGCCGTCGCGCTCCATGATCTCGGTCAGCCAGACGCGGGCGCCGACACCGAAGCGCATGACGGCCTCGGCGAGGGCCTGCGCGAGACCGCCCGCGGACAGGTCGTGCGCGCTGGAGACGAGCATCTCGTCGCGCGCTGCCGACAGGAGGCCCGCGAGGGTCTTCTCGCCGGCGAGGTCGACCTTCGGGGGGCGACCGCCGAGGTGACCGTGCACGGTGCCGGCCCAGGCGGATCCGTCGAGCTCGATCGAGGTCGTGCCGAGCAGGTAGATGTTCTCACCGGCATCCTGCCAACCGCTCGGGATGCGACGGGCGACGTCGTCGATGATGCCGAGAACGCCGACGACCGGGGTCGGGAAGATCGGCTGGTCGCCGGTCTGGTTGTAGAACGACACGTTTCCGCCGGTCACGGGCACGCCGAGCTCGAAGCACGCGTCGGCGAGGCCGTCGACGGCCTGCCCGAACTGCCACATGACCTCGGGGTTCTCGGGGCTGCCGAAGTTGAGGCAGTCGGTCACGGCGGTCGGCGTGGCGCCGGTCACGGCGACGTTGCGGTACGCCTCGGCGAGGGCGAGCTGCGCACCTGCGTACGGGTCGAGCTGGCAGTAGCGGCCGTTGCAATCGGTCGAGATCGCGAAGCCGAGGCCCGACTCCTCGTCGACGCGGATCATGCCGGCGTCGTCGGGGAAGCTGAGCGCGGTGTTGCCCATGACGTAGTAGTCGTACTGGTTGGTGATCCAGGACGTGTCCGCGAGGTTCGGGCTGCCGAGCAGCTGCACGAACTGGGTGCGGAGCGTGTCGGGGTCGTCGCTGCGCTCGAGCGCGGAGGCCGAGTCCTCCTGGAGGGCGTCGATCCAGGTGGGGTAGGCGACGGGGCGCTCGTAGACCGGTCCGTCGACGGCGACGGTCGAGGGGTCGACGTCGACGATCTTCTCGCCGTGCCAGAAGATCTGCAGGCGGCCGTCTCCGGTGACCTCGCCGAGGACGCTCGTCTCGACGTCCCACTTGCCGACGACCGCGAGGAACGCGTCGAGCTTCTCGGGCGCGACGATCGCCATCATGCGCTCCTGGCTCTCGCTCATGAGGATCTCCTCGGGCGTGAGCGAGGGGTCGCGCAGCAGGACGTTCTCGAGGTCGACGCGCATGCCCGACCCGCCGTTGGCGGCGAGCTCGCTCGTGGCGCAGGAGATGCCGGCGGCGCCGAGGTCCTGGATCGCCTCGACGAGTTCGCCCTTGTACAGCTCGAGGCAGCACTCGATGAGCACTTTCTCGGCGAACGGGTCGCCGACCTGGACGGCGGGACGCTTGGTGGGGCCGCCGTCGGCGAAGGTGTCGGAGGCGAGGATCGACGCGCCGCCGATGCCGTCGCCGCCGGTGCGGGCGCCGAACAGGACGACCTTGTTGCCGGCGCCGGTGGCGTTGGCGAGCTTGATGTCCTCGTGGCGCATGACGCCGACCGCGAGCGCGTTGACGAGCGGGTTGCCCTGGTAGACCGAGTCGAAGACGGTCTCGCCGCCGATGTTCGGCAGGCCCAGGCAGTTGCCGTAGGAGCTGATCCCTGAGACGACGCCGTGCACGACGCGGGCGGTGTCGGTGTGGTCGATCGCGCCGAAGCGGAGCTGATCCATGACCGCGACGGGGCGTGCACCCATGGAGATGATGTCGCGGACGATGCCGCCGACACCGGTCGCGGCGCCCTGGAACGGCTCGATGTAGCTGGGGTGGTTGTGCGACTCGACCTTGAAGGTGACGGCCCAGCCCTCGCCGACGTCGACGACGCCCGCGTTCTGGCCCATGCCGACCATCAGACGGGTCTTCATCTCGTCGGAGACCTTGTCGCCGAAGCGGCGCAGGTAGATCTTCGACGACTTGTAGGAGCAGTGCTCACTCCACATAACGGAGTACATGGCCAGCTCGCCCGAGGTGGGCCGGCGGCCGAGGATCTCACGGATCCGGTCGTACTCGTCCGGCTTCAGGCCGAGCGCCGCGTACGGCTGCTCCTTGTCCGGGGTCTCGAGGGCGTTCTCGACGGTGTCTGCGACAGGGGTGCTCACGCGGCTGAACTCCAAGACTCGGGATGCCGGGGGATACCCGCCAGTCTAGTTCGTCGCCGTCATCCCTCGTACGGGTCCTCGTCGGGGTCCTCGCCCGGGTCGGCGCCCGCCTCCGACCCGCCGTCCTCCTCAGGCGGGACGATATCGCCGGACTCGACGATGCCGATGCCGACCGCGTGGTGGCTGGGCTCCGGTTCGCTCTGCTCCGGAGCCTTCGGCTCTTCGCCGGGCTCCTTCGCGACGCTGGGCTCCTCGAGGTCTTCGGTGTCCGGTTCCTCGTCGGGCGCGTACTCCTTCTGGTCGCTCATGGTCGACCTCCTTCCGCGGGACAGGATGCGGCGTGCTCGCGGCGACCGGGTATGGCCTTGACGCCCTGGCGGTGCGGGGGTAGCGACCTTACGATGGCGCGATGGGAGAGGTCGATGAGGTGACGGCGCGCCTGCGGGCGCGGGCGGCGGAGCTCGATGCGCTCGAGCGTCGCCTCGCGCAGGAGGACGCCGCCATCCGGGCAGACCGTGCCGATGCGACCGCCGACGACGAACACGACCCCGAGGGGTCGACGCTCTCGGGCGAGTGGCAGCGGATCGAGGTGCTGCGCCGCGCCGCGGCATCCGATCGCGCCGAGGTCGACGCTGCGCTGGCCCGCGTCGCCGCCGGCACCTACGGGGTGTGCGAGGTGTGCGGTCGGGCGATCCCCGCCGCCCGGCTCGAGGCCCGCCCGACCGCCACCCGCTGCGTCGAGCACGCCGCCTGACCCCTCCACCCCCGCCGAATCAACACCCGGTTCCCGAATCCACAGCGAAATCGCGTGAACTCGGTGGTGATCGGGGAAGCGAGTGTTGACTCGATGATCGCCCGCGCCCGCGCCCTCCTGGCCCGCTACGAGGACCTCTGGCGTGCCCGCATCGATCGCCTCGACGCGCTGCTCGCCGAGCCCGACCACCGACCCTGACCACGCAGCATCCATCCAACGGAAGAGAAGGACATGCCTGTCACCGACATCACCACCGATCCCGAGAACCTCACCATGACGCTCACCGCCGACGTCGACGCTCCGGTCGAGCGCCTGTGGCGGGCGTTCACGCAGCCGCGCCAGCTCGAGCGGTTCTGGGGCCCTCCCGGTTGGCCGGCGACCTTCACGGCGTTCGACTTCACCGTCGGCGGGCACGTGCACTACGAGATGACGAGCCCGAAGGGAGAGAAGTCCCGCGGCAGGTGGGAGATCCTCGCCATCGACGAGGGAGCCGGCTTCGAGGTGCTCGACTCCTTCGTCGGCGAGGACAGCGAACCGCTCGACGGGTTCCCGGCGATGCGGATGACGTTCGGCTTCGACGCCACGGCATCCGGATCCCGACTCACGAACGTGACCTACTTCACCTCGGCGGAAGCGCTCGAGCAGGTCGTGGCGATGGGCGCCGTCGAAGGCTCCCGCATGGCGATGGCCCAGCTCGACGCCGTGCTCCGCGACCTCCGCGAGTACGCACAGGGCAGGGGGACGCAGGTCGAGCTTCTCGATGACACCCACGTGCGGATCACCCGGCTCGTCGACGGGCCCCGCGAACTGGTGTGGCGCGCGCACCACGAGTCCGAGCTCCTCAAGAAGTGGATGCTGGGTCCCGACGGCTGGGTCATGACCGCCGCGGAGCCGGCCACCGCGGTCGGCTCCGCCTACCGCTACGCCTGGGAGCAGGAGGGCGCCCCCGAGACGGCGTTCGGCTTCGAAGGCGAGGCCCTCCTCATCGAGGCACCGTGGCGGGCCGTGACGACCGAGAAGATGTCGGGCATGGACGGTCCGTCGACGCTCAACGACCTGCAGCTCTACGAGGAGGACGGCGCGACGCTCATCACGACGCTCATCGAGTACCCCGACAAGGAGACGCGGGACATGATCCTCGGCACCGGCATGGGCGACGGGATGGAGACGTCGTACGCCCGCATGGAGGAGACGGTGCTCGCCTCCGCGTGAGCTCAGGCCCGGGCGAGGGCGTCTTCGAGGGCGACCCAGGCGAGCATCGCGCACTTCACGCGCGCCGAGAACTTCGAGACGCCCGACAGGGCGGCGGCGTCGGAGTAGATCTCCTCATCGAGCGGGATCTTGCCGCGTGAGCGCAGCGCTTCGCGGAACCCCTCGATGAGGCGCGTGATCTCCTCACGCGTGAGGCCGTCGTCGCCGCCGTCCTCCTCGACGAGAGCGGCGAGCATCGACGCCGACGCCTGCGAGATCGAGCATCCCGAGCCCTCCCACGTCAGCTGGATGAGCCGCTCCCCGGAGTCGTCGACCCGCGCGCGGAGCGTGATGTCGTCGCCGCACATCGGGTTGTGCTGGTGCGAGCTGGCGCTGCGCCCCTCCTCGGGGGCGAGCCCCTGCCCGTGCGGGTGCTTCGAGTGGTCGAGGATCAGCTCCTGGTAGAGCGAGTCGAGTCCGTTCATGCGTTCACTCCGAAATACGTGCGGATGCCGCTGACGGCATCGAGGAAGGTGTCGACGTCGGACTCGGTGTTGTAGAGCGCCAGCGAGGCGCGAACCGACGCGGTCATGCCGAAACGGCGGTGCAGCGGCGCCGCGCAGTGGTGGCCCACGCGAACGGCGATGCCCTGGGCATCGAGGAACTGGCCGGCGTCGTGCGCGTGCACGCCTTCGACGTCGAACGCCCACAGGCCCACACGCTCTACGCCGTCGGCGTCGCCGAGCAGGCGGATGCCGGGGATCTCGATGAGACCGGCGCGCATGCGCTCGGCGAGGCGCACCTCGTGCGCGTGGACGGACTCGAGCCCGGCATCCTGCAGATACGACACGGCCGCGGCCAGGCCGATGGCGGGGCCGATCGGCTGGGTGCCAGCCTCGAATCGCTGCGGCGGCGGCAGGTAGCCGGCCTCATCGAGCGTGACGGTCGTGATCATCGACCCGCCGGTGAGGAAGGGAGGCAGGGCCTCGAGCACATCGCTTCGGCCGTAAAGGCCGCCGACGCCGTACGGTCCGAGCATCTTGTGGCCACTGAACACGGCCAGGTCGACGCCCAGGGCCGGCAGGTCCAGGCGCAGGTGAGGCGCCGACTGGCAGGCGTCGAGCACGGTCAACGCGCCGACGGCCTGAGCGAGCGCGACGAGTTCGGCGACCGGGTTGACGATGCCGAGGACGTTCGAGACGTGCGTGAACGCGACGATGCGGGTGCGCTCGCCGATGAGCTCGGCCGCGGCATCCATGTCGAGGGTGCCGTCGTCGTGCACCGGGATGTGTCGCAGCACGGCGCCCGTGCGCGCGGCCAGTTCCTGCCACGGGATGAGGTTCGCGTGGTGCTCGATCTCCGTGGTGATGATCTCGTCCCCGGGCTGCAGGGCGAATCGAGCGGATGCCGGGGCCCCGCGTCCCGCGGTCGCATTGCCGATCGCGTAGGCGACCAGGTTGAGGCCGAGGGTCGCCCCACTGGTCCACACGAGCTGCTCGGGGCGGGCCCCGACGAACGAGGCGACGGTCTCGCGGGCGTCCTCGAACAGGTCAGTCGCCTCGGCGGCGAGAGTGTGCGCGCCACGATGCACGGCGGAATTGCTCTGCGTGAGGAAGTCGTACTCGGCCTGAAGCACCTGCCGCGGCTTCTGGCTCGTGGCCCCCGAATCGAGATACACGAGCGGGTTGCCGTTCACCTGCTGCTGCAGGATCGGGAAGTCCGCGCGGAGCGCGACGGCATCGAATGTCGCGGCATCGGGCAGGGCGGGAAGACTCACCCCTCTAGGCTACGCCGGTGCGGGCAGGCGAGGACGGGCGGTGCTCCTCGATGCCGACCTCGTCGGCCGGAGCGAGGGCATCGCCCAGCGGATCGGCTGGTTGAACGCGCGTCGCGAGGAGTTGCTCCTCCGCGGTTGACGGGCTTCACAGCGCCAGAGCGCGAAGCCCGCCGCCGTCACTGGCCGCGCGCGCGGAACGTGTAGGTGATGGAGGCGACCGTCGTGCCCGCGGCATCCGATTCGACGAACGCGTTGAACGCGCGCCGACCGTCGGAGTAGAACGAGCCTCGTCCCTTGCCGAGTGCCAGACGCACGCGCCCGTCGGAGAGCTTCACCTCGTCGGTCGGGTCGAGGGCGCGCACCTCGTCCATGGTGTCGCCGACGCTCACGCCGAACTCGTCGACGATGCCGACTTCTCCCGGCGTCGGCCCGGTGATGCTCACGAAGGTCGGGGCGGGAACCTCCGAGCGCGAGCGACCGCCGTCGCCGAGGAACACGTCGTAGAAGCGGAAGCCGTCCCAGATGTAGATGTCATACGCCCAGTTCTCGGCGTCGCCGTTCTGGAAGTCCTCGGTCGGCGCAGTGCCGAACAGTTCCGTGAGCGCGGCGATCGCGGCATCCGGGTCGTCCGCCCAGGCGTGCGTGACCTCGGTGCCGTCGGCCTGCGTGATCGTCAGGCCGAGCCCGTTCACCGCCAGCTCGCTCGGCGGCGCCTCGTCTTCGGTCTCCTCCGGGGTGGGCTGCTCCTCGGCCGGCTCCTGCGGGGCGGACTGGCCGGGGGGAGGGTCCTCCGCCGCCGGCTGGTCGCCGCTGGGACGGGTGAGCAGCAGCACGAATGCGATGACGACCGCGACCGCGAGCACGCCCGCGATGATCCCGAGGATCAGCGGGGTGCGACGGTCCGGCTCGTCGTCGATGATGTCGAGGGGCTTCGTCATGCCAAGAACTCCCGGGCGGCGACGGTGAGCGCGTCGACGCCGCGCTCGATGGTGGGGTGCATCACCGGTGCAAAAAACGGTGAGTGGTTGGTCGGGATGTCGCGGGCCATCGTGCCGGCGGCCTCCGCGTCGGCGTACTGCTGCGGGTCGACACCGCCCCAGAACCAGTACACGAGCGGCACGCCGGCCTCGCGGGCGAACCACGAGACGTCCTCGCTGCCCGTGAACATGCCCGGGTCGACGACCGTGCCGGCGCCGAACGCCTGGTCCCAGGCGGCCGTGAGGCGCTCCGTGGCGGCGCGGTCGTTGATGGTCGGCGGGAGGGTGTGATCGGTCGTGATGACCGGCTCCTCCTCTGCTCCGGATGCCGCGGCCTCGGCGCGCACGATCCGCTCGACGCGGGCGAGCACGTCGGCGCGGGCGGCGTCGTCGGGGTAGCGCAGGCTCAGTTCCAGCTTCGCCTCGGCGGGGATGATGTTGTTCTTCAGGCCCGCGTGGATCGAGCCGACGGTGACGACGGCCATCTCGCGGGGGTCGATCTCGCGCGAGACGACCGTCTGCAGGCGCATCACGGTGGCGGCGGCCATGACGACCGGGTCGATCGTGGAGTGCGGGCGCGAGCCGTGACCGCCGCGGCCGAGCAGCCGCACGGTGAGGCCGTCGGAGGCCGCCATCTGGGTGCCCGAGCGCACGCCGATCGTGCCGGCGGGGAGCGGGGTGAGGTGCTGTCCGAGCACGATGTCGGGCTTGGGGAAGCGGTCGAGGACGCCGTCGGCGATCATCGCCTGCGCGCCGGCGCCGTACTCCTCGGCGGGCTGGAAGACGGCGACGACCGTGCCCGCCCACTCGTCCTGCGTGGCCTGCAGCTTCTCGAGCGTGCCGAGCAGGGCGGTGACGTGCATGTCGTGACCGCACGCGTGCATGACGGGAACCTCGACGCCGGCAGGGTCGACGCCGCGCGCCGTGCTCGCGTAGGCCAGTCCGGTCTGCTCCTCGACGGGGAGTCCGTCCATGTCGGCGCGCAGCCACACGACCGGTCCGTCGCCGTTGCGGAGCACCGCGACGACACCCGTGCGACCGATGCCCTCCTCGAACTCGATGCCGAGACCTGCGAGCTCCCGCGTGATGACCCCTGCCGTCCGGGTCTCCTGGAAGGAGAGCTCGGGGTGGCGGTGGAGGTCGGTGTAGAGCGCGTCGAGGTCGAGGGTCATACCTCCGAGCCTACGGCGATCACCTGAACAGGCCCCGCATCGCGCTCATGCCGGAGGGGCGGTCGAGGTGCGTCGCACCAGCTCGAACGGGAGCGCCTCGTCCGCGGCATCCGATCCCTCTTCGATGACGCGCAGCACCGCGTCGCCCGCCCGCTCACCCTGTGCGTGCGGGAACTGCGCCATCGTCGTCAGCTCGAAGAAGCCGCTCATCTCGTGGCCGTCGACGCCGATCACCGACAGATCGCGCGGCACCTCGAGTCCGCGCTCGCGCGCCGCGAACAGCGCACCGAAGGCCATCTCATCGGATGCCGCGAAGATCGCCGTGGGAGGTTCGGCGCCGTCCAGCAGCACGCCGGCCGCCCGGTGCCCCTCTTCGATCGTGAACTCGGCCGGGGCGAACTGGGCGGAGGCGACACCGGCATCCGCCATCGCCTCGGCGAACCCGTACCGGCGCAGCGACGGGATGTCGAACCCGGGGTCGCCGTCACGGCTGTAGCCGATGTGCGCGATGCGGCGGTGACCGAGCTCCAGCAGATGCTCGGTCGCGAGCCGGGCGAGGGCGGCATCATCGACGCGGAGCACCGGCAGTCGGCCGCTGGTCGCGCCGAGTCCGATGACCGGCAGCTCGAGGGCGAGCAGCCGGTCGACCTCGTCCTCCGCGAGGGTCGCCGACAGGACGATGAGCCCGTCCACCCGTCGCCGACGCAGCGAGACGTCGAGCACACTTGCGCGCTGCGCCGGGTCCTCGCCCATGCTGTACAGCGTGATGTCGTACCCGCGTGGGGCGAGCCGGCTCGCGATCCCGTCGAGCACGTTGGAGAAGAACCATCTGTCGAGCAGCGGTACGAGGACGCCGATGTTCGACGCGCGGCCGGTCGCGAGAGCGGATGCCGCGGCCGAGACGACGTAGCCCAGCTCGGCCGCCGCGGTGCGCACGCGGGCGCGGGTCGCATCGGAGATGCGTCCGCGCCCGCTGAGCGCCCGCGAGACCGTCGCCGCCGAGACTCCGGCGGCCCGGGCCACGTCGTCGATACCGGTCACGGTCAGTCCGCGAGGATCCAGACCGTCGTGTCGGCGGGGAGCTCGGCGCCCTCGAGCGTGTCGCTCGCGACGAGCAGCGTGCCCTGCGGGAGCGTGACGGGCTCGGTGCCGATGTTCGCGATCACGGTGACGGCACCGGTGCGGATCGCGATGACGTCATCGCCGTACCCGTCCAGCCACTCCAGCTCGCTCGCGCCGAGGTCGTGCGCGCGGCGGGTGGCGAGGAGGGTGCGGTAGAGCCACAGGGTCGACTCGGGGTCGGCCTCCTCGGCGTCGCGGGCGTACGCGGCCCACTCGGCCGGCTGCGGCAGCCAGCTCTCACCGGTCGGGCTGAAGCCGAACGCGGGGTCGGCGGCGCTCCAGGGGATGGGCACGCGGCATCCGTCACGGCCGTAGCGCTCGCCGTTCGTGCGGAACCAGGTCGGGTCCTCGCGCGCCTCGTCGGGCAGTTCGATCGCCTCGGGAAGGCCGAGCTCCTCGCCCTGGTAGAGGTAGGCGGAGCCGGGGAGGGCCAGCATGAGCGTCGAGGCGGCGCGTGCGCGGCGGAGGCCTGCGGCCGGGTCGGGTTTGCCTTCCGTGGTGGGGCCGACGCCGTGTCCCTGCGGGTGGCCCGGCATCGCCAGGCGGGTCGCGTGACGGATCACGTCGTGGTTGGAGAGCACCCAGGTGGCGGGGGCGCCCACGGCGGGGAAGGCGCGCAGCGACTCGCTGATGATTTCGCGGAGCTGCTCGGCATCCCACTCGCTCATCGCGTACGGGAAGTTGAACGCCTGGTGCATCTCGTCGGGGCGCACCCACTTGGCGGTCTCGTCGACCGTCGGCAGCCAGGCTTCGGCGCAGAGCGCGCGGTCGCCCTCGTACTCGGCGAGCACGCGGTGCCAGTCGCGCCACACGTCGTGCACTCCCTCCTGACCCCAGTACGGCACCGGCTCCTCGCCGCCCATCGAGTCGGCATCCTCCGGCGGCGTGTAGTCGGGCAGGCCGTCGGCCTTGATGAGACCGTGGGCGACGTCGACGCGGAAGCCGTCCACCCCGCGGTCCAGCCAGAAGCGGAGGGTGCCGCGGAACTCCTCGCGGACCTCCTCGTTGTGCCAGTCGAAGTCGGGCTGCGAGCTGTCGAACAGGTGCAGGTACCACTGGCCGTCTTCGACGCGGGTCCACGCGGGACCGCCGAAGACCGACTCCCAGTTGTTCGGGGGCAGCTCGCCGTGCTCGCCCTGGCCGTCGCGGAACATGTACCGCGCGCGCTCGGGGCTGCCCGGGCCTGCGGCGAGGGCGGCCTGGAACCAGACGTGCTGGTCGGAGGAGTGGTTCGGGACGAGGTCGATGATGACGCGGATGCCGCGGGCGTGTGCCGCCTCGAGCATCGCGTCGAAGTCGGCGAGCGTGCCGAACAGCGGGTCGACGTCGCGGTAGTCGGCGACGTCGTAGCCGGCGTCCTTCTGCGGCGACGTGAAGAACGGGCTCAGCCACAGGGCGTCGATGCCCAGCGAGGCCAGGTCATCGAGGCGCGAGGTGATGCCGGGGAGGTCGCCGATGCCGTCGCCCGAGGCGTCGGCGAACGAGCGGGGGTAGATCTGGTAGATGACGGCGGTGCGCCACCATTCGGCGCCGGGACGGCTCTCACCGATGGGGGCGAGCGTGGAGGGGGAAGTCATGAGCGACAGCGTAGCGCAAGCGCTTGCGCATCGACGTCCGCAAGCCGGCGGATCGGGAACTGCGCGGGGTCGGCGCGGGTAGCCTTGACCGGTGACCTCTGCCGCCTCCGACGCCCTCCACCGTGCCGAGTCCCTGATCGCGACGATCCCCGACTTCCCGGAGCCGGGCATCCTCTTCCGCGACATCTCGCCGCTGCTGGCGGATGCCGCGGGCCTGCGCACCGTCGCCGAGGCGATGATCGAGCCGTTCGCCGGCACGTTCGACGTGGTCGCCGGCGTCGAGGCGCGCGGCTTCCTGCTCGCGGGCGCGGTCGCTGTGGCATCCGGCACGGGGCTCGCTCCGATCCGCAAGGCGGGCAAGCTGCCGCGGCCGGCGGGAGCCGTCAGCTACGACCTGGAGTACGGCACTGCGACGATCGAGATGAGCGATGACCTGCCGGCGGGCACCCGTGTGCTGCTCGTCGACGACGTGCTCGCCACCGGCGGCACCCTGCGTGCCGGGCAGCGGTTGCTCGAGCAGCTCGGGTACTCGCTCGCGGGGACCGCCGTGCTCATGGAGCTGGCGGCGCTCGGGGGGCAGCGTGTCTGTGGTCCCGTGCACAGTGTGTTCACGGTGTGATCGGTCCTGACGGCCGGATCCGCATCGGGTGGAGAAGTGGCCGCCGGCCGAATACGGCGGCGGACGTCACGACATGACCGGGTGGGAGACCACCCTTTCGACCGAGTGATCGAGGCCGGGGGGCACGATGGGGGAAGAGGAGAATGCGCGTCCGCGCGCAGAAGAAGACGAGCTGCATCGGTTCGCGTCGCTTCTGAGCGAGGCGCAGGTCGTCGAGCGGCCCGCTCCGGGGTCGGCCGCCGCCGCTGCCACACGGAAGAGGTGGCTCCGGCGGATCGCCCTGGCCGTGGCGATCCCGATCGTGGCGACGACGGTGGGAGCAGGCGGTTACGCGGCGTGGGCCCTGAACGCCCCGCTGCCCGAGCCGACGCCCGGACGGGTGACGGCGCCGGCGGTACCGGTGACCTCTGCGGTCGACGACCTGCTGCCCTCGCGAGGCTCGTCGGCCATCTCGGTCGCCGGCGCGGAGGAATTCTTCGGCGTCTCGGGGGATGAGATCTGGATGACAGCGGGCGATCAGGGGCAGCGGCCGATCGCCAGCATCACGAAGCTCATCACCGCCCTCGTCGTGCTCGACGCCCAGCCGATCGGTGCGGGCGAGAACGGCCCGACGATCACCTTCGGCGCTTCCGATCGCGCTCTCTATGACCGGTACTACGTGCAGAACGCAACGGTCGCTCCGATGCCTCGGGGCACCGCGCTGTCACTGCGCGACGCCTTGGCGACGGTGCTGATTCCGTCCGCCAGCAACTACGCGACCGCGGTCGCGCGGTGGGCCTACGGGTCGGAGGCGGCCTTCGTCCGCGCTGCGGGGGAGTGGCTGGACGAGCACGGGCTGGACGACACGACCGTGGTCGAACCGACCGGGATCGACCCGCGCAACCGATCCACGCCCGCCGACCTCATCGAACTCGGCCGCCTGTCGGCTGCTCACCCGGTCGTCGCGGACCTCGCCGGGACCAGGCGCACGGAGGTCGAGGGCCCGGGCGTCCTGATCAACACGAACGACCTGCTCGGTGTGGACGGGGCCACGGGATTGAAGACCGGGACGCTCTCCGACAGCGGATCGAACCTGATCTATACCGCGACACTGGACGTGGGGCTGGAACAGTCGCTCCAGGTGGTCGGGGTGCTGCTCGGCGGTGACACGCGTTCATCCGTGGCCGGGGCCAGCAGCCGCGTGCTCTCCTCGCTTCGGGCGGGGTTCCAGCAGGTGACGCCCGCGCAGACCGGTCAGGTCCTCACGACCTACACGACCCCGTGGGGCGACAGCGTCGAGGTCGCGCTGGGGACAGTGCCGTCGCTGCTGGTGTGGGGCGACACCCCGATCGAGGCCGACATCGATCTCTCGACGCCGGTGAACTTCGTGGACGGTGAGGAGGTTGGTTCCATCACCTGGACGGCGGGGGAGCGGACGGTGTCGGCACCGCTTCGGGTGGTCGGGTCGATCACCGATCCGGGCGAGAAGTGGCGGCTGCAGAATCCGCGCGCGCTGCTGGCGGGGGATCGCTGAGATCACGTCCGCAGGACGACGTTCTCGACATCCTCCTCGCGCCGCAGATGCGCGATCTGACGCCGCACGAGCTTCTCGACCCGGGGGAACATCGCGGTCGTCGCACCACCGACGTGAGGAGCGATGAGCACGCCGTCGAGCGTCCACAGCGGGTGGTCTTTCGGCAGCGGCTCGGGATCGGTGACGTCCAACGCGGCGCGGATCCGCCCCCGCTGCAGGTGCGCGACGAGGGCATCGGTGTCGACGAGCGACCCCCGTCCGACGTTGACCACGAGCGCGCCGTCCGGAAGCGCCGACAGGAACGCGTCATCCACGATGCGCCGCGTGGCGGCACCGCCCGGCAGCGTGAGGATCACGATGTCGACGGTCGGCAGGAGCGTCGGAAGTTCGTCGACGCCGTGTACGTGCACGCCGTCCTCCTCCCGCGTATGGGTCGCCACCGGCACGACCTCGACCTCGAAGGGGGCCAGCCGCGCGGCGGTCGCTTTCCCCACGCCGCCGTAGCCGAGCACCAGGACGCGGCGGTCGGCGAGGCTCGCGGCGCGCACCGGCGCCCAGTCGCCGGTCTTCTGCGCCCGCACGAAGCGGGGCAGTTCCCGCTGCGCGGCGAGGGTCAGCGCGAGGGCGAGCTCGGCGGTGGACGTTTCGTGCACGGTCGCCGCGTTGGCGAAGACGGTGCCCGCCGGCAGCTGCTGCTCGAGGCCCTCGTAGCCGATCGACTGACCCTGGACGAGGCGGTTCCGCGTCTCGGCGAGGTGGGGAAGGGCGCGGCCGAGGCTCATGTAGGGCAGCACGACGATGTCGATGTCCTCCCGCGGAGGCGGGCCGTCCATCGGCCAGAGCAGCACGTCGACGCCCTCCGTGCCCTGCAGGGCGGCGTGGAGGGATTCCGTGGGCACGCTGATGCTGACCTGGCGCATGCGTTCGAGGCTAGCGGCCTCCGCCGGAACCGACAGGCGAGCGCCGCGAGTGGGTGGGCATCCTCAGCCGCGACTGAGAGCAGCGCCGGCTCACTCGACCGTCGTCGCCATGCCCATCCGGGCGAGGATGACGTTCTCCACGATCTGCACGAGGTTGTAGAGCACCAGCGTCACGAGCGTGATGACGGCCACCGACGCCCACAGATCGTCGAAGCGCGCCTGCGCCGTGAACTTCTGGATCATCCCGCCGATGCCGGTGCCGGTCGACAGCCACTCCGCCAGCAGTGCGCCGGTGACCGCGCCCGGCACCGACACCCGCGCCGCTGCGAACAGCGAAGGCAGGGCGCCGGGGATGTTCACCTTGCGCAGCTGCGCGAACCTGCCGCCCCCGTAGACGTGCACGAGATCCAGGCTCTGCGGCGACGCGCGCGAGAGTCCGAACAGGATCGAGGCGAGGGCGGGGAACAGCACCACGATGCTGCCGATGACGGCGACGGATGCCGCGGTGCCGCGCCCCGTGATGAGGATGATGACCGGGGCGATGGCGACCAGCGGGACGCTGCGCAGCAGCAGCGCCAGCGGCATGACACCCGCCTCGACCGCCCGCGACAGCGAGAACGCGACAGCGAGCACGAGGGCGGCGGCCATGCCGGTCGCGAAGCCGAGGGCGGAGTCCTGCAGCGTCTGGCCCAGCAACGGCCAGAGGCCGGCGCGGTTCTCTGCGGCATCCTCGGCGGTGAAGAGGAACTCCCAGACGTCTGCGGGACCCTTCGCGACGTAGGGAGAGATGCCGGTGAGCGAGACGACCGCCCACCACAGTGCGAGCACGATCACGAGGGTGAGCGCCGCGTTCGCGGCGGAGCGGCCCAGTGACTTCCACAGTGTCTTCCCCATCGGCTTCGAGAGCGTCCTCACGGGGCCACCGTCCGACCCGACACCCACGGGGTCACGACGCGCGAGACGAGGCCGACGAGCGCGTAGCCGATGAGCGCCACCGCAGCGGTGAGGAGGAAGACGGCCCACACCCGGGGGGAGTCGAGGTCGCCCTGGAGTTTGATGAGCGTGATCCCGACGCCCCGATCGATCGCGCCCATGTACTCGCCGAGGATCGCGCCGAGGAAGGCGCTCGGCACGGCGATCTGGAGAGCGGAGAGGATCGCGGGCGCCGCCGCGATCAGGCGGACCTTGCGCAGCTGCGTGAACCGCGACCCGCCGTACACTCGCACGACGTCGAGTGAGGCGCGCTCGGCGGCTTTGAAGCCGAGCAGCGCGCCGACGACGGTGGTGAAGAACACCGCGAGGGCGGCGAGGAAGATGGCGGTCGCGCTCGGGTCGCCAGCACGCTTCGCGCCGCCGAGCACGACGATCGCGATGCCGCCGACGGCGACCACCGGCAGGCAGTAGCTCACCACCGCGATCTGCGTGATGACGGTCTCCGCCTTCGGCACGAGCAGCACGACGGATGCCAGGACGAGCGCGATCCCGTTGCCCCAGGCGAACCCGACCAGCGCCTCCGAGATCGTCACCTGGAACACCGGCCAATAGGCGGCGAGTCCGTCGGAGAAGATCGTCGAGAACACCGTCCACGGGGAGGGGACCGGAGTGAACGTCGTGCCCTCCGCCGGGGTGAAGACCGTGACGGAGAAGAGCCACCACGCGCCGATCAGCGCGACGACGCCCAGCCCGGCCGCCAGCGCACGCGGCATCCGGAGTCTGCTCATCACGCCTCCGCGTCGGCGCGACCGTCGTCGCCGAACAGCAGTTCGGACGCCTGGTCGACGAGGGCGTGGAACTCGGGGGTCCGCTGCATCTCGGGCAAGCGGGGACGGGGCAGGTCGACCTCGATGATCTCCTTCACACGGCCCGGCCGGGGGGACATCACCGCGACGCGGTCGGAGAGGAAGATCGCCTCCGAGATGCCGTGGGTCACCATCAGGGTGGTCGCGGGCTTCTCGGTCCAGATGCGGAGGAGTTCGAGGTTCAGGTTCTGGCGGGTCATGTCGTCGAGCGCGCCGAAGGGCTCATCCAGCAGGAGCACCGACGGCTTCAGACTCAGCGCGCGGGCGATCGACACGCGTTGGCGCATGCCGCCGGAGAGCTGAGCGGGCTTGGCCTTCTCGAACCCCCGGAGCCCGACGAGTCCGATGAGCTCGTCGATGTAGGCCCTGTCCGGCGTGCGCCCGGCGATCTCGAACGGCAGCCGGATGTTGGTCAGCACACTCCGCCACGGCAGCAGCGCATGATCCTGGAATGCGATGCCGAGCTCGTGGTCGCGGCGCAGCTCCGAGGGAGTCTTCCCGTCGACGAGCACGGCCCCGCTGGTGGGGCGCTCGAGGTCGGCGAGAATCCGCAGGATCGTCGACTTGCCGCATCCCGATGGTCCCAGCAGCGACAGGAACGAGCCCTTGTCGGTGTGCAGGTGGGTGTCCTGCAGGGCGGTCACCGAACGGCGACCGGTGGTGAAGGTCTTCGAGAGACCGTCGATGGGGGTGCCCGTTCCCCGG
>NZ_JBHWTD010000091.1:0-17543 GCF_043427715.1 Microbacterium sp. | reverse complement strand
GCGTCGTGGTCGAGGACGGCGACGCCGACCGAGCGGAACCCGAGCGACACCTCGCCGTCCTCGGTCGCATGGCCGCGGGCCCGGACTCCGCGAAGCAGCTCGCGGAGCTCCGCCGGACGGCGGGGACCTCGACCGGTGCGGTCGACGGCGAGCGATGCCGCATCGGGGTAGAGGGCACGCACCTGCTCGCGGGGGAGCGCGGCGAGCATCGCCCGTCCCGTCGCGGTCAGGTGCGCAGGGAGCCGCACACCCACGTCGGTGACCAGGGCGGGGCGCCGCGGCGCGCGCTCCTCGACGATGTACAGCACGTCCCGCCCCGTCATCACGGCGAGGTGCGCGCTCTCGCCGGCGCGGTCGGCGAGCTGCGCGACGAGCGGACGTCCGAGGCGCGCGAGCGGCTCCTGCCGCGCGTAGCCGCCGGCGAGTTCGAAGGCGGCGGTGCCGAGTCCCCACCGCCGCTCGCCCTCGAGGTGCACGACGAACCCGTGTCCCGCCATCGCGGCCAGGAGGTGGTAGACCGTCGAACGGGGGATGCCGAGTTGACCGGCGATCGTCTGTGCGGCGACCGGCCCGCGCTGATGGGAGAGGAACGCGAGGATCCGCAGGGTCTGGTCGGCAGCGGGAACCTGCGGCCGATCGGCACTGTCTGGGATCACAGACACAGGATGCCACGGATGCCTCCCGCCGCGCCCGGGCGGAGAGTGGAATCGGAGCATGCTGGCCACCACTGCCTCCGTCATCCGCCTCGGCGACGCGCCGCTCACCCCGACGCAGATCGCCGCCGTCGCTCGGCACGACGCGCGGGTCGAGCTCAGCGACGCCGCGCTCTCCCGCACCGCCGAGACCCGCGCGCTCATCGAGCGGCTCGCGGGTGACCCCGAACCGCACTACGGCATCTCGACCGGCTTCGGCGCGCTCGCGACGACGTTCATCGCGCCCGAGCGTCGCCGGCAGCTGCAGGCGAGCCTCATCCGCTCGCACGCCGCCGGCACGGGCCCCGACGTCGAGCGCGAGGTGGTCCGCGCGCTGCAGGTGCTGCGGCTCCAGACCCTCGCGACGGGGCGCACCGGGGTCCGGCCCGTCGTCGCCGAGACCTACGCGGCCATGCTCAACGCGGGCATCACCCCCATCGTCCGCGAGTACGGCTCCCTCGGCTGCTCGGGCGACCTCGCCCCGCTCTCGCACATCGCGCTCGCCGCGATCGGCGAGGGGCAGGTGCGGGATGCCACCGGCGCGATCGTCCCCGCCGCCGCAGCGCTCGAGGGGGCCGGCATCCGCCCTCTCGTGCTCGAGGAGAAGGAGGGGCTCGCCCTCATCAACGGCACCGACGGGATGCTCGGGATGCTCGCGCTCGCCATCACCGACCTCGGCATGCTGCTCGACACCGCCGACGTCGCGGCGGCGCTCTCGGTGGAGAGTCAGCTCGGGACGGATGCCGTGTTCGCCGCCGACCTGATGGCGCTGCGCCCCCACGCGGGCCAGGCCCTCTCGGCGGGCAACCTCCGGCGCGCGCTCGCCGGGTCGCCACTCGTCGCGAGCCACCGTGATCCCGCCGTCTGCACGCGCGTGCAGGATGCCTACTCGCTGCGCTGCGCGCCGCAGGTGCACGGTGCCGCGCGCGACACGCTCGAGCACGCCCGCATGATCGCCGAGCGCGAGTCGGCCTCCGCGGTCGACAACCCGATCGTGACCGAGGACGGCCGGGTCGAGTCGAACGGCAACTTCCACGGCGCGCCGGTCGCGTACGTCCTCGACTTCCTCGCGATCGCCGTCGCCGACGTCGCCTCGATCTCCGAGCGCCGCACCGACCGCGCCCTCGACCGCACCCGCAACAACGGGCTGCCGCCGTTCCTCGCCGACGAGGTCGGTGTCGACAGCGGCCTGATGATCGCGCAGTACTCGGCGGCCGGCATCGTCTCCGAGCTGAAGCGGCTCGCGGTGCCCGCGTCGGTCGATTCGATCCCGTCGTCGGCGATGCAGGAGGATCACGTCTCGATGGGCTGGGCGGCCGCCCGCAAGCTCCGTCGCGCGGTCGACGGCCTCGCGCGGGTCCTCGCGATCGAGATCCTGACCGGATGCCGTGCCCTCGACCTCCGCGCGCCGCTGCAGCCCGCGCCGGTCACCGGGGCCGTGCGCGACCTCGTCCGCACCGTCGCCGCAGGACCCGGCCCCGACCGCGTCGTGGGTCCGGAGATCGACGCCGTCACCGAGCTTGTCCTGGCGGGAGAGATCGCCCGCACCGCGTTCGAAGGAGAACACGCATGACCCGCACCGTCCGCCCCGCGCGCGGCGCCACCCGCACCGCGAAGAGCTGGGGCGCCGAGGCCGCCAAGCGCATGCTCATGAACAACCTCGACCCGGAGGTCGCCGAGCACCCCGAGGACCTCGTCGTGTACGGCGGCACCGGCCGCGCGGCCCGGTCGTGGGAGGCGTACGACGCGATCGTCCGCACCCTCGACGAGCTCGAACCCGACGAGACGCTGCTCGTGCAGTCGGGGAAGCCGGTCGGCGTCTTCCGCACCCACGAGTGGGCGCCCCGCGTGCTGATCGCGAACTCCAACCTCGTCGGCGACTGGGCGACGTGGCCGGAGTTCCGCCGGCTCGAGCACCTGGGCCTCACGATGTACGGCCAGATGACGGCGGGCTCGTGGATCTACATCGGCACGCAGGGCATCCTGCAGGGGACCTACGAGACGTTCGCCGCCGTCGCCCGGTCACTGCGCTCTTCGGACGGCACGGAGCGTGACGACCTCGCGGGCACCCTCACCCTCACCGGCGGTGCGGGCGGCATGGGCGGCGCGCAGCCGCTCGCGGTCACGATGAACGGCGGCGCGGTGATCGTCGTCGACGTCGACGCGTCCCGACTGCGCCGCCGCGTCGACCACGGCTACCTCGACGAGTACACCGATGACCTGGATGCCGCCGTCGCACGTGCCCTCGCGGCGAAGGAATCGGGGCAGGCGCTCTCGGTGGGCGTCGTCGGCAATGCGGCCGAGGTGTTCCCGGAGCTGCTCGCCCGTGGCATCCCGGTCGATGTCGTCACCGACCAGACGAGCGCTCACGACCCGCTCGCGTACCTCCCGATCGGGGTGCCCTTCGAACGGTGGAAGGACGAGGCCGCCGCCGACCCGGAAGGGTTCACCGAGCGGGCGCGCGCGTCGATGGCGCGGCACGTGGAAGCGATGGTCGGCTTCCAGGATGCCGGGGCCGCGGTGTTCGACTACGGCAACTCCCTCCGGCGCGAGGCGGAGCTCGGCGGCTGCGAGCGGGCGTTCGCGTTCCCCGGCTTCGTGCCGGCGTACATCCGGCCGCTGTTCGCCGAGGGGAAGGGTCCGTTCCGGTGGGTTGCGCTCTCGGGCGACCCGGAGGACATCGCGAAGACCGACCGCGCCGTCGCGGAGCTCTTCCCGGAGGACGCGGCGCTGCACCGGTGGCTCGACAAGGCGGCCGAGAAGGTTCACTTCGAGGGGCTGCCGGCGCGGATCTGCTGGCTCGGCTATCAGGAGCGCCACCTCGCCGGTCTGAAGTTCAACGAGATGGTCGCCTCGGGCGAGCTCGCCGGGCCGATCGTCATCGGTCGAGACCACCTCGACGCGGGGTCCGTCGCGAGCCCCTACCGAGAGACCGAGGCGATGGCCGACGGTTCCGACGCGATCGCCGACTGGCCACTGCTGAACGCGCTGCTGAACACCGCGTCGGGGGCGGCGTGGGTGTCGATCCACCACGGCGGCGGTGTCGGGATCGGCCGCTCGATCCACGCCGGGCAGGTGACCGTCGCCGACGGGTCCGCGCTCGCTGCCGAGAAGCTCGCCCGCGTGCTCGTCAACGACCCGGGCACGGGCGTCATGCGTCACGTCGACGCCGGCTACGACCGCGCGCGTGAGGTCGCCCGCGATCGCGGTCTCGTGATCCCGATGGACCGATCCTGACATGGCAGTGCTGTTCACCGGCATCGGCGAGCTGACGACGAACGCGGATGCCGCGTCTCCCACCGCGACGATCTCCGGCGCCGCGCTCCTCGTCGACGACGGACGCGTCGCCTGGGTCGGCCCCGCCGCCGATGCCTCGCGGTCAGGAGACGGGGTCGAGGTCGTCGACCTTGGGGGGCGCGCCGTCATCCCCGGGTTCGTCGACAGCCACACGCACCTCGTCTTCGCAGGGGACCGGGCCGAGGAGTTCGAGGCACGGATGACCGGCACACCGTATGCCGCCGGAGGAATCCGGCGCACGGTGGCGGCGACGCGGGCGGCGGACGACGAGACCCTCCGCGCCCGATTGGCCGGCTTCGTCGCGGAGCTGCACGCGCAGGGCACGACGACGTTCGAGGTGAAAACCGGCTACGACCTCACGACCGAGGGGGAGGCCCGCCTGGCACGCCTGGCCGCCGAGGTGACCGACGAGGTGACCTACCTCGGCGCACACGTCGTGCCCGAGGGCGTCGACCGCGCCGCGTACGTCGACCTCGTCTGCGGCGAGATGCTCGCGGCGGTGCGGCCCCACGTCCGCTGGGTCGACGTGTTCTGCGAAACCGGCGCCTTCACGGCGGTCGAGAGCGAACGCATCCTCCGCGCCGGTGCTGCGGCAGGACTCGGCGTCCGGGTCCACGGCAACCAGCTCGGCGCGGGCCCGGGGGTTCAGCTCGCCGTGCGGCTCGGCGCGGCATCCGTCGACCACTGCACCCACCTGACGGACGCCGATGTCGCCGCGCTCGCCGCATCGGACACAGTCGCAACCGTGCTGCCGGGGGTCGAGTTCTCCACCCGGCAGCCGTACCCCGACGCGCGCCGGCTCATCGACGCGGGCGTCACCGTCGCGATCGCGAGCGACTGCAACCCGGGGTCGAGCTTCACGAGTTCGATGCCGCTCATGATCGCGCTCGCGGTGCGGGAGATGGGGATGACCGTGGGGGAGGCGGTGTGGGCGGCGACGGCAGGAGGTGCCCGCGCTCTCCGACGCGCCGACGTCGGTCACCTCGGCGTCGGAGCCCGCGCCGACCTGGTCGTCCTCGACGCGCCGTCGCGGCGGCACCTCGCCTACCGGCCGGGGGTGCCGCTCGTGCACCGCGTTTATCACGGCGGCGAACGCCTCGTCTGAGCCGTCAGCGGGCGTCGTTCGGGGTGTCGAGGCGCCAGGTCGTCGGGTCGATCGCGGTGGCGACGTCCCAGTCGTCGGTATCCCACGTGAAGGTCGCGAGCGCGCAGGTCGGCATCGCGCCGATGCCGCCGCCGGAGAGGCGGTCGGCCAGCACCGTCATCCCGGGGTCGTGCGCGACGACCATGACGTCGCTGAGTCCGGCGGTGGCGGCGGCCTCGAGCAGTCGCGAGGCCGGTGCGCCGTAGAGGTCCTCGTCGAGGTGGAGGGGAGCGGCCAGGACGTCGGCGAAGACCTCCGCCGTGGTCCGGGCGCGAAGCGCCGTCGAGGCGAGGATCCGCTGCGGACGGAAGCCGGTGCCGGCGAGGCGACGCGCCATCACCGGGGCATCGCGGCGGCCGCGGCCGTTGAGCGGACGGTCGTGGTCGGGGATGTTCGCGTGGCCCCAGTCGCTCTTGGCGTGGCGGGCGAGGACGAGGGTGATCATGCGGTGACCCTTCCTGCGAGGAGTTCGAGCACGCATAGCGCCGCGAGGCGCACGGTGCGGCCGTCGGGAGCGTCGGCCGTCGCGTCGACCTCGACGATATCGGCGCTGCGCAGCCGCCGGTCGGATGCCGCGGCCCGCACGAGCGCTCGCAGTTCCCACGCGGCGAGTCCGCCGGGCACGGACGCGGGGCAGCCGGGCGCGACGGAGCGGTCGCAGACGTCGACGTCGATGTCCAGGTGCACGGACCCTCCGGCGCCGGCGATGCCGAGCGCCTCGATGATGACGTCGTCGGCGCCGCGGCGGCGCACCTCATCGAGGGTGATCACGGTGATGCCGAGGTCGATCGCCCGGCGCGCGTACACCGCGGAGTTCGCGAAATCGGCGATGCCGATCTGCACGATGCGTGACGGGTCGAAGCCGTCCTCGACGAGCCTCCGCACCGGCGACCCGTTGGAGATCCCGTCGCGCAGGTCGAGATGCGCGTCGAGCGTGATGAGCCCGCTTGCTCCCGCGCCCTGCGCCATCGCGTAGGTCACCGAGTTGTCGCCGCCGAGTCCCACGACCAGGCCTGCGCGCTCGGAGAGCTCGCGTGCCCGGGTGCGCACGCGCTCCTCGCCGTCGGGGCCGTCCGGGTCGTCGACGTCACCGGCATCCGCGATCCGGAGCGTCTCGGTCAGGTCGATCGGCCGCGGCCGCAGCACGGTGGGGCTGAACCGGCGGAGGGCCTGTCTGACCGCTGCGGGGGTCTCGTTCGCGCCGGTCGGGGAGAGGGACGTGCGGTGGGCGGGAAGCCCGAGCAGGACCACGTCGCTCTCGCCGGCGGGCTCCGGCCATCCGCCCGCGCGAGGCCAATGCGGGTCGTCGTGGAGGGGCGTCTCGGTCACAGGTACACCCACGCCTTCTCGCCGTCGGCGAGCGCGACCCGTGTGCGGCGGAAGGTGGACAGCTGCACCTCATCCGCGGCCTCGAGCTCGAAGAGATCCAGCGCCAGCACCTCGCCGACGACTTTGTCGCGCGGGTCATCGGTGCGACGCACCACGTTCTGCACCGTGGGTGACTCCCGGTCGCTGAAGCGGGCATCGGGGATGCCGGTCAGGTGTGATGCATACCCCGGCAGGAGCGCCGGAGCGCTGTCGGGCACCCGTCCGAACGTATCGAGCTGCAGGTCGCGGTCGAGGAGGGCGCCGTAGACGAAGAGCCGTTCTCCTCGGTCGCCGCTCATACCCCCAGGCTAGTCACGGGAGCAGCGCGTGCGCGATGGTGAAGATCGCCAGACCTGCGAGCGCTCCGACGATCGTGCCGTTCAGACGGATGTACTGCAGGTCGCGGCCGACCATCAGTTCGATCTTCTGACTGGTCTCGTCGGCGTCCCACCGCTCCACCGTGTCGGTGATGATCGACGCGATGTCGTGGCGATAGCGGTCGACGAGGAACACCGCGGCATCGGCCACCCGACCGTCGACCCGCCGCTGCAGGGCGGCGTCGGTCGCGAGGCGCTCGCCTAGGTCGCCGAGAGCCGCCGTGATGCGCTGGCGGAGCGGGCTCTGCTCGTCCTCGAGTGAACGCAGCAGTCCAGCCTTGGCGGTGTTCCACGCGTCGGCGGCGAGGCTCCGCACGCGGGGGCTGTCGAAGACGGAGCTCTTCGCGGACTCGAGCCGGCCGATGGTCTCCGCGTCGTGCTGCAGGTTGTCGGCGAGGCGTCCCAGGTACTGATCGAGCGCCTGCCGCGCCGGGTGCGTCGGGTCGGCCTGCACGGCCGCGACGAACTTCGTGGCCTCGTGGTAGACGGTGTCGTCGACCAGTCGCATGGCGACCGAGGGCACCCAGGAGGGGAGTCGCCGCGAGACGAGGCCGTCGAATGAGTCGCGGTTGGCCTCCAGCCACCGGGCGATGCTGTCGACGCCGAGATCGACCGCGCCGCGGTGCGCGTCGGCATCCACGACCCGGGCCAGCCAGCCCCCGAGGGACGGACCCCACGCGGGGCTGAGGAGGTGCTCGTGCGCAAGGTCGCTGATGAGGTCCTGCACCTCGTCGTCGCTCAGCGCAGTGAGGATGCCCGAAGCCATCGTCGACGCCTCCGCCGAGACCGTCTTCGCGTGCGCGGGGTCGCGGAGCCATTCGCCCGCCGTTCGCGCGATCGCGGTGGAGTCGAGCTTCTGGCGCACGACGGATGACTCGAGGAAGTTCGTCTCGACGAACTCTCCGAGGGTGCGTCCGATCTCGTCCTTCCGTCGCGGGATGATCGCGGTGTGGGGGATCGGGATGCCCATCGGATGCCGGAACAGCGCCGTGACCGCGAACCAGTCCGCCAGGGCGCCCACCATCCCGCCTTCGGCGGCGGCGCGCACATAGCCCCACGCGGGCATGTCTTTCTCCAGGACGAACGCGACGACGAACACGATCGCCATGAACACGAGGGCGCCGAGCGCGACCGCCTTCATGGTTCGCAGCCCGCGGTACCGCTGCTGATCGGCGGGGCTCAGCGAGCGGTAGGGAAGGCGGGCCATTCGGCCATCCTGCCACGCGGCCCGTCGGGCCCGCGGGGCGGCGCGCGCGTCAGGGCTCGAGCGGTCCCAGCCAGGCGGAGGCGACGGCGCTGTGCACCGATTCGGGGTCGGAAGGGTGGAACATGCCCGCGAGCACGTCGCGGTACAGCCGGCTCAGCTCGTTGCGCGTGAAGTAGGAGGAGCCGCCCGCGACGAGCATCGCCTCGTCGACGACGTTCTTGGCCATCGTCACGGCGCGGTGCTTGATGGCGCTGAGCCGGGGGAACCACATCGCGCCGTGATCGGCCAGGATGTCGACGTCGCCGGCGAGAGCCGCGATCTGCACCGGCAGGGCGTCATAGGCGAGGGCCATGTCGGCGACCCGCCAGCGGATGTCGGGGTCCTGCGCGTACGTCCTCCCGGTCTTCTTCGACGTCCGGGTGCGGGCGGTGTCCACCGCGAGATCGAGCGCACGCCGGGCGATGCCGGTGTACACCGACGCCAGCAGGATCTCGAACACGCTGAAGATCCCGAACACGAGCGGGTCGGGGCTCGGGCCCACCGGGAGTCGCCGGACGACTCGGTCCGCGGGGGCCACCGCGCCGTGGAGCTCCGTCGTGCGCGACTGCGTGCCGCGCATCCCGAGGGTGTCCCAGTCGTCGCGCGTGAGGACGGCGTCCGACCGCGGCACGAACGCGAATACGAGGCTCGGGGCCTCGGGATCGCTCGCATCGAGTCCGTGCAGACCGAGCTGCGTCCACGCCGGTCCGAGCGACGTGAAGATCTTCGTGCCGGTGAACGCGTAGCCGCCGTCCGGACGGGGCGCGGCATCCGTGTCACTGCCGAAGAGCACGAGGTCGTTGCCGGCCTCGCTGATGCCGAACGCGAAGACCTCGCCGGAGACCGCCCCCTCCTGCACGAAGCGCAGGGCGTCGTCGCCGCGGTCGGCCATGACCTTCGCCACGCCCGTCCAGACCAGGTGCATGTTCACGACCAGCGCGGTGGCGGGAGCGGCGGTCGCGAGTCGCTGCTGCAGCTGCGACGCCTCCGCCAGAGAGAGCCCGGCGCCGCCGAGCGCTTCGGGCACGAGGATCGACAGGTACCCGGCGGCGCGGAGGTCGGCGAGATCCTCCTCGGGGAAGACGTTGTCGGCATCGACGGATGCCGCGCGCGCCCTGATCCGCTCGATCAGGTCGTCGGGAAGGTGGGTGCTCGCGTCGAAGGTCATGTCAGCCCAGCCAGGAGAGCAGCGCGGCGGCCGCGGCGTCGGGGTCGTCGCGGTGCGGGGAGTGGCCGGTGCCGGGGACGACCGTCATCGACACGACCGGGTTCCGGAGCACCTCCTCCGCCAGCGCACCGTCGAAGATCGAGTACACGGCCGGGTCGCCCGCGATGACGTGAGTGGGAACGGTGAGACGGGATGCCGCCTCGCGCACGTCCCACGGGGTGTTCTGCACGCTCGTCTGCTCGACCGCGTACCGGCTCGCGGCCGCCGCGGCGGCGGCCTTCAGCTCGATGTCGAGCTCATGCCAGTCCGGGTGCTCCGCGCGGACGGCGGCCTGCGACGTGTCGGCGAACGCCCGCTGCTGACTCGTGCGGACGGTCTTGCGGTCTCGGTCGGAGAGATGGATCGCCGGGTCGATGAGGACGAGGCGCCGCGTCCACGCGGGGGCGTTCGCGCTGGCGAGGGTCGCCGAGGCGCCGCCGAGTGAGTGCCCGACCACCAGGTCCCACGGCTCATCGTCGGCCGCAGCGGTGTGCAGGAGGTCGGTCGCGTACGCCTCGATCGTGTAGTCCAGGGCGCGCGGAGCCGATCCGTGGCCGCGCAGGTCGACGGCATCCGCGCGCCACCCGGCATCGGCCAGGGCGACGGCGTAGCGCCACATCAGGGCGGCGTCGGAGCCGAGTCCGTGGACGAGGAGGGCGTGGCGGCGCGAGTGCGGGTCGCCCCAGCTCAGGCGTGGGAGGGTGACGGGAGCGGGCATGCGCTCAGCCTACGGCGGGTGAGGATGCCGGAGCGCGGCGGGCGCGGCATCCGTTCACGTGACGATCGGCACCGGCTCGGTGTCGGGGATCGGGCTCGCGTCGCGTCCGCGGAGGTCGGGCAACGAGCGGACGAAGACGGTCGCGACGATCGTCCCGGCGGCGGCGAAGGCCGCTGCGGCGACGAACGCGCCGGTCGCTCCGGCGGAATCGATGAGGAACCCCGCCACGGCCGATCCCGCCGCCGAGCCGATGAGCTGACCGGTGCCGATCCAGCCGTACGCCTCGGCGGTCTCGCTGAACTTCACGCTCGCGCTCGTGATCGCGAACATGACGGCGAGGGCGGGCGCGATGCCGAGACCTGCGACGAAGAGGGTCGCGCCCATCCACCAGATGTTGAGGGAGAGCACCAGCGCACTGACGCCGACGGCGACGATGAGGAAGCGTCGCGCCATCGCCCACCGGCCGATCGGGATGTGGCCGAAGCCGAGACCGCCGGCAAGGCTGCCGATCGAAAAGACGGCGAGGATGATGCCCGCCTCGAGCCCGTCGTGCCCGAACGCCGCGACCACTCCCGCCTCGATCGCCGCGCACGCGCCGACGAGGAGGAAGCCGGTGACGGTGCTGAGGAGGATGACGGGCTTGCCGAGCACCCGGCCGAAGCCGCGACGGCTGCGCGGGATGCGCACGCGGCCGACCTCGGGGGAGAACATGAACCATGCGCCGCCACCCAGCAGGAAGACGACGATGAGAAGGAGCGCGGGAACGGTGCCGGCCTGGGTGGCCGCGAACGTGATGACCACCGGGGCGAGGATCCAGATGATTTCCTGCAGGCTGGCATCCAGGGAGAACAGCGGGGTGAGCTGACGTGAGGTGACGATCTTGGGGTAGATCGTGCGGACGGCCGGCTGCACCGGGGGATTGGAGATGCCGGCGAGGAAGGCGAACAGCATGAACCCGGCGAGGTTCAGCGGCACCAGCGCGAGCACCAGCACCGCTGCGGCGCACACGGAGGTCGTCAGGGCGAGCACGCGCCGCATGCCCCACACGCCCATCCACCTGCTCGTGACGGGGCCGGCGATCGCCTGGCCCACCGAGGCTGCCGCCAGCACGATGCCCGCGGCGCCGTAGGAGCCGGTGCTCTGCTCGACGTGGAGAAGGATCGCGAGGCTCGTCATCCCACTCGGGAATCGTGCCGTCAGCTGTGCCGCGATGATGCGCGCGACACCCGGCACGCGCAGAAGTTCCTGATACCCCGCCACCTCCTAAAGGTACCGCTCGGCGGAGGCGCCCACGGTGCGACGCGACACGCCCGACACGCCGGATCAGCAGGATCCGTCGACCTGTGGATGTCGGAGGTCCCTCGTATCGTGCGACCTGTGGATGCATGGTCGGCTCGCGGGCTGATTTCCGCGTGATCCTGGCCTTTTCGGGAGTCGGAATCCGTCTGCCGGATGTGGATGAAACGGTGGACAAGTTGTGTTGTACCTGTGGAGGACGGTGAGAAAACTACACGGATGTAACTACTAGCCCTTGTGGTGCTCGCCAGTGCCGACACCCATATGTAGTATTGAGCTCCCGGCGGGCAACGGCCGGGACAGCGACAGGTTCTTCCCGGGTTGACCACCCGGATCCAGGTGGAGTGAGGAGTCCGGTCGGCCGCTTCGGCGGCACCGGATTCCTGAGATGAGAGAGGCCCGAACATGGCGATCACCGTGTACACCAAGCCGTCCTGCGTCCAGTGCAACGCGACCTATCGCGCGCTGGATTCCAAGGGCATCGAATACGAGGTCCTGGACCTCTCCGAGGACCCGGCGGCTCTCGAGCGCGTCAAGTCGCTCGGGTACCTGCAGGCTCCGGTCGTCGTCACCGACGAGGACCACTGGTCGGGCTTCCGTCCCGACAAGATCGACGAGCTGGCCTCGCGCCTGGTCTGACCGATGAGCGCGGCCGTCATGACTCACGTGCCGCTGCTCGTCTTCTTCTCGAGCGTGTCGGGCAACACGGCACGATTCGTCGAGAAGCTCGGGATGCCGGCGCGTCGCATCCCACTCCACTCCACCGAACCTCCGCTCCACATCGATGAGCCGTTCGTCCTGATCACCCCCACCTACGGGGGCGGTCAGGGCAAGGGGGAGGAGAAAGGGGCGGTTCCCAAGCAGGTCATCCGATTCCTCAACGACGAGGGCAACCGGAAGAACCTGCGTGGAGTGATCTCCGCGGGAAACAGCAATTTCGGTGAGGCGTTCTGCCTCGCCGGCGACATCATCAGCCGCAAGTGTCATGTGCCGCACTTGTACCGGCTAGAAGTATTCGGCACGCCCGAGGACGTGGGCCGCGTGAGCGGCGGATTGGAAGACTGGTGGAAGCTGCAGTGACCGATATGGCCTTCAAGACGGAGGCTCGCTTCGACGGCATGGACTACCACGCCCTCAACGCGATGCTCAACCTGTACGGTGCGGACGGGAAGATCCAGTTCGACGCCGACCGACGCGCTGCCCGGGAGTACTTCCTGCAGCACGTCAACCAGAACACGGTGTTCTTCCACTCTCTCAAGGAGAAGCTCGACTACCTGGTCGAGAAGGAGTACTACGAGGGCGCCGTCATCGACGCGTACCCCTTCGAGTTCATCCAGCAGCTCAACGACCGTGCGTACGCGAAGAAGTTCCGCTTCGACACGTTCCTCGGCGCGTTCAAGTACTACACGAGCTACACACTGAAAACGTTCGACGGCAAGCGCTACCTCGAGCGCTTCGAGGACCGCGTCGTGATGACGGCCCTCGCCCTCGCCGCCGGTGACCAGCACCTCGCCAACAACCTCGTCGACGAGATCCTCTCCGGGCGCTTCCAGCCGGCGACCCCGACGTTCCTCAACGCCGGCAAGGCCCAGCGCGGTGAGCTCGTATCGTGCTTCCTGCTGCGCATCGAAGACAACATGGAGTCGATCTCCCGCGGCATCAACTCGTCGCTGCAGCTGTCCAAGCGCGGCGGCGGCGTGGCGCTGCTCCTCTCGAACATCCGCGAGGCGGGCGCCCCGATCAAGCAGATCGAGAACCAGTCCAGCGGCATCATCCCCGTCATGAAGCTGCTCGAAGACAGCTTCAGCTACGCGAACCAGCTCGGAGCGCGTCAGGGCGCCGGCGCCGTCTACCTCTCGGCGCACCACCCCGACATCATGAAGTTCCTCGACACCAAGCGCGAGAACGCCGATGAGAAGATCCGCATCAAGACGCTGTCGCTCGGCGTCGTGGTGCCCGACATCACGTTCGAGCTCGCCCGCAATGACGAGGACATGTACCTGTTCTCGCCATACGACGTCGAGAAGGTCTACGGCGTGCCGTTCGGCGACATCTCGGTCACCGAGAAGTACCGCGAGATGGTCGACGACGCACGCATCAAGAAGACGAAGATCAACGCGCGCGAGTTCTTCCAGACCCTCGCGGAGATCCAGTTCGAGTCCGGCTACCCGTACATCATGTTCGAGGACACCGTGAACCGGGCCAACCCCATCAAAGGCCGGATCAACATGTCGAACCTGTGCTCGGAGATCCTCCAGGTCAACACGCCGACCACGTTCAACGAGGACCTCTCGTACGACCAGATCGGCAAGGACATCTCCTGCAACCTGGGGTCGATGAACATCGCCCTCGCGATGGACGGCCGCGACCTCGCCGGCACAGTGGCGACCAGCATCCGCGCCCTCACCGCGGTGAGCGACCAGAGCCACATCCGCTCGGTCCGCTCCATCGAGGACGGCAACGACCGCTCGCACGCCATCGGCCTCGGCCAGATGAACCTGCACGGCTACCTTGCTCGCGAGCACGTTCACTACGGCTCGGAGGAGGGTGTCGACTTCACGAACATCTACTTCTACACCGTGCTGTTCCACGCGCTACAGGCCTCGAACCAGATCGCCATCGAGCGCGGCCAGGTCTTCGACGGCTTCTGGGACTCGAAGTACGCCTCAGGTGAGTTCTTCGACAAGTACACCGAACAGGAGTGGAAGCCGGCGACGGCTCGCGTCGAGGAGCTCTTCGAGGGCATCCACATCCCGACGCAGGACGACTGGCGCGAGCTGAAGGCATCGATCCAGAAGCACGGCATCTACAACCAGAACCTGCAGGCCGTGCCGCCGACCGGCTCGATCTCGTACATCAACAACTCGACGAGCTCGATTCACCCGATCGCGTCGAAGATCGAGATCCGCAAGGAAGGCAAGATCGGCCGCGTCTACTACCCGGCGCCGTTCATGACGAACGAGAACCTGGAGTACTACGAAGACGCGTACGAGATCGGCTACGAGAAGGTCATCGACACCTACGCCGCCGCGACGCAGCACGTCGACCAGGGCCTGTCGCTGACGCTGTTCTTCAAGGACACCGCCACCACGCGCGACATCAACAAGGCGCAGATCTACGCGTGGCGCAAGGGCATCAAGACGATCTACTACATCCGCCTGCGTCAGATGGCGCTCGAGGGCACCGACATGACCGAGTGCGTCTCCTGCATGCTCTGAGCCGCCCGAGACTCTCAAAGGAAACGACATGACTCCCGAACCGCTGAAGCTGCTGGGCTCGGTCCAGGCGATCAACTGGAACCGCATCCAGGACGACAAGGACCTCGAGGTCTGGAACCGTCTGGTGAACAACTTCTGGCTGCCGGAGAAGGTGCCGCTGTCCAACGACATCCAGTCGTGGGCGACGCTCACCCCCGAGGAGCAGCAGACCACGATGCGCGTGTTCACCGGCCTGACGCTCCTGGACACCATCCAGGGCACCGTCGGCGCCGTCTCGCTCATCCCCGATGCGATCACCCCGCACGAGGAGGCCGTCTACACGAACATCGCGTTCATGGAGTCGGTGCACGCGAAGAGCTACTCGTCGATCTTCTCGACGCTTGCCTCGACGCCCGAGATCGACGACGCGTTCCGTTGGTCGGTCGAGAACGAGAACCTTCAGAAGAAGGCTCGGATCGTCATGGACTACTACCGTGGCGACGAGCCGCTCAAGCGCAAGGTGGCATCCACCCTGCTCGAGTCGTTCCTCTTCTACTCGGGGTTCTACCTGCCGCTGTACTGGTCCTCGAAGGCGAAGCTGACGAACACGGCCGACATCATCCGCCTCATCATTCGTGACGAGGCCGTGCACGGCTACTACATCGGCTACAAGTTCCAGCGCGGGCTCGAGACCCTCGGCCAGGCCGAGCGCGACGAGCTGAAGGACTACACCTTCTCGCTCCTCTACGAGCTCTACGACAACGAGGTCCAGTACACGCAGGACCTCTACGACGGCATCGGGCTGACCGAGGACGTCAAGAAGTTCCTGCACTACAACGCGAACAAGGCGCTCATGAACCTCGGCTACGAGGCCATGTTCCCGTCGACGGTCACGAACGTGAACCCGGCGATCCTGTCGGCGCTGTCGCCGAACGCCGATGAGAACCACGACTTCTTTTCGGGATCGGGCTCCTCCTACGTCATCGGCAAGGCCGTCGCGACCGAGGACGACGACTGGGACTTCTGAAAGTTCTGAAGACCACGTTCTAGACAGACTCTGACAAGAGTCGACCGGGAG
Organism: Microbacterium sp.; assembly: GCF_043427715.1. GTDB lineage: Bacteria > Actinomycetota > Actinomycetes > Actinomycetales > Microbacteriaceae > Microbacterium. The sequence continues at coordinate 1,923 of NZ_JBHWTD010000091.1, read as the reverse complement.
GCCCGGATCTGCAGGTTTCTGCAGATCCGGGCCTCTTTTCGTGCCTCCTTCCGAAGAACAGAGGAGGACGGATATGAACGTCAGTAGTCGTTGGGTATGGCACGCGGGTGGCACGCCCGCACCTTCCAGAAGAGAGCGGGGTGGTCCGCCGACCGAAATTCGGTCCCGGCGTGCCACCGACCTCGTGCCACAGCGTGCCATAGGGCGCCTCGTAGCCCGCGAGAAAACCCTGATAGAAAGCCACTTTTGGGAGGGCATGACCTCTAGTGGCACGCAGTGGCACGACGGTTCGCGTGAGTCCGCTCGAGACCAGCGGAGGACACGATGAGCGCGACGAAGACCCGGGAACCAGCAGCAGTCAGGCGTGAGAGCTGGGGGAGCCTTCGTAAGCTCCCCTCTGGCCGGTGGCAGGCTCGCTACCCCGCACCCGACGGCGAGATGCACACCGCCCGGACGGAGGACGACAAGCCGCTGACGTTCCTGACGAAGACCGATGCCCGCGCGTGGCTCGCCGGTGTTCACACGACGATTGCCCGTCAGCAGTGGGAGCCGCCCTCGGTGATCGCCGCTCGACGCCGTGCCACAGCGGAGGCAGAGAAAGCACGGTCCATCGGCTTCTCCGAGTACGCGGAACGCTGGGTGGCGTTCATCCGCGCGGAGCCGAACCGCAGTGGCAGGAAACGTGCAATCGCCACCGTCCGCTCTTACAAGAGCAAGGTCGACGGGTACCTCATCCCAGAGTTCGAAGACACCCCGATCCGGCAGATCGACGAGGCCCGTATCCGGCAGATGACCGATCGTCTCGACGCGATTCCCTCGCCACTGAATCCGAGATCGAAGTTCAACGGCATCACGCGACCGGTGCTGATCGTCCTCATGATGATCCTCCGCCAGGCAGCTCGAGAAGGAGTTATCCCCGCTGCGCCGAACATCTCCATTCCGAAGCAGGAGCCCGTGCGGCACGACGCCGATCACGACGAGGACGAAGACGTCGCGAGTCCCGAGCAGGTCGAGGCTTTGTATGAGGCAACACCGGGGCACTGGGCGATCATGGTGCTCTTCGCGGCGTGGTGCCAGCTGCGGCGGGGGGAGTGCCTGGGCTTGCAGCGCAGGGACATCGAGTGGCACGACGACGGCACCGCGACCTTGCATGTGCGTCGGCAACTGAACGCGAACACCGGCGACTACTCGGAGAGGCTCAAGAGCGACGCCGGTAGGCGGACGCTCAGCATCCCGAAGCTCATGATCGACCGCCTCAAAGATCATCTGCGGGACAACGTCGCGGCCGAGGCCAAAGCGCCACTGATCCCCACCAACATCCGTGGCAGCGTCCCGCTGTCGAACACCCGATGGGGATACGTGTGGGCGGATGCTCGAGATGGTGTCGCTGACCTCCGGCCGCGATTCCGGTTCCACGATCTCCGTCACACGGGGCTGACGATCTTCGCCCAGGAGGGCGCAACACTCGCAGAGCTGATGCGCCGTGGCGGCCACGCCGATATCCGTGTCGTCCTCCGCTACCAGCACGCCACGATGGCCCGCGATCGTGAGCTCGCGGACCGTATGAGCGATCGCGTTCAGGAGCGGATCAACGCGGCCAGGACGGCATGAGAGTCGCCGTGGGACAGTCATGGACACCTATCAGGAGAAAGATTTCATCAACAAGGGAGGCACCACCATGGCCGTTCACGATCGTTCACAGTCCCCAGCGCTCAAGCTGATCTCGCTGGCCGTCGCCGCCGACACCTACGGAGTGTCGATCAAGACGCTGCGCCGCCGGATCTCGGATGGCACCGTGCACGGCTACCGGGTCGGCCGGCTGATCCGCGTCGACCCGGACGAACTCCGCGAGAAGCTGCTCATCGAGATCCCTTCAGCGAAGTAAGCGCAAGACCAAGAGTGGGGCGGGCCCGAAGAGGCCCG
>NZ_JBHWTD010000090.1:0-20644 GCF_043427715.1 Microbacterium sp. | reverse complement strand
AATGTCCTCGGTGCAGTCCGACCATCACGGCGGTGCGCTCGCGGCCACGCGCCGGCTCCTGGACGCCGGCCATCGCGCGGTCGCGCACGTCGCCGGGCCGGAGTCGTCGTTCGCCGCCGCCGAGCGCGAGCGTGGCTGGCGGGAGGCGCACGGCGGGCAGCCGGTCATCGAGGTGATGCGGGGCGATTGGAGCGCGGCATCCGGGTTCGATGCGGGCACCGCACTCGCCGCGCGAACCGATGTCGACGCCGTCTTCGCCGCGAACGATCAGATGGCGCTCGGCGTGCTGCGCGCCTTCGCCGAGGCCGGCCGCGATCAGGTCGCGGTGATCGGATTCGACGATGTGGCGGATGCCGCGGACTACCGCCCCCCGCTCACCACCGTCCGCCAGGACTTCGACGCCCTCGGCGAGGCCGCCGTCGCCGCGCTCGCCGACGCGCTCACCGGCGGGGAACCGAGCCGCACCGTCGTCCCGACGACGCTGGTCGCGCGCGCCTCCGGCTGACCTGCCGGGGTCTGCGCCGATGGACGGAGCGGCGACCCGTCAGCTCGCGGCGCGGCGGGCGTCCCAGCCGGTGCGGACCATCTCGTCGACCGTGTAGCGGTTGGCCCAGTCGAGGTCCCGCGCGGCGAGCTCGCCCGTCGCGACGATGCGGTCGGGGTCGCCGGGGCGGCGGGGGCCGATCTCGGGCGTGAACGGGATCCCGGTGACGCGGGCGACGGCGTCCATGATCTCCCGCACCGACAGACCGTTCTGCGAGCCCAGGTTGTAGGCCGGCTCGATCGACTGTCCACCCGCGAGGCGCTGCGCCGCGACGACGTGCGCCGCCGCAATGTCAGCGACGTGCACGTAGTCGCGTACATTCGTGCCGTCGGGGGTGTCGTAGTCGTCGCCGTTGATGCGCGGCGTCTTGTCGGCCAGCAGCATCTCGAAGACGATCGGGAACAGGTTGTGCGGGCTCGTGTCGTAGACGGTCGGGTCACCCGAGCCGACGACGTTGAAGTAGCGCAGCGACGTGTGCCGAAGAGGATGGTCGGATGCCGCGGTCGCGACGCCCTGCGCCGCGATGAGCCACTCGCCGATGAGCTTCGACTCGCCGTACGGCGAGGCGGGGCGCTTGGGCAGGTCCTCGGTGACGAGCGGCACGTCGGGGGTGCCGTAGACCGCAGCGCTGGAAGAGAACACGATGTTCGAGACACCGGCATCCGCCATCGCCGCGAGGACGACGCGGGTCGCCTCGACGTTCTGCTCGTAGGTGTGCAGCGGGCGCTCCACCGAGACACCCGCGTACTTGAAGCCCGCGACGTGGATGACGCCCTCGACGTCGTGCTGACGAAGGGTGTTCGTCACGAGCGGCTGATCGAGGATCGTGCCCTGCACGAACGGCACCCCCTCGGGCACGAACGAGGCGTGACCGCTGGAGAGGTCGTCGATGACGACGGGGCTCAGACCCGCTTCGGACAGTGCGCGGACGACGTGCGCCCCGATATACCCGGCGCCGCCGGTGACCAGCCAACTCATGCCATCAGCCTAGTTGCGCTGAGCGGAGGCTCCCCGCGCGCACCGACCCCGCAGAATCCCGCCGGATCCGCCCGCGTCAGCCCTCGAGGGCCGCGGTCACGACCGCGCGCGCCTCCGCCTGCACCTGCGCGAGGTGCTCGGGGCCGCGCAGCGACTCGGCGTACAGCTTGTAGACGTCCTCGGTGCCCGACGGGCGGGCGGCGAACCACGCGGACTCGGTCTGCACTTTGAGGCCGCCGATCGCGGCGCCGTTGCCGGGCGCGTGCGACAGCTTCGCCGTGATCGGGTCGCCGGCGAGCTCGGTCGCCGTCACGGCGTCGCCCGAGAGTTTCGACAGCGCGGCTTTCTGTGCAGCGGATGCCGGTGCGTCGACACGGGCGTATGCGGCGCCACCGAACTCGGACTCGAGCTCCGCGTACCGCTGCGAGGGCGTCTTGCCGGTGACCGCGAGGATCTCGGCCGCGAGCAGGCACAGCAGGATCCCGTCCTTGTCGGTCGTCCACACCGTGCCGTCCTTGCGGAGGAACGAGGCGCCCGCAGATTCCTCGCCGCCGAACGCGACGGAGCCGTCGATGAGACCGGGCACGAACCACTTGAAGCCGACCGGCACCTCGATGAGGGTGCGGCCGAGCGACGAAGCGACGCGATCGATGATCATCGACGAGACGAGGGTCTTGCCGATCGCGGCATCCGCCGGCCATCCGGCACGGTGACGATAGAGGTAGTCGATCGCGACCGCGAGGAAGTGGTTGGGGTTCATCAGCCCGGCGTCGGGCGTGACGATGCCGTGACGGTCGGCGTCGGCGTCGTTGCCGGTGAGGACGTCGAACTCGTCGCGGCGGGCGACGAGGGCAGCCATCGCCGACGGGGAGGACGGATCCATGCGGATCTTCTCGTCCCAGTCGAGGGTCATGAACTTCCAGGTCGGGTCGACCTCGGGGTTCACGACGGTGAGGTCGAGGCCGTAGCGTTCCGCGATGAGCGCCCAGTACTCCACCGAGGCGCCACCGAGCGGGTCGGCGCCGATCCGCACGCCCGACTTCGCGATCGCGGGCAGGTCGATGATCGAGGCGAGGTCGGCGACGTAGTGCTCGCGGAAGTCGTATTCGCCGAGCGTGTCGACGTCGATGTCGGCGTAGCGGATCCGTTTCACGTCGGCCAGCCCGCCGGCGATGAGTTCGTTCGCGCGGCCGGCGACCCATCCGGTCGCATCGGTGTCGGCGGGGCCGCCGTGCGGCGGGTTGTACTTGAAGCCGCCGTCGCGGGGCGGGTTGTGCGAGGGGGTGACGACGATGCCGTCGGCGCGCGACGGGTCGTCTTCGGAGAGACCGCGGTTGTGGGTGAGGATCGCGTGGCTGAGCGCGGGGGTCGGCACCCACGAGTCACGCGCGTCGACGCGGACGTCCACGCCATTGGCGACGAGCACCTCGATCGCGGTGCGCTCGGCGGGACGCGACAGGCCATGGGTGTCACGGCCGAGGAAGAGCGGACCCGTGATGCCCTGCGAGGCGCGGTACTCCACGATCGCCTGGGTCGTCGCGAGGATGTGGTCCTCGTTGAAGCTCGTCGACAGCGACGACCCGCGGTGGCCGCTCGTGCCGAACGCGACCCGCTGCGCCGGCACCGTGGCATCCGGCTTCTTGTCGTAATAGGCGTTGATCAGCTCATCGATGTCGATGAGGTCTGAGGATTCGGCAGGCTGTCCGGCGCGGCTCATGCGCTCAGTCTGCCAGGTGAGGCGGCTCTGAGGGCGCCGTCTCTTGCGCGAAGGCGTTCAGCGTGCGCGCATCGCGCGAAGGACGCCTTGGTGCCCGTGAACGCTTGTCCGATCGAGGCGGAGCCCGCCGTCTCCCCAGATCAGCGAGCCGTCGCCCAGTCTCCGGCTCAACGCGCCCGCAGGCCGTCCGGATCGGCCACCCGTTCTGGTGGTTCTGCGCGCTGAAGTGCCCGGTCTAGGCTTGCCCCCGTGACCTCCGAGCCCTCGGTCGACCCGATCAGACGCACGTACAGCTTCCTGGGACCCGCCGGCACCTTCACCGAGGCGGCCCTCGCGCAGGTGCCCGAAGCGCGTGATCAGACCTGGCGGCCCGTCCACAACGTGGGTGAAGCGCTCGCCGACGTCATCGAGGGCAGGTCGGATGCCGCGATGATCGCGATCGAGAACTCCGTCGACGGCGGGGTCTCGACGACGCAGGACGCCCTGGCTACGGTCCCGGGCCTGCGGATCGTGGGGGAGTACCTGGTCCCGGTCGAGTTCGTGCTCGTCGCGAAGCCGGGGGTACGCCTCGAGGACGTGTCGGTCGTCGCCGCGCACCCGGTCGCTTACGCGCAGTGCCTGACCTGGCTGACCCAGAACCTGCCCGAGCACGCGCACATCCCCGCCGCGAGCAACGTCGCCGCCGCTGTCGGCATCGTCGAGGACGCGATCGATGCGGATGCCGCGATCGCCCCTCCCGGCATCCTGAAACTCCACGAGCTCGAACTGCTGGCCGAGAAGATCGGCGACAACCCGAACGCGGTCACCCGGTTCGTACTGGTCAGTCGCACGGCGCCGCCGCCCGCGCCCACCGGCGCCGACAAGACCTCGCTCATCGTCGAGCTGCCCGAGGATCACCCGGGCGCCCTGCTCGAGCTGCTCGAGCAGTTCGCGACCCGCGGCATCAACCTGTCGCTTCTCGCGTCGCGGCCCATCGGCGACGCGCTGGGGCGGTATCGCTTCGTCATCGACGCCGACGGTCACATCGAGGACGAGCGCATGGCCGACGCCCTCCTCGGGCTGCGCCGCTTCTCGCCGCGGGTGATGTACCTGGGGTCCTACCCCCGCGCGGACCGCGCGATCGTCCGCTATCCCGAGCGCTACTCCGACGACGTGTTCGTCGAGGCGCGGGACTGGCTCCGCGGACTGGTGTCGGGCGCGCCCGAAGCCTGAATCGGGCTCACGCCGCCAGCAGTTCGAGGGTGCGCAGGCGCGCGGGCGCGGCATCCATCGGCTCGTCATCGCGTGCACCCGCGACGGGCGAGATCATCACCTCGTCGACGCCGTGGCGCGCGGCGAACTCCGCGAGCTTCGCGCGGACGTCGAGCCCGGTGCCGATGAACCAGCGCGAGCGCAACGCGTCGAGGACGGGAGCCGCGAGGCGGTCGGCGGCCGCGGCGGCCGCCGCCTGCTCGACGGTCTCGAGTGGCACGAGCGGGCGGTTGCCCCGCAGACGGGCCATCATGCGGGCCTGCGGCAGCATGGCCGCCTCCGCCTCCTCGGCGGTGTCGGCCGCGACGACGTTCGCGGTGAGGAACGTGCGGGGTGCATCGAGCGTGTCGGAGGGCTGGAACTGACCGCGGTAGAGGTCGAGCGCGCGCTCGAGGCCTTCCCCCGCGAAGTGGTTCGCGAACACGTAGGGCAGGCCGAGGCCCGCCGCGAGCTGCGCGGAGTAGTCGCTCGAACCGAGCAGCCACACCTCGGGGGTGCTCGTCGCGGCCGGTGTCGCGTGCACGTCGTACGTGCCGCCGGAGGTGAACCGCACCGAGGCGCCCTCGGCTGACACCAGCGAACGGATGTCGGTGACGTTCTGCGGGAACCGGTCGACGTCGCTCGTCGTGCCCGACTGCCGCAGCAGCTGCGTGATGACCGGGTCGGACCCGGGCGCGCGTCCGATGCCGAGGTCGATGCGCCCCGGCGCGAGGGCTTCGAGGGCGGCGAACTGCTCGGCGACGATGAGCGGCGAGTGGTTGGGGAGCATGACGCCGCCCGAGCCGACCCGGATTCTCCGGGTGCGCGCGGCGGCCGCGGCGATGAGGACGGGCGGGGTCGTCGAGGCGACCGAGGGCATGTTGTGGTGCTCGGCGAACCAGTAACGGCGATAGCCCAGCTCGTCGGCGCGCTCTGCGGTGCCGAGTGCGGCCGTGATCGCCTGCGCGCTGGTCTGCCCGGAGCGGACCGGGACGAGGTCGAGAACGGACAGGGCAGGGGCAGGAGTGCTCATCGCACGGTCCAACCGGATGCCGCGCCGAAGCATTCCCGGCGGGCTCGGCGACGGCGGCAGGCACGATGATGACGCCGTCGATGAGGTACCGGGCGAGGCGGTCGATGTCGCGCGCCGCGGGAGCAGGCCCTCAGGGTCCGCTCGCGGCGCGGTCGTTCGCCCCTCAGTTGCCGGAGCGGGCGGCTTGCTTGACCTGCTCGTAGGCGGCGAGGGCGCGCTGGCGTGTGGCCTTCAGATCGACGATGGGCGCGGGCGCGAGACCCTCCTCGCCGCGATGCTCCGGCGCCCACTGCGCGATGTAGTGACCGTCGGGATCGAACTTCTGCGCCTGCAGCTCCGGGTTGAACACGCGGAAATACGGCGCGGCATCCGCCCCCGAACCCGCGACCCACTGCCAGTTGAACGGGTTGTTGGCACCGTCGGCATCCACCAGCGTGTCCCAGAACCACTCTTCGCCGTGACGCCAGTCGATCAGCAGGTTCTTGATGAGGAAGGATGCCGTCACCATCCGCGCCCGGTTGTGCATGTAGCCGGTATGCCAGAGCTCTTTCATGCCCGCGTCGACGATCGCATAGCCGGTCTCGCCGCGCTGCCAGGCGCGGAGCGCCGTCGGCTTCAAGCGGGGCCACGGGAATGCGTCGAACTCCCGCCGGAGGTTCTTCGTCGCGAGCTCCGGGAAGTGGTACAGCGTGTGCCAGGCGAACTCGCGCCACCCCAGCTCGGAGAGGAAGCGGCTGGTGTCGTGCGCCTCGATCGCCGCGTGCCACACCGTGTGCGGGCTGAGCTCGCCCCACCGCAGCCGCGGCGAGAGCAGCGACGTCGCACCCGCGCTCGGCCGATCACGCGCACGGTCGTACGCGCCGACGTCCTCGGCGAGGAACTCCCGCAATCGGCGTCGCGCGGCCGGTTCGCCCGGCTCCCACGTCTCGCGCAGCCCGCCCGCCCAGTCGGGGTCATGCGGGAGCAGCCCCCAATCGTCCAGCGACTCCGACGCGGGCGCGCGGCCGGAGGCCGGCACCTCCCGCGGCTCGGGCAGAGGCGCGCGCGGGGCGGGCAGCGAGAGGCAGGCGCGCCAGAACGGGCTGTAGACGGAGAAGTGCGTGCCGGCACCCGTCGTGACCGTCCACGGCTCGAACAGCAGGGACCCTGCGAACGAGGCGACCTCCACGCCGTCGGCGCGGAGCGATTCTTTCAGCCTCGCGTCGATGTCGCGCTCCGGCCCGCCGTAGCGGCGGTTCCAGAAGACGGCGCCCGCACCGGCATCCGTCACGACGTCCCGCACCACCTCGGCGGCCGGGCCGCGGCGGAGGATCAGCACACCGCCCCGCTCGCGCAGCCGCTCGGAGAGGGAGGCGAGCGAGTGGTGCAGCCACCACCGCGCCGCGCCCCCGAGCGGCCGCACCCCGGGCGACTGCTCGTCGAGCACGTACAGCCCGATGACGGGTTCGCCGCGGTCCAGCGCAGCGCGCAATGCGGGGTGATCGGCGAGGCGCAGATCATCGCGGAACCAGACGATCGAGGGGGACGACATCCCCTCATCCTGTCGAGCGGATGCCGCCGGCGCCGCCCCTTGACGATGCCCGGTCGATGCGTCAGACCGTAGCCTTGTGCCCCTTCGGGACCGCGACCGTCAGCGCACCTTCGACGACGCGCACCGCGATGTGGGTCGCCTCGCCGAACTCATCGCCGTCGAGCTCGACGGGCTGTGCGTCGCCGGCGGCGATGTCGATGCCCTTGCCCTTCGTGAAGCGCACGGCGTTGTCGGCCGTACGCAGGGCCAGGATCCGGCGACCGGCGCGGAACCGGCGCAGGACGCTGTTGTCCCACGCGACGCGACGCCACACCAGCAGCCAGCCCAGGGCGCTGCGCGGCTGGAAGACGGCGAAGTCGAGCTGTCCGTCGGTGATCGACGCCTCGGGGATCAGTTCGAGACCAGCGGGCAGCGACCCGCAGTTGGCGAAGACGATGCTCTGCACGTTCGAGCGGTGGGGGCGCTGCCCGGGCACCTGATAGAGCGCGGGAAAAGGCTTGGCCTGCGAGAGCGAGCGAGCGGCGCCGTCGACGTAGGCGACCCAGCCCATCTTCTTCTTCAGGTCGCCGCGCGTGTTCGCGATCATCGCGGCATCCAGGCCGATGCCGCCCATCACGACGAACGCGTGCTCGCGCGACTCCCCGTCGGGGCGGCGGATCTGCGCGAGTCCCACATCCATCGTGAGGGTGTCGCCCTCGAAGGTCGCGGCGATCATCGCCTCCGCGTCGTCGAGCGGAAGGCGGAGGTTCCGGGCGAGGAGGTTGCCGGTGCCGCTCGGCACGATCGTGAGCGGCACCGACGAGCCGGTCATCGCTTCACTGACCGCGCGGACGGTGCCGTCACCGCCGGCCACGAGCACGGCATCCACGCCCTCTTCCAGCGCCTGCCGGGTCACGTCGTCGCCGAGGTCGTCGACCGTCGTCTCATAGAAGAGGGGCTCCGACCATCCCGCCTGCTTCGCGTGGGATGCCACGAGCTCACGCAGCTCGTCGCCGTCGACCTTCGTCGGGTTGTAGACGAGCGCCGCCTTCGGGCTCGGCCGGCCGTCCTCGTCGGCGAGGGGCTCGGTGGAGCCGGACTCGTCGACGCGGCGTGCCTCGCCGCCCTCACCGTCGGTCGTGTCGGGGGAGACGTCGCCGGGCTCGCGCAGCACGTCGCCCGTTCCCTCTGCAGCGGGGGCCTCGGGCTGGTCGTCGGGAGTCGTTTCGGGGTCGGTCGCCATGGCACCACAGTATTGCCCGGGAGCGGATGCCGCGGGGGCCTTGCGCCCGGTCCGTCACCGGTGCAGAAAGCCCCGCGCGAGCCCGGGGGAGGCGGGCATCGGCGCGACTAGACTTGCCGGGTGATCGATCTGGCCCTTCTTCGTGACGACCCCGACCTGGTGAAGCGCTCGCAGGAGGCGCGTGGCGAATCGCCCGACACCGTCGACGCCGCCCTCGAGGCCGACCGTGCGCGTCGCGCCGCGATCACCGCCTTCGAAGAGCTCCGCGCCGCGCAGAACGCGCACGGCAAGACCGTCGCGCAGGCGCCGAAGGAGGAGAAGGCGGCGCTCGTCGCACAGGCCAAGCAGCTCAGTGAACAGGTCAAGGCCGCCCAGCAGGCCGTGACCGCCGCGGAGGCAGCCGCTGCCGCTGCGCTCGCGAAGATCGAGAACATCGTGATCGACGGCGTGCCCGCCGGTGGCGAGGACGACTTCGTCACGATCCGCACCCACGGTGAGCCCGTCACCTTCGACTTCGAGCCGCGTGACCACCTCGCCATCGGCGAACTGCTCGGCGCGATCGACATGGAGCGCGGCACCAAGGTGTCGGGAGCACGGTTCAGCTTCCTCACCGGCATCGGTGCGCGGCTGGAGATCGCCCTCATGAACCTCGGTCTCGAGCGCGCGCTCGCCGCCGGGTTCATCCCGATGGTGCCGCCCACTCTCGTGCGCCCGGAGGTCATGCGCGGCACCGGGTTCCTCGGTCAGCACGCCGACGAGGTCTACCACCTCGATGACGACGACCTCTATCTCGTGGGCACGAGCGAGGTGCCCCTCGCCGGCTATCACATGGGCGAGATCCTCGACCTCGAGGCGGGCGCCAAGCGCTACGCCGGATGGTCGACCTGCTACCGCCGCGAAGCCGGCTCGCACGGCAAGGACACCCGCGGCATCATCCGTGTGCACCAGTTCAACAAGCTGGAGATGTTCGTCTACACGACCCCGGAGGATGCCGAGGCCGAGCACCTGCGCCTGGTCGAGATGCAGGAGCGCATGCTCCAGGACCTCGGACTCGCCTACCGCGTCATCGACGTCGCCGCGGGCGACCTCGGTTCGTCCGCCGCGCGGAAGTACGACGTCGAGGCGTGGGTTCCCACGCAGGGCGCGTATCGCGAGCTCACCTCCACCTCGAACTGCACCACCTACCAGGCCCGGCGTCTCGACATCCGCTACCGGCCCACCGCCGAGGGCGCGGCGCGGACGACTCCCGTCGCGACCCTCAACGGCACCCTCGCGACCACCCGCTGGATCGTCGCCCTGCTGGAGACCCACCAGCGCGCCGACGGCTCGGTGGTCATCCCCGAGGTGCTGCGCCCGTACCTCGGCGGTCTCGAGGTCGCGGAGCCCATCGCGTGACGTCCGCAGCGGGTGTGCCGGCGACCGGCGAAGTCGAGGTCGTGGCGCCCGAGGACGCCGCTGAGGTGGTCGAGGAGGTCGCCGACGCGGCATCCGCTTCGCAGCGTCTGCTGATCGCGCTCGACATCGACGGCACCGTCGTGCTCGAGGACGAGTCCTTCAGCCCGGGCGTGGTCGAAGCGGTCGCGCACGCGCACGCCGCCGGCCACGAGGTCATGCTCGCCACCGGGCGGTCGTGGGAGGGAACCCGTCACATCCTCGAGGGTCTCGCGCTCACGCCCGAGTACGTCGTCTGCTCGAACGGGGCCGTCATCCTCAAACGGGAGGCTGAGGGCTATGTCCGGTTCCACACCGAGGAGTTCGACGCGTCGCAGGTGCTCGAGCTCCTTCGCGACCACCTGCCGCACGCGCACTACATGGTCGAGCTGCCTGACGGGCGCCGGCTCTACACCGATGACATCGAGGACTGGAACCTCGCCTCGGCCGAGAAGGTGCACTTCACCGAGCTGTCGGCGCAGCCGGTCTCTCGTGTGGTCGTCGTCTCGCAGGACGACAACAACGACGACTTCGTGGAGCTCGTGTCCCGCATCGGACTGAACGAGGTGTCGTATGCCGTCGGCTGGTCGGCGTGGCTCGACATCGCCCCGCAGGGCATCGACAAGGCCACGGCCCTGGAACGGGTGCGAACCTGGCTCGGGATCGACGCGGCATCCGTCCTCGTCATCGGCGACGGACGCAACGACATCGGTATGCTCCGCTGGGCGAAGGCCGCCGGCGGCCGTGCGATCGCGATGGGGCAGGGCCCCGAAGAAGTGCTGAGCGAGGCGTCCGAGCACACCGGCAGTGTCACCGAGGGCGGCGTCAGCGCGATCCTCCGCGCGCTCTGAGGTCGCACCGGCTACCCGTTTTCAGCACGCCCACAGCCGGTTCCGCGAGAATGAGGGACTTCTGGGGTCCGCTAGACTCGACGCCTGTTCGACCATGCCGCAAGGCGCGGTCGGGAGGGTTGTCCGAGCGGCCGAAGGACCCGGTCTTGAAAACCGGTGGGCAGCAATGTCCCGTGGGTTCGAATCCCACACCCTCCGCAGTGTGTGAAAGGTGATCCGTGAGCGCAAAGCCCAGGGCGACAGCGTCGAAGTTCCGGCGCCAGCCCGTCGCGCGTCACGGTGCGCTGACCTCTCCCAACCCGTTCGTCCAGCTGCTGACGATCGCCGGCGCGATCCTCGCGGTGGTCGTCGTGAGCGTCAGCGCCATCGGCGGTTTCTACGTGTGGGATGCTGCGCGCGCCCTCGGCGAAAGCGGCGTGTCCATCGGCGACGAGACGCTTCCCCCGCACATCGGTGAGATCGAGGGCGGCGTCAACATGCTCGTCGTCGGCACCGACTCGTGCGAGGGTCAGGATCTCGCCCTGTTCCCGCGGTGCAAGAAGGACGACGGCGGTGAGCGCAACGACGTCACGATGCTCCTGCACATCAGTGATGAGCCGCGCCGGGTGACCGTGGTGTCCTTCCCCCGCGACATGATCGTGCCGATCCCCTCGTGCGAGAACCCCGAGACGGGTGGCTCGTACTCGGCGATGAGTGCGCAGATGATCAACGCGTCGTACATGTACGGCGGTCTCGGCTGCACCGTGTCGACCGTCGAAGAGCTGACCGGAGTGGACGTCCAGTTCGCGGCATCCATTCGATGGACCGGCGTGATCAACATGTCCGACGCGATCGGCGGTGTCGATGTGTGCGTCAGCGACGACATCTCCGACACGCACACCGGGCTGAACCTGGCAGCCGGCCAGCACACGCTCGTGGGCGCCGAGGCACTGCAGTTCCTGCGCATCCGTCACGGCATCGGCGACGGGTCGGACCTCGGGCGCATCTCGAACCAGCAGCAGTTCATGGGCTCGCTCGTGCGCAAGCTGCAGTCGACCGCGACGCTCTCGAACTACCCGGCACTCATCAACCTGGCCAATACCGCCGTCCGACAGGTCAACGAGGGCCAGCTGACGCTGAGTGAGTCGCTGACCAACCCGCAGCGGATGGCGCAGATCGCCATGGCCGTCGCCGATGTGCCCTACGAGGACATCGTCTTCGTGCAGTACCCGACGACGTATGCGCCCGGTGGGGGTCGCGTGCTCCCGGTGAGCTCCGCCGCCGACGTGCTGTTCACGGCGCTCGAGGAGAACAAGGCGATCCGCGTCACCGGAAACGCCAGTGGCGGCAACGGCGTGGAGGTCGTCGGTGAGGCCGGCGACGGGGCGACGGGGGAGACCCCCGCTCCGACCGCGACCGAGAGCCCGGACGGCGAGGCCGGCGAGACGCCGGATGTCACGTCCACCCCCGCTCCGACCGCGTCGGGCGACGCGGTGGAGCTGCCGAGCGAGATCAACGGCCAATCCGCGAACCAGGTCACCTGTACCGTCGCCGAGCGTTGACCGTCGGTTCGGCGCTGGCACGCGGAGCGGTTATGCTTGCTGGGTGCATCCGCGCCGCGCGCGGTCGGATGCCTGGAGACGTCGCATAGTCAGGCCTAGTGCACCACCCTGCTAAGGTGGAGTCCCCTCACGGGGACCGAGGGTTCAAATCCCTCCGTCTCCGCTCTAAAAATTCCTGATCAAGGGTCTTTCTCTTCCGGTTCTGCCACGAAATCTGCCACTTCTGCCACGTACCTGACGTGGCTGGTGTTGAGCATTCTGGCGATCATGTGCGGTCGCACTCAGCTTTCTGCTCGCCGCGGTCGTTCGACTCGCCGTTTCGGCCGCGTCAGCGCGGGACTGAGAGCGCAAATCCCTCCGTCTCCGCGAGTACTTCTTTTCCCACCTTCTCCTCCACAGCGGGCACTTCACGCGAGTTGTCCCCAGTCGCCTACTGAGCGCGATCGCGACCATGTTCAGACCTCGATGCTCGCGGCATGGGAATCCGCTACTACGCATATGCATTCGACGCCGAACTCACTCAGCAGGCCATCGATGAACCGCACAGCATTCTGTCGAGCGATCCGCTCGCGGATGCGTGGGGGATGGAGCCGCACGCCAGCGTGAGCATCACGATGTTCGAGCAGACGTCGCCGAAGCGCGACATGCTCTATCTCGACAAGGCGTGGTCCGCTCTGCAATCGCTCACCGATCCGCCGTCGGGTGCTCGCGGAGAGGCGAAGGCATACCGCATGTTCGAGGGACGCGTCATAATGCACGACATGGGCTGGGACCCATGGATCAGAACGATCACGCCCGAGGAGATTCCGGCGATCCGCGACGACCTCTGTGCGTTCGACGAGTCTCGGGTGCGGGCCTGGGCGGTCGACTGGCGAAGCCCGTTCGGTGCGGATCCGGAAGATGAGATCCGATATGTGAGCGACTTCCTCAAACGTGCCAAAGAGTTCGTCACGGCGCTCGCGGCGGATGGTCGCGGAATGGTCTACATGATCGGGTGACACGTCGGAAGGTCACCGCGGGCGGCGACGTCAGCTGATGTCGGCGCACTCGGACAGAATGGATCCGTGCCCGCCGTCGCCCACGTTCTCGAGTTCGCTCAGCTCGTCGAACGTGACGCTGCGTGGAAGCTGCTGCGTGCGGACAGCGCACCGACAATCGCCGGGCTCTTGGGCATCCACCTGGGTGGAGATGAGCGCCGCGTCGATGCGGAGGAGTTGTACGAGCGGATCGACGTCGACCTCGAGCGGCTGCGCGCAAAGGGCATGAACCTGCCGCTGGCGGCAAAGGGTTACTGCGCAGAGTGGCGATCGGCCGGATTCCTCGTGCGTCGGCCGTCGTCTGAAGCGCGCGGTGAGACGCTCGAATTGTCGCCCGATGCGATTGCGGGCATCAGATTCCTCCAGGGGCGCGCCGCCCCGCGTGCGAGCGTGACCGAGTCGCGGCTTGCGAGCCTCGCCGCGCAGGTGCGCCGCCTGGCGATCGACACCGATCCGGATGTCTCAGCACGCATCGCGCTACTCGAGGAGGAGATCTCAACGATCGAGCGGCGGATCGAGGGCCTCCGCTCGGGCGACGAAGCGGCGATCGATGAAGACCGGGCGCTCGAGCGCGTTCGCGATGTCCTGGCGCAGGCCGCAGACGTCCCCGACGACTTCGCCCGGGTGCGTGCCGAGTTCGAGACGTTGAACGCGTCGCTGCGGGCGAAGATCGTGGAGTCGGATGTCTCTCAGGCATCCGTCGTGGACGAGGTGTTCCGCGGCATCGACCACATCTCCGACTCGGATGCGGGGCGCAGCTTCGCCGCCTTCTCGCAGCTCGTCCTCGACCCCGCACTCGGAGCCGCCTTCGAGGCCGATGTCCGCCGGATTCTCGACCGCGGCTTCGCTCGTGACCTCAGCGCGGACGAGCGCCGAGTGCTGCGCTCCTTCCTCACGACGCTCAAGGGTCGAAGCGCCGAGATCCACGACGTCATCACGCTGTTCGCCCGGGCTCTCCGCCGCTACGTGCAATCGCAGGACTACCAGCAGGACCGGGTGCTGAGGACTCTGCTGCGGGAGGCTCAGCACGCGGGCGTCGAAGCGGCCGCACATACGCGGCCATGGCACCCGACATCTCTCACCCTGGACCTCTCTGCAGTCGCGATGGCGAGCGTCGGTGCGATCGACCTCCATGATCCCGCGGAATTCGCCGCCACCGAAGAGGTCGTTACGCACACCGCGCAGCTCGCGAGCCTCGAGGAATTGCGGGCGATCGCTCGCGAGACCGAGATCGATTTCGACGAACTCACCCGCAACGTCAACGACTTGCTCACCGAATCCTCGTCGTGCACCGTCGCCGACGTTCTCGCGCGATATCCCGCGACGCAGGGAGTCGGCAGCGTGATCGGACTTCTGTCGATCGCCGCCGAGCAGGGAACTGTCGAAGATGAGCCGGAGATCCTGGCGTGGCAGGGCGCCGACGGAGTCGCGCGGGCGGCGCTGGTCGCTGCGCACCGATTTACAGGAGCGGTGATATGACCGAACCGTCCACGGTGCATGCCATCGAGGCCGAACACGCCGGCCTCTGGCGCGGCGACGCCGGCGAACTCCCTGACCGCACGCGGCGAGTCTTGTTGCGCCTGGTGCGCGGCCCGTACCTCTCCGGCGGCCGCGAGGCGCAGTTGTGGGCTGTGCTGCTCACCGATGAGACGGTGATCCGCGCGCGACTCGCCGATCTTTTCCTCGAGCTGGTCATCGATCACGACAACGAGTTCGCCTTCGTCCGAAACGCTCCGTCCGACGACGCTCCGAAGGCGGTGCGGTCCGAGGCGCTCACGTTCCTCGACACCGCGATGTTGCTCATCCTGCGCCAGACCTTGCTGAGCGAGGAAGGGAGGGGCCGCGTCATCGTCGGGCAGGCGGAGGTGTTCGAACAGCTCGCCGTCTTCCGCACCCCGGATCGGGATGAGAAGGACTTCGCGAGCCGCGTCAACTCGTCGTGGAACAAGATGCAGAACAAGCTGCGCGTGCTGCACGCCGTCGGCGATGACCGCGCCGAGATCTCGCCGGTGCTGCGATTGCTTGTCGACGCCGACCAAATCCGCGCGATCACGGCGGAGTACCAGCGGATCGCACGCGCAGGTGCGGACGACGCCACTGCCGTATCGCCGGATGCCGAGGACGGGACCGAATGACGATGCTCACCTTCCCGCCCGACGAGCCGGAGATCGATCCGAACAGGCCCGGCCAGTGGCGCCTCGCTCAGATCGAACTCGTCAACTGGGGCACGCTCGCCGGCCACGTCGCCGTCGACGTCGCGCGCGCCGGGCACCTGTTCACCGGGGCATCTGGGTCGGGCAAGTCCTCGCTCCTCGACGCGATTGCCGCCGTGTACACCCCCGACCGGTGGCTGCGGCTCAATGCCGCCGCTCAAGACGGCGCCTCTCGGAGCAGCGACCGCACGCTCATGAGCTACGCGCGTGGCGCTTGGAGCAAGGAAGCGGACGAGACCGCTGACCGGGCCACGACGAGCTACCTTCGCGCGAAGGCGACCTGGAGCGGCATCCTGCTGCGCTACGAGAACCTGGAGGACGAACCCGTCGTCCTGATGCGGGTCTTCCATGCCCCGGGCACGCGCACCGACCCGACCGCCCTGAAGGATGCCAGGATCTTCGCCCGCGGTCAGCTGCAGCTTCTCGACATCAGGCCGCACGTCGAGGGAGGAATCGATGCGCGCCGCATGTCGAAGGCCTTCCCGGATGCGTTGATCACTACCGGCGGACGACACGGACGCTTCCACGAGCGGGTCATCCGCCAGTTCGGGTTCCGGGGCGATGCGACTCTCCAGTTGCTGCATAAGACCCAGTCGGCGAAGAACCTCGGCACCCTCGACGCATTGTTCCGTGGGTTCATGCTCGACCAGCCGGGCACCTTCGCGCGCGCCGAGACGGCCGTCGAACAGTTCACGGAGCTCGACGCTGCGCACCGGCACGTGGTCGATCTGCGGAAGCAGGCCGATGCGCTGCGCAGAGTCGACGAGGCGATCACGGCGTTCGACGCGGCCAGCGCCGAGACGTCGGCGATATCGGGCCTGCACAATGCGGTCGAGCCGTTCACCTCGGCACTCAAGCTACGGCTCGCGAAGGATGCCGCGGCGCCGGCACACGCCGGGCTGGCACGCGCCGACAGTGCGCTCGCCGACGCTGTGCGCGAGCAACGGCTAGCGGCGGAAGCTGTGGAGAGCGCGAGGGCCCGTGTCCGGGACGAAGGTGGCGCCCGCGTCGAGCTGCTACAGGAGCGAATCGACAGTGCACAGCGCGACGAGGAGATCATCGCGCAGTATCGCGCCCAGCTGACGACCGAACTCTCGCGCATCGGGGCTCCGATGCCCGGCGATCCCGAGCAGTTCGCGGAGATGCTCGCGGCAGCGGCTGCGGAGGCTACGCGTGACATCGCCGCGGTGCCGCACGAGGTGCGCGACGCCGCGAGCCAGGCGCGGCGGGCGCTGGATCACGTCACGAAGCAGATCCAGTCGCTGCGAGACCATCGGAGCAACCTCGACGAGAAGCTGTTGAGAGCCCGGCGGTTCATCGCCGAGGCGGTCGGCGTTCCGGTATCCACCCTGCCTTTCGCGGGGGAGCTCATCTCGGTCGCCGAGCCGCATGCGCTCTGGCGCGGCGCGGCGGAGCGGGTGCTGGCCTCGCTGTCGACGACATTGCTCGTGCGCGACGAGCATCTCGCGGCGGCGCGTCGCGCTGCCGACTCGCGCACGCTCGGCGTGCGGCTCGTGATCGAAGCGGTGCCGCACGCCGTCGATGAGCCGCGCCGCCCCAAGGACGCCCGGTCGCTCGTCCACCGCCTCGTGGTGAGTGACGGACCGTTCGGTGCCTACCTCCGCAGGCGCCTGGCCACCGAGTTCGACTACGCCTGCGTGTCGCACCCTGACGAGCTCGATGACGTCGAGCGCGGTGTCACGGTCGGCGGTCTCGTCAAGAGGAACTCGCGCAGGTATGAGAAGGACGACCGTCACGATATCGGCGATGCGACACGGTGGGTGCTGGGCGGCGACACCGAGGCGCGGCTCGATGCGTTGCTGGCGCGTCAACGCGATGCGAAGGCGGCGATGGTGGCGGCGGCGGCTCGGGATGCCGAGGCCGATACGCGTCGGCAGGACGCACTCACCCGCCGTGACGTCTTCGCGCGTGTGTCGACGTTCACCTGGACGGACATCGATCTGGGATCCGCCGCGGCGGTCACTGCCGCTCGCCGCGACGAGTTGCGAGCGCTCACTGACGAGTCCAGCACCCTCCGCGAGGCGCAGGAGATCGCGGGACGTGCGACCGAGCGACTGGAGGGGGCGAACGCGGCTCACACCCTAGCCATCGGCGAACACGCTGTGGCTCGCAAGCGAGTGGAGGGCATCGCCTCGCAGATCGCGGAGCTCGAGGCGACCGTGCCCGAGGCGATCGAGGAGGCGAGCGCGGATGCCCTGGACGCTCGGTTCCACTCCGAGCGGCGCTCCGTGAGTCTCGAAACGGTGGACGAAGTCGCGCGAAAGGTGCAATCGGCGCTCTCGAAGGAGAAAGACTCCGCGGCCGCTCGCGCAGCGGACGCGGAGGCGCGGTTCGCCGGACGCGCTGCCGAGTTCCGGCTCGGGTGGCCGGCGGCGTCCGCCGACCTCACCGCCGACATCCGCGATCGCTACGGCTACCGCGAATTGCGTGAGGGCATCCTCGCGCGCGGGCTGCCGGAGAAGGAGGCCGAGTTCCGGAAGCTTTTGCGCGAGCGATCACAGGACGTCGTCGCCCACCTGCTCAGCGACCTCCGTGACGCCCCGGGACTCATCCGCGAACGGATCCTCCCCGTCAATGCCTCCCTCGGGCGGTCGCCGTTCGAGGGTGCAGACCGGTTCCTCGAGATCGATGTGAAGACGACGCGCACCCGGGAGGTCGACGACTTCCTCGGGGACCTCCGCCGCATCGTCGAGGGCAACTGGTCGGACGAGTCGGCCGCCGGTGCGGAACAACGTTTCGCCGTCCTGCAGCGGGTGATCGGTCGACTTGGATCCAAAGACCGCGTCGACTCCGACTGGCGGGTGCGCGTGCTCGACACGAGGCTCCATGTGAGCTTCCTCGCGCGGGAGAAGGACGTCAGTGGGCGGGTCGTGCGCGTATATGACTCCGCCGAAGGACTCTCGGGCGGTCAGCGGCAGAAGCTCGTCATCTTCTGCCTCGCCGCCGCGCTGCGGTACCAGCTGACCGAGGAGGAAGACGACGTCCCGAAATTCGGGTCGATCGTGCTCGACGAGGCGTTCGACAAGGCCGACAGTCGCTACACGCGCAACGCGATGGAGGTGTTCCGCGAGTTCGGTTTCCACATGATCCTCGCCACCCCGCAGAAGCTGTTGCAGACCCTCGAGCCGTACGTGGGTGCGATCACGTCGGTGTCCAACCCCGACCGCAGAGCTTCACGTCTCGCGAACGTCGTGTTTTCCGTCGAAGAGCCTGATGCACAGGCTTCACCGCATGCGGAGCTGCACGCGTGACCACGTTCGTCACTCCGACGGATGTGCACGCACGGGCGAAGAAGCTTTTCGATCGTGATGCGCGCATGTGGGCTGCCGAGCAGCAGACCGATGTGGTGCTCGACGTTCCGCTGCGTCCGCCTACGGAGCGCGAGGCGCTGCGTGACCTCGAGCGGGTCCGCGAGTGGGTGGATGCCTGGCGAGCCGTGGATGACGCCTCAGGGATCGAACTCGAGTGGGTCGTTCGCAACTGGTCGCGCATCGGGTCGCAGGAAGTCCCTGTCCGTGCGGTGCTGCGCGGGGCGGAAGCGATCGCTCGCGTCGCCGGCGAGACTGATGGCTGGCGCGTTCTGGGGGCGAGACTCGATGCACTGCGGGAACCCATCGAATTCGACGTGGGCGGCGTCCTGCGTGCACATGCGCGCGCCATCGCCGACCTCGACGATGACGACTTCGGGCGACTCGTCGATGTGCTCGCGTGGCTGCGCGAGCATCCGGGATCGGGTCGCCTGGTCCGTGAGCTGCCGATTCGGGGAATCCACACCAAGTGGATCGAGACTCGTCGCGGACTCGTGGAGTCCTTGCATCGAGCGGGAACCGGCGCGCTCAACCTCGGACTGCGTGAACCGTCACCGCTCGTGCGGCTCCGCGTTCTCGATGCGTCGCTCTCCTTCCATGGACTCACCGATGTGTCCGCGCCGGTCGATGACCTCGGTGCCAGTCAGATCCGCCCCGAGCGGGTGTTTGTGTTCGAGAACCTCGCCACCGTACTCGCGATGCCGGACATGTCTGGAGCGGTCGCCATTCACGGCGGTGGCCATCGGGTCGACCTCGTCGCCCGCTTGCCTTGGGCTCAGACCGTGACGTACTGGGGAGATCTGGACTCGCACGGGTTCGCCATCCTGAACCGGCTCCGAGCCAGGGGAGTGGATGCGACGTCGGCGCTGATGGAGATGGCCACGCTGTTCGACCACCGCGACCTCTGGGGCATCGATCCCGATCCGAACGTCGGTGTGTTCGATCGGCTCACGCGCGATGAACGCGCAACACTCCAGTCGCTGAGCGCCGAGGGGAACATACGCCTCGAGCAGGAACGAATCCCGTGGGACTACGCACTCGCGCGGCTTGAGGTTTAGTGCCTCCCAGTCGGCGCAAAGGATAAGGGGCCTCGACTTGCGCCGGGCCCCTTATGTGTAAGCACCGATCCGCGAAGCGTCCGGTGTTTGTGCGTCTAGTCTAGCCTGTGTGTCGCTGATCGAGCCTGTGAGTTCCCGATTCGTCGGCGACGCTCGGTTCCAGCGGCTTCTCGTAGACGCGGGCGGTGACATCGCTCGCGCGCAGGAGCTGTTCGAGTGGAATGTCCGTGCTTCGGGCGCCGCGATGGAGGCGATCCTTGTCTTCGAGCTCGTCCTACGCAACGCCATCGATCGCGAGCTGCGCATCTGGAACGACGGCATGGCCGGAACGCCGGACTGGCTGTTGCATCCGCACCCCTACCTACTGCGCGCGATGAACCAGATTGAGTTGTCGAAGGCCGCAACGCGAGCGAGACGCATCGCCGGGGACCACGACCGGCCGGTGAGCCACGATGACGTGCTGGCACAGATGTCGCTCGGCGTGTGGCGCTACCTGCTCCCGTCGAAGGCGAACAAGTCGAAGCAGAAACTCTGGACCGTGGCCATCAATAACGCGTTCCCGGCCTGGCCGGGCGAGTGGTCGGCCGACAGCATCGTTGCCCGCGTTGCCAATGTCCACGGACTCCGCAACCGCGTGGCCCACCTCGAACCCCTCCACCGGTTCGATCTCCGAAAGGTTCGTCGAGACATGCGCAGCGTCTGTCACGCGATCGGCCCCGACGCGGCTCGCTTCTTCGTCCAGACGGAGAGGCTGCTAGCCGTGATCGAGGCGAACCCCGCGACCGAGGGGGGTGGCGTCCCCTGGGGTGGTGTAGTTCTCGGTGCTGGGTGTCACGTCGTTGACGTGGTGAGCCATCGTGCGATGGTCAGTGAGAACCGACTAAAGCTACTCACAGAAAGACACGACGCACGATGGCTCTTGACCAGTC
>NZ_JBHWTD010000089.1:0-23326 GCF_043427715.1 Microbacterium sp. | reverse complement strand
GACTGGTCAAGAGCCATCGTGCGTCGTGTCTTTCTGTGAGTAGCTTTAGTCGGTTCTCACTGACCATCGCACGATGGCTCACCACGTCAACGACGTGACACCCAGCACCGAGAACTACACCACCCCAGGGGACGCCACCCGTTTACAGTCAACTCATCGGCGAAACTTGGGTGCATGCGGTCGCCCTTTGATGCCGACAATTGGGAGCTCCTCTCTAACAACTCCACGCAGATCAGGGACACATACTGATGCGTGCTTCAAGGATCATCCTTCCAGCCCTTGTCGCGGTGGCTGCCGTCTTCCTCGGGGCCTGCTCTTCGTCAATCGGGACGCGCATTGCGTCGCCGACTCCCGTGACTGACCGCTCCGATACCGGCGTGGTCGGACACGGTATGGAGTTGCTTCCGAGCGAGACTCTGACCGATTGGGTGACGTATGCGGATGCCGTCGTCACTGTGAAGGTCGTCGACACACGTCGGGGGGAGCTCTCAGCCGGCGAACAGGAAGCGGGGGAGGGACTCGAGCTTCGTTCCGTTACGCTCGAGGTTGCCGATGTCATCTGGCGTTCAGGGCGCGGCGCCGACACGCCGACTCAGATGACGTGGTCGTACGGTGGATGGGTCGTCTCAGCGGACGACGAGGAGCGGCGATTCCTGATCGAGGACGCCGTCCAGCTCGACGCATCACACGAGTATCTTGTTCCGATCTTGTTCGGTGGCCTTCCCGAAGATCAGTGGAATCCGCTTGCTGCACCCGCGATCTTGTCCTTCGACGGAGGCGTCGCGGGCGCGGGTGAGGCCGTGTTCACGTCGGAAGAAGGCGAACCG
Source organism: Microbacterium sp. (assembly GCF_043427715.1). Classification (GTDB taxonomy): domain Bacteria; phylum Actinomycetota; class Actinomycetes; order Actinomycetales; family Microbacteriaceae; genus Microbacterium. The sequence continues at coordinate 22,499 of NZ_JBHWTD010000089.1, read as the reverse complement.
CATCGCTCGTCGGCGGCGAAGGAGCTCTGGGGTCTCGATCGCTCAGCCGTTGCAGACATCCTCGCGAATACGGCGCCTGATCCGGCAGCTGCGGACTTCATGGATCTGCCGGCGCTCGAGCGGTACCAGGCGGTAGCCGAAGGTACCCGCTGAGCGTGTGACGTCAGGCCGCAGGGTCGATCGGCCGGGCGGGGAGTCGCACGGTGAAGGTCGTCGAACCGGGCTCGGATGCCACCGAGAGCACGCCCCCGTGACCGTCGACGATCGCCTTCGCGATGGACAGGCCGAGGCCCGTGCCGCCGGTCTGCCGCGCACGTGACGTATCCGCGCGCGAGAACCGCTCGAACAGCTCGTCGGCGATGTCGGGGCTGATGCCGGGGCCGTCGTCGTGGATGCGCAGGAGCGCGTCACCGTCCTCGACGGCGACGCTCGCCGACACCGTGGTTCCGGCGGGGGTGTGCAAGCGGGCGTTGGCGAGAAGGTTGGCGGCCACCTGGTGCAGGCGCGAGGTGTCACCGGCGACGATGACCGGCTCATCGGGGACGTCGATCACCCACTCGTGGTCGGGACCGGCGGCGCGGGCATCGGCGACGGATTCGATGGCGAGACGGGTGAGGTCGACGGCGCCGTAGACGAGCTCCTGGCCTTCATCGAGCCGGGCGAGCAGGAGCAGGTCCTCCACGAGCGCTGACATCCGCAGCGACTGCGCCTGGATGCGCTCCAGCGACTCGCGGGTCGTCTCGGCGACGACGCCGGCGGGGGCGGTGCCTCCGGCCTCCTGCTGACGGATGCCGCGGAGCGACAGCTCCGAATAGCCGCGGATCGAAGCGAGCGGGGTCCGGAGCTCGTGGCTCGCGTCCGCGACGAAGGCGCGCATCCGCTCCTCGTTGCGCTGGCGGGCGGCGAGGGAGGTGTCGACGTGGTCGAGCAAGGTGTTGAGGGCGAGGCCCACTCGCCCGACCTCGGTGTGGTCGTCGATGTCTTCGTCGGGGACGCGTTCCGAGATGCGCACCGCCCCCTCGGCCATCGGGGTCGCGGCGACCCGTGTGGCGGTGTTGGCCACCGAGCGGAGCGGCTGGAGCTCGCTGCGGATGATGAGGGCGATGACCGCGGCGAGGACGAGCAGACCTCCCGCCGTCAGAAGGGTCACGGTCGTCACGACGCGCGCCGTGATCGCGCTGACCTCGGAGGTCGGCATCCCGACGATCAGGTAGATGCCGGACGGGTCGTCGGCGATGTGGATTCGGTATTCGCCGATGTCCTCGAAGGTGTGGGTCGCCCACCCGCCGCCATCGAAGCGGAGCTCGCCGATGCCGCCGGTGGGGAGGGCCGTGGCCTCGCCCTCCTCGTCGATGTATGCGCTGGAGGTGCCGGCGAGGTTGCGGGTGATGACGAGGGTGCCCGGTTCGGCGGGCCCGCGCTCGAGCATCTGCTCGGCGGTTGCGTTGGCGGAGAAGTCCACGCGGTCCTGGGCGCGGAGCACCTGCGAGTCGAGGTTGTCGCTCACGATGCCGCCGAGCAGGGCGCCACTGGCCATGCCGGTGCTGATGACGATGACGGAGACGAAGGAGACCACCGCCGTGATCAGCCGAGCCTGCAGGCTCCACCGGGGGTGCCGGCGTCGAACGGGCAGCTTCACTGCGGCGCTTTGATCATGTAGCCCACGCCGCGCACGGTGTGGATGAGCGGCTCGCGCCCCGCGTCGATCTTCTTGCGGAGGTAGGAGATGTAGAGCTCGACGACGCTCGATCGCCCGCCGAAGTCGTAGTTCCAGACACGATCGAGGATCTGCGGCTTGGAGAGCACCCGGCGCTGATTGCGCATCAGGTAGCGGAGCAGCTCGAACTCCGTCGCGGTCAGCTCGATCTCGACGCCGTCACGGATGACCTCGTGGGAGTCCTCATTCAGGGTGAGGTCGCCGACGCGCAGGATCGGGTCGGCCGCACCCGCCGACGCGCCCGCGCGCCGCATGAGCCCGCGCAGTCGGGCGACGACCTCTTCGAGGCTGAACGGCTTCGTGACGTAGTCGTCACCGCCCGCGGTGAGCCCGGCGACCCGATCGGCGACTGCGTCGCGCGCGGTGAGGAAGAGCACCGGCACGTCGTCACCGCTCTGACGAAGCCGCTGCAGCACGGCCATGCCGTCGAGGTCGGGCATCATGATGTCGAGCACCATGGCGTCGGGGGTGAACTCGCGTGCCGCGGCCAAGGCGTCGAAGCCCGACGAGGCGGTTCGGACCTCCCAGCCCTCCATGCGCAGGGCCATCGAGAGCAGGTCCGTGAGCATCTGCTCGTCGTCGACGACGAGGACGCGCAGGGGGGATCCGTCGGGGCGCTGCAGGGCGGGGGCGGGGGAGGTCATGACGCCATTGTTCTGCCTTCCCTATGGAGAAGCTATGGCGCCACCTCTGCGTTTGCTATGAGGAGCATCCGGGTGTGGCGCGGCAGTGCTCATAGCGTTCCCCTCACTGCGCCAGGGGAGCGCCATCGAGAGAGTTCCTAACGTCGGGTCCCGTGGCGCAGTGCGCGCCGAGAAGGAGATCCGATGTACCTGACCTATCTGCGCCGCGAGCTGTCCGGGCGCAAGAAGCAGACGATGATCGTGGCGGCGGGTCTCGCACTCGCGATCGCGCTGGTGATCGTCGTCAACGCCCTGTCCGCGGGCGTGCGCGATGCGCAGGAGGCAGCCCTCGCCGCCGTGTACAGCGTGGGCACCGACCTCACCGTGACCGGATCCTGCGCGTTCTCGAGGGGTTGCACGCCGAGGGGCTGACCCCCGCCGTCACGCGGTGCGCGGGCGGCGCGGCGAGGGCGGGGAGAGCAGGAATGCGAGCAGGAGCATCAGGCACATGCCGATGACCGCGCCGGTCGTGTTGGCGACGACGTCGCGCACGTCGGAGACACGCGAATCGAGGAACACCGACTGGGCCACCTCGATGCCGACGCTCGCCAGCGCACCGAGGATCGGCGCAAGCCACCACCCGCGCACGCCGAACCAGAGCACCGCTATCACCCCGAGGGGGATGAACATCGCGACGTTCGACCCGAACTCCACGCGGTCGAACGTGATCCACGCGGTCGCCTCACGCTGCGCGAACCAGCCGAGCAGCTTGTCGAGCGCCGAGGCGATGTCCGAGCCGTACGGAGCGGCGCGCAGGGTCAGCCATCCGACTGCCCACGCGTAGATCGCGGTCAGGATCGCCAGCACCACCCGCGCAGCGGCGCGATGGACGCGCAGCGCGGTGTCGTCGCGGCTCAGTGCGTGTCCTCTGCTTCGATCTCGCTGCGGTCTCCCGACCACACGGTGTGGAAGGTGCCGTCCTTGTCGGTGCGGCGGTAGGTGTGGGCGCCGAAGAAGTCGCGCTGCCCCTGGATGAGGGCGGCCGGGAGGCGGTCTGCGCGGAGCCCGTCGTAGTAGGCGAGGGATGAGCTGAAGGCGGGTGCCGGGATGCCGGATGCCGCCGAGATGCGGACGATCTCGCGCCAGGCGTCCTGGGTGCGGCCGAGTGCTTCGACGAAGTACGGGGCGGTCAGCAGGACGGGCAGTTCGGGTTCGGCGTTGTAGGCGTCGGCGATGCGGTTGAGGAACTGGGCGCGGATGATGCACCCGCCGCGCCAGATCTTGCTCACCGCACCGAGGTCGATGTTCCAGTCGTATCGGGCGGCGCCGGCACGGATCTCGTCGAAGCCCTGGCTGTAGGCGACGATCTTCGACGCGTAGAGGGCGAGGCGGACCTGTTCGACGAACGCGTCCGCGTCTTCGACGGTGAAGTCCTCGGAGGAGGGGCCGGGGAGGGATCCGGAGACGTCGCGCTGCTCGCGGTGGCTCGACAGCGACCGTGCGAAGGTGGCCTCGGCGATACCGGAGACGGGAACGCCGAGGTCGAGGGCCGTCTGCACGGTCCACGCGCCGGTGCCCTTGGCGCCGGCCTCGTCGACGATGACGTCCACGAGAGGCTTGCCGGTGGCGGCGTCGGTCTGGCGGAGGACTTCGGCGGTGATCTCGATGAGGTAGGACTCGAGTTCGCCGCGGTTCCATTCGGCGAAGATGTCGGCGATCTCGGCGGGGGTCTTGCCGGTGCCGCGACGGATGAGGTCGTACGCCTCGGCGATGAGCTGCATGTCGGCGTATTCGATGCCGTTGTGGACCATCTTCACGAAGTGGCCGGCACCGTCGTGGCCGACGTGCGTGACGCACGGTTCGCCTTCGGCGACCGCGGCGATCGAGGTGAGGATGGGGCCGAGGGTCTTCCACGCTTCGTCGGGGCCGCCGGGCATGAGGGAGGGGCCGTTGAGGGCGCCTTCCTCGCCACCGGACACGCCCATGCCGACGAAGTTGAACCCGGCTTCGGCGACGGCCTTCTCGCGGCGGATGGTGTCGGTGAACAGGCTGTTGCCGCCGTCGATGATGATGTCGCCGGGCTCGAACACGCGCATGAGCTCGTCGATCACGGCATCCGTGGGCCCTCCGGCCTTGACCATGATGATGGCGGTGCGCGGCTTCTGCAGCGAGGCGGCGAACTCCTCATACGTGAAGGCCGGGACGAACTCCGCCTCCGGGTGCGCCTCGAGCAGCTCGTCGGTCTTCGACCGGGAGCGGTTGAACACGGCGACCGTGTTGCCCTCACGCGACGCGAGGTTGCGGGCAAGGTTCGAACCCATGACCGCGAGACCCACCACGCCGATGTTCGCGGGCCCGGTGCCCGAGCCGGTGGCCTCAGCGGCCGGAGTCGTGGGACGGTCCACCTCTTCGGGGCGGGGTGCGCCTTCGTGCGTCGTCGTCGCTTCGTCCGGGGCCTGATCCTGATCGGTGGACGGGCCGGTGGGGGAAGGGGTCGACGCCATACGTTGCTCCAGCGGGGTGTGGTGGGAAGGGGGAGAGGACGTCAGTCCACGAGGCTCATCGTAGTGGGCGGCCACAGCGACGACGTCGGGACGGACACCGGGTCGATAGACCGACGAAGCCCTCGGTGCGGTGTGGCGACGAGGGCTTCGGGGTGTCTGCGGGGTGGCTCAGTTGTCGTAGTTGCGACCCATGACGAAGAGGGCACTGATCGTGGCGACGGCCGTCACTGCCGTGAGTGCGCCTACGAACCACATCAGTGCGTGGGACATCCATCCGTAATCCATCGTTCCTCCGTCGCTCAGGGATCCGTGGTCCAGCCTACCGGGGCCTGATAGACTCGTTGCGAACTTCGGCGAGGGACGTGCTCACGCGCGTCCGTGATCGACGCGGTGATGCAGGCTTCGCGGCTTTCCTCACGCGCATGCGTTCGAGTCGAAACACAGACCATCCCTGAGGCGCTTTCCCGCGTCGCAGATACCTGGGCCGCGATGGCCCGCAAGGAGAACATCCATGTCGACTGAGACCGACACCAAGGTCGTCGCCGAGCTGCGCGAGCAGTTCGGCAAGGGCTTCGCTCGCCGTCTGCGCGCTGCGGGCAAGATTCCCGCCGTCATCTACGGCCACGGCACCGCCCCCGTTCACGTGGCCCTGCCCGGCCACCAGGTCTTCCTGCTGGTTCGTCGTGCGAACGCCGTCCTGGAGCTCGAGATCAACGGCGAGCAGCAGCTCACCCTGGTCAAGGACGTCCAGAAGGACCCCGTGCACCAGATCATCGAGCACATCGACCTCCTCGTCGTGAAGAAGGGCGAGAAGATCCAGGTCGACGTCCCCGTCGTCGTGACCGGTGAGTCGTTCGCCGGCACCATCGCGGTGCAGGACGCCACCACCGTTCTGCTCGAGGTCGAGGCCACCCACATCCCGCAGAACATCGAGGTCTCGGTCGAGGGTCTCGAGGAGGGCGCGCACATCACCGCCGCCGACCTGACGCTCCCGAAGGGTGCGGCCCTGCTGGCCGACCCGGAGACGCTCGTCGTCGCCGTGTCCGTTCCGGCCGCGCCGGTCGAGGAGGAGGAGACCTCCGAGGACGAGACCGCCGAGGCTCCCGCCGAGGAAGCTGCCGCTGAGGAAGCCTCCGAGTAATTCCGCATTCCGTTCGAAGCCCGTCGCCGCATCGCTGCGACGGGCTTCGTCGTCGAAAGGACGCGCATGGCTGACACGTGGTTGATCGTCGGGCTCGGCAATCCGGGTGCGCGGTACGAGCCGACGCGGCACAACGTGGGTCAGATGGTGATCGACGAGCTGGCGCGCCGTCGCGCGGAGTCGCTGCGTGCGCACAAGGCGAACGCTCGGGTCGCGGAGACGTGGCTGCGGCCGGGTGGGGCGAAGCTCGTGCTCGCGAAGCCGAACTCGTTCATGAACGTGTCGGGTGGTCCGGTGGCGTCGCTGGCGAAGTTCTACGGGGTGCCGGCGGAGCGGGTCGTGGTCGTCCACGATGAGCTGGACATCCCGTTCGATTCGCTGAAGCTGAAGGTCGGCGGGGGGCACGGCGGTCACAACGGCGTGCGGGATGTGGCGAAGGCGCTGGGGACGCCGGAGTTCCCTCGCGTTCGGGTCGGGATCGGTCGGCCGCCGGGTCGTCAGGATCCCGCCGACTGGGTGCTCGACCCGTTCGGATCGGCGGAGCGTGGGACGCTGCCGATGGTGTTGTCGGATGCCGCGGACGCCGTCGAGCTGCTCGTCGACGAGGGTCTGCTCGCCGCGCAGCAGCGATATCACGCACCGCGCGTCTGACGCGCCGCTGCATGGCCTCGCGTCAGGCGCGCCCTGCGCTTGAGGCGGTGCAATAGTGGCGGCTACTTCCCGCGTGACCCGGTTCAGAAGGGTGCGGGTGTGGTGTCGGCAGGGGTGAACGCGACGGCCGGGGTGGGTGCGTCTTCGCGGTAGATTCTGCCGAGGGGTGAGATCCATTCGAGGACGCCACCCGAGAGTTGTCGGACTCTCCAGGCGGTGAACTGTTTCATCGAATGGTGTCGTTGGCACAGGTGACCCAGGTTTCGGGTGGTCGTCTCACCGCCGAGCGCATGGTCGATGGTGTGGTCGACTTCACACCGGATGGCCGTCATGCGGCATCCGGGGAACCGGCAATGCTGGTCTCTGGCCTGTAGGTATCGGCGCATCTTCTGCGGCACCCGATACGTGTCGACCTCATGCACCGTGCCGGTCACGGGGTCGGTGAACAGTCGCTCCCATGCCGGCTGATCGCCGGCAAGACGTCGAGCCGTCTTCGCGTCGATCGCCGACCGTCCGACGAGGTCCGCGGGGCCGTCCTCTTTGCCAGTGAGACAGCTCGCCGTCACAACGACCTGCACGCGCGCACGGATCGCGCCGAGGGGCCCGGCGGTCGTGTCGCGGGTGTCGTCGAGGGCTGGGGTGCCGGCGAGGAGCAGGTCGGCGAAGATGTCCGCACGAACCTGATCGGTCGAGCGGGTATCGGTCACGGCAGCCTCAGCCCGGGATGTTGCCGCGTCGGTGACCGCCGGCTCGCCGTTCGCGGCCCGCTCCCCACGCGTGTCGATCACCGCCCGGGCCTGCTGGGTGAGGCGGTCGTGGATTCCCTCGGCGATCACCGTCGGGAGCGTGGCGATCAGATCCGACATCCCGTCACGCGCCGGCACCAGCCGCACGCACCGGGTCGCGGCAGCCTCGACGTGTCGTTCGGTGAACGAGCGGGGGTGCATCCGCTGCGCGAGGATCTCCAGCCCCGGCCGCACCCGGTTCGGAGTGTCCTTCTCGCACCGCGCGATCGCGGCCGCCTCGAACTCGGCCCGCATCTCCACCGGAACAACAGAACCGGTGTCGACGATGACGAGGACGTGACCACGGGTGATCCGTCCGGTCTCCCATGCCGCGACCGACGCGGGATAGCCCTCGATGATCGTGCGGGCCTCGTCGATGCGGCGTTGCACGGTGCGATCCGTGATCCGCATCACCCCGCCGACTTCGGCGGCGATGGAGCGGAGTGCCATGTCCTGCGCGGCGACTTTCCGGGCGACGCCGATGGTCTGCGACTGCGCCAACCGGCCGGCTTCGGCCAGCACCCGCAGCTGGGCGATCTGACCCGCCGCGACCTGGCGTTCGACCGCCTCGACCTGATGCACGATGCCCGCGAGCGACGCGAGGAAAGCGTCCGATCCGGGGGCCTCTGGCGTGCTGGTCATACCTCCATTGTGGTGAGGGCCTCCGACATCGAACCGTCGCTGCCCCGTACAGTCGACGCAGGTCAGCCAACCGCCACCGCCCGTCACCTCCCGCCCCGCCCACCCCGAGCCCCGCGTAGACTCGTCCGGTGACAATTCCCGGGATCGTGCGCGCCCTCGAGCAGGCTGACAGTTTCCGGGAGGCGCTCGCCAGCGGCATCTCGGATGCCGAGTTCTCGGCGGTGACGGGCATCGATGCGCCCCTGCTCGCCGGACTCCTCGAGAAGCGGCAGTCAGCCGGCCGCCCCGCGGCTCTCCTCGTCGTTGCGCCCACCGGCCGCCGCGCCGAGAGCCTCGGCGCAGCCCTGCAGTGTCTCCTCCCGAATGCCGCGGTGCGTCACCTGCCCGCCTGGGAGACCCTGCCCCACGAGCGTCTCAGCCCGAGCGCCGAGACCGTCGGCCGGCGCCTTAGCGTCCTCCGCGAAGCCGCGCACTGGGACGGTTCCCACCCCCTGATCATCACCGCCTCGGTCCGCGGCGCGCTGCAGCCCTTGGCCGCGGGACTCACGGATGCCGGTGTCGTCGACCTCACGCTCGGCTCCCGCGGCCACGAACTCGACGACGTCGTCCGGCGCCTCGTCGAGCTGGCGTATCACCGCGTCGACATGGTGTCGCGTCGCGGCGAGTTCGCGGTGCGCGGCGGCATCCTCGACGTGTTCCCGCCGGTCGCCGACCACCCGTACCGCGTCGACTTCTTCGGCGACGAGATCGACCAGATCCGCGCCTTCTCGGTCGCCGACCAGCGCTCCCTCCCCGGCGAGGTCACACAGGTCACCCTCCTCCCGAGCCGGGAGCTGCTGCTGACCGACTCGGTCCGCGAGCGCGCGCAGAATCTGCGCGACCGGATGCCGGGCCTCGGCGCGATGCTCGAGAAGATGAGCGAGGGCATCCCCGTCGAGGGCATGGAGTCTCTGCTCCCGGCCGTCGCCGACGCGGTCGTCCCACTCATCAGCTACCTCCCCGAGGGTGCAGCCGTCGCCGTCGCCGATCCGGAGCGCGCCGTCACCCGTGCGATGACCCTCGCCGAGACGAACCGCGAGTTCCTCGAGGCGGCGTGGAGCGCCGCCACGGCCGGAGCCGACAGTCCCGTCGACCTCGGCGCCGGCGACTTCCTGTCCCTGCCCGACCTGCGCGCGGCGGTCGCCGACCGCGGCGGGGTCTGGTGGACGTTCAGCGCGTTCGATTCGGGCGCAGCGGATGCCGCGGCCGAAGGTCTCCTGAGCGACGACGGCTCCGTCCGCGTCCCGGCCGCCCCCGTGCCGTCCTTCCACGGCAACGTCGACGGCGCGACCGACCACGTCGCACAGCTGCTCGGCGACGGCTGGCGCGTCGTGATCGCGGCATCCGGAACCGGCCTCGTCGACCGCTCCCGCGACGTCCTCTCGGAGCACGGTCTCGCGGCGCGCGCCGTCGACGCGGTGACCGACCTCCCCGAGCCCGGGGTCGCGCTCGCGACCGTGGCGACGCTGGAGGCCGGCTTCCAGTTCCCCGACGCGAAGCTCGCCGTCCTCACCGAGAGCGAGTTCTACGGCCGCACGATCGGCGGCGACAACCGCGTCGTGAAGAAGCTCGCTTCGCGCCGGCGCAACGTCGTCGACCCGCTGCAGCTCAAGCCCGGTGACCACGTCGTGCACTCCACGCACGGCATCGGCCGCTTCGTGGAGCTCGTGCAGCGAGAGGTCTCCTCCGGCGGCCGCAACGCGGTCAAGAGCAAGCGCGAGTACCTCGTCCTCGAGTACGCGCCCTCCAAGCGCGGCCACCCCGGCGACAAGCTCTACGTCCCCACCGACCAGCTCGACCTCCTCTCGCGCTACGTCGGCGGCGAGGCGCCCCAGCTGTCGAAGATGGGCGGCTCGGATTGGGCGGCGGCCAAGGGCAAGGCGCGCAGGGCGGTCCGCGACATCGCTGTCGAACTCGTCAAGCTCTACTCCGCGCGCATGTCGTCGCGCGGCCACGCCTTCGGCCCCGACACCCCGTGGCAGCGCGAGCTGGAGGAGGCGTTCCCGTTCGCCGAGACGCCCGACCAGCTGCAGACGATCGACGAGATCAAGGCCGACATGGAGAAGCCGATCCCGATGGACCGGCTCCTCTCGGGAGACGTCGGCTTCGGCAAGACCGAGGTCGCCGTGCGCGCCGCGTTCAAGGCGATCCAGGACGGCAAGCAGGTCGCGATGCTCGTCCCGACCACGCTCCTCGCCAAGCAGCATCTCGAGACCTTCACCGAGCGGTTCGCCGGTTTCCCCGTCAAGGTCCGGCCGCTGTCGCGGTTCCAGACCGAGAAGGAGGCGAAGGACACCCTGGCCGGCATCACTGACGGCACCGTCGACATGGTGATCGGCACCCACCGCATCCTCACCGAGAAGGTCATCTTCAAGGACCTCGGGCTGATGATCATCGACGAGGAGCAGCGCTTCGGCGTCGAGCACAAGGATGCGCTGAAGAAGCTCAAGACGAACGTCGACATCCTCGCGATGAGTGCGACGCCCATCCCGCGCACGCTCGAGATGGCTGTCACCGGCATCCGCGAGATGTCGACCCTGGCCACGCCTCCCGAGGACCGGCATCCGATCCTCAGCTACGTCGGCCCGCGCAGCGACAAGCAGATCGCCGCGGCGATCCGGCGTGAGCTGCTCCGCGAGGGCCAGGTCTTCTATGTGCACAACCGGGTGTCCTCGATCCAGCGGGTCGCCGCGCAGCTCGCGGACCTCGTGCCGGAAGCGCGGATCGCCGTCGCGCACGGTCAGATGGGCGAGCACGCGCTCGAGCAGGTCGTCGACGACTTCTGGGAGCGCCGCGCCGACGTGCTCGTGTCGACCACGATCATCGAGACGGGCCTCGACATCGCCAATGCCAACACGATGATCATCGACCGGGCCGACAAGTACGGCCTGTCGCAGCTGCACCAGCTGCGCGGCCGTGTGGGTCGCGGCCGAGAGCGCGCCTACGCGTACTTCCTCTACGACGAGAACAAGCCGCTGAGCGAGACCGCCGCCGACCGCCTCGAGACGATCGCCGTCAACAACGACCTCGGCTCGGGCATGCAGGTCGCACTCAAGGACCTCGAGATCCGCGGCGCCGGCAACCTGCTCGGCGCCGAACAGGCCGGTCACATCGCGGGCGTCGGGTTCGACCTGTACCTGCGGATGATCGGCGAGGCTGTCGCGACGTTCCGCGGCGAGGAGACCGAGGGGCCGACGGAGCTGCGACTCGAGCTGCCCGTGCAGGCGCGCATCCCGGAGTCGTACATCGACAGCGAGCGGCTGCGACTGGAGGCGTACCAGAAGCTGTCGGCCGCGGCTGCCGTCACCGCGGCGCCCGACGCGATCGACCTGGTGCTCGAAGAGCTGCGTGACCGCTACGGGGCGCCGCCGGCAGAGGTCGAGGGCCTCATCGCAATCGCCCGGCTCCGCCGTCGCGCCGCGGCATCCGGTCTGTCCGACGTCGTCGCGATGGGGCCGAACCTGCGCATCGCGCCGGCGCACCTCGCCGATTCGATCCGCGTCCGGCTGCAGCGTCTGCACCCGAAGTCGAAGGTCGTCGCGGGTGGCGAGGCGATGATCGTCCCGCTCCCGACCGCCGCGGGTGAACCGCTCGCGGACGTCGACCTCATCGCTTGGACCGGCCAGCTGCTCGACCAGATCTTCCCGCTGCCGGAGCCCGCCGCCGACGCGAAGGACTGACCGAGCGGATGCCGCGCGCCGGCCGGATGCCGCCTCCGGGCCGCCAGCGCCCGACCGTCACCCGGTGTTCTGGAGCCCTGCGGCGACGCCGGAGACCGAGAGCAGCAGCAGGCGCTGCAGATCGGGATCCACCTCGCCGGAGTCGGCGGCGCGAAGCCCGCGCAGAGCCCGCAGCTGCAGCAGCGACAGGGCGTCGACGTAGGGGCTGCGCATCTTCACCGCCCGGGAGAGCACGGGACGATTGCCGAGGAGCTCGGTGCCGCCGGTCAGACGCACCACCCACGAACGGGTCAGCGCCATCTCGTCGCGGACGAGCGCCGCGAGGTCCTCGCGGTCGCCGAGGGTCAGGTAGTGCCGGGCGATGCGGTCGTCGGCTTTCGCGAGACTCATCGCGACGTTGTCGATCATCGTGCGGAACAGCGGCCACTCGTCGTACGCGCGCTGCAGGGTGTCAGGGTCGCCGACGGCATCGAGCGCCGTGCCGAGACCGAACCAGCCGGCGAGATTGATCCGCGCCTGCGTCCACGCGAACACCCACGGGATCGCGCGGAGGTCTTCGAGTGACTCGACCGACAGACCGCGCCGGGCAGGGCGGGACCCGAGGGCGAGGAGACCGATCTCCTCCATCGGGGTGACCTGCGCGAACCACGGCGCGAATCCGGGCGCCTTCACGAGCGAGAAGAAGCGCTCGCGCGAGGCGGAGTCCATGACCGCGGCGATCTCGGCGTAGCGCTCGGCGGCGTCGCGGTTGCGCTGCTCGATGGCGGGGGAGGAAGCGAGCAGGGTGGCCGCGGCGACCTGGTCGATGTGGCGCATCGCGATCGCCGGATCGCCGTACCGCGCGAAGATGACCTCACCCTGCTCGGTGAGCTTGAACCGGCCGTCGACGGAGTGCGGCGGCTGCGCGAGGATCGCGGAGTTCGCCGGTCCGCCGCCGCGGCCGAGCGCGCCGCCGCGGCCGTGGAAGAGCGTCAGCTCGATGCCCTGCTCGACCGCCCACGCGGAGATGGCTGCCTGCGCTTCGTAGAGCGCGAGGTTCGCCGCGACCGGCCCGACGTCCTTCGACGAGTCGGAGTAGCCGAGCATGACTTCGAGCCGGCGGCCCGTCTGAGCCAACCGCTCGGTGAACGCGGGGTGCGTCACGATCTCGGCGAGGATGCCGGGCGCCGCCTGCAGGTCGGCGAACGTCTCGAACAGTGGGATGACGTCGAGCACCGGGGGAGTCCCGGCGGGACCGACGGCGTGACGCGCGAGCAGGTGGACATTCGCGAGGTCCTGCGCCGACTGCGTGAACGAGACGATGTAGCGACCGGCAGCCCGCGGGCCGTACCGCTCCTGCAGGAAGGCGATCGTCCGGAAGACCTCGAGCACCTCTTCGGCGAGCTCCGACCGCGCGCCGCCGGCCTCGAGTTCGGCGAGAACCTTCCTGTGCACGGCGGAGTGCTGGCGCACCTCCAGTTCGGTGAGGTGGAAGCCGAAGGTCTCCACCTGCCACAGCAGCTGCTGCAGGTGGCCGTACGCCTGCCGGGGTGCGCCGCCGCGCACGAGCGAGTCCTGCACGACGCGCAGGTCGGCGAGCAGGTGCTCCGGGTCGCGGTAGGCGAGGTCGGCGTCGCGGGTGCGCGTCGCGGCGATCTTCCGGGCCAGCAGCAGCATGATGCGCCGGTACGGCTCGTTCGGGGAGCGCTGCGCGATGTCGGATGCCGCGTCCTCATCGGCATCCTTCAGTCGCTGCCACAGCGCGGTGAGTTCCGGCGTCGGCGGGGTGGAGTCCGCGCCGAGGGTCAGGGTGCGCCCGACGCGGCTCGCGGTGCGCTCGAGGCCGAGAAGCACATGCTCGCTCGCGATCGCCGCGGCGGTGCGGGTCGTCTTCGCGGTGACGAACGGGTTGCCGTCGCGGTCGCCGCCGACCCATGAGCCGATCCGCACGAAGGGCCGCACGAGCGGTGCCCGGGCGCCGGCGTCGGCGCCGTGGAGGGCGTCGTCGACGCGCCGGTACACATGGGGCACCGAGGTGTACAGCGTCTCGTCGAAGATCGCCATGACCGAGCGGACCTCGTCGGTCGGCGAGGGCTTCTCCGGTCGCAGCGGAGCGGTGCGCCACAGCGTGTCGATCTCCTCGAGGATCCGGCGGTGCGCGCGGCGCTGGTCGGCGCTGTCGTCCCCGGCCGCGTCACGGTCGTCGAGCAGGGCAGCGAGGCGGCGGATGCTCGCCGAGACCGCGCGGCGTCGAGCCTCGGTGGGGTGGGCGGTGAACACCGGGTGGAAGCGGAGTGCCTGCAGGCGCTGCAGCGCGGCATCCGGCCCGATCTCCTCGGCAAGGTGCCGGTACGCGGCCGTGATGGAGTCGCTCGCGTCGGTCCCGTCGACCCGGCCGCCCCGCTCACGGAGGATCCGCACCCGCTGGTGCTCCTCGACGAGGTTCACCAGGTGGAAGTAGCAGGTGAACGCCCGGGCCACCTCCTCGGCGCGTTCGAGGGTGAATCCGTCGGCGATGGATGCCGCGCGTGCGAACGCCTCCGGCGTCTCGTCGGTGTACGCCTGGATGGTGGCCACGCGCAGGCGTTCGACGTCCTCGAACAGGCCGGGCGAGCCGCTCTCCTGGAGGACGCGGCCCAGCATCGCACCGAGCGCGCGCACATCGGCGCGCATCTGCTCGGGGATCTCCTGTTCGGCCTCGTAACGTCCGACGAGGTCGATGGCTTCAGTGGGGGTGGGTTCGTGCACCCGTCCACGCTAGCTGTGTCTCGGCGGCCGCCCCGCACAGATGACGGACGGCGGCGGCGGGGGACCCCGGAAGGATGGGTCAGATGATGCCCTGCGCCACCATCGCGTGCGCGACGCGCTCGAAGCCGGCGGAGTTCGCGCCCACGACGTAGTCGCCCGGGCGGCCGTAGCGCTCGGCGGCGGCGAACGCGGCGTCGTGGACGTCGCGCATGATGGCGCGCAGCTTGTCCTCGCTATCGGTGAACGTCCAGCGCTGGCGAGCGGCGTTCTGGCTCATTTCCAGGGCGGACGTGGCGACACCGCCGGCGTTCGCGGCCTTGCCCGGTGCGAACAGGACGTCCGACGACTGGAAGGCGGCGACGGCGTCGGGGAGGGTCGGCATGTTGGCGCCCTCCACCACGATGCGCACGCCGTTGCCGATGAGGGCCGCGGCATCGTCCGCATCGATCTCGTTCTGCGTGGCTGACGGGACGGCGACGTCGACGGGCACCGACCAGGGACGCTCGCCCTCGACGAAGCGGGCGGAGGTGCGGGCGGCGGCGTACTCGGCGATGCGGCCGCGCTCGACCTCCTTGATCCGCCGGAGCAGATCGAGGTCGATGCCCGCGTCGTCGACGACGTAGCCGGAGGAGTCGGATGCCGTGACAGGCAGCGCCCCGAGCTGGTACGCCTTCTCGATCGCGTAGATCGCGACGTTGCCCGAGCCGGAGACACCGACGCGCAGGCCCGACATGTCCTCGCCGCGCACGGCGAGCATCTCCTGCGCGAAGAACACGGCGCCGTACCCGGTGGCCTCCGTGCGAACCTCCGCGCCGCCCCACTGCACGCCCTTGCCCGTGAACATGCCCGACTCGTGGCGGTTCGTGATCTTGCGGTACTGCCCGAACAGGAAGCCGATCTCGCGTGCGCCGACGCCAATGTCGCCCGCGGGGACGTCGGTGTGCTCGCCGAGGTGGCGGTACAGCTCGTTCATGAACGACTGGCAGAAG
The DNA here is from genome assembly GCF_043427715.1 of Microbacterium sp. Lineage (GTDB taxonomy): Bacteria > Actinomycetota > Actinomycetes > Actinomycetales > Microbacteriaceae > Microbacterium. The sequence continues at coordinate 7,001 of NZ_JBHWTD010000089.1, read as the reverse complement.
CGCATGACCTCGCCGCGCGAGCGGCCGTGCGGGTCGAAGTCGCTGCCACCCTTTGCGCCGCCGATGCCCTGGCCGGTGAGCGCGTTCTTGAAGATCTGCTCGAAGCCGAGGAACTTGATGATGGAGAGGTTCACGGACGGGTGGAAGCGCAGTCCGCCCTTGTACGGGCCGAGCACCGAGGAGAACTGCACGCGGTAGCCGCGGTTGACCTGGAGGTGCCCGGCGTCATCGACCCACGGGACGCGGAACATAATCTGACGCTCGGGCTCGACGGTGCGCTCGAGGATGCCGGCCTCGGCGAACTCCGGGTTCGCTTCGATGACCGGTGCGATCGAGTCGAGGACTTCGTGGACGGCCTGCTGGAATTCGGGTTCGTGCGGGTTGCGGGCTCGGACGGTCTCGAACACCGAGGCGACGGATGCGGGCAGCGGGGGGAGGGTCTCGGACACGAGTGGTGCTCTTTCTCAGGGCCGGGGGGACGGCGCGAACCGACTCAGCCTAACGAAGGGCGGGTCACCCTGCGGTCTGTGTGACGACGTCGTACTGTGGCCATCAAGACGAGGCGAAGGAGCCGGTCATGGAGTTCGAGCACCTCGGGGCGAGGCCCCGCATCTCTTCCGGCGCTGTCGTCGCCCCCTCGGCGGTGATCTCCGGCGACGTCACGATCGGGGACGGCTGCCAGATCCTGCACGGCGCGGTGATCACGGCGGAGGGCAGCCCCATCGTGCTGGGCGAGAACGTCATCGTGATGGAGAACGCGCTCGTGCGTGCCAGCTCGGTGCACGCCGCGCGGATCGGGTCGCACAGCCTCGTCGGGCCGATGGCATCCGTCGCCGGCGCGACCATCGCGGACCAGGTCTTCCTCGCCAGCGGGACGCGGGTCTTCAACGGCGCACGGGTGGGGGAGGGCAGTGAAGTGCGCGTCAACGCCGTCGTGCATCTGCGGACGGTGCTCCCGGCCCGCTCGGTCGTGCCGATCGGCTGGGTCGCCGTCGGGGATCCCGTGGAGATCCTCGCGCCCGACCAGCACGAGCGCATCTGGGAGCTGCAGCACGACCTTGATTTCCCCGGCTATGTGTTCGGCCTGGACCGCGACACCCCTGACCTGATGGTGCAGCTCACCGAGCGCTACGGCGCCGCCCTGGCGCGGCACCGGCACGACCGGCGGCTGGACTGAGCTCACGCCCCGGTACAGTGGTCGATGGTGTGCCGGGAAGTCTGGTCGGTGGTTCCATTCCCGACCCCGGAAGGTCGCCCGTGAAGCTGCTTCGCTCCGCCCGTTTCCCCGCCGTGCTCCTGCTGGTCTCCGCAGCGCTCGGCCTCATCCTCGCGAACTCGGCCTGGGGGGAGGCCGCGCTCGCCGTGAAGTCGACGTACATCGGCATCCCCGGCGTCTTCACGCTCTCCGTGGGTCACTGGATCGCCGACGGGCTTCTCGCGGTGTTCTTCTTCACGGCGGCGATCGAGCTGCAGTACGAGCTCACGAGCGGTCAGCTCAACTCGCCCCGAAAGGCGGTGCAGCCGATCATCGCGGCGGCCGGCGGCGTCGTCGTTCCGGTCGCGGCCTACCTCCTCATCGCCGGCGGCGCGGAGACGGCCGCCGGCTGGCCCATTCCGACCGCGACCGACATCGCCTTCGCCCTCGGCGTGCTCGCGGTGTTCGGCCGCGGCCTGCCCTCGGGGCTGCGCGTCTTCCTCCTGGCGCTCGCGATCCTCGACGACATCGTCGGCATCGTCTTCATCGCGGTGCTGTTCACCAGTGACGTCGACCTGCTGATGCTCGGCGCGGCCGTCGTATGCCTCGTGATCTTCCGCCTGCTGAGCGGAGCCCTAGGCGGGCGCAACCACCGGTTCGTCGTGGTGAGCCTCATCGTCCTCGCGATCGCGACGTGGTTCTTCGTGCATGAGTCCGGCGTCCACGCCACGATCGCCGGTGTCGCCCTCGGTCTCGTGATGCGTCAGCAGCCGGCGCTGCGCACCCGTCACGCCCTCGAGCCGTGGGTCAACGCGATCGCCCTCCCGCTGTTCGCCCTCGCGGCGTCGCTCGTGGTCATTCCGCAGGTGTCGCCAACCGAACTCTCGCCCGCGTTCTGGGGCGTGGCCGTCGCGCTGCCGGTCGGCAAGATCATCGGAATCACCCTCGCCGGCTGGATCTCGATGCGCGCGGGCGGCGTGCAGTTGTCCTTCGGTGACCTGCTCGCCGCGGGAGCGCTGGGAGGCATCGGCTTCACCGTCTCGCTGCTGATGAGCGAACTCGCGTTCGGGACGGATGCCGCGGTGCGCGACCAGGCGACCCTCGGCGTGCTGGCGGGTTCGGCCGTGGCGCTCGTGCTCGCGGCATCCCTCGTATCGTTGCGAGCATGGCACTACCGACGACACCCGGTGGAGACGGTCTGATCGACCCCCGCGACGCCACCGATCCCGCACGCGAGGTCACCGACCCGCTCCGCGCAGCTGCCGACACGATGCGCGCCGTGCGGGAGCGCTGCGTGTGGACGCGGCGGATCGATCACCGCGCGCTCGTGCCCTACCTCCAGGAGGAGGCGGCCGAGCTCATCGACGCGGTCGAGACCGGCACCCGCGCAGATGTGCGTGAGGAACTCGGCGACCTGCTGTGGCAGGTGCTCTTCCACGCCGAGATCTCGTCCCGCGACACGGAAGAGCCGTTCGACATCGACGATGTCGCGCGCACGCTGACCGAGAAGATGACCCGGCGGCATCCGCACGTCTTCGGCGACGCCGTGGCGACGACGCCCGAAGAGGTGCTCGTGCACTGGAACGCGGCGAAGGCGGCCGAGAAGCGCACCCGTACGAGCGTGCTGGACGGCGTGTCCGCGCACATGCCGCCGCTCGCGCTCGCCCAGAAGCTCCTCGGCAAGGCCGCCGCGGTCGGTGTGACCCCCGGCGCCGCCGCGCAGCCCGTCGAGACCGAGGCCGACCTCGGCGATGCGCTGCTCGCGCTCGTCGCCGAGGCGCGGGATAACGGGTGGGATGCCGAGCGCGCACTCCGCGATCGCCTGCGCACGCTGACGGCCGAGGTCCGGGCGGCAGAGACCCGTCTGCGAGGATAGGGGGGTGCCCTCCGTGAACCCGCCGCGCGGCATGCGCGACTTCCTCCCCGCCGACAAGGCCCGCCGTGAGCGGGTGCTCTCGATCATCCGTGAGCGATACCGGGCGCACGGCTTCGACGAGATCGAAACCCCCGTCGTGGAGGACTACGAGCGCCTCCACGCCGGCATCGGCGGCGACAACGAGAAGCTCGCCTTCAACGTGCTGCGCCGCGGCCTCGACGCCGACGGCATCCGCGCCGCCGCCGACGACCCCGCCGCCCTCGCCGACCTGGGCCTGCGCTACGACCTCACGGTGCCGCTGGCCCGCTTCTACGCCACCAACCGCGCGCAGCTGCCCGCCGTGTTCCGCGCGATCCAGATCGCACCGGTCTGGCGGGCCGAGCGCCCGCAGAAGGGTCGCTACCGCCAGTTCGTGCAGTGCGACATCGACATCATCGGCGACGCGACGCCGCGCGCCGAGGTCGAACTCCTCGTCGCGAGCCTCGACGTCCTCGACGCGCTGGGCCTCCAGGGCGGCGAGATCCGCATCAACGACCGTCGCGCGCTCGACGCGATGCTCGCCGCGTTCGGCTTCGCCGACGACGAGCGCCCGGGCGTTCTCATCACGATCGACAAGCTCGACAAGGTCGGCGTGACCGGAGTCATCGCCGAGCTCTCCGAGCGGGGGGCGACCCCCGACGCGGTGTCGGCGTTCGAGACCTTCCTCACCCGCCCGCAGACCCGTGACGTCGTGCCGTACGGCGAAGCCCAGATCCGTCGCGCTCTGCCCGAGGGCATCGATGACGAGGTCGTCGCGCACCTGGTGGGCATCGGCGACGCGGTGGCCGCCGCGCGCGGTGCGGGGGAGATCCCGCTGCGCTTCGATCCGTTCCTCGTGCGCGGCATGGGCTACTACACCGACACGATCTACGAGCTCGCGCACCCGTCGGTCTCGTATTCGCTCGGGGGCGGAGGCCGCTACGACGGCATGATCGGCCGCTTCCTCGGCCAGGACGTCCCCGCTGTGGGCTTCTCGATCGGCTTCGAGCGGATCGTCGACCTCGTCTCCGCGGGGGAGGATGCCGCGGCATCCGCCGTCGTCCTGATCCACGACCGCGATGTCCCCGTCGCTGAGCTCGCGGCGCACAAGGCGGCGCTCGTCGCGCGCGGCTCCCGCGTGCGGCTGGAGCAGCGGACCAAGAACCTCAAGGGGCTTCTGGAACGGTCGGCCGCCGACGGCTACACGTCGTTCGCGACGGTCGCTGCCGGTGCTGCGGTCGATGAGCTGGAGCTGCGTCCGCTCGGCTGATGCGCAGCCGTGTGGGTCAGGCGTTGCGGGCGGCCGTGACGCGCTTCTTCTCGCGGATGTAGACCTCGCGGCGGACCCGCGCGACGACGTCGCCGTGACGATCGCGGATGTCGGTCTCGAACCACTCGAGCACCTTCGCGCCGCCTTCGGCACGTTCGCGGATCGCCGCCACCTGGGCGGGGGAGACGGTGAAGTGCGCCGTGAGGACGCCGCGGCCGGGCTTGACGAACTCGATCTCGCCGCGGGTGTCCCAGACGACGTAGTCGCCGCCGAGCTGGTGACGCACGAGCATGAAGAAGTACGGGTCGGTCATCGCCGACATCGACCCGCCGAACGCGGTCTTCACGTAGTTGCGCGTGATCAGGTTGACGTGCAGCTCGACGGTCGCCGAGGTCCAGTCCGGCGAGAACCTCTTGACCCGGATGCCGCTGAAGAGGTTCGGCGCCCACAGGCTCATGCCGAAGGCGAGAAGTCGGGGGGTCATGCGCATGGCCGTCAGTGTGGCGAGCAATCAGCCGTCGCGCGGAATCGATTGTCGTGACCGCACAACGCGGGCGCGGGCCTGGTCAGGCTCGTCGGCGTCGGACCACAGCCCGACCGATCATCCCCGTGGCGACCACAGCGACGCCGCCGACGACGGACTGCCACGGAAGGGTGAACCCCAGCACGACGCAGCCGATCAGCCCCACGACCTGGAGGACGCGCGGGTAGAGCCGCACGTCGTGCTGCTGCCGGAGGGCGGCGAGGTTCGCGACCCCGTAATACAGCAGCACGCCGAAGGAGGAGAACCCGATCGCGCCGCGCACGTCGACCAGCAGCACGAGAGTCACCGCAACCGCGCCGATCGTCAGCTCCGCGCGGTGCGGCACGTGCCACCGAGGGTGGACGGCGTCGAGCACACGGGGCAGGTCGCCCTCCCGAGCCATGGCGAACGAGGTGCGACCGAGTCCGGCGACGAGGGCGAGGAGGGCGCCGAGGGATGCCGCCGCGGCGCCGACCTGCACGAGGGGCACTGCCCACGCGGCATCCGCTGCCCGAACAGCGTCGGCCAGCGGGGCGGTGGAAGATCCGAGTCCGTTGACGCCGAGCGCGCTGAGCAGGGCGACCGCGACCGTCACGTAGACGAGGAGGGCGCCGACGAAGGCGAGCACGATGGCGCGGGGGATGGTGCGCGACGGATCCCGCACCTCTTCGCCGAGGGTGGCGATGCGGGCATAGCCGGCGAAGGCGAAGAAGAGCAGCCCCGCCGCCTGCAGGGTCCCGTACATCCCGCGATCCCCGACCCCGAGGGCGACTCCGCCGCCGGTCGTTCCGGTGAAGATCCCGCCCACGGTGATGCCCAGCACCACGAGGACGAGTGCGACGAGGACGGCGGTGGCGAGCGCGGTCCGGGTGATCCCGAACACGTTGATGACGGTGAGGGCGATGATCGCGAGCGCCGCGACGACCCGTTCCCCGCCGGCGGGTGCCACGTACGCGGCGAAGGTGAGCGCCATCGCCGCGCTGCTGGCGGTCTTGCCGATGACGAAGCCCCATCCGGCGGCGAAGCCCCACCACGGGCCGAGCTCCGCGCGGCCGTACGCGTACACCCCGCCCGAGGTGGGGTGCACGCGGGCGAGCTGCGCCGTCGACGTCGCGTTCGCGAAGGCGACGATCGCCGCGAGCCCCAGTGCGAGCAGCAGGCCGTCACCGGCGGCGGCCGCCGCCGGCGCGAAGGCGACGAACACCCCGGCGCCGATCATCGAGCCGAGACCGAGGACGACGGCCCCGGTCAGACCGAGTCGACGTTGCAGGGAGGGCGCGCTCACCCGCCGAAGGGTAGCGCAGGCCGGTGACGCGATCGCCCAGCAGCTTGACGCGTGCCATCCCGCCACGCGACGCTGGCGGGATGGATGAGCCCACCGCCGAACGCTGGAACGACGTCGACACCTACTTGACCGAGACCCTGGTCGAGGAGGACGGTGCGCTCCGGGCGGCGGTGGCCTCGCTCGCCACGGAGGGGCTGCCGCTCATCGAGGTGGCGCCGCTCAACGGCAAGCTCCTCCATCTGCTCGCCCGGATGGTGCGGGCGGAGCGGGTCCTCGAGATCGGCACGCTGGGCGCCTACTCCACCATCTGGCTCGCGCGTGCCCTCGCCGCGAGCGGGCGCGTCGTCACGATCGAGGCGGAGCCGCACAACGCCCGAGTGGCGCGCCACAACCTGGAGCGGGCCGGTGTCGCCGATCGCGTCGACATCTGCATCGGGCGGGCCGCGGACGTGCTGCCGACCCTCGTCGACGAAGACCCCTTCGACCTCGTCTTCATCGACGCCGACAAGGAGTCCAACACCGTGTACCTGGACTGGGCCGCGAAGCTCGGTCACCCCGGCACCGTGGTCGTGCTCGACAACATCGGCCGCGACGGCGAGATCGTCCGCGACGACTCGACGGACCCCAAGGTGAACGGCACGCGCGCGGGGCTGCGGATGCTCGGGGAGGACCCGCGCTTCGACGCCACGGCGCTGCAGACGGTCGGGATCAAGGGATGGGACGGCATCGCGCTCGCCCTCGTCGTCTGACGCGGGCGGATCCCCCCGGCTCGTCTCCGGGTGCGGTCCGACGCCGGGGATAGACTGGGCGCGGATCGACGACGCTCCACACACC
>NZ_JBHWTD010000088.1:0-3114 GCF_043427715.1 Microbacterium sp. | reverse complement strand
TGTGACTTTCGCTGTTAAATGGCGGTGTTCTGTCGATGCTCAGTGGCGGTCTTTGTTCAGGTGGTGCCGATGACGAGGGTGCTGGCGGCGGCTTCGATGACGTCGTTGGTGATGGTGTCGAGCTCGTTGATCTTCAGGACGCGCTCGATCTGCGGGAAGAGCCGCTCCAGCAGTCGGAAGTTCCCGCGGGTGATGCGGGTGATGGAAGCGATGGCTTGCGCGTCGGTGAAGTCCTCGGGGTCGAGGGTCTTGCCCAGGGAGCGCCAGTGGCGCTGGAGGACGAACAGCAGCTCGTCCGTGCCCAGGGGCCGGTATTGGTGGGCGAAGCCGACACGACTGTAGAACTGCGGGTAGTGGCTGAACTGCTTCTCCAGGCCGGGCATGCCGATCAGGATCAAGGCGATGTTGTCGCGGTCGTAGCGATCGCGCAGCAGCTCCAGCGCGGTGGGGCGGAGCCGTTCGGACTCATCGACGATGACCAGCTGCACGTGGTTCCTGCCGTGCCGTCGGCCCCACGTCTGCGGGGTGATCTGACCGACTGCCTCCAGATGCTGCTCGATGCAGATATTGGTGCGGGTGATCGCCTGGTCGAGTTCATCCTTCAGCACCCGTGGGGTGGTGAGCACGCTGGGGGTGTAGAGCACGGTACGACTCCGAGCGAGGGCGGCGTAGATCTTGGCGTCGCTGTCGGCGCGCGGACCCCAATAGGTCAGCAGGTCATAGGCCTTCTCCCAGTGGGCGTAGCGGCGCGCGGAGAGTGTCTTGCCCACCCCGGCCGGTCCGAAGCACAGACCGATGGTGTGGCCGCGGCGGACAGCGTCGGCGAACTCGGTGAAGCGGCGGTGCTCTTTGGTCACGATGAAGCGCTGGCTCACCTCAAGTCCTCCTTGTAGACTTTCAGCTTCCGCTTCGGTGCTGGGGCTGGCGGCTCGGCTGTCGATGGCGTCTCAGTGGTGTGCGCGGCTACGACGGCAATGCGTTCATTGATGCCTTGGCGCAGGGCGCGACGGCGCGCGTTGCGGGCAGCCTGGATCTCCTTGAGACTGATCTTCTCGTCGTGATGGTCCTGGTTGACGGCCTTGCACAGGAACTCGTCGTGGTCGAACACGCGGATCTCAGTGATATCGCGCGGGTCGTAGCGGATCACCACCGGCCGTCCGACGTAGCCGGCCAGCGTCGGGGAGACGTAGCGCAGCCCCTGGAAGCGGATGCCATCACGGCGCACCACCCGGGACTGGGCGACCGTGAGCAGCAGCCCGTCGAGGTCTTCCAGGCTCTCGGGCATGCGCGGCAGCCAGCCCTCGGCGATCCACGCGGTGCGCGGCGAGGCACCGAGCTCGCTGTGGGTCCGGTCGTTGTAGGTGGCCACGAACCCCTCCACCGCGCTGTCGAGCTCGGCCAGGGACAGCTTCGGCGTCGGCGCGGGATGGCCCTCGGTGATGTGGCCGGGCAGGTCAGCGAGAAGCTCGGTGTTGACGGTGCCGAAGAACCGCTCGATCTTGCCCCGGCCCTGGGGACGGGCGACGGTGGAGTGGATCAGCCGGATGTGCAGGTCAACAGCGGTGCCGGCGAGGTGGCGGCTGATGAAGTCACTGCCGTGGTCGACATAGAGCACGTCCGGCAGCCCGCACATCGGCCACGCGGGGTCGCTCTTGTGCCAGATAGCCTGCCGCAGCGCCAGGGCGGTGTTCATCGCGGACGGCGCACCCAGGAAGACGGTGTAGCCGCAGATCGCGCGGGAGCAGTCATCGAGGATCGTCGTCAGCCAGGGGCGGACTGGTTTGCCGTCGGTGCCCACCACGAGAATGTCGAGCAGCGTGTGGTCACTTTGCCACATCGCATTCGGTTGTTCGGCGTGCCGGCGCAGCACCAGTTCGTGCTTGTCCCGGTAGGACGCCGCGCCCTCCAGGGCTAGGGTGACCATGCCCGGATCGAGGGCACCCGCGATCGAGCGGACCACCCCGTAGGAAGGCACCGGCCACCCTCGGGTACCGCAGATGTCGGTGACCTTGCGGTGGATCGTGGCGATCGCGGGCCGGGGCTTGCTGAGCGCCAGGCCCTCGATCAACCGCACGAGCTCCCTGGGCAGATGGTGGGCGCCGGCGTCCGAGCGCTGGCCTGTCTCCAGGCCCGCGTACCCGTCGGCACGGTAGCGGGCGTGCCAGCGCTCCAGGGTGCGCAGGCTGATCCCGGTCTCCCGGGCCAGGGCGCTCAGCGGGATACCGTCCTCGACGTGCAGCCGCAGGATGCGCCACCGCGCCGGCCCGTCCACCTCACACCTGCTCGGCGACGGCCTCGCGGGCACGGGCCGCCTGCCGATGGCGATAGAGCGTCGCCCGGGACCAGCCGACGAGTCGGGCGGCGTCCTCGGCGGTGCGGCCCTTCGCGCGGGCATCGCCCGCGATTTCGAGCTTCTCCGCGATCACGGCCGGGTCGACCGGGGGTCGGCCGAAGCGGGTGCCGTTCTGCTTCGCCGCGGCGATCCCCGCATTGACGCGTTCGGTGATCAGCTCGCGCTCATACTCGGCCAAGGTCGCGAGCATGCCCAGCATCATCCGGCCCGATGTCGTCTCCGGGTCGATCCCGTCCGAGACCGATCTGATCTTCACGCCCTGGCCGCGCAGCAGCGTGACCGTATTCAGGACGTCGAGCAGGGACCGACCCAGCCGGTCGATGCGCCACACCACCACCGTGTCGCCGTCCTCGGCGTAGTCCAGCAGACGTTTCATCCCCGGTCGCTCGATCGCGGTCCGGCTACCCGAGGTCACATCCGCGAACACATCCCGCTTCTGCACCCCGGAATCCACGAGTGCATCCAACTGCAACTGCGCGTCCTGACTCGCAGTGCTCACGCGGGTGTACCCCAAGAGCCTCATGACATGATTATGACTCACAAACCCCTACCGAGCACCACCCTGCGACAGTTCACGGTGAGACGACTTCGCGAGAGGCAGAAGGTGCCCATCGGCCCATGAAGCGGTCTCGGCGTCCGGTCCCCGCCTGGTGTCTCATAAGACTGTAGGTTTTTAAGGCACATTCACGGCGCCAGGCGGGCCGCCGCGGGAGCCCTCGTCCACCCCGCTGGGGCCGCGGGTTTCAGGCGCAGCATGACGT
>NZ_JBHWTD010000087.1:0-7436 GCF_043427715.1 Microbacterium sp. | reverse complement strand
GCACTCTCGGCGCCGCCACCACCCCCGGGTCCGTCCGGACCCGCCTGACACACCTTCCGAAGGGAACGCACATGAAGCGTCGCGCGCAGCTGGCGGGACTCCTCGCCCTGCCGATGCTCTGGCTCGTCGGCATCTACATCTTCTCGCTGGTCATGCTGCTCATCACGGCGTTCTGGACCACCGACCCCTTCACCTCGAAGGTCAAGCCGGGCTTCACCTTCGACAACTTCGAGCAGCTCGTGGCGAATCCGAGCTACTCGGCCATCGCCCTGCGGACCCTCGGCATCGCGCTCGCGGTCACCGTTCTCAGCGTCCTCATCTCCGTTCCCCTCGGCATCTTCATGGCGAAGATTGCGAAGCCGTGGCTTCGCGCGCTCCTCGCCGTGGCGATCACGCTGCCGCTGTGGGCCGGCTACCTCGTGAAGATCCTCGCGATGCGCGTGACCTTCACCGAGGAGGGCTTCTTCAACTCCGTCTTCGCGCCGTTCGGGATTTCCGGCCCCGGCTTCAGCCAGACCACCGTGATCCTGACCCTGACGTATCTGTGGCTGCCGTACATGGCCGTCCCCGTCTACACCGCGATCCGGCAGCTGCCGCCGAACCTGTTCGACGCCGCCGCCGACCTCGGCGCGGGAGCCTGGCGCACCATCCGCACCGTGGTCCTGCCGCTCATCAAGCCCGCCATCATCGCCGGGTCGGTGTTCACCTTCTCGCTCAGCCTGGGTGACTACATCGCCGCGAAGTTCGTCGGCGGCTCCACGCAGATGATCGGCAGCGTCATCGCCTCGAACATCAACCTCAACCCGCCGATCGCCGCCGCCTTCGCGGTGGTCCCGATCGCCTTCGTCGTCATCTACCTGCTGAGCGTGCAGCGCACCGGCGCGCTCGAGCGGATGTAGGAGGAACCGTGCTGCGCCTCTCCCGCCCCGCGAAGGTCGTCCTCGGCGTCATCGTCGCCGTCGTCCTCCTCTTCATGTACGTGCCGCTCGGTCTCGTCGTGCTGAACTCCTTCAATCAGGCCCGCATCGCGAGCTGGCCGATCCGCTCGTTCTCGCTCGACTGGTGGGGCAAGGCCTTCACGAGCGAGCCGATCCGCGCGGCCCTGTGGAACTCCGTCGTCGTGGGCCTCGGCGCCACCGTCATCGCGCTCATCCTCGGAACGCTCGTCGCTTTCGCGCTCCAGCGGTTCTCGTTCTTCGGCAAGCAGACGGTCAACCTGCTCGTCGTCCTGCCGATCGCCCTCCCGGGCGTCGTGACCGGTGTCGCCCTGAACAACACGTTCAACCAGGTGCTCGAACCCATCGGCATCCAGGTCGGCTACTTCGGGATGATCATCGCGCACGCCACGTTCTGCATCGTCATGGTGTTCAACAACGTGTTCGCTCGGCTGCGCCGCATGAGTCCGAACGTCGAGGAGGCCTCACGCGACCTCGGTGCGACGCCGTGGCAGACGTTCCGGCTGATCACCTTCCCGCAGTTCCGGTCGGCGTTCATCGCGGGCGGCATCCTCGCCTTCGCGCTCTCCTTCGACGAGGTCGTCGTCACGATCTTCACGGCCCCCGCCGGCATCGACACGCTTCCGCTGTGGATGATGAACCAGATGGCCCGCCCCAACGAGGCCAGCATGGTCAACGTCGTCGCGACCGTCGTCATCCTGTTCTCGCTGCTGCCCGTGTGGGCCTCGCAGCGTTTGAGCCGCGAGGTCGACGAGCGCTGAGGGCCGGCGATAGGGACGAGCGCTAGGCGCGGGGCTAGCCCAGCGCCTGGAACGCGGCCCACAGTTCGGCGCGCACCGCGAACGACCCGAGGTCGCGACCGAGGAGGCGTTCGGCGGCCTGCAGGCGGGTGCGCACGGTGTGCCGGTGCACGCCGAGGGCCGCGGCGGCCCTCTCGTGCGATCCGTCCGCATCCAGCCACGCGCGCACGGTGTCGACCAGCCCCGACCCGTGCGCGTCATCGTGCGCCGTGAGCGGGCCGACCAGCGCCCGGGCGAGCGCGCGTGCCTCGTTCGTCAGGAGGGTCGACAGGATGCCGGTGTCCTCCAGCTCCGCGAAGCGTGTGACTCCCCGGCCGCCACGGTCCCGCGCGACGCGCGCGTCGTCGAGCGCTGCGGCGAACCCGTCGTATCCGGTGGGGGAGGAGATGCCGAGGGTGAGTTCGTACCGTGTGGCGAGGTCGTCGAGGGCGTCTTCCTGTGCCGCCGGCACCGCGATCACCACACCGTCGTCGCCGCGGGCGTAGAACAGTGCGCCGTGCCGCTCCTCCGCGCGGAGCTCGAGGAGCTCCAGCAGCGAATCCGATCGCGCCGCGGCGGCGTCGGTGAGCCCGACGACGAGGGGAGCGGACGGCAGCGGGCCCCACACGTCCCGCGAGATGCGGCGCGCCAGGGCCGGGTCGCCTGTGCGCAGCGACTGCAGCATCCCCGAGCGGAGCGCCCCGCGGGCCCGGCCGAGGCGCTGATGCTGCTCGAGGGCGAGCCCCGCCATCGCGATCACCGACGTGACGACGTCGCGGCCCTCGCGGTCGAGGTCGCCGGCCGCGATCGCGACGACGCCGCGCAGCCGACCGCCGCGCCCGAGCGTCTGGAGCGTGACGGGCGAGCCGCCCACCCGCAGCGCCGATCCCGCGCGGGCGCCGCGCCGCAGCACGGCGCCGACCTCGGCGTGCAGCTCGCGGTGCGTGTCGGCGCCCAGGGCGTCGGCGGGGTGCTCGCGGACCAGTTCACCGGCCGCGTCGTACATGCCCACCCACGTGTCGAGCTGTCGGGCGAGCTCGGCGATCGTCGCACCGAGGCCGTCGGGCCGCAGCGCCGCGAGCGAGATCGCGCGCTGCGCCGACAGCGCCCAGCTGCGCCGACTGTATGCGCGCGCGGCGACCGCCTCGGCGTTGGCCCGCGCGACCGCGATGAACGGGGTGTCGTACGGCACCTCGAACAGCGGCATCCGCTCGCCGCGGCACGCCCGCAGGAGCCCGTCCGGGATGCCGGATCGCGCCACCTCGGTGCCGAAGCCGAGCCCGGCGACACCGCGGGCGACGAGGCGTCTGACGTACGCATCGAAGCCGCTCTCGGCCTCGAACTGGGTCCCGGTGGTCAGCAGGAGGAGGTCCTCGCCGAGGAAGGGCGTCGGGTCGACGAGGTCGGAGCTGTGCACCCAGCGGATGGGCCGGTCGAGCGCCCCGGCACCCAGGTCCGCCTCGTCGGAGGCGAGGCGCAGGCGCAGCTCGCTGCGCTCCAGCAGAGCGCGCAGAGTGGGTTCGGGATCGAGGACGGCCACGGAATCCGATCGGTATACACAGCGGCGAGCAGTCGCTCCAGGATATACGTCATGGCGAGTCGCCGACCAGCCGCCGCCGTCCTACGCTCAGCCCATGACCACCGCGCCTGCGACCCAGACCATTCCCCTCGGCGGCCCCACCCTTCCCCAGGAGCGTCGCGTCACGACCGCGATCCCCGGGCCCCGCTCGCAGGAGATCCTCGACCGCAAGGCGTCGGCCGTCGCGGCCGGCGTCGGACACACCGTCCCGATCGCGGCCGTCGCCGCCGGTGGCGGTGTCGTCGTCGACGCCGACGGCAACTCGCTCATCGACCTCGGCTCCGGCATCGCCGTCACGACGGTCGGCGTCGCACACCCCAAGGTCGTCGAGGCGATCGCCGCGCAGGCCGCGCAGCTGACCCACACGTGCTTCATGATCTCGCCGTACGAGTCGTACGTCGCCGTCGCCGAGGCCCTCAACCGTCTCACACCCGGCGACCACGAGAAGAAGAGCGCGCTGTTCAACTCGGGCGCCGAGGCCGTCGAGAACGCCGTCAAGATCGCACGCAAGCACACCGGCCGCCAGGCCGTCGTCGCGTTCGACCACGCCTACCACGGCCGCACCAACCTGACGATGGGCCTCACCGCCAAGGCCATGCCCTACAAGAGCGGCTTCGGCCCGTTCGCGTCTGAGATCTACCGCGTCGGCGCCTCCTACCCCTTCCGCGACAGGCTCAGCGGAGCGGATGCCGCGGCCAAGGCGATCTCGTCGATCGAGAAGCAGATCGGCGCCGACAACCTGGCCGCCGTCATCATCGAGCCCATCCAGGGCGAGGGTGGCTTCATCGTCCCCGCCGACGGATTCCTCTCCGCGATCGCGCAGTGGTGCCGTGACAACGGCGTCGTCTTCATCGCCGACGAGGTGCAGTCCGGCTTCGCCCGCACCGGCGCGATGTTCGCGAGCGAGCTGTTCGGCGTCGTCCCCGACCTCGTCACCACCGCGAAGGGCATTGCCGGCGGGATGCCGCTGGCCGCCGTCACCGGTCGCGCCGACATCATGGACTCGGCCCACGCCGGCGGCCTCGGCGGCACATACGGCGGCAACCCCGTCGCGTGCGCGGCCGCCCTCGCCGCGATCGACGCGTTCGAGAACGACGGCCTCATCGAGCGCGCGCAGCAGATCGAGGAGCTCCTCCTCACGCGCCTGCGCGCCATGGCAGAGGCCGACCCGCGCATCGGCGACGTCCGCGGACGCGGCGCCATGATCGCCGCCGAGTTCGTCGACCCGGCCACCGGCGCCCCGGACGCCGCGCTCACGTCGGCCGTCGCGAAGGCGGCCATCGCCGATGGCGTCATCGTCCTCACCTGCGGCACCTACGGCAACGTGATCCGCTTCCTGCCGCCGCTGTCGATCAGCGACGAGCTGCTCAGCGAGGGCCTCGACGTCGTGGCATCCGCTCTGCAGGCCAACTGACCGCTCCGGCCCTACCCCCGCACGCGAAGGAGACAGGCATGACCGAGATCACCCGTGATGTCGTGATCGTGGGAGCCGGCGCCGCCGGTCTCACGGCGGCGAACGAACTCCGAAAGGCCGGCCTGTCGGTCGCCGTGCTCGAGGCGCGCGACCGCGTCGGCGGGCGCCTCTGGACCGACGTCATCGACGGCGCGATGCTCGAGATCGGCGGGCAGTGGGTCTCGCCCGATCAGGACGCGCTCATCGAGACGGTCGCGGACCTGGGTCTGGAGACGTACAGTCGCTACCGCGAGGGCGACAGCGTCTACGTCGGACCCGACGGCACCGTCTCGCGGTTCACGGGGGAGATGTTCCCGGTCAGCCCCGAGACCGAGCGCGTGATCGATGAGATCACCCACCGCCTCGACGCCATGGTCGCCGAGATCGACCCCGACCGGCCGTGGGAGCACCCGAACGCCGCCGAGTGGGACACCGTCTCGTGGGACGCCTGGCTGCGCGCGCAGACCGACGATGACGAGGCGGTCCGCAATCTCGCCTTCGCGACCGGCTCGGCGATGCTCACCAAGCCCACGCACTCGTTCTCGCTGCTGCAGTCGCTGCTCATGGCCGCGAGCGCCGGGAGCTACTCGAACCTCGTCGACGCCGACTTCATCCTCGACAAGCGCGTCGTCGGGGGCCTGCAGCAGGTTCCGCTGCTGCTGGCCGAGCGACTCGGCGAGGACGTCTTCCTGGGGCAGCCGGTGCGCACGCTGGAATGGTCGGATGCCGGTGTCACCGCCGTCGCCGACGGCCTCACCGTCCGCGCCCGCAGCGCCGTGCTGGCCCTGGCGCCGGTGCTCTACAACCGGATTTCGTTCGTCCCGCCGCTCCCGCGGCTGCAGCACCAGATGCACCAGCACATCTCGATGGGCTTCGTCATCAAGGTGCACGCCGTCTACGAGACCCCGTTCTGGCGCGAAAAGGGCCTGTCGGGCACCGCATTCAGCCCGTACGAGCTCTGCCACGAGGCGTACGACAACACCAATCACGGCGACGAGCGCGGCACCCTGGTCGGCTTCGTCTCCGACCGCAACGCCGACGACCTCTTCCGCCTGAGCGCCGAGGAGCGCAAGGAGAAGATCCTCGAATCGCTCTCCCACTACTACGGCCCCGAGGCGAAGGACCCCGTCGTCTACTACGAGAGCGACTGGGGGTCGGAGGAGTGGACCCGCGGCGCGTACGCGGCGAGCTTCGACATGGGCGGCCTGCACCGCTACGGGGCGGACCTGCGCACCCCCGTCGGCCCCATCCACTTCGCGTGCAGCGACATGGCCGGCGCCGGCTACCAGCACGTCGACGGCGCGATCCGGATGGGACGCCTGGCCGCGCAGAACATCCTCGAGGGGATCCGGTCGTGACCGGTCGCATCGTCGTCGGCTACACCGCGACGAAGGCGGGCCATGACGCGGTCGCTGTCGCGTCCGGTCTCGCCGCGGCATCCGGGTCCGAACTCGACATCGTGCTGGTGCTGCCCGCCGAGGGTCGGAGCGTCATCACGCCGCCCGACGCGTCGTACGACCGCTACCTGCTGAACGAGGCCGAGCGGTGGCTCGCCGAGGCGGCGGCCGCCGTGCCCGCGGGCGTCCCGCACCGGGAGCACGCCCGGTACGCCGACTCGTTCGCCGAGGGGCTCATCGCGGCCGCCGGCGAGTTCGGCGCCTCGCACATCGTGGTCGGCGCCGCCGACGGCGCCTCGCGCGGCCGCCACCGGCTCGGCTCCACGACGAACGGCCTGCTGCACTCGTCGGACGTCCCCGTCGTGCTCGTCCCCAAGGGTGCCCGCAAGCGGGTGACGGATGCCGGGGTGCCCCGGCTCACGGTCGCGATCGGCACCCGCGCGGGCGCCGACGCGCTCCTGGACGAGGCGATCTTCCTGGCGGGCTCCACCGGTGCGTCGCTGCGCCTCGTGTCGCTCGTCACGGTCGACCTGCCGGCATCCGTCGACACCGGCGTCATCCGCCTGGCAAGCGCCGCCCACGCCGACGAGGTGCTCGCCGCCATTCAGCAGCGCGTTCCCGACGGCATCCCGGTCGAAGTCCTCACCGCGCGCGGCTCGGACATCGACGACGCCGTCGCGAACCTCGACTGGCTGCCGGGAGAGCTGATCCTCGTCGGATCCAGCCGCCTCGCGCAGCCGCGCCGGCTGTTCCTCGGCTCCACCGCCGCGAAGCTGCTGCACCAGATTCCGGTGTCCATGATCGTCGTGCCCCGCACGCGCACCTCCGAAGGAACAGAGCGATGAGCCAGAACACCGCGCAGAAGGGAGGCCTCTCGCAGAAGGGCCTCAGCGCCGGGACGGTCGGCCTGATCGGCGCCGTCGTCATCGGCATCTCCTGCATCGCGCCCGCCTACACCTTCACCGCCGCGATCGGCCCGACCGCCTCGACGGTCGGCGCGCAGATCCCCGCCGTGATCCTCATCGGCTTCCTGCCGATGCTGCTCGTCGCCTTCGGCTACCGCGAGCTCAACAACCGCATGCCGGATGCCGGGACCTCCTTCACGTGGGCGGCGCGCGCGTTCGGGCCGTGGATCGGGTGGATGGCGGGCTGGGGGCTCGTCGTCGCCACGATCCTCGTGCTGTCCAACCTCGCCGGCGTGGCCGTGGAGTTCCTCTTCCTGCTGATCTCGCAGATCACCGGGAACCCCGACATCGCGAATCTGGCGAGAGC
>NZ_JBHWTD010000086.1:0-2847 GCF_043427715.1 Microbacterium sp. | reverse complement strand
GCTACTTCAGCGAGCACTCCATGAAGCTCCTCAACACCACCGAGAAGGAGGTCGCGATCCCCGAACTCGCTGCAGCATAATCACAGAAGCTGATCTCGCACGGTGTTGAGAAACTCCACCACTCAGCGGGACGTCACCTCCCAGCGGCCTGCCCGAACCTTCGCCCTGACCAAACCATCACCCGTACACCTCCACCATCTGGCGACAGGAAACCTGTGAAACCTGCAACGAAAGCCACCATCGTCACAACAGCGGTGGTCATCCTCCTCGCTGCGATCGTCGCGACGATCGCGCTAGTCAACCGCCCCGAACCGCGAACAGCTCCCGCCACCGACGGAACACTGCCTGGCACCCGCGCAAACTCGCACGTGCTCGACAACGCGGGCCCGAACGCACCCACCCTGGTCGAGTTCCTCGACTTCGAGTGCGAAGCCTGCGGAGCGTTCTACCCGGTCGTAGAACAGCTCCGGGAGGACTACGCCGGCGAAATCAACTTCGTCGTTCGATACTTCCCACTCCCCGGGCACTACAACTCCATGAACGCCGCCATCGCAGCCGAAGCCGCCGCGCAACAAGGCGAGCTCGAGGCCATGCACAGCCGACTCTTCGAAACGCAAGCGGAATGGGGCGAGCTACGCGAATCGCGTGCCGCGCTCTTTCGCAGCTACGCCGAAGACATTGGCCTCGACATGGACGCCTACGACGCTGCAGTCGCGGACCCCGCCACGAAAGAACGCGTGGAGCAGGATTTCGACGACGGGCAGTACCTCAACGTCACCGGCACCCCCACCTTCTTCCTCGACGGGAAGAAGCTGGAACTCCAACAACTTTCCGACCTCACCGGCGCACTCGATCGAGCTACCGGGCGAAGCCCCCAGCAGTAGGCCCCTGCGAGTAGCCCGTGACACGCATCGCCGACTTCCTTAAATTGCGGCCGATGCACAAAGGTCAGCTTGGAGTTACTCAGCCGCGTGTGACAGCACAGCCCGTAGTGATGAGCTCGACCACGGTAGAGCAGCGTTTCAGGCGTGCTGTCCAGAAGGTGCGATCGCCACCGCACGGTTGCACAGGGCTTGCCGCGACGCCGCGACGAGCGCGACGGCCGCAAGCTCACATTCAATCGAGAAGCCGAGCTGAATCCAGGGCGACGAGCCCCTCTCGTCAAGCACCGATAATCGACGTTAAGTCAACTCGAATCAGCGCGACGACTCCTCCCCACCGGCGGGTCCTCACGAGGCGGGCGGTGAGGCGAACTGTCCGCGCAGGCCCGTCCGGCGCGCTTCTACGTCGTCCCGGATTGTGGCGCGGTTCCCGATGACGGGGACAACACGCGACTCTCCACGAACGTCTACGTGATCTCGAAGTAGGCGGGCGCGCTGCCCGCACGGCCGTTTCGCCGCTCGATCGCGGGCGCAGTAGCGTGGACGCGTGACACGATCCGCTCCCCTTCTCGGCGACGTGACATGAGCAGGCCCCTGCACGCACACCGTGACGGCCCCGGCATCCGTGCGTGGGTCGTCTGGACCACGGGTGTCGCTGCGTACATCCTCGCCATCACCAACCGCACATCGCTGTCTGCGGTCGGCGTGGACGCGGCCGAACGCTTCCAAGCGGATGCCGCGACCCTCTCCCTGTTCGCGGTCGTCCAGCTCGCCGTGTACGGCGGCATGCAGATCCCCGTCGGCGTCCTGCTCGACCGGTACGGCTCGCGGCCGATCATGACGATCGGGATGATCCTCATGGCGGCCGGTCAGCTCACCATGGCCCTCTCCCCCAGCGTCGGCGTCGCCATCGTGGCGCGGATGCTCCTCGGCGCCGGGGACGCCGCGGTCTTCCCCGCCGTCCTGCGACTGGTCGCGACGTGGTTCCCGGCCCAGCGCGCGCCCGTCATGGTGCAGCTCACCGGCATCCTGGGTCAGGCGGGACAGCTCGTCGCCATCATCCCGATCGCGGCTCTTCTCCATGCGACGAGCTGGACCGTCGCCTTCGGGAGCATCGCGGGTCTCGGCGTCCTCTTCGCGATCCTGGTCGCGTTGATCATCCGCAATCACCCACCCGAGGTCGACCGCGACATCAGCGTCAACACCGACACCGGCGCGATCCGAGTGGTCACCTCGAGCATCGACACCGGCGTCGGGATCCGTGCGGCGTGGGCGCACCCCGGAACACGACTGGCGTTCTGGTCGCACTTCACGACGCCGTTCGCCGGGACAGCCTTCATGATGCTGTGGGGCGTGCCGTTCCTCACCGCCGGCGAGGGGCGCAGTCTGCCCGAGGCCACGGGCCTGCTCACCATCTTCGTCTTCGCCGGGATGGCCTTCGGACCCGTCCTGGGCGACCTGTCGCGACGTATCCCCCACCTCCGCTCCCGCCTCCTCGTGCTGCCGGCGGTCGGCATCCAGCTCGCCGCCTGGCTGACCGTCATCGGGTGGCCGGGCCCGGCGCCCCTCTGGCTGCTCACGGTTCTCGTCGTCGCGCTGTCCCTCGGCGGACCGGCGTCCATGATCGCGTTCGATCACGCGCGCACCCATAACCCGTCGCACCGGCTCAGCACCGCAACAGGCCTCACGAACGCCGGGGGCTTCCTTGCCGCGCTCGTCGCCATCTTCCTGATCGGTCTCACGCTCGACCTGCAGGGAGCCGGCACACCGGAGACCTACCGTCTCGATGCCTTCCGGCTCGCGTTCCTGGCGCAGGTCCCGCTGTGGCTGATCGGCGCGTTCTTCATCTCCCGCGAGCGGCGACGCACCCGCATCCACATCGGGATGGATCCGCCGCGCCGCCCGCGCCGCGGAGAGTGAGGGACGGGCCGGGCATGCAGAAGGCCCGGCCGCGCAGGGCAGGCCG
>NZ_JBHWTD010000085.1:0-6572 GCF_043427715.1 Microbacterium sp. | reverse complement strand
TGTGCCCGCCACGGCCCGGCTCGCCCGTGCGATGCACCGCCTGCACCGCCGGCCGTTCCCGGCGCGCATCGCCGAGCCGGTGCGCGCGATGTTCGACGCGCTCGCGCCCCATACGGCGGGGCCGCTGGGCGTCGTGTTCCGGCGCATCGGGCTGACCGGTCCGCTGCTGGCGAAGGTGTTCCCGAAGTTCGGCCCGGAGATGAACGCGCTGGTGCGGACGACGGCCGTCGTCACCGAGCTCGCCGGGGCGCCGAGCGAGAACGTCCTGGCCACCTCCGCCCGCGCGAGCGTCAACGTCCGGCTGCTGACGGGCGATTCGGTGGCGGGCGCGACGGACCGGATCCGCCGCGTCATCGCCGACCCCGAGGTGACCGTCGACGTCCGCCACGGGTCAGAGCCCTCGCCCGTCTCACCGGCCAGCGGCCGGGTCTGGGACCGCCTCGCCCGCACGGTGACGGCGACCCTCGGCGAGACCGTCATCCCGACCCCCTACCTGCAGCTCGGTGCGAGCGACAGTCGCTGGTTCACCGCGATCAGCGATCATGTCTATCGCTTCACGCCGTTCCACCTCACCCGCGCCGAGCGAGACGCGCTGCACTCCCACAACGAGCGCATCCGCGTCGCATCCTGGCTCGCGGGCATCGACTTCTACCGCGAGCTGGTCCGCGCGAGCTGACGCGGTCATACGCTCACGGCAGCAGGACGACCTTGCCGTCGACGCCCGACTCCACGAGGCGGTGCGCCTCGGCGGCTTCGGCGAGGGGGAGCTGCGGCCCGAGCTCCACGGAGAAGCGGCCGGCCGCCAGCAGGTGCAGCGTCACGGGCATAGCCTCGGCGCGCCAGGCCTGCTCCTGAGCGGTCAGCGGACGCGGGCTCCCGCCCATGAAGGCGCGGATGCCCAGACCGTCGGCGTCTGCGCCGCGCACGAGCGTCGCGATCCGGTCCCGGTCGGCGACGAGGTCGATCGAGGCCTGCAGCGCCTCCTCGGTGCCGGCGATGTCGATCGCGACGGTCACGCCCTCCGGCGCCGCCGCGCGGACCCGTTCGACGAGGCCCTCGCCGTAGGCGATGGGCGTCGCAGCGAGTGCGCGGACGCGGTCGGCACGACGGTCGCTCGTCGTCGCGAGGACGCGCGCTCCCCACAGGACGGCGAACTGGATGACGGCCTGTCCCACGGCGCCGGAGCCGCCGTGGACGAGGAGGGTGTCCCCGGCGCCGACGGCGAGTGACCGGAGCGTCTGGTAGGCGGTGCCGAACGGGATGCCGAGCGCGGCGGCCTCGGCGGCCGACACCTGCGGCGGCCGCGGCGTGAGCGTCGCGGCGGGCACGACGACATCCGACGCGTACAGCCCCGCGCCGCCGGAGATGAGGACGGGCTGACCGACGCGAAGTCCCTCGACGTCCGCGCCCACGGCGGTGACGATGCCGGCACCGTCGGCACCGACTCGCCGCGGAGTCGTGATCGGAGGGGAGGGGCGGAGCCCCGAGCGGAGCTTGTGGTCGAGCGGGTTCACGCCCGCTGCTTCGATGCGCACAGCGACCTCGCCGGGGCCGGGGTCGGGCAGATCGATGTCGGTGAGCGTGAGGACGTCGGGTCCGCCGAGTGCGGTGTAGGTGATCGCAGTAGCCATGACCGCTCTAGCTTATGGCCGGGGCCGGGCGCGCAGCGGCGGGGGAGTGTCGGTGAGAGCCAGGACGAAGCCGAGCACCTCTTGGGCGGTGGCCTCGCGCACGGGTCCGTGCCCGAACGACCACCCGGCATCGGTCG
Source organism: Microbacterium sp. (assembly GCF_043427715.1). GTDB lineage: Bacteria > Actinomycetota > Actinomycetes > Actinomycetales > Microbacteriaceae > Microbacterium. The sequence goes on along the minus strand of NZ_JBHWTD010000085.1, from coordinate 4,804 downwards.
CCGCCACCGTCGTCCCCGCGATCGCCGCCCGTCGCTCGAACGGCATCCGGGTCGCGGCGTAGAGGGCGACACCAGGCCCTCGCGGGCAGCGGCTCACTCCGAGCCCGCGAGGGCCTTCACGATGCGGGGGAGCGAGACCTGCTCGGCCGTGCCGAGGCGCTGCGCGAACAGGCTCACCCGGTACTCCTCCAGCAGCCAGCGCACGCGGGCGAGGTGCGCGGGGGCGTCTGCCGGCAAGGGCAGCGACCCCCCGGCATCCGTGTAGAGGGCCGTCGCCCGCTCGATCTCGGTGAGCCGCTGCCGGTCTCTTCCCGGGTTGTCGGCGAGGCCCTGCACGCGCTCGAGCGCTGCCTGCAGGTACCGCGGCAGGTGTGCGAGGCGGGCGACGCCGGTGCGAGAGACGAAGCCGGGGTGCACGAGAGCGGCGACCTGCGCCTTCACGTCGCCGAGCGCCGCCAGCAGCGTCATCGAGTTCTGGCCGCGGACGGCCTTCTCGACGTCCCGCTGGAGCGTGAGGATGCGGGCGGCGAGCGACACCGTCTGGAAGAGCTCGTCGACCACGCGACCCGAGAACGCGTCGCGCGCGGCGGCGAACTGGGCCTCGGTGCGGACGGGGGCGCCCGACAGGACGGCATCGGCCACGGCGACGCGGGCATCCTCAATGAGCGCTTTCGCAGAGGGGTACGGCGAGGCTGCGAGTGCGAGCTTCTCCGCCGACGTCAGGTGATCGAGCACGTACGCGGTGGGAGACGGCACGTCGAGCAGCAGCAGGCGGCGGACGCCGGCGTGCGTGAGCGCGGCGGCCCGCTCGGCGGTGGCCTCGATCTGCAGCGACACGCTGTCGTTCGCGTCGACGAGTGCGGGGTATCCGCGGACGACGCCGCCGGCGACCTTCGTGTCGACGACATCGGGGAGGTCGCCCACGTCCCACGTCGTCAGGCCCGTGCGCTCAGAGGGAGCGGGGACGGATGCCGCGGCCACCGCGCCCGGCGCCGGGGCGGCCTTCCGGGCCGGTGCGAGAGAGCGCGCGACGGACTCGCGGGCGCGACCGGCGAGCCGCTCCTGCAGGTCGGCGAGGTCGCGCGACGAGCCGACCGTCCGGCCCCGGTGGTCGACGGCGCGGAACGACATCGTGAGGTGCCCGGGCACGCGGCCGAGGTCGAAATCGTCGGCCGTCACCCTCTGGTGGGCGACGTGCTGGATCCGGGCGGCGAGGGCCGCGCGCAGCGGCAGCGCGGGCAGGCCGTCGGTGTCCTCCGGGCCCGACCCGGCGAGCTCGGCCCCGAGACGGACCGCCCAGTCCGCCGCGGGGACGACGTGGCGGCGCACCGTCTTGGGGAGCGCCTTGATGAGCGCCGCGACGAGCTCGTCGCGCATGCCCGGAACCTGCCAGTCGAATCCGTCCGGTCGCACCTGCGCGAGCAGGGCGAGGGGGATCACGACGCTGACGCCGTCGTCGGGGGCGCCCGGCTCGAACCGGTACGCGAGGGACAGCACCTGATCGCCCTGCCGCCATCGGGCGGGGAAGTCGCGCTCGTCGGTGCGGCCGGCCTCGCCGAGGAGGTCCGCCTCGGTCATGTCCAGCAGGCGCGGCTGACGATTCTGGGTGTCACGCCACCACGTCTCGAAGGAGCGCACGTCGAACACGTCGCGGGGGATGCGGGCGTCGTAGAACGCGAACACGGCCTCGTCGCCGACGAGGATGTCGCGGCGCCGCTCCCGCTCCTCGATGCGCTCGAGGCGCCGGCGCAGCTCGTGGTTGCGCCGTTCGAAGGCCGTGAGCTTCTTGTCCAGGTGCGCGACGTTCCACTCGCCGTCGACGAGGGCGTGCCGCACGAAGAGCTCGCGAGCGAGGTCGCGGTCGACGCGGGCGAGCTGCACGCGGCGCCGGGGGATGATCTCGAGTCCGAACAGCGTCACCTTCTCGGCGGCGACGGCGGCACCGGCATCCTTCGACCAGTGCGGATCGCTCAGCGAACGGTTCACCAGGTCGCCGGCGAGCTCCTCCGCCCACGCCGGGTCGATGGCCGCGACCGTCCGGGCGTACAGGCGCGAGGTCTCGACAAGTTCGGCGGCCATGACGGCGTCGGGACTCGCCTTGCGCAGTCCCGAGCCGGGGAAGATCGCGAACCCCGCGCCCCGCGCTCCGCGGTACTGCGGGAGCGGACGCCGTGTGTTCTTCTTCGTCGGGTCGGCCTTCTGCGTGCTGCGGGTGTCGAGGACACCGAGGTGCGAGAGCAGTCCGGAGAGGATGGCGCGGTGCACGGCATGCGGATCGGCCGCGCCCGCCGTGCGGACGGCGTCGCCGCGCTCGCGCTTCGCGCCGGTGAGGCTCGACAGCTGCCGGTGCACGTCGAACCATTCCCGCACGCGCACGTAGTTGAGGTGCTCGCTCCGGCACAGGCGGCGGAAGGCGCTCGAGCCCAGCTCCCGCTGCTGATCGCGCAGGTGGTTCCACAGGTTCAGGAGCGTGAGGAAGTCGCTCGTCGGGTCGGTGAACCGGGCATGCAGCCGGTCGGCCTCCTCGCGTCGCTCCTCGGGGCGCTCGCGGACGTCCTGGATGGACAGGCCTGCCACGATGGGCAGCACGTCGCGGGTGACGCCGCGGGTCTCGGCCTCCAGCAACATCCGCGCGAATCGGGGGTCGATGGGCAGGCGCGCGATCTTCCGCCCGAGCCCGGTAAGCCGGAGGCGATCGCCGCGGCCGCTGACGGCGCGGAGCTCGGTGAGCAGCTCGACCGCTGCTTTGACGCCGCGAGAGTCGGGCTTCGTGAGGAAGGGGAACTCGCTGATGTCGCCGAAGCCGAGGGCGAGCATCTGCAGGATCACCGAGGCGAGAGAGGTCCGCAGGATCTCCGGCTCGGTGAACTCGGGGCGGGCGGCGAAGTCGTCCTCGCCGTAGAGGCGGATCGCGATGCCGGCGGACGTGCGGCCGGCACGACCGCTGCGCTGCTGAGCGGAGGCCTGCGAGATCGCCTCGATCGGCAGGCGCTGGATCTTCGAGCGGGCGCTGTACCGCGAGATGCGCGCCGTGCCGGTGTCGATGACGTAGCGGATGCCGGGGACCGTGAGGCTCGTCTCGGCGACGTTCGTGGCGAGGATGACGCGGCGGCGCACCCCGGCCACGCCGGACGGCTCGAAGACCCGGTGCTGTTCGGCGGCGGAGAGACGGCCGAACAGGGGCAGCACCTCCGTGGGTCGCGCGTCTTTCGCGTACATGCCGCGGACGGCATCCATCGCATCCCGGATCTCCGCCTCGCCGGGGAGGAAGACCAGCACGTCGCCGTCGGCTTCGCGGTCGAGCTCGCGGAGAGCGCCGAGCAGTCCGTCGACGTCGTCCTCGGTCTCCGCATCGTGCGGGCGGTAACGGATCTCGACGGGGTACGTGCGCCCGGACACCTCGATGATCGGCGCGGGGATGCGCTCGTCGCCCCGACCGGGGGAGGCGAAGTGCGCCGCGAAGCTCTCCGGATCGATCGTTGCGGAGGTGATGACGACCTTCAGGTCGGGCCGCTCCGGGAGGATCCGTGCGAGGTAGCCGAGGAGGAAGTCGACGTTCAGGGATCGCTCGTGCGCCTCGTCGACGATGATCGTGTCGTAGCGCCGCAGCAGCCGGTCTCGGTGGATCTCGTTGAGCAGAATGCCGTCGGTCATGAGCGTCACCTGCGTGTCGGCGGTGACCTCGTCGGTGAAGCGGACCTTATAGCCGACCGTGCTCCCGAGGGGGACCTGCACCTCGTGTGCGAGGCGCTCGGCGATCGAGCGGGCCGCGATGCGGCGCGGCTGCGTGTGGGCGATGCGGGTGCGGCCGAGCTCGAGGCAGATCTTCGGCAGCTGGGTCGTCTTGCCCGAACCGGTGGCGCCGGCGACGATGACGACCTGGTGCGCCTCGAGGGCGCGCGCGATCTCGTCCCTCGCGGCGCTGACCGGCAGCTCCGGGGGATAGGCGATGACGGGCGTGGGCATGGCCTTCCAGCGTATCCCGGCCTGCCTCCGTCAGCGCTCGGCGGGAGTCGTCTCGTCGAGGAGCGGGAGGTCTGCGGCGGTGACCAAGCGCGAGAGGATCGCGTGCTCCACGAGCCGCGCGCGACGGTTGGTGGCGAGCTTGCCGCCGCCGGCACGGAGACCCTGGACCCCCTCCCGGTCGAATTTGTCGCAGACGTTGTCGAGCTTGCGGTTGAAGGTGGTCAGCGGCCAGCCCAGCCGCTGCGCTGCGGCGGCTGAGGAGGGAACCTGGCTGGAGCCCATCATCCCGCCCCGGAGCGTCGGCTCGCACAGGGCGATGAGCAGCTGCTTCTGGCTGAGGGTGAGCGGCACCGCACCGATCGTCGTCCCGCCGTCGGTGTCGTCGTCGGCGACCGGACCCGGACCGCGGCCGGTGAAGCGTGCGGCGCTGTTCCGGATCGTGAACTCGTAGGTGTAGGCGCCGGCGGTGAACATGACGATCAGCTCGGGGAAGACGAGCGGCACCCGGGTGCCCGGGCCGAGCATCGCCTGGTAGGCGCCGTCCGCGGTCGCGAGGGCGACGGAGATCGACCGCCCCGTGTTGGCGAGCCACCACAGATCCCGCTCGGCTTCGACGACCAGGAGCCGACGATGGAGATACGGGTTGGTGTCGATCACGAGGTCGGCGTCGCGGCCGATCGAGAACGGGGCCGTCCGCGACGGGTGGAACCACTCCCCGCAGAACTCGATGGCGAGCTCCGTCGGGGCGCCTTCCGCGGTGTGCTCGGCGTCGGTGGACATCAGGACCCCCCTGTCAGAATCACCATGATCCCTGTGATCGCGCTGCCGACGATCACGG
>NZ_JBHWTD010000084.1:0-19966 GCF_043427715.1 Microbacterium sp. | reverse complement strand
TTGTGTCTTCGACGATCAGCGTCTGGCCGGTGTACGACGCGGCCGGCTGCAGCAGCACCTGGTAGGCGGCGTCGGCGTAGATCTCGGGCGTGCGGCTGACCTTCATCATCCGGTCGCCGCCGAGGGCGAACTGCACCGCGGCGGTGGCGATCGTCGTCTGCGGCCACAGCGTGTTGGCGGCCACGCCGTCCTTCGCGAACTCCGCGGCCATGCCGAGGGTCGCCATCGTCATGCCGTACTTGGCCATCGTGTAGCCGGTGTGGGCCCCGAGCCACTTGGGAGAGATGTTCAGCGGCGGCGAGAGCGAGAGGATGTGCGGGTTCGCGGCCTCCTTCAGCATGGGCAGGGCGGCACGGGAGAGCATAAACGTGCCGCGGACGTTGACGTCCTGCATCAGGTCGTACTTCTTCACGGCGAGGTCGAGCGAGCCCGACAGGTCGATGACCGACGCGTTGTTGATGACGATGTCGATGCCGCCGAACTCGCCCTGCGTCTTCATGACGGCGGCGGTGATGTCGTCATCCTCCCGGACGTCCCCGACGATCGGGAGCGCCTGGCCGCCCGCGGCGCGGATCTGCTCCGCCGCCGAGTGCACGGTGCCCTCGAGCTTGGGGTGCGGGGTGTCGGTCTTGGCCATGAGCGCGATGTTCGCGCCGTCGCGCGCGGCGCGCAGCGCGATCGCGAGGCCGATGCCGCGGCTGCCGCCGGACATCAGGATGGTCTTGCCGGCGAGGGGTGCGGTTCCTGTCATGGGTTCCTCCGTGGTGTGCGTTTCGCCCAGATCATGTCTTGTCATCGACACCACACGCTCCGGACGAACAGAGAGTGTGGTTTCGGTGAGAGCACATGATGCGGACGAGAGCGGGTCAGTGGCGGGGCGTGCGGGATGCCGCGGCGAAAGCCGCCACGCGGTTCTTCGAGTCGGCGGTGTCGAACGCGGCACCGATCGTGCGGGCCTCGTCGCCGAGATTCTCGGCGAAGGGCCGGTGCGCACCCGTGCGAACGAGGCGCTTCGCCTGACCGAACGCGCCGGTCGCGCCCTCGAGCCACGACCGGGCGATCTGCTCGGCCCGGTCGCCGGGCTGGTCGACGACCTCGGCGACGAGGCCCCAGTCGAGGGCGGTGTCCGCGTCGATGGTCAGGTCGGTGAGCAGCAGCTGCAGCGCGCGGCGCTGCCCGACCGCCGCCGGCAGCAGCGTTGAGACGCCGAGGTCGGGCGTCAGCCCGATGTTCGCGTACTTGCTCACGAACACCGCCCGCGGCGACGCGACGACGTAGTCCGCCGTCAGCATGAGGCCGAGCCCGCCGCCGGCGACCGCACCCTGCACCGAGGCAACCATCGGGATCGACGACTCGACGAAGGCCCGGATGCCGTCGTGGATGACGTCGGCCATCGCAGTGATCGCGGAACCTTCCGACGCCGAGGTCGCCATCTGCACGACGTCGCCACCGGCGCAGAACGCCGGGCCCGCGGCATCCAGCACAATTGCGCCGACCGTGTCGTCGGAGGTGAGCTCGTGGGCGAGGTCGCGCCAGCGCGTGCCCATCTCGAAGTCCATGGCGTTCAGCGACGCCGGGCGGTTGAAGGTCAGCCTCGCCAGCGCACCGTCGCGCTCCAGCAGGATCGAATCGCTCATGGACTGTTCTCCGGTCATTTCGGGGCCATGCGGATCGCGCCGTCGAGGCGGATCGTCTCGCCGTTGAGGTAGCCGTTGTCGACGATGTGCTGCACGAGCGCGGCGTACTCGTCGGGCTTGCCGAGCCGCGAGGGGAACGGCACCTGCTGGCCGAGTGACGCCTGCGCCGCCTCGGGCAGGCTCATCAGCATGGGGGTCTCCATGATCCCGGGGGCGATGGTGCAGACGCGGATGCCGTGACGTGCGAGCTCCCGCGCGACCGGCAGGGTCATCGCGTGCACGCCGCCCTTGGAGGCGGAGTACGCGGGCTGACCGATCTGCCCGTCGAACGCGGCGACGGAGGCGGTGTTCACGATGACTCCGCGGTCGCCGTCCGGGCCGGGTTCGTTCGTGGCCATCGCCGCCGCGGCGTGCGCGATGACGGTGTAGGTGCCGATCAGGTTGATCTGGATGATCTTCGCGAACGGCCCGATGGGGCTCGGGTTGCCCTCGCGGTCGAGGACCTTTGCGGGCGGTGCGATGCCGGCGCAGTTGACGGCGACCCGCAGCGGGGCGACGGCGGTTGCGGCGGCGACGGCCGCGACGACCTGCGCCTCGTCGGTCACGTCGGCCGGGGCGAACGTGCCGCCGAGCTCTTCGGCGACGGACTCGCCCGCCGAACTCGGCAGGTCGACGATGACGACGTGCGCGCCCTCTGCCGCGAGACGCCGCGCGGTCGCGAGGCCGAGGCCGCTCGCGCCTCCCGTGATGAGCGCGGTCGCGCCGGTGATGTCCATGCGTTCTCCTTCGAACGGGATCGCGTGCCAGATGAGACGCGACTGCGTCTCACGTGGTGGTGTGCCGACCAGGTTACCGCTTCCCACGAGACGCGCGCACTCGGCTGCTCGGTCATGCCCTCCCGCATCTCCGACACCCGACATTGCGGGCCGTTTCCGCTCGTAGTCTTGACAGGTGCTCGCCGCGTCACCCTTCCCCATCCTCGAGGTGTCGTGGGATGACCCGCGGGCGGTCGCCCTGCGCGGCGAGCTCGACGCCGAACTCGACGCCCGGTACGCCGGCTTCCACGGTGACGAACCGGACGAGCGGCAGGAAGAGCGGCAGCGCGCCCTCGCCCTGCACCCCCACCAGGTCGTCGCGACGCTGCTGTCGACGGATGCCGCGGGCACCCCGACCGGTCACGTCATCCTGCGGCGACTCGGGGACGAGTGGGAGATCAAACGCCTCATGGTCACCGCCGCCGCGCGGGGGCGGGGCGTCGCCCGAGCTCTCATGACCGCGGCGCTGGACCGCGCCCGCGAGGGCGGCGCCCCGCGCGTCATCCTGCAGACCGGCATCCCGCAGCCCGAGTCGATCGCCCTCTACGAGTCGATGGGGTTCGCCCGGATCCCCGTCTACGAGCCGTATGCCGAGACGATGCCGCGCTCGGTCTGCATGGCGCTGCCGCTCTGATGGCGGCCCCGTAAGTCACGACCAGACGAACCGGAAGGTGCCGGCCGCAACCGCGGCGGCGAGCGCCAGCGCGACGAGGACGATCGCGCCGGTGATCGCGACGGCATCCCGTCTCGACAGCCGCGACGGACGAGCCCACGTCCGCGCGATCGGAGCGCCGAACCCGCGCGCCTCCATCGCGGTGGCGAGCCGCGTGCCGCGGCGGACCGCGAAGACGAGGAGCACGAACGCCATCGACGCATACCGGCGCAGGATGCCGCGGTCGCCGACGCCCCGCGCGCGTCGCGCCAGCGACATCGTGCGCCAGTCGTCGAGGAACAGCCCGAGCGTGCGGGTTCCGGCGAGGACGCCGAGCACGAACCGCGACGGCAGCCGCCAGACCTGGGCCAGCGCGCCCGCGAGCTCGATGGGATCGACCCGACCGAACAGCAGGATCGTCGGCAGCGCGAGGGCGATGATCCGCACGCCGACCGCGAACGCGAGTGCGATCGAGTCGTCGCTGATCGTCGCGAGCCAGAACGAGGCGTAGACCCGCCCGCCCGGCTCGGCGTAGAGCAGCATGCTCAGCCCGGCGACAGGGACGAGCAGCAGCACCGGCAGCAGGCGTCGCAGCACCGCGCCGAGTCGCAGCCCGGTGAGCGGCAGGCAGAGCAGCTGCAGCGCGACGGCGGCGAGCCCGCTCACGGGGTCGATCGTCGCGAGCAGCGGGAGCGACAGCAGCAGTGCGAGCAGCACCCGGGTCGCCGGGTTCACGCCGTCGAGCCAGGCGGTACCACGCGGAACCGCGTCGGCAGCGGGAGGGGTGGGGACGGTCACGAGGCCACCGCCAGAAGCTCGATGCGCTGACCGCCGAGGTGCCGCGCGACCTCGGCGTCGTGCGTCACTGCGATGACCGTGCGCCCCGAACGGATCTGCTCCTGAAGCAGACCGACGACACTCGCCCAGCCGCGCCGGTCCTGCCCGAACGTGGGTTCGTCGAGGACGACGACGTCGGGCGCGGTCGCGAGCACCGTGCCCACCGACAGCCGCCGCTTCTGCCCACCCGAGAGGGTGAAGGGGTTGGCACGGGCGAGGGCGGTCAGACCGAGACGCTCGAGCAGGTCGTCGACGAGCGCGTCGACCTCATCGGCGGGCAGCTTCAGGGCGCGAGGGCCCACCGCGAGTTCGTCGCGGACGGTCGCGGTGAGGAACTGGTGCTCCGGGTCCTGGAAGACCGTGCCGATGCGCGTCAGCAGCTCCGGCGAGCGCCAGCGCGAGGGCCGCGTGCCCCGGCGCCCGGGCGGCAGGCCGACGGCCTCGACCGTGCCGGCGTTCTCGGGCAGGAGACCCGCGAGGGTGAGCGCGAGAGTCGACTTGCCGACGCCGTTGGGTCCGGTGATGACGGATGCCGCGCCCGCCGGCACCCGCAGGTCGATCCCCGCCCGAACGACGGTGCGTCCATCGCGCGCTACGGCGAGGCCTCGGGTCTCGAGCGCCGCGGGCGCGTCGACGGCGGCGACCGGCAGCACGGGCAGGTCGACGGGTCGGTCCGGCACCCAGACCCCGGCGGCCAGGAGCTCGTCGGCATGAGCGCCGAACACCTCCGCGGGCGCCCCGTCGGCGAGGATGCCGCCGCCCTCGGCGAGCACGATGACCCGCGTCATGAGCGGCAGCCACACCTCGGTGCGGTGCTCGATGACCACGAGGGTCGTGCCCGCCTCGGTGACAGCGCGCGCGACGGCATCCGTCACCTCTCTCACCCCGTCGGGGTCGAGGTTCGCCGTCGGCTCGTCGAGGAGGAGGAGCCCTGGCCGCATCGCGAGGACCCCCGCGATCGCGAGCCGCTGCTTCTGGTCGCCCGACAGGTGCGCCGTCGCGCGGTCCAGCGGCACGTCGAGCCCGACGGCGTCGAGGGCCGCAGCCACATGCGCGGGGATCTCCGCCGGAGGTACGCCGAGGTTCTCGCAGCCGAAGGCGACGTCATCGCCGACGCGGGACAGCACGACCCCGGCATCCGGGTCCTGCAGCACGAGCCCGACGCGACCTCGCTGCGCGGACGGATGCGCGCCGTCGACCTCGATGGACCCGGTGACCTCGCCCTCATCGTCTCCGCCGAGCAGGCCCGCGATCCCGGCGAGCAGAGTGGACTTGCCCGATCCCGACGCCCCCAGCAGGAGCACCCGCTCCCCCGGCGCGATGTCGATCGTGACGTCGCTGACGGCCGAGAGCCGGCGACCGGCATAGCGCCAGCCCCAGCCTCGCGCCCGGACGCCGGCAGGGTGGCCCTCCGCGGTCAGATCTCTTCCCGCTGCTCGCGGCCGGCCGCGAACCGGCCGAGCGCGCCGGTCGCCGCAAGGGCCCGCACGAGGAACCAGCCGAGCACGCCTGCCAGCACGACGCCGGAGATCGCGACGGCACCCAGGTAGATGAGGTTGAACTCGAGGGTACGGAGGATGTTGGGGGTCGATCCGTAGAGGAACTCGAAGAGCCAGGCGCCGAGGCCCGCGCCGAGGCCGGCGAGCGCGGCGACGGGGAGCGAGAAGCGGCGATACAGGAAGAGCAGGAAGATGAGCTCCGCCCCGAGGCCCTGTGCAAGGCCGGACAGAAGTGTCGAGACTCCCCACACATTGCCGATGAGCATCGACACGATCGCCGCCACGACCTCGACGAGGAGGGCGGCACCGGGCTTGCGGATCACGAGGCCGCCGATGACCCCGCCGATCAGCCAGATGCCGACGGCGATGCCGCCGAAGCCGGGGGTCACGGCATCCATCACCGTGAACCAGCCGTAGCCGACCGTGTTCCAGACCCAGAACAGCAAGCCGACGGCGACGCCGAGGACGCTGGCGACGACGATGTCGACGACCCGCCAGCGGTACCGCGAGACGGTGGACGTGGGGGCGGGTGCGTGCGTGGACGCGTGCATTCGTATCTCCTCCCTGCGCCGGCATGATCCGGATCAGGTTCGACGGTCGAAGCGTGGATCGCTTCCTCTCAGCCCGGCTCACCGGACTCCCGTGGTTGTCCGACGAGTATAGCCAACGCCCGGGCGCGCTACCGTTGATCAGTGACCATGGAAGACGCAACGCCCCTCACGCGCCGCGAACTCCGCGCCCGTGCCGCCTCGCCGGCGCGGGACGATCGGTCCACCCCTGCCGAGCCCACCGGCGACACCGCCGAGGTCGAGACCCCGCGGAGCCCGGACGAGCACGCTGAACCCGCGAAGCCGTCGCGACTGAACGAGCCGTCGCCGCTGCCGGCGTCGCCACTCGTGGCGGAGGCCCTGACGAAGCCGGTGACCGACCGCACCGCGCTCGCATGGGTGGACCCCGACGCACTCTCCCCCGAACCCCGCCCTCAGACGTCCGGATTCGAACTGCTGCCGCCGCTGCGCGCACGACGCCGCTTCGATGCGCGCGTCGTCGTCTTCCCCGCGATCGCCGTCGTGACAGTCGCCGTCGTCTACGTCGCGGCGATGCTGCTCTGGCCGCTCGGCGCGGTCGCTCCGACCGTCACCGACGCGCAAGTCACCCCGCTGACGGGGGCGAGCGCCGAGCTGGAATGGCCCGAAGCGGGCACCGGTGCGGTGTCGGTGTCGGGATTCACGCCCGCGGCATCCACCACCGACCCCGACCAGCTCGCGAGCATCACCAAACTCGTGACCGCCCTCGTCATCCTCGACGAGCTCCCGCTCGAGCCCGACGAGCCGGGACCGGAGTACGAGTTCACCTTCGCAGACCGCAGTGAGTACTGGGATTACATCGCCGGCAACCAGTCGGCTCTCAACGTTCCCGACGGCGGGTCGCTCACGCAGTACGAGATGCTCCAGGGCATCCTCATCGCCTCCGCGAGCAACTACGCCGACCGCCTCGCGACCGAGACGTTCGGCTCCGTCGAGGAGTACACGACGGCCGCCAACGCCTGGCTGGACGAGAACGGCCTGGGCGAGATCACGGTGACCGACGCGTCGGGCTTCGACCGCGGCAACGAGGCGGCCCCGGCGGCAATGATCGCCCTCGCCGAACGGGCGCTCGCCCACCCCGTCATCGCCCAGATCGTGGCGACCGAAGACGCCGAACTGCCGGGCGCCGGCACGATCGAGAACACGAACGAGCTGCTCGGCGAGGACGGCGTCATCGGCGTGAAGACGGGCAGCTACGCCGGCAACTACAACCTGCTCGCCGCCCGCACCGCCACCGTCAACGGGCAGGAGCTCACGGTCTTCGCCGCCGTCACCGGCCAACCCACCGATGATCTGCGGGTGAGCGAGGCGGACCGGCTCCTGGATGCCGCGACCGCGGGGCTCGATGCGACAGCGACGCTCGCTGCGGGCACCGTCGTCGCGAACGTCACGACCGCGTGGGGCGCGCAGACCGAGCTGGTCACCGACGCCGATGCGACGCTGCTGCTGTGGAACGGCGCGACGGCCGAGCCCGAAGCGGACTACGCGCTGGGCGACGATCGCTCGGCGGGCGACGAGGCCGGCACACTCACCCTCACGGGACCCGCCGGGACCGCGGAGGTCGGCGTCGACCTGGCATCCGACCTGCCCGGCCCGGGCGCCTGGTGGCGACTGACGCACCCGCTCGATCTGCTGGGCATCACCGGCTGACCAGGCTGTTCAGGCTGACCAGGCTGACCCCCGAATGAGCAGCCCGCGACCGGGCGATCAGGCGAAGCGCACGATCTGCTGCAGCCGGGTCCGCACGTCGAACAGCTCGTTGCCGCCGATCTCGCGCGCGCCGGTGATGCCGCGGCGCAGGACCGTCGCGAGAGCCGCACGGCCGACGACCGCGACCGGGAGCCCCTTCACCCGTCCGAGCTCGTCGATGACGACCGACACGTCGTCATCGGGGAGTACCACGATCGCGCCGCTGAACTTCACCTTCGCGGCGCGACCGAGGCCCCGCGCGGTCAGCACGAGGTGCGCCACCGGCGACCCGGTCACCGCATCGCCGATCAGCTCGCCGCGGCGGGTGCGCACCGGCGCCCCGAAGTCCTCGGACAGCACCGCGTACAGACCGCTCGGCCCGAGCACGATGTGGTCGAGCTTCGCGTCAGGATCGCGCGGATCGGCGGCCACGTCGTGCCACACGGTGTACCCCATGCCGAGCTCCGCGACGATGCGGGCGGTCGCCTCCTCGGCGAGCGCGTCGGCGAGGAGGCGCCGCACCTCGTGCGGGGCGCTGCGAACCAGGGCGGGATCGTACGGATCGGGCAGGTCGACGCCGCGCCCGGCCCACTCGCGGATGAGTGTCAGATACCGCTCGCGGCGCCACCCGCCGGGCTGCCCGAACGAGCGGGCCTTCGGCCGGGTGTCGGCGGAGCGGGACGGCGGACGCCACTGCGGGGCATCCGGGGCGAAGGATGCCGCGTCGTCGCCGAACCCGTGCCCGCGGTCGTACGACGCGCGCGCGTCAGGTGTGCCGACGAGGTCCCACGCACGCTGCACCTGCACGAACACGGCGGCGTCGCCGCCCGTGTCGGGGTGGGTCTGTCGCAGGCGCAGCCGGTACGCCTTGCGCAAGTCCTCGTCGGAGACGTCGGGCGTGACGCCGAGCACGTCGTAGGCGGACGCGGAGAGCGGGCTGTCGAACACGTCAGGCTCCGGTCACGACCACAGCGGCACGGCCGGAACGTGCGCGAGGGCCCGCTCACCGAGACCCTCGGGCACCCCCGCGAGGGTCGCGGGACGCCACGACGGCGAACGGTCCTTGTCGACCAGCTGCGCGCGGATGCCTTCGAGGAGGTCGGGCTGGGTCGTCGCGAACCACTCGACGAGCCCGTACTCCTGCGCGAGCGCGGCCCGAAGACCCGGGAGGGCGCGCGCGGCGCGGACGGCGGCGAGGGTCACCGTCACCGCGACCGGCGACAGCGCCTCGATGACGTCGGCGGTCGCCGCAGCGTCCGGCTCGTCCCGCGCCCGCAGCCGCGCCACGATCTCGGGCACGGTGTCGGCGGCGAACGCGTCGTCGATCCAGACCTGCTTCGCGGCGAGGCCGGAAGGGCCGGGCGTCTCATCGAACAGCATCGCGATCTCCGTGGGAGTCTGCGGGTCGGCGCGGGTGATCAGCGCGTGGTGCAGATCACCCAGGCGGTCGGCGGGCACCAGCACGTCGGCGAAGCCCGCGTGGATGGCGTCCGCGGCATCCATCGTCCCGCCCGTGACGCCGAGATACTCGCCGAGGCGGCCCGGTGCCTGCGCGAGCAGCCACGAGCCGCCGACGTCGGGAGTGAAGCCGATGCGCGTCTCGGGCATGGCGAGCTGCGAGCGCTCGGTCACCACGCGCACCGCGGCGTGACCGGCGAGACCGATCCCGCCACCCATCGTGATGCCGTCGGCGAAGACGACGACCGGCTTCGGGTACTCGGCGATCGCGGCGTTCAGGGCATATTCCGCCCGGAAGAACCCCATCGCGGCAGCAGCGTCACCGGAGAGCACCTGCTCCCGCAGCCCCCGCACGTCGCCACCGGCGCAGAAGCCGCGCTCCCCCGCCCCGTCGAGCAGCACGATGCGCACGTCCGGGTCGTCGCGCCACTGCGCGAGCGCGGCGGCGATGCCGGTGATCATGTCATGGTCGACGGCGTTGATCGCGCGGGGGCGATCGAGGGTCACGCGACCGACGCTGCCGTCGGTTCGCACCTGAAGGGAGGATGCCGCGGCGTTCGTCACTCGGGCAACGTTACCGCCCGCACCGGGGCGTCGACCCGGCGCGGGGGCGAGGGATCGGCCAGGATGGAGCCGAGCCCCCGACGAAAGGTATCGCCGTGCCCGAAGGTCACATCCTCGAATTCGCCGGCGTCACGAAGCGCTTCGGCGCCGTCACCGCCGTCGATGACCTCAGCGCGCGCATCGAACCGGGAGTCGTGACCGGCTTCCTCGGCCCGAACGGCGCCGGCAAGACCACGTCACTGCGCATCCTCCTCGGTCTCATCAGCGCGACCGCGGGCACCGCGACGATCGGCGGCACGCACTACCGCGATCTCCCGGCCCCGCTGCAGACCGTCGGGGCCGCGCTCGAAGCGTCGAGCTTTCACCCCGGACGCACCGCCGCCTCGCACCTGCGCATCTACGCGCACGCGGCGGGCATCGCCTCCGGCCGCGTCGATGAGGTGCTCGGTCAGGTGGGGTTGGCCGATGCCGCCGGCCGCAAAGTCGGCGGATACTCCCTCGGCATGCGTCAGCGCCTCGGCCTCGCCTACACCCTGCTCGGCGACCCCGGTGTCCTGGTGCTCGACGAGCCGACGAACGGACTGGACCCCGAAGGCATCAAATGGATCCGGGGGTTCCTCCGCGCCCTGGCCGCCGAGGGACGCACCGTCCTGGTGTCCTCCCACATGCTCGCCGAGATCCAGCAGAGCGCCGATGCTCTTCTCGTCATCGCGCGCGGGCGCCTGGTCTATCAGGGCACCGTGGCGGGACTCACCGAGGGCGAGCAGTCGGCGACGATCGTGGACTCCCCCGATCGCCCCGCCCTGCTGGCCGCCCTGCGCGCCGCGGGCCACGAACCCGACACCCTGCGCACGGGCTTCGCGGTGAAGGATGCCGACCCGGTGCAGGTCGGCGCGCTCGCGGCATCCGCGGGCATCGCCCTTTCCCACCTGCAGCGGCGCGGCCGCGGGCTCGAGGAGGTCTTCCTCGACCTGGTCCAGGACGACGCGAGCACCCCCGTGCGCGCCGATACCGCCCCCGCGACGGAGGGAGACGCACGATGACCGTGATCCGCGCGGCCCGCGCCGAGATCTCGAAGCTGCTGTCCACCTCGACGTGGTGGATCCTCGCGCTCGTCCTGCTGCTGTACGTCGGCAGCACCGCCGGCGGACTCGCCGCGGTCTTCGCCGCGAGCGCGACCGGCTCGCTGCCTGGCGAGGCGGCCTCCCTGGCGCTGCCCGAAGACGCGATCCCGCCGCTCATCTACAGCCTGGCCACGGCGATCGGGTACGTCATCCCGCTGCTGATCGGCGTCCTGATGGTGACCACCGAGTTCCGGCATCAGACGCTGACGCCCACGTTCCTCGCGACCCCGCGCCGCGGCGCGGCGCTCGGCGGCAAACTGCTGGCGGCCGTCCCGGTGGGCGCGCTGTTCGGCCTCGTCGCCGTCGTGGCATCCGTCCTGCCCGGGGCGATCGCGCTCGCAACCGTCGGCGCCGATGCCGCGCTGGACCAGGTCGACACGTGGGCCATGACGGCCCGCATGGTGCTCGCGTTCGTGCTGTGGGTGCTGATCGGCGTCGGTGTCGGAGCGCTCGTGCGCAACCAGGTCGCCGCGATCGTCATCGTGCTCGCGTTCACGCAGTTCGTCGAGCCGATCGGGCGGACCGTCTCCTCGTTCGTGGAGGGGGTGTCGAACGTCACCGCGTTCCTGCCCGGCGCCGCGTCGGACGGCCTCGTCGGCGCGAGCCTGTACACCTCGATCCCGGGGATGGCGGCGCCCGAAGGCCTCGAACTCGCCTGGTGGGCGAGCGGTCTGGTGCTGCTCGGCTATGCGGTCGTGCTCGTCACGCTCGGGCACATCACGAGCTGGCGGCGCGACGTCGCCTGATGGGCACTCGTTCGGGCGGCCTGCCGGGCCGTCAGGCCTGAGCGGGCCGGCGAGCGGGGGCGCGCGTCGGCCGAGCGGGCCGGATGACGGGGACCTCGGTGGTCGTCAGGGAGACGACGTCGACGGGCTCATCCTCGACCTCGAGGCGGAGCGCCTGCACGAGCGCGAGCCCGTGGCGGGTCGTGAGCACGAGGCGCTGGAACTCGGGGTCGCCCTCGAGATCGATGACCACCGACGCCCGGCGGCGACGCACGAGGACGAAGTCGTCACCCCCGGCTGAACGCCACCGGCCCATCGCGATCGTGCGCGGGATGACGGTGCCCGGCGTCGCGACGCCGCGCAGCCAGCCCCACGGATCGTCGACGAGCTGCACCTTGGTGATGTGGGTGCGGTCCACCCGCACGGGTTCGCGGCGGAACGACAGCGCACGTTCGGTCGCCGAGAGTGCGACCTCCAGTCGCTTCGAGTCCAGCAGCAGGGTGACCATGACCTCAGTCTGCCAAAACCAACAGTCGCTGAGGGATGCCGCGGCGCAACGATCCGATCTCGACCCGGCCGATCACGACGGGATGCGTCGACCTCAGCCGCGGATGCGCGGGATGGCGCCGGTGGGAGGAGCGAACTCGTCGGCGGCGTGCGGCAGCGGGAACTGTGCGACGGCGCTGATGAGGCCGGCGACGCTCTGCTCCTTCGCGACGACGCTCACCCCGAGGCCGGCGCGACGTGCGTCCTTCGCGGTGCGCGGACCGATCGCGGCGATGACGGTCTCGGCAGGGATCTCGGAGAACTGCTCCTGGACCTGCTCGGCGACCGACCCACTGGTGACGAGGATGGCGTTGATCCGGCCCGACCTGACGTCGCCGGCGATCTTCTCGGTGACCGGGACGCCGACGGTGCGGTACGCGACGACGCTTCGGACGTCGTGGCCGGCCTCGGCGAGGAGACGGGTGAGGACGGGCTTGGCGAGCTCGCTGCGGAGGGTGAGCACGCGGATCGGCTCCGGCTCGAGTGCGATGAGCTGCGAGGCCATGCCGGCGGCTGAGTTGTCCTCATCGGGCACCAGGTCGACGCGGTAACCCACGGCGTTCAGTGCGGCGGCGGTCGTCTCACCGACGGCCGCGACACGGGTGTTCGCGGGGATGACGGCGCGATAGGCGTGGAGGACATCGACGGTCGTCGAGCTCGTCAGGGTCACCCAGTCGAACGCGCCCTGCGCGAGCTCCCGGAGCGCCTCCTCGAGGCTCGTCGGATCCTCGGAGGGAGCGAAGTTGATGAGGGGTGCGATGACGGGCACCGCTCCCTGCGCGCGCAGCGCCGCGGCGACGCTGTCACCCCATGGACCGCCGCGGGGGACCAGCACACGCCAGCCCCGGAGGGGCTTCGGTGCGGAACCCGCAGCTGGTGTGTTCATGGCTCGACTCTCGGTGTAGGCAGTCGGCCGCCCTCAGTACGAGGCGGCCGACGGTCACGACCACGGCGCGCGGGTGCGCGGATCAGGATCGCATCGCCGGCAGCATATGCCTCATCGCCGCTGCCTGGGTTCGAGCATACCCCCGCCCGGAGCGCCGGGAGGGGCAGACGATCAGGCGGGTGAGCTCAGCGGGTGTAGAGGCGGACGGCTCCCCAGACAAGAGCGCCGACAGCGAATGCGACGCCGACGGCGGCGATGGCCGCGCCCGTCGGGTTGCGGTGTGCGTAGTCGCGGGCGGATACCGCGGCGCGCTCGGTGGCCTTCGCGGCGCGCTTGGGGACGTTGGCCTTCTCCTCGATCGCGTGGAGTGCGGCCTTCAGCTCGGTGCGGGCGCGTTCGACCGGGTCGGCGATTCCGTAGGGGACGGCAGTGCGGGGAAGCTCAGAACTCATCAGCGACCTCCTTGACGATGCGGGCGTCGGTCGACAGGGCCGACGCGGGGTTCTCACGGTTCGACATCTTCTTCACGCGCGCCAAGCCGAGCAGGGCGAGGATGACGACGATCACGAGGCCGAGTCCGACGAGGATCAGTGCGGCCAGCCACGGGGCGATCCACGACGACAGTCCGATGATCGTGAAGGCGCCGATCGCGGGGATCGTCCAGAACAGGACGAACAGCGCGAGCACGAACCAGAGGCCGACCATGCCGGCGTCCTTGCCCGTTCGCGCGGCCCACGTCTTGGCCGCGTTGATCTCGGCGGTGATGAGGTTGCGGACGAGTTGGGGGAGCTCGCCCACGAGCGACATCAGAGAGTCGTCGCGGCGGTCCCGGAACCCTCGGGGCGTGCTCATCATGCCGATGCCGAGGGCTTCTTCGCGCCCGCGGTCTTGGTGCCGCGCGTCGCGTCCTTGACG
Organism: Microbacterium sp.; assembly: GCF_043427715.1. Classification (GTDB taxonomy): domain Bacteria; phylum Actinomycetota; class Actinomycetes; order Actinomycetales; family Microbacteriaceae; genus Microbacterium. Next base: position 6,032 of record NZ_JBHWTD010000084.1, on the reverse strand, counting down.
GACTCGACCGTCTCCTCCGCGGCATCCTTCACGTCTTCTGCTGCGTCACGGCTGACATCGAGGGCGGCGTCGAGCTTCTGGCCCGGGCTGCCCTTCGTGGTGACGGCGCGGGTGATTTTGACGGCGCTGTCCCACAGGACGCTGGGGACCGAGAATGCGGCCGACTTCCCGAGGTCGGAGACCTTGTCGACCTGCTTCTGCACGCCGGGGGTGTTGTAGACCTTGAGGTAGGCGTCCTTGATCTGCTCGTACCGCTCACGTCCGGCGCGCGCACCGAGCACGTACCCCGCGGTGAGTCCGACGACGATTCCGATCTTGCCCTTCATGGCGATTCCTCACGTTGAAAGCGATGTGGTGCCGAAGACCTAGCGTAACGGGGCATGCCGATCGCGGTATCTACCCTTGACATCACCCGGCGGGAGGGGCATCCTCGCCGGCGCTCCCCCACAGCAGCGCCGACCGAACCCGCTCGGCCTCGGCCGACGCATCCTCGACGACGCGAGTCAGTCCGTTGCCCCCGATCCACGCACCGACCACGCCCAGGTGGCTCGCCTGCCGGCAGACCGCGCGCACATCCTCGCGTTCGGGCGAGAGAGCGGATGCCGGGAGCGCTCGCGGCACCCGGCGGCGGTGCGCGGCGCGCGGCGCCCCGAGGTCGACGCCGAGCAGTTCCGTCGCCGCGGCCCCCGCTTCGGCGATGACCGTCTCGTCCGACCGGTCGGTGGCGGGCAGCTGCACCCGGACGATGTGGGGCGTCCCGGGGTCGTGCGGCCAGGTCGCCGTGGCGTGGACGACCGAGAGCGCAGTGCCCTCGGCTGCGTAGACGGCGTGGCCACGCGGCGCGGCGTCGAGGGCGGGGGCGTCGAGCACCAGGGTGACGACGTCGACGTCGGCCGGGGACAGAGTGCCCGCGAACAGGTCGGGGAGGTGCGGTGCGAGAAGGGCGCGGGCGGGCGCTTCGGGCGTCGCGACGATGACCGCGGAGGCGTCGAGGCCCTCCGCGGCATCCGTCTCATCGGCCGTCACGGAGGTCGTCGTGACGGTCCAGCCTTCGGGCGTGGCCGTGAGTGCGGTGGCCGCGGTGTTCCGGCGGACGTCGACGTCGAGCTCTTCGAGGCGCTCGAGGAGCGCGTCGATGAGCGTCGACATACCCCCGTCGAGGGTCGCCCGTGCCGCGGTCGCGGCGTCGGCCTGCTGCGCGACGGCGCCCGAGAGCGATCCGGTCCGGGTCAGCGCCGCACTGAGCCCGCGCACGGCGCGATCGACGTCGACCTTCTCGGGGGCGATGCCGTGGACGCCGTAGGTCAGCGGCGCGACCATGCGGTCGGCGACCTTCTCCCCCATGCGGGCGCGGACGAGCTCGCCCAGGCTGCGGGTCGTGCCGATCGTGAGCGGCGGGCGCAGGCGGTCGAGATACGCGCGCCATGCACCCGACCATCCGATGATGCGGCGCGTGCGCTCGTCGAACGGATTGGTCGGGATGCCGAGGAGGCTCGCCTCCGGCAACGGCGCCACCCCGTGCGCCCCCGCGACCCAGGTTTCCGCGTCCCGAGCCGGCACGATCTTCTCGCTCAGGCCGAGGTCGGCGAGGAGCTTCGAGAGCGCGCCGGGAGCGTCACGGAAGCCGTCGGCCGCGGTGTCGACGCGCTCGCCGTCCAACTCCGTCGACGAGGCAAGGCCACCGGCACGGTCGCTCGATTCCAGCAGGGTCACGGGCATGCCGACCCGAGCGCACTCCAGGGCGGCGACGAGCCCCGCCATCCCCGCGCCGATCACGACGACGGACGAGTGACGCGCCTGGGAGACGAGATCAGCGGCGGCTTCGGAGCTCATGGCATCCATCCTCCCGCACCGTGCTTCTGTCCCCGCCGAGAGGAGGTGGGATCATGGACGGCATGGCCCTGCACATCACCGATGACCCTGCCGCCGATGCCCTCCTGACCGAGAATCCGCTGGCGCTCCTCGTGGGCATGCTGCTCGACCAGCAGATCGCGATGGAGACCGCGTTCGTGGGGCCGCTGAAGATCCAGGAGCGAACCGGCGGACTGTCGGCGGAGGCCATCGCGGCATCCGACCCCGACGAGTTCGCGGCCATGTTCGCGCAGACCCCCGCGGTGCACCGCTTCCCGGGCTCGATGGCGGGGCGGGTGCAGGCGCTGTGCCAGACCCTCGTCGACGAGTGGGGCGGCGACGCGTCGGCGCTGTGGACGCAGGGCGACCCCGACGGCAAGACCGTCCTGAAGCGTCTGAAGGCGCTGCCCGGATTCGGTGACCAGAAGGCCCGCATCTTCCTCGCCCTGCTCGGCAAGCAGTACGGGTTCACGGGCGCCGGCTGGCGCGAGGCGGCAGGAGCCTACGGCGAAGAGGGCTCATTCCGCTCGGTGGCCGACATCGTCTCGCCCGAGTCGCTCACCAAGGTGCGCGAGCACAAGCGCGCAGCGAAGGCCGCCGCAAAAGAAGCCAAGGGCTGAGACGGCGGAGCGGGCAGATGGAGAAGACCGGACGCAGCGTCGATGAGTTCGTCGCACAGGTCACGCCCGCCAAGCGGCGAACGGATGCCGAGACCGTCGTCGCGATGATGCGCGACATCTCGGGGCGCGAACCCGAGATGTGGTCGGCCTCGATCATCGGGTTCGGTGCCTGCCACTACCGCTACCCCACCGGGACCGAAGGCGACGTGCCGGTCCTCGGCTTCTCGCCGCGGAAAGCCTCGACCACGATCTACCTCGACCGTGCCGACGGGTACCCCGAGCTGATGGCGGAGCTCGGCCCGCACACCATCGGAGCCAGCTGCCTGTACATCAAGGACCTCGCGGCGGTCGACCAGGACGTGCTCCGGCGCATCCTCGTCGAATGCCACCGGCGGACAATGGCCGGCGACCTGCCCAGTGCGGAGATCACCATCCTCGACTGACGACGTGGCCGCGCCGCGCGAGGCCGGCCGGACGGCCGGGGCCCACCGACGGCACCGGCCTCGACCACACCGCGCGAGTGCTGGGTCGGGGCGCTGCGGCATCCGCTCGGATCAGGCGCCGCGGAGCTTCGGGGTGAGCCACGCCTGCAGCTGCTCGAGCGGCACGCGCTCCTGCGCCATCGTGTCGCGGTCGCGGATCGTCACGGCGTTGTCGTCGAGCGAGTCGAAGTCGACGGTGACGCAGAACGGCGTGCCGATCTCGTCCTGGCGGCGGTAACGGCGACCGATCGCGCCGGCGTCGTCGAAGTCGATGTTCCAGCCGTTCGCGCGCAGCTCGTCAGCGACCTGGCGGGCCAGCGGCGAGAGACGCTCGTTGCGGCTCAGCGGCAGCACGGCGACCTTGACGGGCGCGAGGCGCGGGTCGAGCCCGAGCACTGTGCGGGTGTCGGTGCCGCCCTTCGCGTTCGGCACCTCCTCCTCGCGGTACGCGTCGACGAGGAACGCCATCATGGCGCGGGTGAGACCGAACGAGGGCTCGATGACGTACGGCACGTACGTCTCGCCCGAGGCCTGGTCGAAGTAGGTGAGCTTCGTGCCCGACGCCTCGATGTGCGAGGACAGGTCGTAGTCGGTGCGGTTGGCGACACCCATGAGCTCGCCCCACTCCTTGCCGGTGAAGCCGAAGCGGTACTCGACGTCGATGGTGCCGGCCGAGTAGTGCGCGCGGTCCTCGTCGGGAACATCGAACTGGCGCATGTTCTCGGGGTCGATGCCGAGGTCGATGAACCAGTCCCAGCACGCCTTCACCCAGTGCTCGAACCACTCCGTGGCCTCAGCGGGCGGCGTGAAGAACTCGATCTCCATCTGCTCGAACTCGCGCGTACGGAAGATGAAGTTTCCGGGCGTGATCTCGTTGCGGAACGCCTTGCCGACCTGGCCGATGCCGAACGGCGGCTTCTTGCGCGACGCGGTGAGCACGTTCGAGAAGTTCACGAAGATGCCCTGCGCCGTCTCGGGGCGCAGGAAGTGCAGGCCGCTCTCGTCACCCGTGACGCCGAGGTAGGTCTTCACGAGGCCCGAGAACGACTTCGGCTCGGTGTAGTTGCCCTTCGTGCCGCAGTTCGGGCAGGGCACATCCCCCAGGCCGTTCTCGGCCGTGCGGCCCTTGCGCGCCTCGAAGTCCTCGATGAGGGTGTCCTCGCGGAAGCGCTTGTGGCACTGCAGGCACTCGACCAGCGGGTCGACGAAGGTCGCGACGTGACCCGACGCCTCCCAGACGCGCTTGGGGAGAATGACGGAGGAGTCGAGGCCGACCATGTCGCCACGGCCGCGCACGAACGTCTGCCACCACTGCCGGCGGATGTTCTCCTTCAGCTCCGTGCCGAGGGGGCCGTAGTCCCACGCCGAACGCGATCCGCCGTAGATCTCGCCCGCCTGGAACACGAACCCGCGGTGACGGGCGAGGGCGATGACTTTGTCGAGGCGAGACTGCTCGGCCACGGTGGCTCCAATGGTCGGGAGGGAGAAGTGCGGGAATTTCGCGGATGCCGCACCCAGGCGGCATCCGTCAAGTCTATCCGCCGCGCGCGGGCGCTCCGGGGGCGCGTCGCGGTCGACCTCGGCCTGCGGTCGGGGAGTGCGCGGCATCCGGATCGGACCTCGTCAATCCGGAGGCGAACGTATAGCGTCGAAAGCATGCCGGAGCGGCGCGGACGACATCGGGGGATTCAAAACTCATGGAAGCACTCATCGCCGGCGGAGCACTCGTGATCGGCGGCGTCATCGTCGTCGCCGTCATCGTCTTCATCGTGATCCTGATGATCATCCTGCGGGCCTGGTACAAGGTCGCCAAGGCCGACCAGGCTCTCGTGGTCGTCGGCAAGAGCCAGAAGAACGCGGCGGGCGACTCCTCGCGGATCTCCGTCATCACCGGCGGCGGCTCGCTCGTCAACCCGCTCACGCAGCGGGCTGAGATGATCTCGCTCCGCGCCCGTCAGATCAAGATGGAGCCGACGGCACAGGCCTCGAACGGTGTCACGGTGAATGTGAGCGGTGTCGCCCTTGTCAAGATCGGCTCCGACCCCGAGTTCGTCCGCCGCGCGGCGGAGCGCTTCCTCTCGCAGGATGGCGCGATCGAGCAGTTCACCACCGAGCAGCTCGAGGGCGCCCTGCGCGGTGTCGTCGCCACGCTCACCGTCGAGCAGCTCATGAAGGACCGCCAGAAGCTCAGCGACCAGATCGCCGAGGGCATCAAGAGCGACCTGCTCGCGCAGGGTCTCATCCTCGACTCGTTCCAGATCCAGGGCATCACCGACAAGAACGGCTACATCGACGCCCTCGGCGCGACCGAGGTCGAGCGGGTGCGCCGCGAGGCCGAGGTGGCCCGCATCAACGCCGCCCGCGAGGTCAAGGCCCGCCAGATCGCCACCGACGAGGCCAACCTCATCGAGCAGACCGCGTACGACAAGAACTCCGCCGCGGCCGCCGCGGAGGTCGGCCGCGCCCGCGCCGAGGCCGAGCAGGCCGAGGCTCTCGCCCGCGCCGAACGCGAGCAGGCCGTCCTCCTGCAGCAGGCCGAGAACCGGCAGGCGCAGCTCGACGCCGACGTCAAGAAGGTCGCCGACGCTTCGCTCTACGAGCGCCAGCGTTCGGCCGATGCCGACGCGTACACCCAGGTCAAGGCCGCCGAGGCCCGCGCGCAAATCGCCGCGCAGGAAGCGGAGGCCACCCGTCTGCGCGCCCAGGCCGACGCCGACGCCGTGCGGGTCGAGGGCGACGCCCGCGCCGAGGCCATCAAGGCCGAAGCCGCCGCCATCGCGCAGAACCAGGAGGCCCTGCTCGCGCAGCGCGCGATCGAGGCGCTCGTGCCACTCATGACCGAGTTCGCGCGCGGCTTCGACAAGGTCGGCTCGATCACCGTCCTCGGCGGCGAGGGAGCCTCCAGCCACATGGCCTCGGAGAGCGCGTCGAGCATGCGTGCCACCTTCGACGCCGTGCAGGCGGCGACCGGCCTCGACCTCCGCCAGATCATCCAGGGCCAGGCCACCGGCCGCGGCGTCGCCCAGGGTCTCCAGCAGGACAACGCCGCGCCGCTTCGCCGCCGCTCGGCTGCGTCGGC
>NZ_JBHWTD010000083.1:0-5859 GCF_043427715.1 Microbacterium sp. | reverse complement strand
CCTGACCGCACCGGCCACCATCGATGTCCCCATCGGCGTCCTCGCCCAGCAACACGGGTTCGTCTCAGCCAGCCACTTCAGCCGCATCTTCCGCGAAGAATTCGGCACCACACCCCGCCAATGGCGCAACAACACCACACCTCGCCCCGATGAGACCCAGGACGAGAGCCGACTGGACCGCCCGCAGCAGATCAGGCCAGAGGAGACGTACTGATGAACGAGCCGCTATCTGACCTCACCGTCATCGACGCGGAGGAAGTTCGAGCACCGGATATCCCTCGCGCGCTGACGGCCGCATCGATCCTGTACGAGGACGGGGCAACGCAGGCATTCGCCGAGGACGGCAAGACCGTGTACGTCGAGAACGGAAGACCCACGTTGGGGGAGTGGTATGTGGATGCAGAGGGGCAGTTCTGTTCCTTCTGGCCGCCGGACTACCGCGCGTGCTATGAACTGCGCTGGCTCGTCGAAGACGGGCGGATCGCTGGTCTCCGCTTCCGCCGCGGGTCCTACAGCGCCATCGGCCGGTATCAGCTCCCCGGGCCTGACAATGCCGTCAAGGAATGAGCAGGGCGTCGCGGCAACGAGCCAGAAGCTCGTAAAGACGGACGCGCTCCACCGGCTCAACCTCCACGGTCATGCGATGAACGACCGAGGAGACTTCCTCATGTGCGCGTTCGAGGAGGAGTTCTGCGGCATCGTTCAGCACCACGCTCCGTTCCCGCCTGGGCCCAGGATCACTCGAGCGGGTGACCAGTCCCCGCTTCTCCAGCCCCTGAAGCAGCACGTTCATCGACTGGCGAGACACGAACGCGCGCCGGGCGAGTTCGGAGCTCGTGATGCCTGGCGTGTCCTGCAAGGCGGTCAAGCACGCGTACTGCGGCACACTCAGCGCCAGCGGGCGAAGCCGATCGTCCATTCGCTGGTTCAGGAGCGACTGCGTCTCCTTGATCAGCACCCCCAGCGACTCCGGGCTCCGGTCCAATGCATCCATGTCAATAGTTTGACACACACTCCAACGAGTGTCAGGATATTGACACTGGCGATATTGAACAGAACAGGAGCCTGCTCATGGCAGCAACAACCACCGGCCCGGACTTCGTCTCTTTCCAGGTGCGGGACCGCGCCGTCTCCGCGAAGTTCTACGAGGAGCTCGTCGGACTCACACGCCTCCCAGACTCGAACCCCGCGGCGACCGTCTTCTCCGCAGGAGGAGCCGCGTTCGCCGTCCGCGACCCGTTCCCCGGTGTGGATCTCGACGCGATGCCTCAGCTCGGCGCCGGCGCCGGAGTCTGGTTCCACAACGACGACGCGGAAGGCGTGCATGCACGCCTGGTCGACGCGGGAGTGGCGATCGCGCAGGAACCGTTCGAGGGGCCGTTCGGACTGCAGTTCTCATTCCGTGACCCCGACGGCTACGTCGTCACCATTCACGCCCGCGCCTAATGCCACCATGGCGCAGCACACCCTCTCGGTCCAGGTCCTCGGGCCGTGGTCCTTGCGCACCAGCAAGCGGTTCTGGGAAGAATTCACCCCTACCGCGATCGCGGCCGGCGGCGACCCGGACGTCCTCTCTGCGCGCTTTATGAGCGAGCATGACTGGACGCCCGTGTCCGCCCGCGTCACCCAGCGCGGGGAGAGCGCCCAGATCAGCCTGTCCGGCACTGGCGATCTGGCCGCAGCAGCTGAGCAGGTGTGCCGCTTCCTCTCTCTTGATGTGGACGCGCGGGCCTGGGCGGCTGTCGGCGATCGCGACCCGATCATCGCCACCGCCCAAAGGGCTCTCCCCGGATATCGCCCGTGCGGCTTCCATTCGCCCTACGAAGCCGCAGCCTGGTGCGTCTTGTCGCAGCGCACTCGCGTCCCGGTTGCTGCCCGAGTCCGCCGCGACCTTATCGTCGCGCACGGGGACGACGGGGCCTTTCCCGCGCCCGATGCGCTCATCCGCGCCATCGACGCCGGAGAACTGGACCTACCCGGTCGGAAGCCAGACTATCTCCGGGCTGTCGCCGAGGCTGCGCTCACCGGACTGCTCAACGGTCCCCGGCTCCGAACTACGCCCGAAGAATCTGCTCGCCGCGAGCTCCTCACGGTGACAGGCATCGGACCGTTCGCCGCGGACCTCGTCCTTATCCGCGGCGCCAACGCCCAGGACGTCCTTCCGCGCGCGGAACGCCGCCTTTACGCCGAGATCTCCTACCAGTACGGGCCCGAATCGCTGCTTGAGGAGGTCGCAGAACGCTGGCGCCCCTTCCGCTCCTGGGCCGCGGTCCACCTCCGTGCGCTCCGAGAGCAGCGCACCCGTGAGATGAGCTGATCGATGACGTTACGGCTCTTCGACAGCGGAACATCATCGTTGTGCACGTTCGCGCCCCTGCGACCGGGTCGCGTCGGCATCTATCTGTGCGGTCCGACCGTTCAGGCTCCGCCACACGTCGGCCATCTCCGCTCGGCAGTGGTCTTCGACCAGTTGCGACGATGGCTCCAGATCGGCCACGAGCTCGACGTGACCCTGGTCCGAAACATCACCGACCTGGACGACAAGATTCTTGCTGCGAGCAACACGGCGGGCGTTCCATGGTGGGCGTGGGCTGCTCGCCAGGAGAGGGCGTTCGCCGACGCCTATCGCATGATCGGTATCTTGCCGCCGACGATCGAGCCGCGCGCGACGGGGCATACCGCCGAGATGCTTGCGTTCATCGACCGGCTGATCAAACGAGGCCACGCGTACCGAGCGGGAGACGATGAGAGAGACGTCTACTTCGACGTCTCATCATGGCCTGACTACGGTTCTCTGACCTCACAGGAGACCGGCACTCTCCCCGGAGACGAACATGCCGATCAGGCGACGGGGAAACGCGACCCTCGCGACTTCGCGCTCTGGAAATCCGTTCCCTCAGATGTGGCGGTAGGAGAGGCGAGTGCCGCGGGCGCGGCATGGGATTCGCCTTACGGGCCGGGACGCCCGGGATGGCATCTGAGCTGCTCGACGATGATCCTCCGCTACCTGGGAGAGAGCTTCGACATCCACGGTGGAGGGCTCGACCTGCGTTTTCCTCATCATGAGAATGAGCAGGCGCAGTCCCGTGCCGCCGGATACGGATTCGCGCGCTACTGGATGCACAATGGCTGGGTCACGTCCGGCGGCGACAAGATCAGCAAGTCCCTCGGCAACGCGACACCCGTCGACGATCTTCTGCAGGGGATACGTCCTATCGACCTGCGCTACTACCTCGGATCGGCCCATTACCGGTCGAACCTGGAGCTGACCGAATCCGCCCTGCGATCCGCCGCGGCGGCGATGCGCAGAATCGAAGACTTCATCGCCCGGAGCGCGAACGACTCGAGGCAGACGGCGGATGCGAGCAAGCTGCCGGTCGCATTCAGAAACGCCTTGGATGACGACCTCAACATCCCCATGGCCCTCGCCGTCCTCCACGACGAGGTCAGGCGCGGCAATACCGCCCTCACCCAGCACGACGCGCGGGCCGGTGCCGACGCACGGGACGCCGTGCTCGCCATGACGGGCGTCCTCGGCATCAATCCGCACGAGATGCCGTGGGGCAAATCAACCGCTGGACCCCTGCGCGTCGAGCGGGCGTTGGAGATTCTGATCGCCCAGGCGCTCGACCAGCGAGCCCAGGCCCGCACGGTCGGGGACTTCCGCACGGCAGACCGTATCCGTGACGAACTCGACGCCGCCGGCATCGTGCTCAGCGACAGTCAGTCGAGCACGACATGGGTCTTCGGTGAAGCAAATAGCGCATGATCCGAAATAGCAACAGGAGGGTTCTTCAAGTCACAGCCTATTCCCAGATTAGCGGGACCAAACCGCGTCACCCCGGCGTTATCAACAGTGACGCCGCAGCCAGCGGCGCCGGACAAGGAGGAAATCGTGTCGCACGACTACAGCAAGACTTCTGAGGCCCTGAGCCGCCTCAACGACCAGCAGTACCGCGTCACCCAGAAGGACGGCACCGAGCCGGCTTTCCGCAACGAGTACTGGGACAACCACGAGGACGGCCTGTACGTGGACGTCGTTTCCGGGCAGCCCCTGTTCTCATCCACCGACAAGTACGACAGTGGAACCGGATGGCCCAGCTTCACCAAGCCGGTCGTCGCGGACGCCGTCCACACGAAGACGGACCGATCCCTCTGGATGCCCCGCACCGAGGTCCGCTCCACCGGGGCGGACAGCCACCTCGGACACGTCTTCGACGACGGCCCCGCGAACGCTGGCGGCCTGCGCTACTGCATGAACTCCGCCGCGCTGCGGTTCATCCCCGTCTCCGACCTGGAGGCCGAGGGGTATGGCGAGTTCCGCTCACTGTTCGAGACCACCACCACGACCACGAAGGAGCACGCATCATGACCAGTGGAATTCACGACACCGGAGAGGTCACCCGCACACCAGGCACCGAGACGGCCGTCCTCGCCGGCGGCTGCTTCTGGGGCGTCGACGAGCTCATCCGCAAGCAGCCGGGCGTGATCAGCACCCGTGCCGGATACACCGGCGGACAGAACGATCACGCCACCTACCGCAACCACCCCGGCCACGCCGAGGCTGTGGAGATCGTCTTCGATCCGTCGAAGACGACGTACCGGGACATCCTGGCGTTCTTCTTCCAGATCCACGACCCGTCGACCCTGAACCGTCAGGGCAACGACATCGGCACGAGCTACCGCTCGACGATCTTCCCGCTCACCCCCGAGCAGGAGCAGATCGCCAAGGAGACGATCGCCGACGTCGACGCCTCCGGCCTGTGGCCAGGCTCGGCCGTCACCACGATCGAGCCCGCCGGCCCGTTCTGGGAGGCCGAGCCTGAGCACCAGGACTACCTGCAGCGGTATCCGAACGGCTACAACTGCCACTACCCTCGCGCCGGCTGGGTCCTGCCCCGCCGCATCGAGACGACGGAGGCTTCCGTCTGACCATGTACTCGTGGGGGCGTGCCACCGCTGAGCCGGTGGCACGCCCTCGCGTCATCAGTGACTGAGAAATGATGCGGAGTGACCGTGAACAACGATGAAGACAACACGGTGGAGCGGCGTCGCGCAGCATCAGCCGCAGGCCTGACGTGTGCCGATCTGACCGACGCGCTCGGCCGGAAGCATCGTCACCGTGCCCATGTCACCGGGCTGGTCAGTCCGACACCCGAACGCACCCTGTTCGGTCGGGTCGCGACGATCTCCTTCTTCCCAACGTGCCATGCCGTACTCGACCCGGAGCAATACACGTTCGGACGGCTGTTCCACCAGGCCGTCGACGGATCACCGGCCGATCCCGCCAACACGGTCCTCGTGATGGCCAGCAACGGCCACAGCTCGACGTCTCTCGCCGGTGGGACGAAGCTCTCCCGTGCGACCAACGTCGGCCTCGCCGGCGTCCTGACCGACGGCCGCCTTCGCGACTTCGACGAGCTGGCCGAGGAACCTTTCGCAGCCTGGTGCTCGGGAGAGGCCGTCGCCTGGGGTGGAGCTGTCGTCACGCCGTTTCAGGCGAACATCCCCGTCGTCATCGACGGAGTGGGCATCTATCCGGGCCAGTACATCTTCTGCGACTCATCGGGAGCCGTCGTCATTCCCGACAGCGACATCGACGATGTGCTCGAGACCGCCCATCGGGTCCGTGCCGACGACGCCGCGTCCCGTGACCTGATCGCGCGGGAAGCCCGCAGCGGCGACCTGGCGCACGAGCGGTGACCTCACACTCCTGGCGGTGTGGTGTTGTTGCGCCATTGGCGGGGTGTGGTGCCGAATTCTTCGCGGAAGATGCGGCTGAAGTGGCTGGCTGAGACGAACCCGTGTTGCTGGGCGAGGACGCCGATGGGGACATCGATGGTGGCCGGTGCGGTCAGG
>NZ_JBHWTD010000082.1:0-36871 GCF_043427715.1 Microbacterium sp. | reverse complement strand
CACCCAGAGTCGGCGCGAACTCGATCGCAGAACGACCCGCGATCAGCCCTCGAACCGCGCCCGCCCGCGTCGCCCACGGAATCTTCCTCGACACAACGAACCTCCTCGACGAGGTGTTGCGCTAGGACTCTGAAACCGCCCCCCCGCGGCGACCCGAGCTGACACCGTCGACGAGAACCGCAGCACGTCGACCACCACGACGATGTCGGCCGGGGCGAGCCGGTGCAGCCCCGCCACCCCCCAGTCGAAACGCAGCTGGTAGCGAGACTGGTCGAACGGGCTCGTGGTCATGCCTCCAGCGTACGAGCGTCGATCACCGGTTTGAGCGCGAGCGCGAGGCCCAGCACGTTCCGCGCGGTGCGCTGCAGCTCGCCACGGGTGAGCCCACCCTCGCGCGCGAGCGACTCGAGGATCGTGTCGTCGGCGTAGTCCTGCGGACCCGCCTCGGTCTTCACGCCGCCGGGCATGAGCACGTCGACCTGCGCGCGCACGCGGTAGGCGTTGTCCTCGAGGGCGGGGAAGTCGGGGTCGACGGCATCCTCCATCCACCAGTCGGTGATGACGACGCCCTCGTAGCCCCACTCCTCGCGCAGCACCCTGGTCACGAGGTCGTGGTGGTAGTGAGCCCAGACGCCGTTGATCTGGTTGTACGAGGTCATCAGCGTCTTCGGCTTCGCCTCGCGGATGCAGATCTCGAAGCCGCGCAGGTAGATCTCCCGCAGGGCGCGCTCCGACACGCGCGAGTCGTTGCGGGTGCGGTTGGTCTCCTGGTTGTTGGCGGCGAAGTGCTTGGGGCAGGCCGACACTCCCGCCGACTGCACGCCACTCACCACGGCCGCGGCGATCGAGCCGGTGACGACCGGGTCTTCGCTGAAGTACTCGAAGTTGCGGCCGCACAGCGGATCGCGGTGGATGTTCATCCCCGGGCTCAGGAGCACGTCCGACCCCTTCCGGAGCATCTCCTCGCCGTGCAGCGCCGCCAGCTCGCGCACGAGATCGGTGTTCCAGGTCGAGGCGAGCGCGGTGCCCGAGGGCAGGAGCGATGCGTACGCCGACAGTCGAAGCCCGCTCGGTCCGTCCGTCGTGGTGATCGGCGCCACCCCCTTGGCGCGGAGCGACTCCGACACCCCGCCGAGCACTCCGGCGTTGCCCGGCGCGCCGAGCGGGCTGTGCATCGTGACGTCGCCGCGCGCGAGCAGCGCGAGCTCGTCGTCACTCAGCTGGGCGATGAACTCGTCGAGGGATGCCGCGCCGTCGGCGACCATGCCGAGGGTGAGGCCCCGGTCGCCGGTCGGGGGGATCTCCTGCGGCAGACCTGCCGTGATGCGGTCGCGGCGCGACGCGGTCGCGGTGGGGACCGGCTCATGCGCGATCACCGCCGAGCCGTCGGCCCCGCGGGCGAGCGTGAGGCGCTCGAAGGGGACGACGGGTGCGGCGACCTCGGTCAGCCGCTGAATGACGTGGAGGTCGGTGACGTGGAAAGCCGCCACCTGCGCCGCCGAGCGGACGTCCGTCCCCACGAACACCGGGTACTCGCCGGGCTCGAGCACCCAGCAGCTGCGATGCCCGGTCGCGCCACCGTCGTCATAGGAGGCGAGGTCGTCGCGCCGGACCGTCAGCTCGACGCGCTCACGCTCGCCCGGCTGCAGGAGCGCCGTCTTGGCGAAAGCGACCAGCGAGCGGGCCGGCTTGCCGAGCGCGCCGTCGGGAGCGCCCGCGTACACCTGGACGACTTCCTTGCCCGCCCGCGACCCGGTGTTCGTCACCTCGACCGTCAGCCGGAGCGACGCGGCATCCTTCTCCTGATCGACCACCGTCACGGCGAAGGTCGTGTAGCCGAGGCCGTACCCAAAGGGGAAGAGGACGCGCTCCGGGGCGAAGGTCTCGAAGTAGCGGTACCCGACGAAGACGTCCTCGACGTACTCGTTCGCGTCCAGGTGTCCGAAGTTCGGCGCGCTCGGGTAGTCGGCGTAGCTGCGCGCGATCGTGTCGGTCAGCTTTCCGCTGGGCGCGAGCTCTCCGGCCAGGACGCTCGCCACCGCGCGGGCACCCTCCATCCCGCCCTGCCACGCGTACAGCACGGCGCCGATGCGCCGTTCGTAGTCGGCGAGCCACGACAGGTCCATGACGTTGCCGGCGTCGAGCACGACGACCGTGTGCGCGAATGCGTCGGTGACGGCATCCAGCAGGGCACGCTCGTCAGCGGTGAGGTAGTAGCTGCCGGGCTCCAGCACGCTCTCCCGCGCCTCTCCCGCCGCACGACCGATCGCCACGACGGCGGTGTCCGCGCGCAGTGCCGCCGCCGCGACGTCGCCCGCGGAGATCGGCATCTCGGGGAAGTGGTGCGGCCACTGCCCCCACGTCGCGGCGAAAGTCGGCCGGTGCGTCGCCGTCCACGACGCGTACCGGTCGGCGAGTTCGCCGTCGACCTGGATGCCGGTGTCGCGCAGGCCCGCGAGGAGGTTCCAGATGTAGGGGACCTTCACGTCTCCGCCGGAGCCGTACCCAACCGCGAACCAGTCGATCTGCACACGACCGAACACGGCCACGCGGCGGCCTTCGAGCGGCAGCGTGCCGTCGTTGCGGAGGAGCACGACGCCTTCGGCGGCGGCCTGACGCGCGGTCCGCGCCAGCCCGGGGTCGAGCGTCGGATCCGTATCGAGCAGGAGCGTCGAGATCTGGGCGACGGATTCGACGGGGGCGAGGGTGTGCGAGCGGTCGCCCGATTCGATGGCGGGGTCGAGCGGCATGGCGGTCCTTCGGGAAATGCGGATTGGGAGCGCTCCCACAGTACTCGGCCGGACGGTCCGATGCGAGACTCGACGCATGCGGATCCTCCTGAAGCTCGAACTCGACTGCACTCCGGATGCCGCTTGGCGAGCGCTTCATTCGCCGCGCGCCGTCGCCGAGCTCTACGGCCCGCTCCTGCAGATGTCTCCGCTGGACGCGCATCCGTCGCCCTCATACGAGCCGGGCGACGACGTGCCGGTACAGTTGCGCGCGCTCGGCATGGTGGACGTGGGCCGTCAGCTCATCCACGTCGAAGACCGTTACACGGAGGACTCGCGCGGCCCCGTCCGCATCTTCCGCGACAGCGGCATCCCGCTGACCGGCCCCCTCTCCCAGCTCGACGTCTGGGATCACCAGATGGCGGTCAGCGCCGTCCCCGGCCGCCCCGACAAGACGCTGTGGCGCGACCGACTCGTGATCGGCGGCGTGGCCGCACCCGTGCTGTGGCCTGTCCTCTGGGGAATGTGGCAGTACCGAGCGATGCGCCTGCGCGCCCTCGCACCGACCTGGTCCTACGAACTCGAGGCGGCTTCCGAGCCCGCCGCACCCCAGGACGGGGACGGCGGGCCCGAATCCGCCGACCGCTGACGCTCAGTCGGCGAGCGCCTCGACCGGCGCCGTGCGTGTGGCGATGCGTGTCGGCATGACCGCTGCCACCAGGGTAAGCGCGGCTGTGGCTGCGATCACGATCGCGACCGGCAGCCACGGGATGGCGGGAGCGACGAACGTCGGCGAGATCCAGAGCGGCGGCATGGCCACCGAGCCCAGCAGCGACTGCGCCGCCACCCAGCCGTAGACGACGCCGAGCACGAGCCCGAAAGCCAGGGCGGTCACGGTGACGTGCGCCGCTTCCATGAGCACCATCCGGCGGATCTGCGGCGCGGTGAGCCCGAGGGCCCGCAGCAGGCCGAGTTCGCGGCGGCGCTGCACGACGCCGATCGTCAGCAGGTTGACGAGGCCGACGGCCGCGATCACGGCGCTGACGGCGACGAGGCTCATCATGACCGTCGAGAAGGAGTCGACCATCTGCTCGAACGCCGCGTCGGGCGTCCCGCCACTGGATGCCGCGACCAACGCCTTCGCCGACTCGGCCGCGACGGCGAACATCACGACGAGCGCGACGCCCATCACGACGCCGATGGCCATGCGGCTGGAACGCTCCGGGTACCGGACCGCGTTCTCCGCCGCGAGACGCGCCGTGACCGAGCCACCGAAGAGCCGGCCGGTCGCGCGGAGCAGCCGCGGCAGGATCGCCGTCGCCGACAGGGTCAGCGCCGTGAAGGACAGCAGTCCGCCGACGAACGAGACGATGACGCCCGCAGGGGTGACCATGCCGGCGAGGATGCCGAGCACGAGGAGCGCCGCACCGCCGAGCCCGAGGATCCATGCGCCGACGTTGCGGCCCCGCCGACCCGCGAGCACCTCGGTGGTCTGCTCCACCGCGCCGCCGAGCGCCTGCAGCGGCGTCACGGTCAGCACCCGGCGGGAGCCGGCCCATGCGGCGGCCCATGTGGTGAGCGCGACGGCCACTGCGGGAAGGAGCAGCACCGGCTGCGCGGCGGCGTAGTCGGTGCTGACACCGAGCGCACCGTCGAGCAGCGGCAGTGATGCGGCGACGGCGAGCGTTGCGCCGACGAGGCCGAGCACGGCGCCTATCGCACCGACGGCGAAGCCCTGGCCCGCCACGTCAGAGCGCTGCGAGCGCGCGGACGCGCCGATGAGTCGCATCAGGGCGATGCGGCGTGTGCGCCCCGCGATGATCGTCGAGAACGTGTTCGCGGTGACGATCGCCGCGACGTAGATCGCAACGGCGAGAAGGATGACGCTCAGCACGGCGAGCACGAGGGTCATCGTGTCGGAGGTGCCGTAGAGGTCGTTCGCGCGGAAGCTCGCCGACAGGTAGCCGGTGGCCGACAGGAGCACGACGCCGAAAGCCGTCGAGATCGCGGCGACGAGGATCGTGGCGCCCATCCCGCGCTCGCGCAGCCAGGCGAACGTCGGCCGTGACGCGGCGAGGGCCGGCATCCGCCGATCGAGGGTCGCGGCGGTCATGCCGACACCTCCGCAGCGAGCATGAACGCCGACACCTGCTCCGCGGTCTGCGCCGGCTTGTCGGCGACGATGCGGCCGTCGCCGAGGAACAGCACGCGGTCGGCGTACGACGCCGCGACCGGGTCGTGGGTGACCATCGCGATGGACTGTCCGCGCTCGCGACTCGCGGTGCGCAGCAGCGTGAGCACTTCGCGGCTCGACCGGGAGTCGAGATTCCCGGTGGGCTCATCGGCGAAGACGAGGTCGGGCGCGGTCGCGAGAGCGCGCGCGATCGCGACGCGCTGCTGCTGGCCGCCGGAGAGCTCGTGCGGGCGATGGCGGAGCCGGGCGCCGAGACCGAGGGTCTCGACGAGACCGTCGATGCGCGAACGCTCGAGCGACGTGGGCCGGCGGCCGTCGAGGTCGAACGGCAGCAGGATGTTGCCGATCGCGTCGAGCGTGGGCACGAGGTTGAACGCCTGGAAGATGAAGCCGACCCGGCGGCGCCGGAGCACCGTGAGGTCGATGTCCTTCATCCCGGTGATGTCGGTGTCGCCGATCCACACGCGACCCGACGTCGGCGCATCGAGCCCCGCCATGATGTGCATGAGCGTGGACTTGCCCGACCCGGAGGGGCCCATGATGGCGGTGAACTCGCCGCGACGGATTCCGACGGTGACGTCGTCGAGGGCGCGGACGGTCGACTCTCCCGCGCCGAAGGTCTTCGTGAGGTTCTGGACGCGGGCGGCGAGGCCCATGTCGGAGGTGGTGATCTGCATGTCTTCGACGCTACGAAGGGCACACATCCCCGCGCGTCGGTCGCTCGTCGCTCGCACGTACATCGCGAGGATGATCTGCCTCTGGCGTCAGGCGAGGCCGTGTTCGAACGCGAAGACGACGAGCTGCACGCGGTCGCGCAGCGCGAGCTTCGCGAGGATGCGGGACACATGTGTCTTCACCGTCGCCTCCGACAGGAACTCGCGCGCGGCGATCTCGGCGTTCGACAGCCCGCGGGCGGCGAGCGCGAAGATCTCCCGCTCCCGATCGGTGAGGTCGGCGTACGCCGGGGGCACGGCCCGCGTGGGCTGCCCCAGGGAGGCGAAGAGCTGTCGGGTCGCGGCGGCGGCGATCACTGACGAACCGGCGTGCACGGTGCGGATCGCCGCGAGGAGGAACTCCGGATCGGCATCCTTCAGGAGGAATCCGCTCGCCCCTTGCTGGATCGCTCGCGCCGCCGCCTCGTCGAGGTCGAACGTCGTCAACATGACCACCTTCGGCGGATCGGGGTCGCCCAGCAGCGTCGCCGTCGCGGTCAGGCCGTCCATCACCGGCATCCGGATGTCCATCAGCACGACGTCCGGGCGGGTGGCGCGCACCACGTCGAGCGCCTGAGCGCCGTCGGACGCCTCGCCGACCACCTCGAGGTCGGGCTGCGACGAGACCACCATGCGGATGCCGGCACGGAACAGCGCCTGATCGTCGACCAGGACGACACGGATCACGGTCATGAGAACTCTCGCGGGGAATCAGTGGCGGGGGCGCGCAGCCCATCGTCCGCACGAACGGGAAGGGTGGCGGACACGACGAACGCGGAGCCGTCGGGACCGGCATCAAGGCGGCCGCCGATCAGCTGCGCGCGCTCGCGCATGCCGATGAGGCCGTGCCCGGGCACGCGGCGCTCGGCGCCGGGTTCGGATGCCGCCTCGTTGCGCACCCGCAGATCGACGCGATCGCCCCACCAGGCGAGGGATACGTCGACGGGTCCACCACTGCCGTGGCGCAAGGCGTTGGTCAGTGCCTCCTGGAGGATGCGGTAGACCGCGAGCTCCACGGACGCGGGCACCTCCCCGGCGGGGCGGGATCGACGTCGACACGCAGTTCGACCCCGGCGGCGCGCACCTGCGCGTACAGCTGTTCGAGATCGGCGAGAGTCGGCTGCGGGCCGTCGGACTGGGAGTGACGCAGCTGGGTCAGCAGCAGGCGGACATCCGACAGCGCCGACCGCGCCGTCGTCGAAATCGTGCCGAGCGCCGCCGACTGGGCGGCGGGATCGGCCGCGGCGGCATAGCGAGCGCCGTCGGACTGCGCGATGATCACGGCGAGCGAGTGGGCGACGATGTCGTGCATGTCGCGCGCGATCCGGGTGCGCTCCTGCTCCGCCGCTGTCTCGGCTTCGGCGCGGACCTGTGCGGCACGCGTGGCGCGGCCACGGAGGACGTTGCGCACGAGGGCGCCGCTGGTCCACGCGAGCCCCAGCGCGAACAGCGCCGCGATGAGAATGGCCACGGCGGAGGGGAGGTCGGACCACGAGAACTGGCCGATGAGACCCCAGCGGAACAGGTAGATCGTGATCGCCGCCGAGCCGACGCCGACCGAGGCGAGGCCCGCCCAGAACACGAGGCGCGAGCCGTACGCCGCCGTGACGTACAGCACCGCGAAGATCGCGATGTCGACGAAGCCGGGGTTCCGCTCCGCCGTCATCTGCAGCAGCGCGCCAGTCCACGCCACGCCGAGCGACAGCCCCGGCGACAGTCGGCGAACCGCCACCGCGGCGGCCATGATGAGCACCAGGACGACGGCGACCCACTCCGTCCCCGGTGCAGCCGACGTGACGAGTTCGGCCGGCAGCGCGACGAGCGCGAAGCCGAACGCGACCAGGACGTCGAAGACCACCTGGAGGGGTCGGAGCTGGCGGAACACCCTTCGACGTTACGCGGCGGCGCGCGGCGCGGCATCCACCCAGCGATGTATCGTGCGTCAGCGCCCGGGTAGATAGACGCGCAGCCCCTGATCGATCGCCGAGACGCGCAGGCGGAACCCGTCCTGTCCGACCTGCTCGAGCTCGCCGTCGTGCACGTAGATGTCAGGGGCGCTCCCGGCACGGACCTCGAGGTCGATGTCTGCCGACACGATCCGTTCGAAATCGGATGCCGGCGGCATGAGGCGGACCGTGCGCAGCACCAAGATCGAGCGTCGGCCGAACGCCAGCGATGCCACCGCCCGCATGCGCGTTCCGCGGGCGTGGTGGATGCGGACGTCGACGACGGGGTCGTCGAGGGTGGCCCGCTGCATCATCGCGATGCGGTCGGGGTCGTTGCGGCCGACGCCGACGAAGACCGACCACACCGATGCGCGACGGCCGCCGCGGACGATGCCGACAGCGTGGGCATCGTGGAGCGCGCGCCACGCAGCGACGGCACCGCCGATCCACTTGCCCAAACTCGTGCGTCGCTCCCGCTCAGCGAGCATCTCGGGGTAGGCGCCGACCGAGACCGCGTTGAGAACGGTGATCGGGTCGCGGTCATCGACCGTCACCTCGGCCACGGCGATCGGCCGCACCGCGCCGGAGAAGTAGGCCTCGAGACCCGCGTCGACGTCGGCGACCCCGATGGACCGGGCGAAGTGGTTGAACGTGCCCTGCGGCAGCACGAGAAGCTCGAGATCGTGGCGGCGCGCGAGGTGGGCTGCGCGCGATACCGAGCCGTCGCCGCCAAGGATCGCCAGCACGCGCGGCGCCTCCTCCCGCGACACGGCCGCGGCGACGACCTCGTCGAGGGGCTCCTCCTCGCCGAGCTCGTGGACGACCGCCCGCGGCAGGCGGCGCCGCACGTCGGCGGTGCGATCGGGGCGCCCGACGGAGACCCCCGAACGGGTGTTGGTCACCACGAGAACGCCGCTGCCGTCGCGCGGCCTGGCGCTGCACTCTCGTCCGTCACGCCCCGAGGTTACGCCGCAGCGAGCCGGCGACTGATCCTCTTGACAGCCTCGACGTCGGCGTGCCGGAGTCAGGCGGGGCGCACCGGGCGGTTCTCGAAGAAGGTCTGCAGCACGACCGTCGTCCGGGTGTTGACGGCTGCGGCGCTGCGGATGTCGCGGATCAGTCGCTCCAGATCGCGCGGCGTCGCGACGCGCACGAAGAGCATGTATGCGGCGTCGCCGGCGATCGAATGGCACGCCTCGATCTCGTCGAGGTGCGCGATCAGCTCGGGGGCGTTGTCGGGCTGGCCGGGGTCGAGCGGCGTGATCTCGACGAACGCGGCGAGGGGCTTGCCGACCGCTTCGGGTTCGATGACGGCGCGGTAGCCGCGGATGACCCCGCGGGTCTCGAGGCGACGCACCCGAGCCTGCGTCGCCGACACCGACAGTCCCGCGGCGGCGGCGAGTTCGGCGAGAGTCGCCCGGGCATTGACGGCGAGCTCGGCGACGATCGCGGCATCCGCGGCGTCGCTGAACGCGGGGATCGTCTCGTCGGAAGCCACGATCCGACGTTACTCCACCCGCAACGACAGGTGATCTTCCTGACATAGACTGCATCGACAGGAAAGATTCCCGTAGAATCCCTCGCGAACCGTTTCTCGAGACCGATGGGAGGTCCATCATGAGCACCGTCGCCACACCCCCGACGATCATCGGAATGCCCGAGGTGGTCGAGGACCCCCGCACGGCGCCCGACTCCGCCGCCTGGCGTCTGCTGAAGGATGCCGCGACCTCCCTTCAGGACCTGCAGAGCGCCGACGGTTCGATCTCCGCCGATCAAGAGGCGGCGCGCGAGCACGTCGCGGCGATCATCGCCGGCATCCGCGCACTGGCCCCCGCCTTCCCCCACGACGCGGCCTACCTCGACGCGAGCATCGCCGACTTCGAGCGGTGGGAGCGATCGGGCTTCGGCGTGCCCGACTTCCTCGACTCACTCGTCGCCTTCCAGCCGCAGCGGCATCGGGTCGACGGGCTCCGCCACCTCGTCGTGTTCCCGATGTACACGCAGAACGGGTCCCGCGAGCGCAAGGTCGAAGCGGTGCTCGTCGAGGTCATCTGGCCCGAGTTCATCGACGCGCTCGAGCAGACCTACACGAACCGGCTCTTCGTCTCGCTGCGCCTGCTCGACTTCACGCCCGGCTACGACACCAACTCCGCGGTGCTCTTCCCCGAAACCGTCGCGATGCGCGAGGTCCCCACCTTCACCTGGGGTGCGATCTTCCAGGACCGCGAGGCCGCCCGATACCGGCGCGTGGTGCGCGCGGCATCCGAGATCACCCGTCTCGACCTGCCCGAGGCGGCCGCGCGGCTGCTCGACGACCAGGCACTGGCCGAGAAGACCTTCGTCATGTGGGACCTGATCCACGACCGCACCCACATGCGCGGCGACCTGCCGTTCGATCCGTTCATGATCAAGCAGCGGATGCCGTACTTCCTGTACTCCCTCGAAGAGCTGCGCTGCGACCTCACCGCGTTCCGCGAGTGCGTGAGCATCGAGCGGCGCCTCTCTGCGGAGTCCGACCTGACGGCGACGGATGCCGAGATGCTCGAGCACGCCGGTCTCGTGCAGTACGCCGTGATCTTCGACCGCATCTTCCGTTTTGCCATCACCGGCACCCGCGAGCGCAACTACGACGGCCTCGGCGGGCAGCTGCTGTTCGCTTGGCTGCACCGCCGCGGCGTGCTGCACTGGACCGACACGTCGCTCGCCTTCGAGTGGGAGCGGGTGGCCGACGCCGTCATCGAGCTCGCCGACGCCATCGACCGGCTCTACTGGGAGTCGATCGACCGTCCGAAGGTCGCGCACTGGCTCGCCGCGTACGACCTCGTCCGGGAGACCGTCACCCCGCACCCGGCATCCCGCTGGGCGCGGGGACTCCCCGACGAGATCCTCGCCGGTCCGCCGAAGGGGTACACCGACGCGGTCCTCGATGACGAGTTCCCGCTGTCGATGTTCTTCGAGGCGCTCGAGAAGAAGATGCGCCCCGTGATCGCGTCGACCGCCGGCATCCGCGGCACCGACGACTGAGCGGCAGCTCGGTCAGTCGATTGCCGCGGCGCCGCCGGCGGCTTCGCGCGACGACGACGGCATCGGCGGAGGGTCGGATGCCGCTGCGGCATCGCCCTCCGTCGTCTCGGGCGCGGCCGCGTACGCCCGCGACAGGGTGCGATACGACCGGGTGGCGAATGCGGCGAGCGCGGCGGCGACCATGACGAGGCCGCCGACGAGGAAGATCATGGCGATGCCGCGCGCCTCCCCCTCGCCGAGGAGCCATGCCCACTGCGCCTGGCCTGCATCGGCGCGGAAGTACGGGATGATCCAGAACTCGGCCAGCGGAGCGATCGCGAACGACGTGATCGGGGCTGCAGAGACCTCGAGCGCGGTCGCCGCACCGAACACGCGTCCTTGACGCTCGAAGGGCACCACCTTCTGGATGACGGTCTGTTCGGCCGACTCCACGACGGGGATGAGGGCCATGTACACCCAGATTCCGAGGCCGAAGAGCAACCACCACTCGCGGAGCGTGAAGACCGCGCCGAGGACACCCATCGCCACGACGACCAGCAGCAGGGTGCGGATCGGATTGCGGCCGAGCCCCTTCGCGGCCACGATGCTCCCGCCGATGATGAAGCCGGTGGCGGTGACGGCGAGGATGACCCCCCAGATCTCGACCGGGAAGAGCGTCAGACCGTACGGATCCATGAGGGCCATGTAGAGGCCGCCGATGAAGTTGTTGAACGTCGAGAACAGGATCAGCGCGAACAGGCCCGGCACGGCGCGGATCGCCGCCGCCGCCCCGCGCACGTCGATGATCGTCGAGCCCGTCTCGACGACCGGCCGCTCCTCGGGAATCCGCAGCATCAGCAGGTGCACGAGCGGGATGGCGGTGAGGGCGATCGCGATCGCGAGGGTCCAGCCCATGCCGAGCAGACCGATCGCGAAGCCGGAGAGCACGCTCGTCACGACGAAGGCGAGCCCCTGGACCGTGCCCACCATGCCGTTGGCGTTCGCGTGGCGCTCGGTCGGCACCAGCAGGGTCACCGTGGTCGACAGCGCGATGTTGCGGAGGTTCTCGATGACCGCGCCGGCGAGGATGACCGCCGAGAACAGCCAGAACCACGGTCGCCCGAGGTCGAGGAGGGCCGACTCGGGCTGCGACAGGTAGATGGCCCCGGCCGCCAGGAACGCGATCAGGGTGACAAGTCCCGACACGATCATCACCGAGTGCTTGCGGAACCGGTCGACGAGGGTGCCGAAGACCATGCCGAACACGGCCAGCAGCAGCATGTACGCGCCGCCGATGATGCCCGTGGCCAGCACCGACTGCGTCTCCAGGTACACCCAGAACGTCAGCGCGAACCAGAGGAAGCTCGTCGTGATGTTGGCGACGGCGGTGTTCACGAGGACGTGCAGGAAGGTGCGCATCCCGCCGGGCGGAACGACGTGTGTCGGAGCGTCGGGGGACGGTGTGGAACTCGACGGAACGTCGGTCATGATCAGAGGGTAGGACCGGGTTCCGACACCGACAAGGAGGGCGCCCGGGCTCCGTGCCACGGTACCCGCTCGGCCGTCGCGATCTAGGCTGAGAAGGTGACGACGCTCCACGACCCCACGGTCCGCTCCTTCGCCAGCGACAACTACTCCGGCGTGCACCCGGAGGTGCTGGCGGCCATCACCGCCGCCAACGACGGACACCAGATCGCCTACGGCGAAGACCTCTACACCGAACGCCTCCAGCGGGTCTTCGAGAGCCACTTCGGCGAGGGCGTCGAGGCCTTCCCGGTCTTCAACGGCACCGGTGCGAACGTCACCGGTCTGCAGTCGATGATCCCCCGCTGGGGCGCGGTCGTCGCGGCATCCACCGCCCACATCAACGTCGACGAGGGCGGCGCACCCGAGCGGGTCGCCGGCATCAAGATCCTCAATGTGCCCACCGACGACGGCAAGCTCACCCCTGAGCTCGTCGACCGCGAGGCGTGGGGCTGGGGCGACGAGCACCGCGCACAGCCGCTGGTGGTCTCGATCACGCAGTCGACCGAACTCGGCACCCTGTACACGCCGGACGAGATCCGCGCCCTCGCCGACCACGCCCACGAGCGCGGCATGCGCCTCCACCTCGACGGCGCCCGCCTGTCGAACGCCGCAGCGGCGCTCGACCTGCCACTGCGCGCGTTCACCCGCGACGCCGGCGTCGACGTCGTGAGCGTCGGCGGCACGAAGAACGGCGCCCTCGCCGCCGAGGCGATCGTGGTGCTCGACCCCGCGGCATCCGAGGGTCTGCGCTACCTCCGCAAGCTCAACATGCAGCTCGCCTCGAAGATGCGATTCGTCTCGGCACAGCTCGTCGCGCTGTACGAGGGCGACCTGTACCTGCGCAACGCCCGTCACGCGAACGACATGGCACGGCGCCTGCGCGCGGCCGTCGAAGCGGGGGTGGCCGACGGCTCGATCCGCGGTGTCGGGTTCACCCAGCCGACGCAGTCGAACGGCGTTTTCGCGACGCTCCCCGAGGGAGTCGCCGACCGACTGCGCGAGAAGTTCCGGTTCTACGACTGGGATGCCGCGCGCGGCGAGGTGCGCTGGATGTGCTCCTTCGACACCAGCGAGACCGACGTCGACGCCTTCGTGGCGGAGCTGTCGGCACTGACGCGCGGCTGAGCTCTTCGCTCAGCGCGCGGCTCAGCGCAAGGAGCCGACGGACGCGAGAGCGAGGCGCAGGAGCGTCGAACGGCCGCCCTCCATCTCGGCGGCCAGCGACTCCGATGCGGCCTCCTCGGGCGACATCCAGGTCACTTCGAGGGCATCCTGCCGGGGTTCGCACGTGCCGGTCACCGGCACGACGAAGGCGAGCGACACGGCGTGCTGCCGGTCGTCGTGGAACGCGCTGACACCGGGGATCGGGAAGTACTCGGCGACCGTGAACGGGGTCGGCTGCGGCGGCAGCAGCGGGAAGGCCATCGGCCCGAGGTCGTTCTCGAGGTGGCGGAACAGCGCATCGCGCACCGTCTCGCCGTAGCGCACCCGACCCGAGACGATCGTGCGGGTGATCTCGCCCATGGGCGTCGCGCGCAGCAGCACGCCGACCTCGGTGACCGCGCCCATGCCGTCGGTCCGCACGGGGATCGCCTCGACGTAGAGCATCGGAATCCGTCGGCGCGCCTCGGCGAGCTCGACGTCGGTGAGCCACGCCGGGTTGCCCGACGACCCCTGACTGCTCATCGATCCCAATCCGCGCAACGGGTCGTGCGATCCGTCGTCGTCGCGCTCGTTCGGGTCGGGGTCGGGGGTGCGGACGGCCATGCCTCATGTATACCCGAGCGGATGCCGCGTCGCCGGGCACCGGTGGGCTCGGCGAAGGGTCGGCGCCCTGCGGCAGGATGGTGCCATGACCTCTGCGCCCCTTCTCGATCCGGATGCCGTGCTCTGGTCCGCGCCCGCGCAGGAGCGGGCCGGTCGTCCCCTGCTCGTCCTCCTGCACGGGTACGGCTCGAACGAGGAGGACCTCTTCGCCCTGACGCCGCACCTTCCGGACGCGTACGTCGTGGCATCCGTCCGCGCACCGCTGGCGCCCCGCTTCCCGATGCCGGGGTATTCCTGGTTCACGATCGACGGCGTGGAAGGGCGTGACCCCGACGAGGTGCAGGCGTCGGCCGCGGGCGTGTGGGAGTTCATCGACGCGGTCCGCGGTGACGCCCCGCTGGTCGGGCTGCTCGGCTTCTCGCAGGGCGGGGTCATCTCGCTTCAGGCCCTCCGCCAGCGACCCGACGACCTCGCGTTCGCCGTGAACCTCGCTGGGTACGCCTTCCCCGAGCCGCTTGCCACCGACGCGCGGCTCGCCGAAGTCAAGCCGCCGGTGTTCTGGGGCCGCGGCAGCCACGACCAGGTGATCCCGCAGCCGTTCATCGAACACACCGCGCAGTGGCTGCCCGCGCACGTGGAGCTCAGCGGCCGCGTCTACCCGGGCCTCGCCCACGCCGTCTCGGCCGACGAGCTGCACGACGTGCGGGTCTTCCTGGAGAAACGGCTGGCGGCGATCAGCTGACCCCGGCTCCTCGAGCGACGAGCGCTACGAGGAAGGCCGCACGGCCCCGGGTGTCGAGCGGGCTGAGCCCGGTCAAGGTTTCGATGCGCTCCACCCGCTTGCGCACCGTGTTGACGTGCACGAAGAGATCGCTCGCCGTGGAGATGACGGATCCGTCTCGCTGACACAATCGCTCGACCGTCTCGAGGAGTGTGGTCCGGTGGCGCGCGTCATACTCGATGAGAGGTGCGAGCAGGCGGTCGCGGAAGGGAGCGAGCTGCTCGGGAGTGAGTCGCTCGATGAGACCCTCCCATGTCGCGAGATCTCGGGGGCCCCGAGGCGCTCCGTGCCGTGCCGCGAGGGACGCCGCCGCAATCGCCTCACGCAACGCTCCCGCGAGGGCGGCCGGATCCACCGGGCCGCTCCACCCCACATCCCCCGCCAGCAGATCGTCGGTGGGCGGACCTGGCTGTGTCGCGGCCACGACAGCGACGGAGAATCCGCCGGTCGTTCCCACCAGGGCCGAGTCAAGTCGACGCAGCACGCGCCCCCGCGCTGCCAGGACCCACACCCCGGGAACATCCCCGAGCACGTGGATGAGGCGCTCGCGAAGAACGACAGCGCTGGCGTGGCCGCGGCGGACCATGTCGAAGATCGCTCCCACTGATTCCCGCGCAAGCTCCTCGGCGTCGTGCCGCTGCTGTTCGTGGGCGATCCGACGGGTGATCTCGACGAACGGCACATCTGGCGGCACCGACAGCACCGCCAACCCCGCGGCGTTCGCCGCTGAGATCAACGCCGAAGGCACCGCCGATTCCACGACTCCCAAGGCGTAGCCGATGGCCGCGGGACGGGTACGCCGGACCGACCGCACGAACGCACGCTGAGACGCGGCATCCCGGATCGAGATTCCTGACGTCAGGACGAGCTCCCCACCGCGCAGATACGGCGACGGGTCGAGCAGGTCGGTGGGCAACCCCCACCGCACGGCGCGATCGAGACCTACCGACTCGCCGACGAGGTCGATCCGAGGGTGTCCCCAGCGGAGGAGATCGCCCACCCGGAGGACGTCGACGTCCGCGACGAGGCGCGGTTCGGTCGGGAGCACGTCGTCACCGTACGACCCGCCGATTTCGCTCCGATGACACCGTCGTTTCGGACAGGTGGAGATTCACACACCCACCGACCCGGCCCGCTGTCACCGGATCCACTCTTCTGCGCCGTGCAACGGGATCGAAACACAGGACGCGTGGGATGTGACCACTCGGAAAGGAGTGCTCATGACCTCGACCACTGCGGCATCCGCCGCCCCGGAGCGCGTCGACCGCGACTACCCGCTCGGCCGCGTCCCCCACAGCGCCCGGCAAGGATGGTTCGCCATCCTCGTCGTCGTCGCCGGCTTCATCTTCTTCACCCCGACGATGGTCACCGGCGGCCAAGTCGCCGGCGCGTTCGGGTTCGCTGCGTTCGTCGGGCTCGCCGCCGTCGCGTCGGTGGTGCTCGCCCTCTACATCGCGACGCTCGGCGCGACAAGTGCGGCGACGGGTCTTTCGACGGTCCTCCTCGCCCGACTGTCGCTCGGGCGAGTCGGAGGCAAGTGGGCCTCGATCGTCCTGGGTGGCACGCAGATCGGGTGGTACGGCATCACCGTCGGCATCTTCGCCGACCTCCTCGCGTCCGCGATCGGTTGGGAGGTCTCGTGGCCCCTCGCGATCGTGGGTGGCCTGGTGATGGCGACGACCGCGTACTGGGGCTTCAAAGGCATCGAGATCCTGTCCTGGGTGTCGGTCCCGCTCATGTTCGCGCTCTGCATCTGGATCACGGTCGTCTCCGTCGATGAGGTGGGCGGCTGGACCGCGATGTTCGCGACCACCGGCGACGGCTCGCTGTCACCGGGCCTGGCGATCACCATGATGATCGGCACGTTCATCTCCGGCGGAACGCAGGTAGGCAACTGGACTCGGTTCGCGAAGAGCCCACGCACTGCCTTCCTCATCTGCCTCGGCGTCCTCCTGGTGATCGAGACGGCGATGCTTGTCTTCGGCGGGATCGGTGCGATCGCCTTCGGCGAACCGGACTTCACGGCGCTCCTGTTCACGATGGGACTCGCGCTCATGGGCGTCCTGCTGCTGACGTTCAACCTCTGGACCACGAACGACAACACCGCTTACGCGTTCGGGGTCGCCGGTGCCGAGCTCGCGAACCGCAACGACAAGCGACCGTTCATCATCATCGGCGTGATCGTCGGAATCGCCCTTGCCGTGACGGGCGTCGCCAACGCGCTGATCGGCTTCCTCGTGACCCTGGGCACCGTGATCCCGCCGCTCGGCGGCGTCATCATCGGCACCTACCTCTTCGTGTGGCGTCGACGCGACCCCGGCACCGACGTGACCCGGGTGGGCATGTTCGTGTGGCCCGGCATCATCGCCTACCTGCTCGGCACGGCGGCCGCCGCGTCCGGCGCGTTCACCGGTATCGGCAGCCCCGCCGTACAGGGCATCATCGTCGCGATCATCGCGGCCCCCGTCTGCCACGCGATCGCGCGTCGCTTCGGAAAGGCCCCGACGGACGTCGGCGCCGGGGACGCGGCATCCACCACGGTCGGAACGGAGGTGTCCGCATGACCGGCACCCTCATCCGTGGCGCGCAGGTCATCACGATGGATGCCGCAACAGGGTCGACCCCGGCGAGTCGGGACATCCGGATCGACGGCGGCGTCTTCACCGAGATCGGCACGGATCTCGCGCCCCAGCCCGGCGACGAGATCATCGACGGCACCGGCATGCTCGTCACGCCGGGGTTCGTCAACGCGCACACGCACTCGTGGGAGTACCTCTACAAGGGTCGCTACGACAACATGCCGCTCGAGCTCTGGATGCTGTACGCCTACCCGATCCTCGGCGGGACACCGACGAGTCCCGATATCGTGCGCCTGCGGACACTCATGTTCGCGATGGAGTCGATGAAGAACGGTGTCACGACGCTGGTCGACGACGTTCTCGAGACCCCGGGACAGGACCTCGACCAGCTCGCCGCGGTCGCGGGCGCGTACGAAAGCATCGGCATCCGGGCGAATGTGTCGGGTCACATCATCAACCGGCCGTTCGTCGACACGCTGCCCTTCGTGGCCGACTGGCTCCCCGACGACCTCGTGCGTCAGGTGCGGGCACAACCCGTGCTGTCGGCCGACGAGTACCTCGATTACTCGCGGACGGCCTTCGAGCGCCACCACGGGACGGCCGGCGGACGGGTCCGGTACATGCTGGCGCCATCCGGACCGCAGCGGTGCACCGACGACCTGCTGGTCGGCGCGACCGAGTTGGCCGCGGAGTACGACGCGGAGGTGCACATCCACGTCCTGGAGACGAGGACCCAGGCGGTCACCGGCGATGAGCTCTACGGCGGACAGACCCTCGTGGAACACCTCGACGGCATCGGCGCCATGAGCGAGCGGACGACGTTCGCTCACGGCATCTGGGTCACCGACGAGGACATCGAGCGGATCGCGCGTCGCGGCACGTCGGTATCGCACAACGCCATCTCCAACCTCAAGCTCGGCTCCGGCGTGCTGCCGTGGCGGCGCTACCACGATGCGGGTGTGAACCTCGGCCTCGGCACCGACGGGTGCAGTTCGAGCGACACTCCCCGGCTCATGGAGGTCATGAAGACGGCCGCTCTGCTGCACAAGGTGACAGAACCCGACCTGACCCGCTGGTCGACCGTCGACGAGGTTCTGCGTGCGGCGACGATCGGCGGTGCGCGCAGCGCCGTCCTGGACAGCTCGGTCGGGTCGATCGAGGTCGGCAAGCGCGCAGATCTCGTCATGTTCGACACCGAGACGCTCGCTTTCCTGCCGACGAACAAGCTCGAGAACCACCTGGTCTACAGCGAGAACGGATCCTCAATCGTCCGGGTGATGGTCGACGGCGTCACCACCGTCCTCGACGGCCGGCTGACGCTCATCGACGAGGACGCCGTCATCGCGTCGTTCCGCGCCGAGATGCCCGGCATCCGCGAGGAGCAGGACCGCCTGGACCGAGTGAACGACGCCTTCGCGCCGGCGTTCTCACGGATGTACGAGCAGGCGTCCGGCCTGCCCACGGCCGTGAACCGCTGGACGGGGGACGAGCGGACCTGGGTCCACCAACCGGCGTGACCATGGGGTCGGATGCCAGGGGTCGGTGCCGAGTGGAAGCGCCGACCCCTGGCATCCGTTCGCCGTCGTCGCTACCATGGTCGACGTCCTGTCCCGAGTGTGAGGAAGAGCCGTTGAAGGCAATCGACGCGATCGCGCTGTGATCCCGCGCTGACCCGTCGACCCTCCTCGAGGACGAATCCGACGGTCCGCCCGGTGATCAGATCACCGACCAGCGCGGACCGTCGCCCTTCGACGCAGCACCTCGGTGCTGCCCGGACGCATCGAGCGCTGCGTCGCGGATCGTGGGCACACGCGTCTGCGCACCCTGAACACGGGAGGCGCTCATGCCCCATACCCTCACCTCCGCGGTCACCCTCGACCGCCTGTCCTTCACCTGGCCCGACGGGTCCGTCGCGCTCAGCGACGTGTCGGGCGCCTTCGGCGTGCGCCGCACCGGCCTCGTCGGTCGCAACGGATCGGGGAAATCCACCCTGCTGGCCCTCATCGCCGGCGGACTGCAACCGACGTCGGGCACCATCTCGACGAGCGGGCGCGTCGATCTGCTGCCGCAGCAGCTGACCCTCGACACGGGGCGCCGCGTCGCCGAGCTCCTCGGCGTCGCACGTGCGCTCGACGCGGTCCGTGCGATCGAGCGCGGCGACACGGACGAGCGCCACTTCGACGCGGTCGGCGACGACTGGGACGTCGAGGCGCGGGCGCGCGCGGAACTCGCGGAGGTCGGCCTCCCGGCCGATGCGCTGGACCGCCGCGTCGGTGAGCTCTCAGGTGGGGAGGCCGTGCTCACCGCACTCATCGGCATCCGACTGCGCGGCGCCGAGATCGCCCTCCTCGACGAGCCGACAAACAACCTCGACCGCGACGCCCGCGCACGCGTCCGCGAGCTGGTGCGCGGCTGGCGCGGCACGCTGATCGTCGTGAGCCACGACACCGCGCTCCTGGAGGATCTCGACGACACCGCCGAGCTGTACGGCAGCGACCTCTCTGTCTTCGGCGGTCCCTATTCGCAGTGGCGCGCCTGGCTCGACACCGAGCAGGCCGCGGCCGCCCAGGCGGAAGCGGCCGCGCGACAGCTCCTTAAACGGGAGAAACGCGATCGGCAGCAGGTGGAATCTGCGATCGCCACCCGGAATGCGCAAGGCAAGAAGGCCGCCTTCGAGCGGTCGGCACCGCGCATCGTGCTCGGCGCCAAGAAGCGTGCCGCGCAGGTGACCGCGGGTCGGCTGCGCGTGGAGGCGAACGAGAAGGTGGATGCCGCGCGCGCAGCCGTCGACACCGCCGGTCGGCGGGTGCGCGACGATGACGCGGTGCGGATCGATCTGCCCGACCCCGAGGTCGGGTCGGGTCGCCGCATCGCCACCCTCGGCGACGGCGAGCGCTCGTGGGTGCTGCAGGGCCCGGAGCGCGTCGCACTGATCGGCCCGAACGGGGCCGGCAAGACGACGCTGCTGGACCGGCTCGTCGCGTCGGCGGGGGGTGCGGACGATGCGCCGAATGCAGGTCCAGCCGGGGCTGGGGCCGCCGCGGGGCGGCCAGACCGCGCGATTTCCCTGCACTCGGCACACGCCGTCGCGCATACCGACCGGATCGGGTACCTCTCGCAGAGGGTCGACGGGCTCGACGACGGCGCATCGGTGCTGGCGAACATCCGGGCGTCGGCACCGGGTGTCGGCGATGTCGAGCTGCGGAACCGGCTGGCGAGGTTCCTCGTGCGCGGCGACGCCGTGCACCGGCCCGTGTCGGCGCTCTCCGGGGGCGAGCGCTTCCGGGTGGCGTTGGCGCAGCTGCTGTTGGCGGAGCCGGCGCCGCACCTGCTGGTGCTCGACGAGCCGACGAACAACCTCGACATCGACACCGTTGACCAGCTCGTCGAGGCGATCGCGGCCTACCGGGGTGCGGTTCTGGTCGTCAGCCACGACGACGTCTTCCTGGCACGGATCGACCCGAACCTGACCCTGGAGTTGCGGGACGGGGTGATGACAGAGGTGTGAACCGGATGCCGCGGTGGTGTGCGGCCGCGCAACCCCCACCGCGATGTCGGAGGTTCGCGCGATGATGGTCGGATGTCGGACGTGCTCGAACGGTTCAGCCCTGCGACGCAGGACTGGTTCCGCAGCGCCTTCGCGGCGCCGACGAACGCGCAGGCGGGCGCCTGGCAGACGATCTCGGCGGGCAAGCACGCTCTCGTCGTCG
This sequence comes from Microbacterium sp., assembly GCF_043427715.1. Classification (GTDB taxonomy): domain Bacteria; phylum Actinomycetota; class Actinomycetes; order Actinomycetales; family Microbacteriaceae; genus Microbacterium. Next base: position 15,922 of record NZ_JBHWTD010000082.1, on the reverse strand, counting down.
CACCGACCGGATCGGGCAAGACCCTCTCCGCGTTCCTCTGGGCGCTCGACCGCATCTTCCGAGACAAGGCGAACGAGCCCGCCCCCACGACAGAAAAGAAGAAGAAGCGGGCGGATGCCGGCGCCCCCAGCACCCGTGTCCTCTACGTCTCTCCCCTGAAGGCCCTGGGCGTCGACGTCGAGCGCAACCTCCGGTCGCCGCTCGTCGGGATCGGCCAGTCCGCCCGGCGGCTGGGCCTGCCGGCGCCGGACGTGTCGGTCGGGGTGCGCTCGGGCGACACCCCGTCCGCAGATCGTCGGCGGCTGCTCGCCGACCCGCCCGACATTCTCATCACGACTCCCGAGTCGCTGTACCTCATGCTGACCTCGCAGGCGGCGGAGACGCTGCGCGGCATCCACACCGTCATCGTCGATGAGGTGCACGCCGTCGCGGCCACGAAGCGCGGCGCCCACCTTGCCGTGAGTCTGGAGCGCCTCGACGCGCTGCTCGACACACCGGCGCAGCGCATCGGCCTGTCGGCGACCGTGCGCCCGATCGACGAGGTCGCGCGGTTCCTCGGCGGCGCGGCTCCCGTCGAGATCGTCGCCCCGAAGGCGAGCAAGGCATTCGACCTCTCTGTCGTCGTCCCGATCGACGACCTGACGAACCCGCCGCCTCCCCCGGGTACGGAGGACCTCCGCGCGGCGCCCGACCCGGATGACGACGACGGGGATGGCGGCGACTGGTACACCCCGCCGCAGTCGTCGGAGATGACCGGATCGGTGTGGCCGCACGTCGAAGAGGCGATCGTCGACCGCATCCTCGCCCACCGCTCCACGATCGTGTTCTCCAACTCCCGCCGGCTCGCCGAGCGCCTGACGGGGCGACTGAATGAGATCTACGCGGAGCGGGTCGGCATCGACGTCCCCGAGCAGACGGTGCCGGCCGCCATGATGGCGCAGGCCGGGGCTTCGGCAGGCGTCGAGGCCATCCTCGCGAAGGCTCACCACGGCTCGGTGTCGAAGGAGCAGCGCGCGCAGGTCGAGGACGAGCTGAAGTCCGGCGCCCTCCGATGCGTCGTCGCGACGAGCAGTCTCGAACTCGGCATCGACATGGGCGCCGTCGACCTCGTCATCCAGGTCGAGGCGCCGCCCTCAGCGGCATCCGGCCTGCAACGCGTCGGCCGCGCAGGGCACCAGGTCGGCGAGGTCAGCCGCGCCGCGCTCTTCCCGAAGCACCGCGGTGACGTCCTGCACACCGCAGTCGTCACCGAGCGGATGCTGGCGGGTCAGATCGAGGCGATCTCGGTGCCACAGAATCCGCTCGACATCCTCGCGCAGCAGACCATCGCCGCGTCGGCCGTCGCCGTGCTCGATGTGGAGGGCTGGTACGAGACCGTCAAGCGCTCCGCGCCGTTCCGATCGCTGCCGCGGTCGGCGTACGAGGCGACCCTCGACCTCCTCGCCGGCCGCTACCCGTCCGACGCGTTCGCCGAGCTGCGCCCCCGCGTCGTGTGGGATCGGGATGTCGGCACCATCACCGGCCGGCCCGGCGCGCAGCGCATCGCGGTCACCAGCGGCGGCACGATCCCCGACCGGGGCCTGTTCGGCGTCTTCATCTCCGGCGAGAGCCGCAACGCGCGGGTCGGCGAGCTCGACGAGGAGATGGTCTACGAGTCACGGGTCGGCGACGTGTTCACCCTCGGCACCACGAGCTGGCGCATCGTCGAGATCACCCACGACCGCGTCAACGTGCTGCCGGCCTACGGCCAGCCCGGCAAACTGCCGTTCTGGCACGGCGAAGGTCTCGGGCGGCCCGCCGAGCTCGGTGAGGCGCTCGGGAAGTTCTCGCGGGAGCTGTCGACGGCGAAGCCCGAGAAGGCCACCGCGCGCCTGCGCGAATCCGGCCTCGACGACAACGCGATCGGCAACCTCCTCGCGTACATCGGCGAGCAGCAAGAGGCCACCGGAAGCCTCCCGACCGACAAGTCCCTGACGGTCGAGCGCTCTCGAGACGAGGTCGGCGACTGGCGCGTCATCCTGCATTCCCCGTACGGCATGCATGTGCACGCGCCGTGGGCGCTCGCCGTGAACGCACGCATCCGCGAGCGGCTGGGGGTCGAGGGGGCCGCCGTCGCGAGCGACGACGGCATCATCGCGCGCGTGCCCGACACCGACGCTGAACCGCCCGGAGCCGAGCTGTTCGTCTTCGACCCCGACGAGCTCGAACAGCTCGTCACCTCCGAGGTGGGAGGATCGGCGCTCTTCGCCTCACGCTTCCGCGAGTGCGCCGCCCGCGCCCTGCTCCTCCCCCGCCTCAACCCCAACAAACGCTCCCCGCTGTGGCAGCAGCGGCAGCGATCCGCGCAATTGCTCGAGGTTGCGAAGGAACACCCGACGTTCCCGATCATCCTCGAGACGCTCCGCGAGGTGCTCCAGGACGTCTACGACCTCCCGGCCCTGCTCCGCATCGCACGGAGCATCGGCGACCGCCGGATCCGTCTCGTCGAGACGACGACGAGCTCGCCGTCACCGTACGCACGCGACCTGCTGTTCGGATATGTCGGGGCGTTCATGTACGAGGGCGACTCGCCGCTCGCAGAGCGACGAGCGGCGGCTCTCTCGGTCGACCCGTCGCTGCTGAGCGAGCTGCTCGGCAAGATCGAGATGCGCGAGCTGCTCGATCCCGGCGTGATCGCACAGTACGAGCGCGAGCTCCAGCGGCTCGATCCGACCCGACGCGTCCGCGGAATCGAGGGTGTGGCCGATCTGCTGCGCCTGCTCGGACCGCTGTCCGCGGAGGAGGTCGCCGAGCGGCTCGACGGTGCACGCACCGACGCCGAGGCCTCGAATGTGCCCGAGACAGCGGCCGAAGGTACTGCCGAGACAGCCGCTGAAGGCGAGCCGACGCGCAGCGCCGCGAGCGCGACCGTGGCCGAGGCCACCGAGCTGCTCGATGCGCTCATCGACGCACGCCGCGCGATCCGGGTCACGATCGGCGGCGCAGCGCGCGTCGCGGCGATCGAGGACGCCGGCCGCCTGCGCGATGCGCTCGGCGCGGCGTTGCCCGTCGGCATCCCGACCGCCTTCCTCGAACCCGTCGCCGATCCCCTCGCCGACCTGGTCGCCCGTCACGCCCGCACCCACGGGCCGTTCCGCACCTCCGACGTCGCGTCGCGTCTCGGGATCGGCGGGGCCGTCGCACGCCAGACGCTGCAGCGGCTTGAAGCGCAGGGACGACTCGCGAGCGGGTTCTTCCTGCCGGCTGAATCCGCGACAGCCGACGACCTGGAATGGTGCGACAGCGAGGTGCTCCGCCGCATCCGCATGCGCTCGCTCGCCGCCATCCGCGGCAGCGTCGAGCCGGTCGCGCCCGAAGCCCTGGGGAGGTTCCTGCCGGTCTGGCAACACCTCACCCGGCCTCTCGAAGGGATCGACGGCGTACTCGCCGTCGTCGAGCAGCTCGCCGGTGTGCCGTTGCCCGCCAGCGCATGGGAGTCGCTGATCCTCCCGTCGCGGGTGCGCGACTACTCCCCCGCCCTCCTCGACGAGCTCACCGCGACCGGCGAGGTGCTCTGGTCGGGCCACGGCTCCCTGCCCGGTCGCGACGGGTGGATCGCGCTCCATCCGGCGGATGCCGCACCCCTCACCCTCCAGCACCCCGAGGATGAGCCCACCCCCTTCGAGCAGAATGTCCTCGACGCCCTGGCCGCCGGCGGCGCATACTTCGCGGCGCAGCTCGTCGGCATGGTGGCGGCCGATACCGAGCAGTCCGTCATCGACGCGCTCTGGAACCTGACCTGGTCGGGGCGAGTCACCAACGACACCTTCGCGCCGGTGCGGAGCCTGCTGGGCGGCGGATCGCAGGCGCACCGGGTCACGCGGCGCACGCCGCGCACCCGGATGTTCCGCGGCACCCCGCTCGCGGCCACCGGCCGCACCGCCCCGCAGCGTCCGCCACTCGTCGGCGGCCGCTGGTCGCTGCTACCCGCGCCGGACGACGACGCCACCCTCCGTGCCACCGCGTCGGCGAGCCTGCTGCTCGAACGCTACGGCGTCGTTACCCGCGGGTCGGTGCAGGCCGAGGGCGTCCCGGGCGGGTTCGCGCAGGTGTACCGCATCCTCGCCGGCTTCGAGGACGCCGGTCACTGTCGTCGCGGGTACTTCGTCGAGAAGCTCGGCGCCGCGCAGTTCGCCACCTCGGCGACGGTCGACCGACTCCGCGAGTTCGCCTCCGTCCCCGAGCCCGCGCCGCTGACGGCGCGGACACTCGCGGCGACTGATCCGGCGAACCCGTACGGTGCGGCGCTGAACTGGCCCTCGCTCGAGGGCGTCACCCACCGACCGGGCCGGAAGGCGGGGGGCCTCGTCGTCCTCGTCGACGGCGCGCTCGTCCTGTACCTGGAGCGCGGCGGGCGCACCGCGCTTGTCTTCACCGAGGCGGAGGATGTCCTGGCGGCCGCCGCGCGGAGCCTGGTCGAGACGGTGAGGACGCACCGCCTCGACACCCTCACCATCGAGCAGGTGAGCGGCACGTTCGTCTACTCCCACCCGGCGGGTCGGGCGTTGCGCGACGCGGGCTTCGTCGAATCCCCGAAGGGGCTCACGCTGCGTCGCGGGTCGCGGGAACCGCAGCATGCCTGAGGGCGACACCGTCTTCCGGGCGGCCCGTCGGCTCGACGAGGCACTCGCCGGCCACGAGGTCACGCGCTTCGAGATCCGCGTACCCCGCAGCGCCGTCGCCGACCTTCGGGGACAGACCGTCCACGGCGTCGTCCCTCGCGGCAAGCACCTCCTGATGCGGATCGGCGACCAGACCCTGCACTCCCATCTGAAGATGGAGGGCCGCTGGCACGTCTACCGGCCGGGACAGCGCTGGCGGGCGCCCGCGCACCAGGCCCGCGCGATCGTGGGAACGAAGCCGGCCGACGCGGTCGGATTCGAACTCGCGATGGTAGAAGTCCTGCCCACGGCCGACGAAGCACGGGTCGTGGGACACCTCGGCCCCGATCCGCTCGCCGCAGACTGGGACCCCTCAGACGCGGCAGCCCGCGTCACGGCGGACCACCGCGCCATCCACGTCGCCCTCCTCGACCAGCGCAATGTCGCCGGCTTCGGCAACGAGTACGCGAACGAGCTGCTCTTCGTGCGCGGCATCCGCCCCACCGCCCTGGCCGCAGAGGTCGACGTCGCCGGGCTGATCGAGACCGGCGCACGCATGATCCAGGCGAACCGCGATCGCCAGGGGCGCACCTTCACCGGCGACAACCGGCCGGGGCAGCAGACCTGGGTCTACCGCCGCGAGGGCAAGCCCTGCCGGCGCTGCGGCGCTCTGATCCGCGGGTCGGAACTCGGCTCGCGCGCCACGAGCGAGCGGATCATCTTCTGGTGCCCGGTCTGTCAGCCGTGACGTCTCTCGGAGCTCAGTCCGGCGAAAGACCCACGATGCGGTACCGGCGCTCCAGCCCCGCCGTCGCCCTGCCCCACTCGCTGTCGGACATGCGACGCTGATGCGCGCGGAACGCGGCTTCATCGACGAAGAGCTCCTCGACCGACCACGCCAGACCCCCGCCGAGCGGCGTGACCTCGAATCGCAGGCAGCCGGGTTCGGCGAGCGTCAACGCGACATGCTCGGCGAGGTGCCGGCGGACGACGTCGGCTTCCTCCTCCGACCGGCAGATGAGCCGACCGGTCAGACGCACGCCGCCGATATCCACGTCAGTGCCCGATGTAGCGGCCGGGCCGGTGGTTGAGGGCCAGGACGATGTTCAACACGACGGCTCCGGCCGCGCTCATCAGCACGTTCGGCCACGGGACGACGAGCAGGGCGAGCAGGATGATGAGGACATCGAAGACCATCATCGTCCACCCTACGCGGATGCCGGTGGCGTCGTGGATCACGAGAGCGACGACGTTGATGCCACCGAGGCTCGAGCCGTGACGGAACACGATCAGCAGGCCGACTCCCGCCAGGAGGTTGCCGGCGAGGGTGCCGAAGACGGGATCGATCGATTCGACCTGCAGGAGACGCTCGATCACGACCGAGAAGCCGGAGACGAGCGCGACGGAGACGGCGGTGCGCAGCGAGAACGCCCAGCCTCGCTTCCAGACGGCGAGCGCCGCGAAGGGCAGATTGACCACCGCGAACAGCGCCCAGAACGGCCACTCGACCGTATGGCCGAGCAGCAGCGAGAGTCCCGCCGTCCCTCCGGTGACCGCGACGCTGAGGCCGAGGAGAAACAGCCCGAGCGACACGGTGAACGTCCCGGTCAGCAAGCCCACCACGTCGTCGAGCAGGGTGTGCGGCGCCGCCTTCTGTTCGAAGACGAGAGACGGGCCCGTTTCGGGCGCGGCGACGTCGACGGCATCCCCCGCGGGGGAGAGATCCCCGGCCGCCGCGGGGTCGGAGCGCGGGTCTCGGGCGTCGGTCACCGAAACACCCTATATACCTCGCGGTCAACCCCGTGTTTCGGATCCATCTGAGGGAATGAAATGTACGTACGCGCGTTGTACCCGGCAAGGAGGTTCCGTGGGTAAGAACTACATCGACATCGAGAACGACCGAGGCGAGACGCTGCGCTACCGCAAGCATGCCAATGGACGGGGCTTGATCGCGAACGGCGCCAAGGTGCACCCGAGCGCGCTGGTCGAGGCAGGTGCTTACGTCGAACCGGGCGTTCAGATCGCGGCGGGCGCGTATATCGGCCGCGGCGTGTGGATCGAACCGGATGCCGTGATCGGCCCGAACGCCGAGATCGCCGCCCACGCGCACATCGGCCCCGGCGCGGCGATCGGCCCCGGCGCGAAGATCGGCGTCCGCACCTTCATCGGCGCGGGTGCCCGCGTGGCCGGTGAATCGCTCATCGGAGACGACGAGAGTGTCGGCGACGGCGAGCGGATCGCCACCGACCGACGTGGTCTGCGACTCGCGGCCTGACCCGCACCCGCATCGCCCGACCCGCGCCGGGAGCGTCGGACGCCCTCGTTAGTCTCGAGAGCGTGACCGGCACCCGACGCATCCTCATCGGCGCGCTCGGCGCAGCGATCCTCGTTCTGCTGTGGATCGCCGTCGCCGGTCGAGGCGGCGCAGCCGAGGTCAGCACGGTCCGTCCCGACCCGGCATCCGCGTTCACTGTCGACCACGTCGTCGACGGCGACACCATCCGCGCGACGCCCGCCGATGCGTCCGCCCGCGAGATCGCCGGAGTCGACGAATCCGTGCGGGTCCGCTTGATCGGCATCGACACACCCGAGATGCGGCCCGAACCCGAGTGCGGAGCGGATGCCGCGACCGAGCGGCTACAGAAGCTCCTCCCCGAAGGCGCCACCGTGTGGGCGGCGCCCGACCGCGACACGCATGACCGGTACGAACGACTGCTGCTGTATCTGTGGACCGAGGACGGCACGTTCGTCAACGAGACCCTCATCGTCGACGGCCACGCGTCCGCGCTGGAGGTCGCACCGAACGACACCTACGCCGAGCGGTTCGCCGCGGCGGAGGAGACCGCGCGCCGCGACGGCGCAGGTCGCTGGGGTGCGTGCGGCTGAGCCGGTGACCCCGGTCGATGCGGGACTACGCTGAACGCATGGCAGCGCGACGCGGAACGGGGAGCACGGGCGGCGCTCGGCGACCCGCCGCTTCCGCCCGCGGAGTAGCCAAGAAGCCGGGCAGACCGGCGGGCGCCGGGGCCGGGGCCGGGGCCGGACGGAAGCCTACGAGGAAGGCCGAGCCGCCTGCCGCCGACTCCCAGCCGACGGGTCCCCTCCGCCTCGGCGCGATCCCCGGCGCGACACCCGGTAAGTGGATCGACACGTGGAAGCAGCGGATGCCGCGGAACGACCTCGAGCTCACGCCGCTCGACGTGGCCACGCAGCGTGCGGCACTCACCACCGGCGAGGTGGACGCCGCCATCGTGCGCCTGCCGATCGACCGCGACGGACTCCACGTGATCTCGCTGTACGACGAGGTGCCGGTCGTCGTCTGCGCCGCCGACTCGCACCTCACCGCGGCTGAAGAGCTGACCGAGGCAGACCTGGTCGGGGAGGTCGTCATCACCCCGCTCGACGATGTGCTCGGCGCGACCGTCGCCGGCGCAGAGGAGCCGCGGTTCGCGGCTCCCGCCACCACCGCAGACGCCATCGCGACCGCGGCCACCGGTGTCGGGGTCGTGATCGTTCCGATGTCGCTGGCCCGGCTCCACCACCGGAAGGACGTCGACTACCGTCCGCTCGTGGGAGGCCCGGCATCCACCGTCGCGTTCGCCTGGCCCGCGGAGGGGGCAAGCGACCTGGTCGACGTCTTCATCGGGATCGTGCGCGGCCGCACCGCGAACTCGTCACGCTGACACACCACATCACAGGCGGAGGCCGCCTTCTAGACTGGTGAGATGGCTCCGCTTGTCTACCTCTGCGTGCGTCCGCAGGTGGACGCAGCCGACGGTGAGTACGCGTCCTTCTTGAACGCCACCGGCCTCGACGAATCAGGGTTGGAGCGGTGGAGTCTCGCCGACGAGCCGCTGCCGGCCGACGCGTTCACGCGGTGGCGGGGTTTCGTCGCCGGCGGAAGCCCCTTCAACACGACCGAGCCGGATGCCGCGAAGTCGCCGTCGCAGCGACAGATCGAAGCCGCGCTGACCACCATCGCGCGCGCCGCGGCCGCGGGTGAGACGACGGCGCTGTTCACGTGCTTCGGCATCGGCGTCGCGACCCACGCCCTGGGCGGCGAGGTGTCGCTCGACTACCCGGAGGGCACCGGGCCCACCGGCATCCACCTGACCGACGCCGGGCGAGAGGACGCGCTGTTCGGCGTTCTGCCCGACACGTTCACGGCTCTCACCGCGCACAAGGAGGGCACTGCCCGACTGCCCGAGGGCGCGGTGCTGCTCGCGACCAACGATGCCTGCCCCGTCCAGGCGTATCGAGTCGGCACGTCGCTCTACGCGACGCAGTTCCATCCTGAGCCCACCGCGGTCGCCTTCACCGAGCGGATGACGATCTACCGGAACCACGGCTACTTCGAAGCGAGCGAGTACGACGCCGTCGCCGCGCGCGTGCTGGCCGCCGACCTCGACGAGCCCCAGCGCCTGCTGCGCACCTTCGCCGAGCAGTTCTGACCCCGAGCAGTTCTGACCGCGAGGGTCGCGCGCCGGCCTTCAGGTGTCCCTTCGCGCCGCCACCCAGCGCGCGAAGCGGCTCCACCTGCCACGCGAAACGGGCTCAGCGCTTCACACGGCCTCAGCGCTTCACAGGGCCTCAGCGCTTCGCGAAGGTGAGCTCGCCTCGGCGACCCGTGGTCCAGAGGATCAGCGGCACGAGGACGACGATCGCGGCCGCGACCCAGGCGGTGATCGCGATGGGCATCGACTCGGGCTCGCCGCTCGACCGGCCGACGCCGATCCACAGCAGGCCCCAGGCAGAGGCGACCGCAGGGGTGAGTCGTCCGCCCGTGAAGTAGGCGGTCGCGGCGGCGATGAGGACGACCACCACGATCACGGCGATGCCCCACGCGTCCGCGACCTCGCCCCACGACTCCGGCGCAACCTCCGCCGTCAGCCAGGCGGTCGTGTTGGCGACGGTCGCGAGGGTCACCCAGCCGAGGTGAAGGCCGACGGTCACATCGGTGAAGAGCGACTCGGCCCACGTCCGCGGCGGGTTCAGCACCAGCAGCCGGATGGTCGCGCCGAGCGCGATGAGCAGCAGGACGATCGTCACGACGGTCAGCCCGAGCGTCGTGTACTGCGCGGCCAGCAGCCACGTGCCGTTGAGGACGGCCGTCAGCGCGATCGGATAGCCGACCTTCCGCTGCCGGTCACTCGCCCGCTGCGACGGCAGCGCCTGCCAGACCGTGTAGACGATCATGAAGAAGTAGATGACGCTCCAGATCGAGAACGCCGAGCTCGCCGGCGCGAGCACGGTCGCCTCCGCTGACAGCGCCCCGCCCTGCAGGTCCTGCACGGGCGTGCCGCCGAGCACACCGGCGCCGAACATCGCCGCGATGATCATGAAGACCACCGCCGAGATGACGATGACCTGACGGGTGATGTCAGAAGACGTGGATGCCGCGCGCGAACTCATTATGCCCTCCACGGTATGCGGGCTCGGCACCCGCGTCAGCACCGTTGACAACCCCGGCGCGGGCCCCTAGCCGCCGGGTCCGTTCAGCCGACGACGATCGCGGATTCCGGAGCGAGACGCAGCATCTCTCCCACCGGCTCCGGCTGGCGGGTGGCGATCCAGACGTCGCCGCCGGGAACCTCCCACGGCTCGTCCGAGAGGTTGACGAGCACGCGGGCGTCGCCGCGGCGGAGGATGTAGCGCCGCCCCGGTTTGTCGAGGACCACCTCGGCGTCCCGCGACCCCGCGCGCGGATCGGTCAGCTCGCTGCGCTCGCGCCGCAACCGGGCCAGACTCCGATACAGGTCCAGCAGACGGCCGTGCTCACCCTGCTCCCGCTCGTCCCAATCGAGCTTCGACCGCTCGAAGGTCGCCGGATCATTGGGCAGCGGCACGATCGACTCGTCCCAGCCCATCTTCACGAACTCGGCGATGCGCCCCTTCGCGGTCGCCTCGGCGAGCTCCGGCTCGGGGTGCGAGGTGAAGAACTGCCAGGGCGTCAACGCGCCCCACTCCTCCCCCATGAACAGCATGGGCGTGCCCGGCGCGGTCAGCGTGAGCACCGCGGCGATCGCGAGCCGGTCAGTCGACAGGGTGGCGCTCAGCCGGTCGCCGGCGGCCCGGTTGCCGATCTGGTCGTGGTCCTGCGCATACGTCACCAGGCGCCAGGATGCCGCGGACGCGGGCACCGGCTTGCCGTGATCGCGCTCCCGGAAAGACGAATACGAGCCGTCGTGATAGAAGCCGCTCGTCCACACCTTCGGCAGTGCTTGCGGGTCGGCGAAGTCCTCGTAGTAGCCGACCGTCTCCCCGGTCAGCGCGACGTGCACGGCATGGTGCCAGTCGTCCGACCACTGCGCCGCGAGCCCGTAGCCCCCGGCTTCACGCGGCAGGAACATGACCGGGTCGTTCAGATCGCTCTCCGCGATCAACGTCAACGGCCGCCCGACGTGCGCGCTGAGCGCATCGGCGCCCTCGGCGATCTCCTGCAGGATGTGCACCGGCTGCGCTCCGGATTCGTGCAGGGCGTGCACGGCGTCGAGCCGCAATCCGTCGACGTGGTAATCCCGCAGCCACATCATCGCGTTCTCGACGATGAACGCGCGCACGGCCTGCTCGTCGAGGTTGAGGCTGTCCCCCCACGCGTTGCGCGACCCGTCCCGCAGGTACGGACCGAACTCGGGCAGGTAGTTCCCGCTCGGTCCGAGGTGGTTGTAGACGACGTCCTGGATGACCGCGAGGCCCGCCGCGTGCGCGGCATCCACGAACCGCTGATAGGAGGCCGGGCCGCCATAGGTCTCCTGCACGGCGTACCAGAGCACGCCGTCGTAGCCCCAGTTGTGGGTGCCGTTGAAGGCGTTCACCGGCAGCAGCTCGATGTGGGTCACCCCGAGCTCGACGAGGTGGTCGAACCGCTCGATCGCGGCATCCAGCGTCCCCTCCGGTGTGAAGGTGCCGAGGTGCAGTTCGTAAATGAGCCCGCCGGCGAGCTGGCGTCCGGTCCAGCCGGCGTCGGTCCAGGGGAAGGATGCCGGGTCGTACCACGCCGACGCCGCATGCACGCCCCGGGGCTGACGGCGCGAGCGCGGGTCGGGTCGCACGCTCTCGGTGTCGCCGAGAACGAACCCGTATTCGTCACCGTCCGCGAGTTCGACGTCGGCGCGCCACCAGCCGTCCGCCGCCGCGTGCAGGGCGACGTCCTCCTGCCCGGGGCGACGGAGCCGCACCCGCTCCTGACGCGGAGCCCACACCTCGACCATCAGACATTCCCTTCCTGGATCTCGTCGACCGGCACGAGCAGGGCCACCGGGTAGGTCTCCAGCAGCTCCGCCATCCGCACCGCGGTGCCCTCGAAACGACGCCCGGTCAGGACGTCCACCGTCGGACCGGAGTGTCGCAGCAACAGCGTGTCGCCCCAGCCGCCGCGAGCGGCGAGCCCCACGGGCAGACGAGTGGCCACGGCGACCGCGCCGCCGCGGTCGAACGCGACGGCATGCTCTTCGGCCGAACCGACGACGGTCATCGGCGTGTACCGCGTGAACAGCTCGGGCTGGTCGCGGCGCAGCCGCAGGGCCCTCGATGTCACCAGGAGCTTGACGGCGCCAGACGCGTCGATCTCCGGCATCCATCCCTCATCGAGACGGGCCAGCAGGCGCCGCCGCTCCTCGAAATCGACCTCGCGACGGTTGTCGGGATCGACGAGGCTGTGGTCCCAGAGCTCCGTGCCCTGATACACGTCGGGGACGCCGGGGCCAGCGATCTGCAGCAGCTTCATCGACAGCGAGTTCGACCGGCCGTGCGGGGTGATCTCTTCGACGAACGCTTCCACGATCCGGCGGGCATCGCCGAACGCGGCATCCACCATCGCATGCATCCGCTCCTCGAACGCCTCGTCAGGAGAGGTCCAGGTCGTGCTCACCCCCGCCTCGCGCGACGCCTTCTCGGCGTACGCGTGCAGTCGCTCGCGGCTCGCGGGCCACGCCCCGACGATCGCCTGCCAGAGCAGGTTGTCGAGCGGGCCGTCGTCCGTCGACGCGGCGGCGCGGAGCTCGCCCAGCACCTCGGCCCAACGCTCCGGCAGCTCCGAGAGCACCGCGAGCCGGGCCCGCACGTCTTCGCTCCGCTTCGTGTCGTGCGTCGACAGCGCCGTCATCGCCTTCGGCCACGTCGCCTGGCGACGAGCGGATGCCGCGTGGAACGCGTCGATGCCGGCAGTCCAGCGGTGGGGGTCGCCGCCCACCTCGGTCAGCGAAGTGAGACGCGTCCACCGGTAGAACGTGGTGTCCTCGACGCCCTTGGCCATGACGGGGCCCGTGAGCTGCATGAAGCGGCGGGTGAACTCCCCCTCCGGGGAGGCGGCCAGGTGAGCCGCGATCGTCCGGAACTCCGGAGCGAGTTCAGGCCGGCGTTCGGTCGCCGTGAACACCGCGTCCGCCACGTGGTCCGCTCCCGCCGGGAGGTAGGCGCGGTACACCGGGAACGCGGCAAGCATCTCGGCGAGCGCGTCCTCCCACCCCTCGTCTGTCGCCCCGCCTCGGTCAGCGGGAGCGACGAGGTTCGTCAGCCGCAGCAGTTCCGCGCGGAGTCCGCCCGTCGCCCACGCCAGCTTCGCCTCGTGAACGACATCCTCGTAGTCCGGCTGGTCGCCGCCGCGCAAGTGCGCGTCGAGACGCGCCAACCGCTCTTCACCGGCCGGATCGGTCAGCACCCAGTCGAGAGCGGCCATCGCGTCGTACCCGGTCGTGCCGTCGGTCGCCCACCAGGCGGGAAGGTCTTCGCCGTGCTCGAGGATCTTCTCGACCAGCACATACGCGTCGCTCGTGGCGGCGGCCAGCAGGTCGAGGTAGCCGCCGGGATTGGCCAGACCGTCGGGGTGATCCACGCGCAGGCCGTCCGCGAGTCCCTCGCGGATCCAGCGGATGATCTCGACGTGGGTGGCGTCGAAGACCGCCGGGTCTTCGACGCGGACACCGGCGAGGGTCGTCACCGCGAAGAACCGCCGATAGTTCAGTTCGGCATCGCGCCGCCAGAACAGCAGCTCGTAGTGCTGCCGCTCGAGCACCTCCGCAACAGACCCCTCCCCCGTCCCGTCGGCGAGCGGGAACTCATGGTCGAAGTAGCGCACGACACCGGCATCCGTGTCGATCGTGATCTCGCCGGCGTCGATGGCGACCTCGAGCTCACTGCCGAGGACGGGCAGTCGAACCCGTCCGCCGAGAGCCCAGTTGATGTCGAACGCGGCCGCGTTCGGCGACGCCTGCCCCTGCCGGAGCACGTCCCACCACCACGGGTTCTGCCTCGGATCGGAGACGCCCTGATGGTTCGGCACGATGTCCACGAGAACGCCGAGCCCCGCATCCCGCGCGGCTGCCGAGAAGCGATCGAGGCCCGCCGCGCCACCGCGCTCCGGGTCGATGGTCGTCGGATCGACGACGTCATAGCCGTGATCCGATCCGCTCGTCGCCGTGAGCAGGGGCGACAGGTACGCCCAGTCCACGCCGAGCTGTCGGAGGTAGTCCGTCAGCTCGGCGGCGGAGTTGAGGTCGAATCCGCGCCGGATCTGCAGCCGGTAGGTCGATACGGGCGCCGGGCGATGGGGTGAGCGGGTCACGGCATCCTTCTGTTCCGTCGAGAGTCGTCTGTCAGTGCGGGAGTTCGGCCGGAGGCGCCTGCGCAGGGATCACATCGATCGTTCCCGTGAGGGATGCGAGCGACGCCGCCACCGACGGATCCGACTCGACGACCTCGTCCTCGTGGTCACGCAGGACGACGAGGGCCTTCGCGCCGACCGTCACCGAGCCGCCCGGTTCAATCACGGGACTGTCGGCCGCACCGCCGGCCGTGTCGACCAGCACCTCCCAGCGCGGACTCGCCGTCGCGGTGGGGATGGTGAAGTCGACGGCCTCGTCGCCCGCGTTGAAGAAGACGAAGAAGTGCCGGTCGTGGATCTCCTGCCCGCGACGGTCGCGCTCGCGGATGCCGTCGCCGTTGAGGAACACGCCGACCGCGCGGCCGAAGCCGGAATCCCAGTCCTCGGGCTGCATCTCGGAGCCGTCGGGGCGGATCCACGCGATGTCGGGCAGCGGCGCGCCTTCTTCTCGGCGCACCGGGCGGCCGTCGAAGAAGCGCCGGCGTCGGAACGTCGGGTGGTCGCGACGCAGCCGGGCGAGCACGGAGGTGAACTCGACCAGCGGCTGGTCGACGGAGCTCCAGTCGATCCAGGTGATCTCGTTGTCCTGCGCGTAGCCGTTGTTGTTGCCGCCCTGGGTCCTGCCGAGCTCGTCGCCGTGCGAGATCATCGGTACGCCCTGGCTGAGGAGGAGCGTCGCGAGGAAGTTCCGCTGTTGCCGCGCCCGCACCCGCAGAATGTCTGGATCGTCAGTCGGTCCTTCGACGCCGTGGTTGTACGACCGGTTGTGCGACTCGCCGTCGTTGTTGTCTTCGCCGTTGGCCTCGTTGTGCTTCTCGTTGTACGAGACGAGATCGCGCAGTGTGAAGCCGTCGTGCGCCGTGACGAAGTTGATGGATGCCACCGGCCACCGCCCGTCCTGCTCGTACAGGTCCGCAGAGCCCGTCAGTCGCAGCGCGAACTCGCCGAGCGTGGACGGCTCGCCGCGCCAGAAGTCGCGGACGGTGTCGCGGTACTTGCCGTTCCACTCCGTCCATTGCGGCGGGAAGTTGCCGACCTGGTAGCCGCCGGGGCCGATGTCCCACGGCTCCGCGATGAGCTTGACCTGGCTGACCACCGGGTCCTGCTGCACCATCTCGAAGAAGGTCGAGAGCTTGTCGACGTCGTAGAACTCGCGGGCGAGGGTCGCCGCGAGGTCGAAGCGGAAACCATCGACGTGCATCTCGGTCACCCAGTAGCGCAGCGAGTCCATGAGCAACTGGAGCGCGTGCGGGTTGCCCGCGTTCAGGCTGTTGCCCGTGCCGGTGTAGTCCGTGTAGTACCGCTTGTCCTCTTCGAGCCGGTAGTACGCCTCGTTGTCGATCCCGCGCATGGAGAGCGTCGGCCCGAGGTGGTTGCCCTCAGCGGTGTGGTTGTAGACGACGTCGAGGATGACTTCGATGCCGGCCTCGTGGAGCGCGCGCACCATGGCGCGGAACTCCTGCACCTGCTGGCCGTCCTGGCCGCCGGCGGCATAGGCGTTGTGCGGTGCGAAGAATCCGAGGGTGTTGTAGCCCCAGTAGTTCGACAGGCCCTTGTCCTGCAGCACCGAGTCGTTGACGAATTGATGCACCGGCATCAGCTCCAGGGCCGTGACGCCGAGGCGCTGGAGATGCTCGATGACCGCCGGATGCGCGATGCCGGCGTAGGTGCCGCGCAGCTA
>NZ_JBHWTD010000081.1:0-9795 GCF_043427715.1 Microbacterium sp. | reverse complement strand
CACCCAGAGTCGGCGCGAACTCGATCGCAGAACGACCCGCGATCAGCCCTCGAACCGCGCCCGCCCGCGTCGCCCACGGAATCTTCCTCGACACAACGAACCTCCTCGACGAGGTGTTGCGCTAGGACTCTGAAACCGCCCGGGTTCGTCCCGAGACCAGGATGACGTCTTCGGGCCGGAGCACCGTCTCCGCTGTCGCGTGGGTCCAGGGTTTGCCGAGGGGTTTGACCGCGACGATGGTGACGCCGTGCTTGGCGCGCAGGTCGGTCTGGCCGAGCGGGATGCCGGTGATCGCGCGGTGCGGGGTGGTGCGCACGAGGGCGAAGTCGTTGTCGACTTCGATGTAGTCCTGCATGCTGCCGCGCACCAGGTGTGCGACCCGGCGCCCCATGTCCTGCTCCGGGTAGATCACATGCGGCACACCGAGCTGCTCGAGGATCGCGCCGTGCGCGCCGCTGACCGCCTTGGCCCAGACATCCCGGATCCCGAAGCGCAGCAGCAGCGACGTGGTGAGGATGCTCGCCTCCAGGTCGCTGCCGATCGCGACGACCACACGGTCGAACTCGGGTACGGCGAGTTGACGGAGCACATCCTCACTGGTGGTGTCGGCGGCGACCACATGCGTGAGACGGCCGTTGAGGGCCTGCACGACCTCCTCCCGGGTGTCGATGCCGAGCACTTCGGTGTCGTTGGCCATGAGCTCGAGTGCCAGGGAGCTGCCGAACCGGCCCAGCCCGAGCACGGCGACGGCGTTCGCGGACGCGACGCGGGACGGGTCGGTGCCGCCGAACAGGCGGATCTTCTTGTCAGCCAATGATCGGCCTTTCCTTGGGGAGCTCGTACAGCAACCGGCGCTCTCGTAGGGCGAGCGCTGAGGCGAAGGTGATCGGCCCGAGCCGGCCGATGAACATCAGCAGGATGAGCAGCACCTGCCCGATCGGGGGGATGTCGGCGGTGATCCCGGCTGAGAGTCCGACGGTGCCGAACGCGGAGGTGACTTCGAACAGCACCTTGTCCAGCGGGTGGTCGGTGACCAGCAGCATCAGGCCGGTGCTCCCGGCGACAAGGGCGACGGCGAGCAGTGCGACGGTGATCGCCTGTCGGTGCACGGCGCGGGAGAGCCGTTTGCCGAACACGTTCACCACCCCGTCGCCGCGCAGCTCGGCGATGATGATGAACAGCAGCACCCCGAACGTGGTGATCTTGATCCCGCCCGCGGTGCCGGCAGGGCCACCGCCGATGAACATCAGCGCGTCCATCCCGAACCAGGTCGCCTCGTGCAGCTGGGTGATGTCGACGCTGTTGAACCCCGCGGTGCGGGTCTGGACGGACTGGAAGAACCCGGCCAGCAGCTTGGCCGGCCACTCCAGCGGGCCCAGCGTTCGCGGGTTCGCCCACTCCAGTGCGGTGACGTAGACGGCGCCCAGGACGAGCAGCAGGATCGTCCCCCAGAGCACGAGGCGGGTGTGCATCGACCACAGCCGCGGCTCACGCAGGTGACGGCGCAGCTGCACCAGCACCGGGAACCCGAGGCCGCCGAGGATGATCGCCGCCGACATCGTCAGGCAGATCACCGGATCCGCGACGTAGCGCATCATGCTGTCGCTGTACAACGCGAACCCGGCGTTGTTGAACGACGACACCGAGTGGAACACCCCCAGCCAGACGGCCTCGCCGAACCCGTATCCGTAGGCGATCGCGAACTGCGCCGTGAGGATGATCGCCGCCGCGGCCTCGATCGTCAGTGAGATCAGCACGACGCCGCGAACGAGCGATCCGACACCTTCCAGGCCGAGACTCTTCACCTCCGCCGCCGCGACCAGGCGGGAGCGGAGCGAGAACCGGCGCAGCACGGCCAGGCCCACCACCGATGCAAAGGTCATCACCCCGAACCCGCCGACCTGGATCAGCGCCAGGATGACGGCCTGCCCGAATCCGGTCCAGTAGGTCGGCGTGTCGACCACGACCAAGCCCGTCACGCACAATGCGGAGGTGGCGGTGAACAGCGCCTCGAGGAAGCTCGCCCCGCCCGGTCCGGTCTTCGCGACAGGCAGCATCAGTAGTCCGGCGCCGACGATGCCGGCGCCGAAGAAGCCCAGGAAGATGACTTGCACCGGACGCAGCCGGCGGGTCGAAGTAGACCCGTCGCGCGTCGCACGAGCGAACAGCACCCGCCAATAGTAGTGATCGATGAAGCACCCGAGCCACGACACCGTGGGCGAGTCGCTCACCGCGATTGTTAGTTGCTAACATAATGGGCGTGACGGAGCAGCCGACGAAGCGGAACCGGACGCGGCAGCGCATCCTCGAGACAGCGTTCGAGCTGTTCGAGACGCACGGCTACGACCGGACGACGACGGCGCAGATCGCCGCAACGGCGGGGGTGAGCGAGATGACCCTGTTCCGTCACTTCGCGTCGAAGGATCGCCTGCTCCTGGACGACCCCTACGATCCGCTCATCGCGGAGGCCGTCGCCGCGCAGCCGCCAGCAATGCCCGCCCTTGCGCGGGTGACGGCCGGGGTGCGCGTCGCGTGGCGCACCGTGCCCGGGCCCGCGGAAGAAGCGGTGCGCCGGCGGATGCGGATCGCCGCCCGCACCCCCGGGCTGACCGGCGCCATCCGCGCCAACACCCGCGCCACCGAGAACGCGATCGCCCAGGCCCTCACCGACACCGGCGCCGACCCGACCGTCGCGCAGATCGCCGCAGCGGCCACGCTGGCCGCGCTGATGGAGTCGCTGACCGCCTGGGCCGTCACGGACGACCCGGGCCCGCTCGACGACGCGATACGGCTCGCCCTCGACGTCCTCGATCGCACGGTGACACGATGAGCGCCGGACTCAGCGCCTCCGCCGTGACCCGTACGTTCCGAGGCGGCGCCGGCATCCATGACGTCCACATCGAGGTGCGGCCGGGCACGATCCACGCGCTCGTCGGGCTCAACGGCGCCGGCAAGACCACCCTCATGAAGGTGCTGCTCGGAATGCTCCGGCCCACGGCAGGGCGCGTCCTGCTGGGCGGGACCGACCTCCGAAAGCTGCCGGCTGCCGCATGGTCGGGCGTCGGCCACGTCATCGAGCACCCGCTTGCCTACGGCGACCTCACCGCACGGGAGAACCTGCTGCTATCCGCGCGGCTGCACGGCCTGACCGCTGGGGTCGCCGCCGGAGCCGTCGACACCGCCATCGGAGCGTTCGGCCTGGAACCCTACGCCGAGGTGAGGGTACGGCAGCTCTCCGCCGGCAACCGGCAGCGGGTCGGACTCGCCGCCGCCATGCAGCACCACCCGCGCGTCGTCGTGCTCGACGAGCCCACCAGCACCCTCGACCCCGCCGGGGTGCTGCTGCTCCGCGACGCACTGCGCACCCGCCGCGCCGCCGGTGCCGCTGTACTCGTGTCCAGCCATCACCTGGACGAGGTCGCCCGGATCGCCGACCGCATCACCGTGCTCAACGCCGGCCGCGTCATCGGCACGCTCGACCCAACGGGCGCCGACCTCGAGCAGGCGTTCTTCGCGTCGGTTCTCGCCGACGACCAGGAACGGGGGCAGGCATGAGCATCTTCCGCTCTGCATTGGTGACCGAGACACGCAAGGCCGTCACGTCCCGCGTCCTGCGGTGGACCACGGGGCTTCTCCTGGTCAGCGTGACTGCGCTGGTCGCCGGCATCCTCGCCGCGATGAAGCTCGGCGACCCCCAACTGACGGCGAAGCTCGGCCCGATCGCGGACCTCGACGGGTGGTCCGCGCTGCTCGCGATCGCCGCGCAGATCACCGCCGCCGGCGTCATGCCCGCGCTCGGCATCGGGCTCAGCTGGATGATCGGCCGCGAGTTCGCGGACGGCACGATCACCGGACTGTTCGCCCTCCCCGTGCCGCGATGGGCGATCGCCCTGGCCAAGCTGCTCATCTACCTCGCCTGGACGATCGCAGTCTCGCTCGCACTGTGTGCCACGCTCCTGACGCTCGGATTGCTGCTCGGTCACGGGGCGCCCGGCCCCACCGAGTGGCAAGCCCTCGCCCGCCAGATCCCGGTGACCATCTTCGTCGGCCTCGCCGCCACACCCGCCGCCTGGGCCACCACCCTCGGCCGCGGATTGCTCCCTGGGATCGCGACCGCGATCGGCCTCCTCGTCATCGCACAGGTCATGGCCTTCATCGGCGTCGGAGCATGGTTCCCCATCGTCACCCCCGCACTCTGGGCCATCAACCCCGACAGCGTCACAGCCGGACAACTCGCCCTGATCCCCAGCGTCCCCTTCCTATTCGGAGCACTGACGCTCGTCGCCTGGCACCGCCTCCAACTCGACAAGTAGCCACCGGTCGCTGCGAGCATGAGCAACGTCCGCCGTCGTGCTTGATCATCGGGCCGAGCATCTTCGGCACCATCGCCAAGGTGGAGCAAGGTCTAGGAGAATCTAGGGAAACGCTAGACATCCCTAGATTTCGCTATATTCGCCAGCCTTCGTGGCAATCGGGATGATCGGCGTGGGCGGATCCTCCGTCGTGACTATGTCCTCGAGAGCAACCGACCGGGATCGCACTCAAGACTGTGCAGCGCCCCGGTGCACAGTCGACACCGGCAGGCGAAGCGCCTATTCCTGAAGCGCGAGATCGGGAAGCGGCCGTCGTCGCACCAGGACATCGTTCCTTGGTGCCGCCACCCCGGGCTCGAACGGCGGGACTTGGATGCGAACTGAGCTGAGGTGTCGCAGCAAGCAGCTGCGGTGGCGCTGCGATGCGGCGATCAGCGCCTTCTCCAGAGTCGCGGGCCGCTTGTTGTGCGCGTTCTGACGCATCCCGAAAGCGGTCTCGACGGCGGCCTTGCCGCGGGAGACGATCTTCTCGGCCACGTGGTGCAGCCGTGGCGTGGTGGAGCCTCGCATGATCGTGATGACCGCGGCCTCGAGCGCCCAGACCTGCTCTGCGAGGCTGAACCGCGGGCTGAGTAGGTAGCTCGCGAAAGACAGATCGGTCAGGACGGTCGTCAGGTTCACGACCTCCGGATACGCGACGAGAAAGACGGTCTCGGAGCTGAGCTCATCGACGCCGAGCGCAGCCACGCGTTCGGCGACGCGCGGGCTGATCTGGTCGTCCACCGCCCAGTACCGGATCAACGTTGCCGCCAGCTGCAACTCGCCGGTCGCGAGTCCTATCCCGCGCTTCCAGAGCGTTCCCGACAGGCAGCGTTCTGCGCGGGCGTACTCGGGGAATGGCGCGAGGTCGAAATCCGCTCCGTCGGTGTGCCATCGGCGGTGCCTGTTGCAGACGGCTCCGCCGCGACTGCACACGGTCGTGTGTGAACCGTCCGAGCACCGTTGGCACGCGGTGCGCGGACGCTGCGTGTACCCGCACTGTCTGCAGCGCGTGGGTTGCCATTGGTAGTGCTGACAGCGCACGTACATCGCGTTTCGGCGGGCGTCGGCGTCGAAGTGGCCCGGGGCGAGCCCGCCGAGCCGTTCCGCCCACCCCGCCGCGCGCTCGAGGTTGGGGCGCGACGGAGAGAGCCCTGCGACGGCCGTGACGTGGAGTCGCAGATCGCGCGGCGTGAGCATGTTCGCCGTGGCGAGCCTGGCGAGGTACCCGCTCACCGTTTCCGCAGGCAGTGGACGCACCCCGATCGGAAGGGGACGCACGTCTTCCACTCGCTGCGGAGACCTCATGTTGCGGCGGGCACCGGAGTGGAGTCGGCTGGGACGGTGCCGAACAGCGTGTCGAGGTCGAGCCGCTCGGTGCCGTTGTCGATCGCGTCCATCGCGAGCATGTGCAGCATCCCGGTGAGATCGCCGATCACGCCTCCGGTTGCGGCATGCAGCTGACTGGCGTGGCGCAGCACCGCGCCCTCTTGCTGGCCGATGAGCCCGAGAGAGCTCTCCACGGCGACGAGCAGATCGGCCCAGTTCGCCTTGGCTTTGCCGGAGTTCTCGAACTTCTGCAGGTGCATGATTTGGAACCGGCTGCTGATCTGCCGACCGCGGGTGCCGTCAAGGAGCCCGCTGGCCTCGACATCCACACCCGCGTACACGAACGTACCGGGGCACTTCTCCGACAGCTGTTTGAGGGTGTCAGAGGCTTCTCCCATCTGCTTGTACTTCTGGTTGATGTTGTGGATCTCGTCGACGATGATCAGCTCGGTTCCGCACGCGGCGATCACGCTCGCGACCGTGTTCATCAGCTCGCCGGTGTTGTAGTGCGGTCGGATCGGGAGACCGAGGAAGTGCGCGAACTCGCCCAGCATCAGCTTCGGTGAGCACGACGGCGGAACCGAGACGTAGATGACGGGGATCGAGTTGCCGCCGCCGGCGCGGCCGACATCGCGGCGGCGGCGCTCGAACCGGCGGGCGATGTGCGCGACGGTCGTCGTCTTGCCGATGTTGGGTTCGCCGGAGACGATCACGCCGAGCTTGCCGTGAGACTTGTACTGGTTGAGCATCAGGCGCCGCAGGATCTCGGTCTCGATCGCAGCGAACTGCGCCGTGTGCACCACCGGGCCGCGGATCATGAACTGCTTGCGGGCTTCACGGTTCATCGCACGATCCGCCGGTGAGAGCGCGTCGAGCTCGGCGCGAGTGATCGGGATGGGCTTGTCGAGGGTCTCGCTGACGAACGCGGACCACCCTTCCCGCGTGTTGATCGCCTGGGTCATGTCAGCCGCTCCCACACCCCGTCATCGTCCGCGAGGAGCGAGAACCCACCGCCGCGATCCCAGATCACCTCGTCGCCGCCGGGCTCGTCCTCGGACTCTTCGCGAGCGACCGTCTTGGAGATGCCCGTCAGGTGCATCGGGTCGCGATCCACCTCCGCCGTGCGAACGGAACGGTTGCGCTTGTTGCCGGAGCGCACCCACTGAGCCCGCTTCATCCGGTCTGCCAGCTGCGCGGCATCCTCTCTCACGGCGCGATCGTGATCCGCATCGACGTCACGGGAGGCTCGCCAGATGTCGCCGCCCATCGGCTGATCCAGCAGATCGGGGGCGCCGCGGAAAGGCACGAAGTCGCCGTCGTGCTCGACCCAGATGTAGAGCGGGTTGTTGGGATCGTACCGGATCTGGCAGGGCCGTGTCGCTCCTTCGCCTTGGGCTCCGGCGGCGCGGAGCTCTGGAAGGCGCCGGGACTTGTAGACGCGACGCGAGAAGTTGATGCCGTAGTCCTGCAGGGTACAGGTCTTCGATGGCAACAGTCCGATGAAGTCGGCGAGCTCGAAGGGCACGTGGATCTCCGGCGCCACCCGGCGGTACGCACGGAACATCTCGTTGGGCGTGAGGAAGCGGCCGGGGAGCAATGGGTCGGTGAGCCCGTCGTGTGGTCGGTTCTGCCACTCGATTGCGACCCAGTCCTCGAGGAGCTCTTGCAGCTGGGCCAGGGCGAGCGCCTCGTCGGTCGGTTCATCTCGGCCCCGCCGTTCGACGCTGCCGCCCGTGAAGCCTTCCAAATACTGCACGAACCGGGTGACCATCGTCTCGAACGTGCGCTCGACGTGCGGCTTGTCGGTCGGCGTCTGCTTGCTCGCGAAGATCAGAGAGATCCCCAGCCGTGCGCATCCCAGCCGGAAGGCTTGAGAGCGAAAGATCTTGCCGTTGTCGGTCGTGATCGTCTCGGGGAAGATGTACGGCTGCGCGAGCCGATGCTGATCCAGCCGATCCTGCTCGATCATGAACTTGCCCGCCCAGGTCGCGGCCACCCGCTCACGTTGCTCGCGGGCACCCGGCGGCCGCCGGTCGTAGGGGGTCAGCGCCCGAGCGAGGACTCCCGCCAGGTCAGCGCTGTTGGTCGCGATCGCGCGAACCATCGCCGCCAGGATCGAGCGGGTGGCGACATCGTGGATGATCGTGAGTTCGGCACGGTTGAGACGCCCATCCAGCAGCCGGCAAGGAACGTCGATCACCGTGGAGTCGATCTGCACGTGTTCGCCCGGGCGGAGGGATCCATGCAACCCGAATGCCCGGCCCGGCTTGTTCGCTTCGGTCTCTCGACGCCTCGCCGATGAACTGAGCTTGCGAGCCGTGGGGTGTGCCGCGATCAGGCGGTACAGCGTCCGGTCGCTCGGCAGGTCGATGCTCTCACCGAGATCCTCCTCGAGCATCCACTTCACGTTGTCGACGGTGCGAGACCGCGTGCCCGAGGAGCGTTTCACTCCTGCAGCGCCCAATTGACTCAGGGCGGCCGCGATGCGCGCGTCGACCGAAGGCTTGCGTCCGTTCTGTCGGCGCTTGTCGATGAGCCCGAGGACGCCCTCGGCGCGGTAGCGCTGGTACTTGCGACGCACGGTCTCCGTCGACACCTGGACGAACGGTGCCATGGCATCGCGAACGTCCTGGAGCAATGGCTTGAGCTCGGCGCCGGCGTCGACCGCGACCTTCACCGCCTCCAGCTGTTCGACCCAGGCATCCAGCACGCGTCGCTCCGCCTCCGGCAACGCGGCAATCAACTGAATGTCGGGCGGTTCGCTCGAGAGCGGTCGCACATCGTGCCAGACGACGTCGGGGGCGCGCAGCAGTTCCTCGATGACGACCTCGCGGACGAACTCCTCCTCCAGCGATCGCAACACGGCGTGCCGATAGTCGATCGCGATAACGACGAACTCGTGACCGTCCCAGGTGAGGTGTGTTCCGATCCGCGCGCGCATCGCTATGCCGCCACTGCCGCCGTACTGAGCGAGAGCGGGAGATCCACGTCTACCCGAAGCCGCCGCCACCAAAGTGCCGAGTAGACGGCGCCCAATGGTTCCGCGCATAGGTTCGCGAGTAGTTCCTCCCACTCCCCCAGAGTCCTCTGCTCTCCTTCGGATGCACGGATCCTGGCCGTGGCTGACGCTGAGATCCAACGGTCGAAGCGATATCCAGAGAGGAAGCGGAGGTTGCGATGCTCAGTTACGGAGATGTCGCTCACGACTTGGTAGCCCCATCCGAGCCGCTCGCAGACCTCAGCAGTCATCCGGAACACCTCGGCGTCGTCATCGCCGATGCGCTCGGCAGGTCGCACGTCGACGACCGCGGCGCTGCCATCGTGATAGCGGACGAAGAAGTCGGGTGCGTGCTTGCCGGCGCCTTGCGGCCAGTGGATCCACATCGGCTGTGATGCGAGACCCGCTACTCGACGATCACGATCGAGCCGCATGAGCGCCGCGCGCTCGTACAGCGACTCGAACCACACATGCGAGGCTGTCGTCGCCGCCCAGTAGAAGCCCTCGTAGCTCCGCTTGTGCTTCCACGACGAAGGCACCCGCACGACGTCGACCGACTCGAAAGCGACGTCGTGCGCGTCCATCGCGTCACGGCGATCCCGCTTGCCGTCCAGGACCCACTCGAACTCCACCCGCACCGACACGGACGTAGGCGACGATCCGCTCACGCTCACTCCTCTCGCTCGCAGATGTTCAGTTGAGGAAGCGAACCTGACGGCGCCAGAGTACGACTCGCCGCTCGTCGACCGCTCGACGAAGAGCCGCGTGTCGCAGGCCCGTCCACAGAATCACTGGCACGGACGACAGAATCAACGCCTCAGACACAAGATCACTGGCACGGACGACAGAATCACTGTCATCGGACATATGTCGGCGGTCCGATGCGAAGGCCCGAGTCTCAGGCACATCACAAATTCATAACGGGAAACCCTTGCCGCCGTTATCTCGTCGTTATACAGTCGTCAGCACGGTAGCTGTTTTGCTGTGGCAGCTACCGGACATGTGATTGCAGGACACTCTTGGTGCAAGGGACAAGGCCCGGTCAGAAGCCTCTCTGACCGGGCCTTACTCTGTGGATCGCGTGCCCGTCGGCTCAGACGCCGCCCCCACCCACGG
>NZ_JBHWTD010000080.1:0-5707 GCF_043427715.1 Microbacterium sp. | reverse complement strand
GACTGGTCAAGAGCCATCGTGCGTCGTGTCTTTCTGTGAGTAGCTTTAGTCGGTTCTCACTGACCATCGCACGATGGCTCACCACGTCAACGACGTGACACCCAGCACCGAGAACTACACCACCCCAGGGGACGCCACCCTCGCTAAGGTCCTCTACTCGATGGGTGGAGGTGTTCGGCAATCTATGAGTTACTCCGACTTGCGGCATCTGCGTGTGCCAATTCCCCCGATAGACGAACAAGAGAAGGTCGCGGCGACATTGAACGGAGCAACCGTCGCGGTGAATCGTGCCCTGGCCTCGGCGAGGCTGGCGGTAGAGATCGCCAAAGAGCGCCGTGCCGCACTGATCTCGGCTGCGGTGATGGGCAAGATCGACGTGGGGGTGGCGGCATGACGGGCATCGCTGGGGCGCATCTGGAGTCGGTGCTGGAGAACGAGATAGTCGAGCATCTCGCCGCGAACGGGTGGCTGTACTCGCCGACCGACGCCGGTTACGACCCCGAGCTCGCCCTATTCCCTGAGGACGTGCTCGGGTGGCTGGAGGATTCGCAGACGAAGGAGTTCGCGAAGGTCGTCCGCCCCGGTGACACCGAGGCGCAGCGCGAGGCGGCGGGGCGCAGCATCCTGACCCGCCTCGCGAAGGCTCTCAACAACGACCCATTGAAGAACGGCGGGACCATCCGGATCCTGCATGAGGGATTCTCGATGGTGCCGCTGCACGGCGGCGCGGTCAAGTTCAAGCTGGCGCAGTTCCGGCCGGCAACGACGAACAACCCGGACACCCTGGCGGCGTACGGGAAGATGCGCGTGCGGGTGATGCGTCAGGCGCATTACTCGGTGAAGCATCCGAACAAGGCGTTGGATCTGGTGCTGTTCGTCAACGGCATCCCGGTCGCGACGATCGAGCTGAAGACCGACTTCACGCAATCGATCGGCAACGCGGTCGCGCAGTATCAGTTCGATCGGAACCCGGCGGGTGAGCCGTTGTTCGCGTTCGCGAAGCGCTCGCTGGTGCATTTCGTGGTGTCGAACTCCGAGGTGCGGATGACCACGAAGCTCGCCGGCGCCGCAACCCGGTTCCTGCCCTTCAACAAGGGCGCGGACGAGGGCGCGGGGAACCCGCTGAACCCGAACGGGTCGGCATCCGCGTACTTCTGGGAGGAGATCCTGCAGCGCGACACGTGGCTGCAGCTGCTGGGGTCGTTCGTGCACTTGCAGGTCGAGGTCGACGTCGATCCCGACACGGGCAAGAAGACGAAGTCGGAGAAGGTGCTGTTCCCGCGGTACCACCAGTGGCGGGCCGTGACCCGCCTGGTCGACGCGGCGCGGGCGGAGGGGCCGGGGAACCGGTACCTGGTGCAGCATTCGGCGGGGTCGGGGAAGACGAACTCGATCTCGTGGCTCGCACACCGCCTCTCCCAACTCCACGACGACCAGAACGTGCGGGTGTTCGACACGGTCGTGGTGGTCACCGACCGGACGGTGCTCGACAAGCAGCTGCAGGACGCGATCTCGCAGTTCGAGAAGCAGGCCGGGGTGGTGCAGTCGATCACGAAGGATGCGGGCGAGTCGAAGTCGAAGCAGCTCGCCGCGGCACTGACCGGTGGCAAGAACATCGTGATCGTGACGATCCAGAGCTTTGAGGCTCTGATCACCGCGATCCAGACTCTGCCCGAACTTCAGGGGCGCCGGTTCGCGGTCATCGCGGACGAGGCGCATTCGTCGCAGACCGGTTCGACCGCCGGGGCGTTGACGAAGGTGCTGTCCCCGGACGAGCAGGCCGCGGTCGCCGAGGGTGCACCCATCAACTCGGAGGCGTACCTGCAGTGGGCGATGGAGGTCACCGCCTCCGCCCCCAACATCTCGTACTTCGCGTTCACCGCGACCCCAAAGGCCAAGACACTCGAGCTGTTCGGGCGGGTGCCGGAGGGGGCGGGCCCGGATGCGACGCCTGAGCCGTTCGATCTGTATTCGATGCAGCAGGCCATCGAGGAGGGCTTCATCCTCGATGTGTTGCAGAACTACACCCCGTACAAGGTGGCGTGGAAGCTGCAGCATCCCGACTCCGACTACGACGGCGCCAGTGAGGTCGATGAGTCGACCGCGGTGAAGGCGCTGGTCCAGTACGTGCGGCTGCATCCGACGAACATCAGCCAGAAGGCGAAGATCGTCGTCGACCACTTCCGCACCTTCGTCCAGCCCCTGCTGGACGGCAAGGCGAAGGCGATGGTCGTCACCGGTTCCCGCGTCGAGGCAGTGCGGTGGAAGAAGTACCTCGACACCTACATCGCCGACGCCGGTGTGCAGGGTGTCCGGTCCCTGGTTGCGTTCTCGGGCACCGTGGACGACCCCGAGCTGCTCGGCGACGGACTCACGGAGCGGACGCAGAATCCCGGGGTGCAGTCCGATCTCGCAGAAGCCTTCAAACCCGCGACGTTCAACGTGATGATCGTCGCCGAGAAGTTCCAGACCGGCTTCGATCAGCCGCGTCTGGTGGCAATGTACGTCGACAAGAAGCTCGGCGGCGTGCATGCGGTGCAGACGCTGTCCCGGCTGAACCGGACCTACCCGGGCAAGGACAAGACGTTCGTCCTCGACTTCGTCAATGAGCCGCAGGAGGTGCTCGACGCGTTCCTGCCGTACTACCGGAAGGCGACGCTGACGGCGACGACCGACCCAAACCTGATCTACGACCTCGTGGTGAAACTCGACTCTGCCGGGATCTACGACATGTCGGAGGTCGAGCAGGCCTTCGACGCCGCTCTTGCCGGTGGCGTGAACGCGAACTCGAAGGTGTCGGCCGCGACCGCGCCGGCCGTGGACCGGTTCCAAAAGCGCTGGATCGCCGCGGTCCTCGACGATGACAAGGCCGAGCAGGACGAGCTGCGGCTCTTCAAGGCGGACGTGGGGAACTTCGTGAAGTTCTACGACTTCATCTCCCAGGCCCGGAACCTCGAAGACACCGACCTGCCCCGCCGACACTATTTCTTCCGCCGGATCCTTCCGCAGCTGTCCACCGAGACGATTCTCGAGCCTGTCGACATCTCCGAGGTGACGCTCGTCGGGTACAAGATCAGCGCCGGTGAGTCGGTGAAGCTCAACCTCGAGCAGGGGCCGGGGCTGGATCCGATCACCGCGATCGGGTCGGGCGCGATCCACGAGAAGCACCGCAGCGCGCTCGAGGAGATCATCCAGAAGCTCAACGAGCGCCTCGGCGACAAGTATGGGGTCGGCGTCATCGACCTCCAGATGAACCACATCGTCGGGAAGCTGGCGTTGGATGTCGAGCTCGCGAACCAGGCGGCGGTGAACTCGCCCCAGCAGTTTGCTGAGTCGCCGGCGTTGCCGAAGGCATTCACGAAGGCGCTGCTCGGCGTGCGGGACGAGACCCCCGCGTTCATCGACGACCTGCTCGGTGATGGCGGACTGTTCTCAGATCTGAGCAAGGCGCTGCCAGCGATGCTCTACGAGTACCTGAAGGACAAGCGTGCCTGACGCTGTCGTGCGTGCTTCCGGGGGCGAGGACCAAGCTTTGTTGTTGCCTTGCGATGTCGAGCACGCGTGATGCTCGATAGAGTGTCGATCGTGGTGGCGAATAGATGGTGACTGAGACGTACGCACGCGCGCCAATCGTGGAGGCGTCGTTGCTGATGCGGCTTCAGACCCCTGAAGACATCAGCGTTGCTGAGGCAACCGAGACCTTTGAAAAGCTCACGACGCTGGCGATCAAGGAACGACAGGCTGTGTTTGAGGTCTCCAACACGCTTGTCGCTATCTCCGGGAGCGACTCGAGTCTTGATTCATCTCACCGTGCCGCGGGGTTTGTCTTCATCGGCGATGGCGAACGAATCTCCGTGGTTGATGACGAGCTTCAGTACTCGAAGCGATTTGCTCCTGAAGCCCCCTATGAGACCTGGGAGGTGTTCATCCAGCGTGCGATGGTCATCGCGAATGAGGCGTACTCGGCTCGAGGCGCTGCCGCTGTTACGGGCGTTGGGTGTCGCTTCGTGAATCGGCTACCGATCCCGTCGGCCGACGAGGCCTCAGGCTTTGAGATTAGCGACTACGTCCGGATGAGCGTTCCCATCCCGGGGATGCTTCCGCAAGTTGTGCGACGCATGTTTGCCCAGGTCGACATACCGTTTGACGATGAAGCCGTATCCACTCGGACGACGGTGTTCACTGATGACGTAGACGAAGGCACGGTCTTAGTTCTGGACATCGACACCAGAAGAGATGTCGAGCCTACGACGATCTCGGAAGTCGAGCACTATCTTTCAACCATACGAAGCATCAAGAACACTGTCTTCGAAGCAGCGATCACGGACGCATGTAGGCTTCGAATGAGAGAGCCGCGCACGGAACCGTTAGGGGACGACTAAGTGGTAGCAACACTCGTAAGGAAACACTCGAGCGAGAGGGAGGCGCGGTCGCACGACCGGGAACAGACGCGCTTCGAACCGCATGGGGGAGGCTCTCCGCTGTATGGACTTCTGCTGAGGTCCAACTACTGGGATCAGATGTCCCCCGGCTTGTCCGACCCAAGTGATACCTACAAGCGATCTCCCTTGAGCGGCTTGCGTGACGCCGCGCAGACACGGGCACTCCGAAATGCGCAGAAGATCGCCTCGTTGCTGCCGTCGGATCGGACGGAGTTCACCCTAGGACTGAACGGTACCTTCTACCTTGAGTGGGAGTCCGGGGAAGGCTTCGCCTCACTAGAGGTTGGAACAGATCGGTTCGGGTTCGCCTTCATCCCGACGGTCGGGGAACCGTACGGAGAGAACGGTCAGATCGCTGATACGGCTCGGCTCCGCAGACTGATTGAAACTCACGTCTGACGGATGACTTCGACGTCTGCTGATGTCGTCATCAGCGACGACGAGATCTTGTTGCGCGCGCTCGAAGAGAGGGACTTCGGCACCCTCGCTGGCTTGAAGTGGCAAGCTTTCGCTCCGCCGTCGGGCAAGAGTGCCATTTCCATCATGCGTCTGCAGGTCTTGGGCCCCGACGCCGCGAAGGCGAAGGGGCTGCAGATTAAGCCGAAGTTCGCGGGGTTCGCGCGAGCTCGGGCGGGGTCGATCCGACTAGTCCACGCCCACGTGACCGACGAGCCGGACGACTTCGTGGGCCACGCGCACCTCGATCACGGATTTCCGCGACCACCCCGGGAAGAGGCCCCGCCGCTTGCTCCGGGGGAGCCGTCTGAGGTGTCGCCGGAGTACTTGCGTGCACTCAAGCACTTCAAGACGATCGCTGGGCTGTTCTGCTACTTCGCCGACACGGCAGAAAAGACCGCCTGGACTGGCGCCGATCTGGAGGAAGTGTGCGCTTCGGTCGCAGCTCACAAGACTTGCATACACCCGATGCCTTCGACAGAACCAAGCGCCTGATAAGAACGCCAGCTCGGCCGGCTCCCCGGTAGGAATCCGCAATAAAGCGCGACACTAGCAGGGCCGAACTGACGCAAAGTACCTCGTATTCAACGTCGGGGTTCGCAAACTCCAGCGGGATCCGACAGACGTGTAGGGATTTTTCTGAGATGTCCTTTTCGCGGGTGAAATGTCGGCGGTTTCAGAGTCCTAGCGCAACACCTCGTCGAGGAGGTTCGTTGTGTCGAGGAAGATTCCGTGGGCGACGCGGGCGGGCGCGGTTCGAGGGCTGATCGCGGGTCGTTCTGCGATCGAGTTCGCGCCGACTCTGGGTG
>NZ_JBHWTD010000079.1:0-4396 GCF_043427715.1 Microbacterium sp. | reverse complement strand
GTCGCGGTGCTGCGTGACGGCGGCGCGGGTGCGGGCGGCGTCGTAAACGGCGGCGTACCACGCGCGCACCGTCGCGGGGGTCAGTGCGGCCACGTCCAGCGCGCCCAGCTCGATACCCCGTGAGCCGGGCGCGGCCACACGGGGCAGCACCCAGCCGTCAAGGGCACGCCGGTAGCTGTCGGCCGTACGGGGGGCGAGATCGGGTCGGGATGCGAGCCAGTCGCGGGCGTAGTCGTCCAGCCGCACGCGGCCGGCCTCCGGGTCGCGCCACGAGCCGCGCGCCCGGTCGGCGTGCTCGCCGGCCAGCCATGCGAGCGCTTCCGCTTTCGTGGCGAACGTGTGCGGGCCGGTGAACTGGCGGCCGTCGAGTCGGTAGGACGCTTGCCAGCGGCCAGACGGCAGCGTGCGAGTGGTGCCCCACGGGGCGGGCGCTGCGCGGCCCGGCTTCCGTCGCGCGCTCACCGGTTCACCTCAGCCCAGCACGCCGAGAGAGTGTCGCACACAGCGGGGCGCGGGGCGCCGTGCGAGCTGTGGTCGTGCTCGTCGGCGGCTTGCTGCGCCATGACGACGAACAGCGACGGGTGCGACTGCCAGCCGCATGTGCAGCGCGCGACGTGTCGGCGGGCGTCCGGTGCGTGCACCGGGTGGGGGTCGACCGTGACGATTTCGACTGACTGAGTGAGCATGACTCACTACCTCCGAGAATCAGCCGGAGTGCACGCGAGTGCACGCCGGGCAATTTCGGAGGGGTCTTAGCTCGCCTCCACTGTCTCAGAATCCGCCTTTAACCGGGCTTTTTCTGTCGAGGGGCTGACGGGAATCGAACCCGCGCTATCTGCTTGGGAAGCAGAAGTTCTGCCATTGAACTACAGCCCCATGCACCTGAAGGTGCCCGGTCAGCTTAGCAAAGCGGCATCCGCTCGCCGTACGTCTCGCTCGAGACGGTGAGCGCATGCCGCTGCGCGAGGTCAGGCCGAAGGTGCGGCCGGGCCGGATGCCGGAGGCGGCGTCGGACCGCCGTGGGTCGGACCACCCGGCGTCGGGCCGCCGTGCGTCGGACCGCCAGGCTGGCCGAGGCCGCCGGGGTAGGGCGGCTGCGCGCCGGGACGGTAGGACGGCGGGAACTGCGTGCCGCTCTCCTTCATCGCCAGCAGCACGCC
Organism: Microbacterium sp.; assembly: GCF_043427715.1. Lineage (GTDB taxonomy): Bacteria > Actinomycetota > Actinomycetes > Actinomycetales > Microbacteriaceae > Microbacterium. The sequence continues at coordinate 3,236 of NZ_JBHWTD010000079.1, read as the reverse complement.
GTTCTTCACGGCCGTGCGCTGGATCAGGTAGCCGATCCAGATCGCCAGGGCGAGGATGCCGAGGTAGATCACGCCGAAGAGGATGAAGAGGCCGACGCCCAGTCCCGCGGCGGCCCCCGAGTAGTCGTTGTCCATGGGGGCACGATAACGACCGATCCCACAGCAGCGGAAGGTGTAGCGCTCCCCATTGCGACGCGATAGGCGGGATGCCGTGGGGCGGCGGTTCAGGGGGCGGCGGCCAGTAGGCTGGCCGCGTGCTGCTCAGCGACCGTGACATCCGCTCCGACATCGACGCCGGCCGGATCGGCCTCGACCCGTGGGACCCGGGGATGGTGCAGCCGTCGAGCGTGGACGTGCGGCTCGACCGCTACTTCCGGCTGTTCGACAACCACAAGTACCCGTTCATCGACCCGTCGGAGGATCAGCCCGAGCTGACGCGACTCATCGAGGTCGACCCGGATGAGCCCTTCATCCTGCACCCGGGGGAGTTCGCCCTGGGAGCGACGTTCGAGCAGATCACCCTTCCCGACGACGTCGCGGCTCGCCTGGAGGGAAAGAGTTCCCTCGGCCGGCTCGGACTCATCACCCACTCGACCGCGGGATTCATCGACCCCGGATTCTCGGGCCACGTGACCCTCGAGCTGGCCAACGTTGCGACCCTGCCGATCAAGCTCTGGCCGGGCATGAAGATCGGCCAGTTCTGCTTCTTCCGGCTGACCTCGCCCGCAGAGAACCCCTACGGGACCGGGCCGTACAAGAACCGGTACCAGGGGCAGCGGGGGCCGACGGCATCCCGCTCGTTCCAGAACTTCCACCGCACCGACGTCGGGACCACCGACGCCGGTGCGAAGGGGAACTGACAGGGTTCAATCGCGCCGAGGCCGCTCGGAGCTCGGGTGAACCGCGGCGTGGCCCGAGGACTGAGCCCGAGACGGCGGCCTACGGCATCCCTCCGCTTTCGCGCAAGAACGTGCCGCGATCGGGCGATCTCCGTAGTGTGGCGGCATGACGGACAGCGCACCCACGCCCGACACCGCCGCCGACGCGCCGGCGACCGCCACTTCGGCGCTCGCCGCCAAGCCCAGTATCTGGGTCATCGCCCCGGCGGCCACGGTGGCTCTCGTCTTCAGTACCTTCGCGATCGCCTTCCCTGCGGAGGCTGAGACCTTCTTCGGCACGATCCAGGGCGCCGTCATCGACGGGTTCAGCTGGTACTACGTGCTGATCACCGCGTTCTTCGTAGCGTTCTGCCTGTTCCTCGGCTTCAGCCGGTTCGGCGACATCAAGCTCGGCAAGGACGACGACAAGCCGGAGTTCTCGACCGGCTCGTGGTTCTCGCTGCTGTTCGCGGCCGGCATGGGCATCGGTCTCGTCTTCTACGGCGTCAGCGAACCGCTCAGCCACTACGTGAACCCCAAGCCCGGTGTCGAAGGGACACCGGCCCAGCTCGCGCAGTCGTCGCTGACGCAGACCTACCTCCACTGGGGTGTGCAGGCGTGGGCGGTCTACGTCGTCGTCGGCATCGCGCTCGCCTACGCGATCCACCGCCGCGGCCGGCCGCTGTCGATCCGGTGGGCGCTCGAGCCCGTGCTCGGCCGCCGGGTGCGTGGCGGTTGGGGCAACGCCATCGATGCCATCGCCCTCGTCGGCACCCTGTTCGGCGTGGCGACGAGCCTCGGCCTGGGCGTTCTGCAGATCAGTTCCGGGCTGGATGCCGCGGGCATCATCTCCGAGCCCGGGTTGCTCGCCCAGGTGATCATCATCGCGGTCATCACGACGGCCGTGCTGTTCTCGGTGGTGTCCGGGGTGACGAAGGGGATGAAGTGGCTCTCCTCGACGAACCTCGTCCTCGCGGCGCTGCTCCTCCTCTTCGTGCTCTTCGCGGGCGACACCTTCTACCTGCTGCGCGAGTGGGTGCAGTCCATCGGCTCGTACCTGCAGAACTTCGTCGGCCTGAGCTTCAGCGTCAGCGCCTTCCAGGGTGCCGAGGGCCAGGCCTGGCAGGCGGCCTGGACGTCGTTCTACTGGGGATGGTGGATCTCGTGGGCGCCGTTCGTGGGCGTCTTCATCGCCCGGGTGAGCCGCGGCCGCACGGTGCGCGAGTTCGTCATGGGCGTGCTCATCGTTCCGACCCTGGTGGGCATCCTGTGGTTCGCCGTCCTCGGCGGGTCCGCGGTGAAGCTCGAACTCGACAACCCCGGCACGATGACCGATGCCGACGGGGCGGTGAACGTCGAGGGTGCGCTCTTCCAGCTGTTCGAGAACCTCCCGGCATCCCTCCTGCTCACGATCGGCGCCCTCATCCTCATCGCGCTCTTCTTCGTGACCTCGGCCGATTCGGGCGCACTCGTCATGGGCATGCTCGCCACCGGCGGAAACCCCGAGCCGAGCAAGCCGGTCCGAACGCTGTTCACCCTGATCACGGCGCTCCTCGCCATCGCCCTCCTCATCGCGGGCGGCCTCGTTGCGCTGCAGACCGCGGCGATCCTCATCGCCCTGCCGTTCAGTGTCGTCATGCTCCTCATCTGCTGGTCGACGGTGGTCGCCTTCCAGCGCGAACGACGCATCTACGACAAGGCCGAACGAGCGCAGCTCGTCGCCCACATCGGTGACCACTACGGCCTCGAGGTGGAGTCGGAGAACGAGCGCGGCATCCGGTTCCCCTGGGGGCGTCGGCGTGATCCCGGAGCCCCCGACGGCGGGAATGCCTCGCGCTGAGCCGCGTTGCACCCCCGCATGACACGAGTGGGAATCATCGGAGCAGGACACATCGGCTCGGCACTGGCGCGCGGTCTCGTCGCGCAGGGGCATGAGGTCGCCATCAGCAACTCCCGCGGGCCCGAGACACTCGGCGATCTCGTGGCGGAACTCGGTCCGTCCGCGCAGGCCATGACGGCGACGGATGCCGCGGCGTTCGGCGACTGGGCCATCGTGACGATCCCGTTGAAGGCGATCGACACACTGCCGGTCGACGAACTGGCGGGCAAGATCGTCGTCGACACGAACAACTACTACTGGGAGCGCGACGGCCACATCGCCGTGCTCGACGAGAAGCAGACGACGACCTCCGAGCTGCTGCAGGAGCGCCTGCCCGAGTCGACCGTGGTGAAGGGCTTCAATCACATCATGGCGTCGCAGATCCTCACCGACGGACGGCCCGCCGGCACTGACGGGCGCCGCGCGCTCGCGACCGCGAGTGACTCCGACGAGGCCGTCGCGTTCATCACGGCGCTTTA
>NZ_JBHWTD010000078.1:0-3516 GCF_043427715.1 Microbacterium sp. | reverse complement strand
GCGGAGCGCCCGCGCCATCGGCCGGCGTCCCCGGAGGAGGGGTCGCGTCGCCGGCGGGGGGAGGGGAGTCCGAGTCGCTCATGTCAGGTGCCCTTCTCTGATTCGCGTCGTCCGCGATGTGCGGCGGCGAGGCGTCCGCGCCGTCGGGAGCGCGTGCGCCGTCACAGCGTCACCGTAGCGCCGGTGGCGAATGCGGGCAATGGACGCGTTGCACGACGGCCTGAGGGCCCCGCGTCCATTAGAGTGTGAGGACGCTGCACCGATCACGAAAGGGTGGGGGGCGTGCCCGAAGCCACCGAGTCCCGGGTCGTGCAATTGCCGACCGGGACGATCGAGCTGCGATGGTCCGATGTGACGCATCGAGGTCGTCGGCGCGAGAACAATCAGGATTCGGTGCTCTCCGCGTTCCCGCTGTTCGTGGTCGCGGACGGTATGGGTGGACACATCGGTGGTGAGATCGCCAGCTCCCGCGCGATCGAACGGCTCTCGGCAGCCGTCGGAGACGGCGACGTCTCTCCCGAGACGATCGAGAAGGCGCTCGAGAACGCCGTGGCCGACATCGCCTCGCACACGGAAACCACCGACGAGGGCACCGGCACGACGGTCACCGGGGTCTACCTCGATCTGACCGGCGAGCAGCCCACCTGGGTGACCCTCAATATCGGCGACTCCCGCGTGTACCTGTTCCGTGACGGTGCGCTCGCGCAGGTCACCACCGATCACTCCGTCGTCCAGGAGCTCATCGCCGCGGGTCGGCTGAGTCCGGAGGAGGCGGAGAACCACCCGTACGGCAACGTCATCACCCGTGCGGTGGGGCCGAGTGACGGTGTCGTGCCCGACTACGTGCGGCTCGAGGTGCAGGACGGCGACCGATTCGTCGTCTGCAGCGACGGTCTGACGAAGGAACTCACCGACTACGGCATCCTCCATTTCCTGCTGCAGCATGAGGATCCGGCCGAGGCCGTCGACGCGATGCTCGAAGCGGCCCTGGAGAACGGCGGACGCGACAACGTGACGATCATCGTCCTCAACGTGTCCCGCACCGATTCCTCCACCGACGAGGTCTGACCGCCTTTCTCCACAGGCGCCCGGCGGAGGGTGCTGCGCCCCGCTCCCGGCAGCGGATCCTGGCCGGGTGACTGCGACGCCCCTCTCCGCGACCGACGAACCCGTGACCCTGCCGCGTGCGAGCACGCCGGCGCCGCGTCCGCCGATTCCGCTCCTGAGCGCACTCGTCCCGATGGTGGGAGCGGGTGTCCTCTGGGTCGTGACAGGGTCTGCGTACGCCCTGCTGTTCACGCTGCTCGGTCCTCTCATCGTGGTGGCGTCCATGGCCGATGCAGCGCGCGGCTCGCGGCGCACCCGGCGCCGCGAGCGCTCGGAGAACGCGCGTGCCCTCGCACAGGCGCGAGGTGAGATCGACCGTCGGCACGACGCCGAGCGCAGCGAGAGGTGGGCCCGGCATCCCGACGTCGGCGGATACCTCCGCAGGCCGGAGACGATCTGGCGCACCGTCACCGATCGAGACGAGAACCTCGTCGTCGGATCGGGGGAGGTCCTCAGCACGCTCCGCATCGGCGGGGGCGAGGGAGACCCCGCCGCCGGGGAGGTGCGACGTGACGCGTCGCGGATCGACCGTGCGCCGGTGGTCGTGCCCCTGACCGCAGGGGTCGCCGTGGTGGGGCCGCCGGACCTGGCCGCCGCGGTCGTCCGCGCATTGGCTCTCCAGGTGTGCCTAGCCCGGCCTCCGGGCAGAGTGCGCATCGGGGAGGACGGGCCGGCGTGGGCGGATGCCGCGCCTCACCGCGATGCCCCGGCCGGCCTGCTGATGCAGGTGCGTGAACGAGGTGGCCTCGTCGGCGCCGACGTCGACATCCCGATCGTCGCCGTCGCCGACGGCGATCCGCCTCCGCCGCGCTGCGGGGCGGTGCTGCGCCTCACCGGGCCGGCCACGGCCCGCTTGGACCTCGATGGCCGAAGCCACGACGTCGCCGTGGAGCCGGTCGCCGTGTCGCAGGCGGAGGCGCTCGCGGCGATGCTCGCGGACCGCGCCGAACGAGCCCTCGGGCAGAGCCTCGACGCGGCACCGCCCCTCCAACGGCTGTGGGAGACCGCCCCGCCCGGTGCGGCCGCGTCGCTGCCCGCCGTATTCGCGTCCGCCGCGGCGGAACCGCTTGCGGTCGACCTGGTCGCAGACGGCCCTCACGCCGTCGTCATCGGGGTGACGGGCGCCGGCAAGAGCGAACTGCTGACGTCCTGGGTGGTCTCGCTGTGCGCCACCCACACGCCGCAGCAGGTGGCGTTCCTGCTGGTCGATTTCAAGGGCGGCCGGACATTCGACCACCTGCTCCCACTTCCGCACGTCACCGGAGTGCTCACCGACCTCGACGATCAGACGGCACTCCGCGCGATCGAGAGCCTGCGGGCGGAGGTCCGTCATCGCGAGCGGCAGCTGGCCGATCTCGGCGCCCGGGACGTCGCCGAAGCGGGCGACAGCGTCGGGCGTCTCGTGATCGTGGTCGACGAGTACGCGGCCCTCGTCGCTGCGCACCCCGGCCTGCATGAGCTGTTCGCCGACCTCGCGGCTCGAGGTCGCGCCCTCGGCATCCACCTGATCCTGGCCGCGCAACGCGCGACGGGGGTGTTCCGCGACGCCGTTCTCGCGAATGCGCCGCTTCGGATCGCGCTCCGAGTGACGGATGCCGCGGACTCGCGGACGGTGCTCGGAGTGGACGATGCCGCGAAGCTGTCCGGGCGTCCGCACGCCCGGGGAGTCGCGCTCGTGCGCCGCGCCGGCGACACTGCTCCCGTTCCGGTGCGCGTGGCGCGCTGTGAGCCGGGCATCCTCGACGGCGTCGTCGCCCGGACATCCGCATCCCCGGCGCGGCGGCCGTGGCTCCCGCCGCTGCCCGCGGTCGTCGACCTCGCCGGGCTTCGGCAGTCGGGCGAGGTGATTCTCGGCATGGGAGACGATCCGGAGCGGCAGTGGCAGGGAGCGGTCAGCTGGGCTGAGACCGACATCGCGCTCGCGGTCGTCGGAGCGGCGGGCTCCGGCCGCACGGCAGTGCTCGACGCGATCGCGGCGCAGACCACCGCCGTCCGGATCCCGAGCGACCCCGAGGCCGCGTGGGACATGGTGCACACGCTGTCAGGCACCCCGCGGGGGTGCACCGTGCTGCTCGACGACCTCGACACCCTGCTGACTCGGCTCCCGTCCGAGTACGCCGCGGCGGCCCTCGACTCGCTGGAGGAGGTTGTCCGCGGGGGTCGGGAACGGGGGGTCCGCCTGGTGGTGTCGGCGCAGCGGTTGACCGGCGGCCTCGGCCGCCTCGTCGAGCTGATGCCCCGCCGCGTGCTCCTCGCCCTCGCCACGCGGGCGGACCACGTCGCCGCCGGCGGCGAGGCCGCCGACCACATCGCCGATCAGCCGCCGGGACGGGGGAGGCTCGGCCGCATGCTGGTCCAGTTCGCCCTGACGGATGCCGGTGCCTCCCCACCCCCAGCGGCTCCGCCGCC
>NZ_JBHWTD010000077.1:0-19979 GCF_043427715.1 Microbacterium sp. | reverse complement strand
TCTGAACCTGCCCTGTCGCGAGCCGCTCGCCGGGGCGCTGCCCGACTGGCTGAGCGCCACCACGGAGGCCGCCGCAGCCGGCGCGGCCGCGACCCCTGACCCCGATGCCGAGGAGCCTCGCGAATCGTGGGGCGCGCACTTCCAGGGCGGCGGCGGTATCGGTGCGGCCAACGTGCCGGGCGACCCCGACGCGCCGGTCGTGCTGCCGCGCGGTCCGCGCACCGTCGTCGTGGCCGGTGCCGATGCGGGGCCGGATGCCGAGGCGTTCGCCCACGCCGGCGGCTTTCCGCTCATCGCGGAGATCGTCAGCGGCGCCCGGTTCGGTCGCCACCTCGTGCACGGGTACCGGACCCTGCTCTCGGATGCCGACCTCGGCGGGCGCATCGAGCGCGCCGTCGTCTTCGGCCACCCGACGCTCAGCCGCGAGGTCGCACGCCTGCTCGCCCGCACGGACGTCGAGGTCTGGGCGCTCCGCGGGCCGGGGGAGCCTCTCAACCTGAACGGCGCCACCTCGACCGTCGATGCCGTCGCATTGGACGACGGCGCCGCCGACCGGCAGTGGCTCGGCGCGTGGGTGCGGGCGTCCCGCGACCACCTCGTCGACCTGAGCCCCGAAGCCCCGGATGTCCACGCGCTGGCCTCGACCGACCCTGCCGCGCGGAAGGCGGCGATGTCGACCGAGCTCGGCGCGATCCGTGCGCCGCTCGACCGTGCGACGCTCGTCGATGCGGTCTGGCGCGCGACCTGGCCGCACGACCGGCTCCTGTTCGGGTCGTCGCGACTCGTGCGCGTCGCCGATCAGCTCCTCGGCGGCAAGAAGGTTCCCGTCCACGCCAACCGCGGTCTTGCCGGCATCGACGGCACCGTCGCGACGGGCGTCGGCATCGCGGTCGCCTCGCAGCAGCCGGGAACACCGGGCGTCACCCGTGTGCTGCTCGGCGATCTCGCGTTCCTCCACGACGTCGGCGCCCTGCTCCTGCCGCCGGCGGAGGACGAGCCGCGCATCCAGGTCATCGTCGGCAACGACGGCGGCGGCACGATCTTCGACGGACTCGAAGTCGCCGGCGTCGCCGGGCCCGATGCGTTCGACCGGGTGCTGTACACCCCGCAGACGGTGCGACTCGAGGAGATCGCGCGAGCCTACGGCTGGGAGTACGTCCGGATCACGACCCGCGGCGCGCTCGACCAGGCGCTCACCGCTCCCGTCGGCGGCCGCCAGATCATCGAAGTCCCGCTCGCCCGCTGAGCCCGGGCCCGCACCCTGGCCCCGAACCCGCGCCGCGGGCATGATGGCTCCATGACTGCGAAGAGCCAGAAGAACTGGTCGGACGACCCTGCCCGCCTCCTCCGCGTCGGCGACGGGTTCTCGCTCGCGGACGTCGACCCCGACTCGACGCCCGGCTACGAGGGCGGCAAGACCGAGGGTCAGGACGACCTCGCGGCGGGCGCGGAGCAGTTCGACGAGCTGCAGGAGCGTCTGTTCGCGCAGAGCCGGCTCCACCACGACGCCCCGGCAGCGCTGCTGGTGCTGCAGGCGATGGACTCCGCCGGCAAGGGGGGCATCGTCCGGCATGTCATCGGGGCGACCGATCCGCAGGGCGTGCACCTGAAGGCGTTCAAGAAGCCCACCGAGGAGGAGCTGCAGCACGACTTCCTCTGGCGCATCGAGAAGGAGGTCCCCAAGGCCGGGTACATCGGGGTCTTCGACCGCTCCCACTACGAGGATGTCCTCATCGGCCGGGTCCGTGAGCTCGCGCCGCCGGAGGAGATCGAGCGCCGCTACGACGCGATCAACGACTTCGAGAAGCGGCTGACCGATCACGGCGTGCACGTCGTCAAGGTGATGCTCCACATCTCCAGTGACGAGCAGAAGGCGCGACTGCAGGAGCGGCTCGACCGCCCCGACAAGCACTGGAAGTACAACCCCGGCGACGTCGACGAGCGAAAGCTCTGGCCGCAGTACATGGACGCCTACCAGGCCGTCTTCGAGCGCACCTCGACCGAGCGGGCGCCGTGGCACGTCGTCCCCGCGAACGCCAAGTGGTACGCGCGGCTCGCGGTGCAGGCCCTCGTCCTCGACACGCTCGAGCGCATCGACCCGCAGTGGCCCGCCGCTGACTTCGACGTCGAGGCCGAGAAGGCGCGGCTCGCGGCGACCTGATTGCCGTCGCGTCGGGCCCGGCGCGCCAGGCCGGGAGCACAGTGACCCGCGTGTCAGGCCAGCGCGTCGACGATCGGGCGGAACTTCACCCGGGTCTCGAGCATCTCGGTCTCCGGATCGCTGCCCGAGACGATGCCCGCACCGGCGTGCGCCGTGAGGCGGATCCCGTCGGCGTCGGCCGCGTGCACGTCGAACTGCGCGCAGCGCAGCGCGATCGCCCATTCGCCGTCGCCGTTGCCGTCGATCCAGCCGACCGGTCCGGCGTAGCGGCCGCGATCGAACGGTTCGATCCGCCGGATGACCGCCAGCGCGGCATCCGTCGGCGTTCCCGCGACGGCCGCGGTCGGGTGCAGCACGCCCAGGAGGTCGAGGGCGGAGGCGTCGCCGGCGAGGGTGCCTTCGACATCGGTCGCGAGGTGCCAGACGTTGGGGAGCTTCAGCATGAACGGCTCCGCTTCGGCGACGAGCGCGCTCGTGTGCGGGCGGAGCGCGGTGAGCACGCTCTGCACCGCGTAGCCGTGCTCGTCGAGGTCCTTCGCGCTGGTGGCGAGGGCGAGGGATGCCGCGGTGTCCTCGTCTGCGTCGGCGCCGCGCGCCGCGGTGCCGGCCAGCACGCGGGCGGTCACGGTGCCCCCGGCGACGGTGACGAGGGTCTCGGGGCTCGCGCCGATGAGCCCGTCGACGGCGAACGTCCAGGTGTCAGGGTAGGCGGAGGCGAGTGCGCGGACGAGGCGTCGGAGGTCGGCGCCGGCCTGCACCGAGCCGACGAGGTCACGCGCGAGGACGACCTTGGCGACCTCTCCGGCGGTGATCGCGTCGATGCCCGCCTGCACGGCGTCTTGGTACCCCTCGGGGCTGCAGGAGCCGGGCCCGACGGTGGCGGACCAGTGCGGACCGAAGCCGGTCTGCGGCGGGAGCCCCTCGGCGGCCTCGTCATCGAGCGTGATGTGCGTCACCCACGCGCGCGCTCCGCGGCGCCCGAGGACGACGGCGGGCACGGTGAGCACCGGCGTCGCGGCCGAGGCGGCGGGGTCGAACGGGAACGCCCCGAACGCGACGATCCCCGTTCCCGGGAGTCCGACCGCATCGTCGACCTGCGCCGCCGCGGCCGTCTCGCGCCACCAGGCAGCGGCATCCGCCCCCTCGGGGAGCGTCGCGACGGCACCGACGCCGACGAGCGTGTCGCCCCGGCGCGACCAGACGGTCGGATCGTGCGGAGCGGCGAACGGCAGCAGGTCGTCGGCGGCTGCGATCTCGCGGGTGGTCGCCCGCAGCCGAAGAGGGCGCGGGGTGGGGGAGCTCACCCCTCCAGCCTAAGCCTGGCGACGTAGACTCGAGCGGTGACCGACCAGCCCTCCCGTGACTCCTCGAACCGCGCCGACCTGGGCAAGGACCCGTCGCGCGTCAGCGGCATGTTCGACGAGGTCGCCGCCGGCTACGACCGCACGAACACCGTGCTGAGCCTCGGCAACGACAAACTGTGGCGCGTCGCCGCGACCCGTGCGATCGCACCGCGCCGCGGACAGCGGATCCTCGACCTCGCCGCCGGCACCGGCGCGAGCTCGGTCTCGCTCGCCCGCTCGGGCGCCGACGTCGTGGCCGCCGACTTCTCCGCCGGGATGATCGCCGAAGGCCGCCGGCGGCACAGCGGCATCCCGAATCTGACCTTCGCCGAAGCGGATGCCACGGCCCTCCCGTTCGCGGACGAGGAGTTCGACACCGTCACCATCTCGTTCGGGCTGCGGAACGTCAACGACCCCGACAAGGCCCTGCGCGAGATGCTCCGCGTGACCAAGCCCGGCGGGACGCTCGTCGTGTGCGAGTTCTCGCACCCGCAGGCGCCTGTCATGCGGTCGCTCTACGGCTTCTACAACGACCGGGTGCTGCCGCTGGTCGCGCGCGCGGTCAGCTCGAACCCCGACGCCTACGACTACCTGAACGAGTCGATCCGCGATTGGCCCGACCAGCAGGCGCTCGCCGCGCGCATCCGCGACGCCGGCTGGGAGTCGGTCGAATATCGCGACCTGACCTTCGGCATCGTCGCCCTGCACCGCGGTCGGAAGCCCCTCACCGCCCCAGCGCAAGGGGCGACGGCGGCGAACCGCGAAGAGAGCGCGACGGGTACGGTGGAGGGATGACCCCCCGACCCGTGATTCCGGGCTCGCCGTTGACGAGCCAGCTCGGCGTCACCGAACGCATCTTCGCGGGACCGCGACTGCGGAAACTGCTCAGCGCCGTCGAGAGCGGACTCGAGCGGGTCGAGGAGCACCTCGCCGTCGAGCTGAAGGTCGGTGACTCGCTCGCCGACACCACCTCGCGCTACCTCTACGAGGCCGGCGGCAAGCGCCTGCGCCCGATGCTGTCGATCCTCACCGCCCAGCTCGGCTCGGGAGTGAACGACGACGTCATCGCGGGTGCGGTGGCGCTCGAGATGACCCACCTCGGGTCGCTGTACCACGACGACGTCATGGACGAAGCCGACCGCCGCCGGGGCGTGCCCAGCGCCCACGCGGTGTGGGGCAACAGCGTCGCGATCCTCACCGGTGATCTGCTGTTCTCCCGTGCCAGCCAGCTCATGGCGACGATCGGCGAGCGGGCGATCCGTCTGCAGGCCGACACCTTCGAGCGCCTCGTGCTCGGTCAGATGCACGAGACCGTCGGCGCGCAGGCGGGCGATGACCCGGTCGAGTTCTACCTCCAGGTGCTCAGCGACAAGACCGGCTCGCTCATCGCGGCGGCCGCCGAGACCGGCGTCGTCTTCTCCGACGCCCCCGACGAGTACGCCGCCCCGGTGCGCGAGTTCGGTGAGCGCGTGGGCGTTGCCTTCCAGCTGCTCGACGACGTCATCGACCTGTCGGCGGATGCCGAGGAGACCGGCAAGGTGCCCGGCACCGACCTGCGCGCGGGCGTCCCGACCATGCCGTACTTGCTGCTCGGCCGCGCCGGCGACCCCGCCTCGCAGGCGCTGAAGGCCACGATCGACCACGGCGTCGCGCGCATCTCCGACGGCGCCGACCCCGAGATCCTCGACGGTCCGCTCGCGTCCCTGCGCGAGCACCCCGTCACCGAGGCGACGCGCGCGCTCGCCCACGAGTGGGCAGACCGCGCCGTCGCCGCCCTCGCGCCGCTGCCCGACGGACCCGTGCGCGATGCGCTCACGCGCTTCGCCGAGGTCATGGTCGACCGCTCCAGCTGAACTCCGGCGCATCGCCGACCTTCGTCACGCCCTCACGGGCTCTCGGAAAGGACACTCATGACCAAGCTCCGGCTGGCCATCGTCGGCGCAGGACCCGCCGGCATCTACGCGGCGGACATCCTCTTGAAGGCCGAGCGGAAGTTCGACGTCTCGATCGACCTGTTCGACCACCTTCCCGCCCCGTACGGTCTCGTCCGTTACGGCGTCGCGCCCGATCACCCGCGCATCAAGGGCATCATCAACGCCCTCCGTGATGTGCTCGACCGCGGTGATATCCGCATCTTCGGCAACGTCCACTTCGGCACCGACATCACCCTCGACGACCTGAAGAAGCACTACAACGCGGTCATCTTCGCGACCGGTGCGATCAAGGACGCCGACCTCGACATCCCCGGCATCGACGCCGAGGGGTCCTACGGCGCGGCCGACTTCGTCAGTTGGTACGACGGGCACCCCGACTTCCCGCGCGAATGGCCGCTGGATGCGGCATCCGTCGCCGTCCTCGGCAACGGCAACGTCGCGCTCGACGTGGCCCGCATCCTCGCGAAGCACGCCGATGACCTGCTGCCCACCGAGATCCCCGCGAACGTCTACGACGGGCTCAAGGCGTCGCCCGTCACCGACGTGCACGTCTTCGGTCGCCGTGGCCCCGCGCAGGTGAAGTTCACCCCGCTCGAGCTCCGCGAACTCGGCGAGCTGCGCGACGTCGACATGGTCGTCTACGACGAGGACTTCGACTACGACGAGGCGTCGAAGGCCGCGATCACCTCCAACAAGCAGGTGATGGTCATCGACCGCGTGCTGCAGTCGTGGCGCCAGCGCCCGAGCGTCAACAACGCCGGGGGAGAGGCCAGCCGCCGTCTGCACCTGCACTTCTACGCCAAGCCCGTCGAGGTGAAGAAGGATGCCGAGGGTCGCGTCGCTGCGATCGTGTACGAGCGCACCCGTCCCGACGGCGAGGGCGGTGTCGTCGGCACCGGCGAGATGCGCGAGGTCGAGATCGGTCAGCTCTACCGCGCGATCGGCTACTTCGGCTCGCCGCTGAAGGACGTGCCCTTCGATAAGCGCCACGGCGTGATCCCGAACCACGAGGGTCAGGTCCTGAAGAAGGACTCGAACGAGCGGGTGCCGGGCGTCTACGCGACCGGCTGGATCAAGCGCGGCCCGGTCGGGCTCATCGGTCACACGAAGTCCGACGCGATGGAGACCATCCGTCACCTGATCAACGACCAGGGTTCGTGGTGGACGCCGGAGGACCCCTCCGACGAGTCGATCCCGGCTCTGCTCGCCGAGCGCGGCGTCGCCTGGACCGACCTCGCCGGCTGGCACCGACTCGACGAGCACGAGATCGCGCTCGGCGCTCCCACCGAGCGCGCGCGCATCAAGGTCGTCGATCGCGACGAGATGGTGCGGGTCTCGCGCGGCGAGTGAGGCTCCAATGAGCGGCGAGTGGGAGACGGACGTCATCGGGCGTCCGTTCCAGTCCCTGACGCTGCCCCTCGGCACCGACCAGGAGGGCGAGGTCGTCGCGACGCTCGTCCGCCTCGAGCCGCCGACGCTCGCGCGGCTGACGGGGCCGCTGCGCGACGTCGACGTCCTCTATCTGCACGGCTGGTCCGACTACTTCTTCCAGGTCGAGCTCGCCCGGTTCTGGACTTCGCACGGAGCGCGCTTCCACGCGCTCGACTTGCGCAAGTACGGCCGCAGCCTGCGCCCCGGCCAGACGCCCGGGTTCGTGACGTCGCTCGAGGTGTACGACGCCGACATCGCCACGGCCCTCGAAGCGATGGGCCACGGCCTCGAGGGTGCGCCGTCGCGGCGTCGGCTCGTGATGATGGGGCATTCGACGGGCGGCCTCACCGCCACGCTCTGGGCATCGCGGCACCAAGGGCGCCTCGCGGGGCTCGTCCTCAACAGCCCGTGGCTCGAGCTGCAGATCGGCACCCTCGGTCGCCAGGCGCTGTCGCCCCTCGTGCAGATGCGGGCGCGCGTCGATCCGTTGGGTGCGCACCCCGTCGTCGACCTCGGCTTCTACACCCGCGCGCAGACCGAGGTGGGCGCGCTGCCCGTCCGCGGCTACCGGCGGGATTGGCGGCCCGAGCGCGGATTCCCGACGCACCCGGGCTGGCTCGCCGCGATCGTCGAGGGGCACCGTCGGGTGTCGGCGGGCATCGACGTGGGTGTTCCGACCCTCGTGATGCTGTCGACCGCGTCGACGAATCCGCTCGCGTGGAACGCTGAGATGACCGGCAGCGACTCGGTGCTCGTCGTCGACGACATCGCCCGCGCCGCCACCCGGATTGGGCGCGACATCACGCTCGCGCGGATCGAGGGTGGCATCCACGACCTCTTCCTATCGCGTCCGGGCCCTCGCGAGCAGGCCTACCGTGCGCTCGAAAGGTGGCTCACGACGGGTGCGATCGGGCGCTCGCGCGGTTCGAGGCGATCCCGAGCGTCAGGCTGAGCAGCGCGCCGACGAGCATGACGCACGCCATCGGCACCGCGGTCTCCTCGCCCCACAGGCCCACCACGGGGGTGATGAGCGCGCCGACCGCGAACTGGGACGCGCCCATGAGGGCCGCGCCCGCGCCGCGGTTGCGGGGCGTCGCCCGGGCGAGGCCGAGCGCGTTCGCGTTGCCGAATGTGAGACCCGCCGCCCCCATGGTGGCGAAGGCGCAGCCGAGGAAGAGCGGGATCGACAGGATGCCGGTGGCCGCCGAGACCGTCATGACCGTCGCGGACGCGACGCCGAGCGCGGCGCCGACCACCAGCATCCGTTCCGGTCCGATGCGCGGTGCGTAGGTCGCGTTGATCAGGTTCGCGACGAGCAGTGCGACCCCGCCCCCGGCGAAGCCGAGGCCGTAGAGGAAGGGCGGCATCCCGAGGATCACCTGGGCGACGAAGGGGGATGCCGCGACGTAGGCGAACAGGCCCGCGAACCCGGCGACGTACGCACCGGTGTAGCCGAGGTAGATCGGGTCCCGCGCGAAGTGGGCGAACGACGATCGCATGGCGCGCAGCCCACCGGTGTGGCGGAGTTCGCGAGGGAGGGACTCCGGCACGACGAGCCAGGCGAGCGCGAGCATCAGGACGGCGATGACCGCGAGGGCCGTGAGCACCCCGCGCCACCCCGAGAACGAGGCGACCAGTCCGCCGACCGGGGGAGCGACGAGGGGGCCGAGGCCGCCGACCGTCGCGATCAGACTGAGGGCCCGGACCGCGGTGCGGCCCGTGCTGAGGTCGACGGCGATGGCGCGGGCGATCACGACGCCGGCCGCTCCCGCCAGTCCCTGCACCAGCCGCAGGGCGATGAACACCTCGATGGTCGGCGCCGCGACGAGGGCGATGCTCGTGAGGGTGAAGGCGCTCGTCGCGAGCAGGAGCACCCGTCGACGTCCCCACATGTCCGAGAGCGGTCCGAGCAGCAGCTGGCCGACACCGAGGCCCAAGAGGAACGCCGTCAGCGTCAGCTGCACCGTCGCGGGCGCGGCGTCGAGCTCGCGGGCGATCTGCGGCAGCGACGCGAGGTACATGTCGATCGCGAACGGGCCGACGGCCGAGAGGAAGCCCAGGACGACGACGAGTCCGCGTGTGAGCCGCGGGGCGGAGCCGGTCACGGGCGATCACCCCGCGCCGCGTGCGCCGCGAACGCCGCCGCCGCTAGCATGGGCCGCACACGGGGACGAGGGGTGCACTCATGGTGGAGCGCATTGTGTACGAGCGCGGCGACGGCCGGTGGGGCTGGGTGCTGCGCGACAAGGATCAGGTCATCGCGTCGGACGGCAGCGCCGGCTACCTCAGTGAGGCGTACGCGCGTCAGATGTCCGACCGCGTGCTGTCCGGCTCGTATGCCGCGGCGCGGGTGTCGGTGCGGCGCATGCACCACTGAGCGGATGCCGCTCATGCCGGTGGCCGCAGCAGGGCGCCGAGCGTCCGCAGGGTCGATTCGAGCCCGACGGAGGGCTCGAGGAGCCACTGGATCTGCAGGCCGTCCGACGCGGCGATGATGAGGGCCGCGAGGTGCTCGGCCGGCACGTCGTCACGCACCGTGCCCTCAGCCTGCTGTGACCGCAGGCTCGCGGTCAGTTCGGCGCGCAGGCGCTCGAAGCGGGTGGCGAAGAACTCGCGCCCGACACCGCCGGCGCCTTCGAGCGACGCGGCGACGAGAGTCGAGTAGAGGGTGACCAGGCCGGGGACCTCGACGTTGCGGACGGCGGCGTGGATCATCGTCTCGATGCCCGGCACGAGGTCGGCGGGTTCGGCGCGGTTCGCTTCGGCGTGTGCGTACACCGCGACGAGCAGCTGCTCGCGGGAGTCGAAGTAGTGCAGCAGGGCGGCGTGGGAGATGCCGATCGCCTCCGCGATGCGGCGGAGCGAGGTGCCGTCGGCGCCGCGGTCGCGGAACACCTCGATGGCGCGGTCGAGGATCTCCTGGCGCCTCGCGACGCCCTTCGGCTGTGATCCGCGCCGTCCGATGACGGCGGTTTCGTCGTGCTCCACCGGGCCAGAGTAGCCCGTGAAGGAGAAAAACCTCCACTTGGAGGTTTTGTGCTAGCGTCGTGTCACGCCGCGCTGCGGCATCCGACAACGACGTACGAAAGAAGACCCATGGCTCTGCCACTCGCTTCGGTCCAGCTGTACTCCCTCGCCAAGGAGTTCAGCGCCGACATGTCCGGTTCGCTCGACAAGCTCGCCGCTATCGGGCTGCGTCACGTCGAGGCGTTTGATTTCGTCAGCCGTCCCGCCGAGATCCGCGCGGCGCTCGATGCCAGTGGTCTCTCGTCGCCCACGGGACACGCCCCGCTGCTGTCGGATGAGCTGTGGACGCCGGACGGCGCGATCCCGACTCCCGCGCCCGAGGTGGTCTTCGAAGCCGCCGCGACCATCGGCATGAAGACCGTCATCGACCCGTTCGTCGCCCCCGAGCGGTGGCTCACCGCTGACGGCGTCGCCGACATCGCCGAGCGCCTCAACCGCGCGGGCGAGAAGGCCGCTGAGTTCGGCCTCACCGTCGGGTACCACAACCACGCGCAGGAGTTCGTCGCCGACGTCGACGGTCAGAGCGCGTATGCCCGCTTCGTCGAGCTGACCGACGAGCGCGTCGAGCTCGAGCTCGACCTGTTCTGGGCGCTCACCGGCGGTCAGGACGTGCCCGAGCTGGTGCGTTCACTCGGTGCGCGGCTCGCGGCCGTGCACGTGAAGGATGGCGTCGTGCCGACCTCGAACCCGTGGGCTCCGGGTGCCGGCGACTTCGGATCCGACACGCTCGACCAGCGTCACGCCGGCACCGGGGAGGTGCCGCTGGCCGACGCGCTGCGCGCGAACGACGCCATTCGGTATGCCGTCATCGAGTACGACAACGCCCCGGGCGACGTGTTCGCCGACGTGGCCGCGTCGTACGCGTTCCTCCGCGAAGGCGGGTTCGTCGCATGACCGGTCCCGTCGGAGTCGGCGTCATCGGCGCCGGTGTCATCAGCCAGACCTATCTCGAGAACCTCACCTCGTTCCCCGACGTGAAGGTCGTCGCGATCGGCGACCTGCTCCCCGAGCGTGCTCAGGCGAAGGCCGCCGAGCACGGGGTGCCGTCGTGGGGGACGTTCGACGACGTGCTCGCGAACCCCGACGTCGAACTCGTCGTCAACCTGACGATCCCGCAGGCCCACATCGAGGTGTCCTCGCGCGCTGTCGCCGCCGGCAAGCACGTGTTGACCGAGAAGCCGCTCGGCCTCGACCGCGAGGGTGCTCGTCAGCTGCTGGCGGATGCAGCGGCCGCCGGCGTCCGCGTCGGCTCGGCGCCCGACACGATCCTCGGTCCCGGGTTCCAGACCGCCAAGCGTGCGATCGCGGAGGGGGTGATCGGTCAGCCGCTGTTCGTGCAGACCGCATTCCAGACGCAGGGGCCCGACCTGTGGCATCCCGAACCCGCGTTCCTGTTCGCCCACGGTGCCGGCCCGCTGCTGGACATGGGGCCGTACTACTTCTCGGCGCTCGTGAGCCTGCTCGGACCGATCGCCGGGGTCGCCGCGCGCGGGTCGCGCTTTCGCACCCAGCGCCAGATCCACACGGGGCCGCGGGCGGGGGAGACGTTCCCCGTCGAGGTGCCGTCTTCGGTGCAGGTGCTGTCGACCTTCGAGGGCGGCCAGCACGGCACGCACCTGCTGAGCTTCGACTCGGCGCTCGAGCGGCACGGGGTCGTCGAGATCCACGGCACCGAGGGCTCGATCGTCCTGCCCGACCCGAACCGCTTCGAGGGTGAGACGTCGTACGTGAAGCCGCTGGGCGTCTTCCGTGACGGCATGAAGACCGATCAGGAGTGGATCGCCGTCGAGCAGCAGGGGACTGTCGTGGGCCGCGGCCTCGGTGTGCTCGACATGGTCCGCGCGATCGCCGAGGACCGCCCGCACGTCGCGACCGGCGAGCTCGGCTTCCACGTGCTCGACGTGCTGCTGTCGGCGCAGGCCTCGGCTGAGACCGGTCAGTACCTCGAGATCGAGAGCACCGTCGCCCCGGTGCCCGCCGTTCCCGTCGACTTCGACCCGTTCGCCCAGACTCTCTGAGCAGGCATGACGACGGCCCGGTCCCTTGCGGGGCCGGGCCATCGTCATTCTCCTGCGCTACCGGCTCCCGGGCGGGATGTAAAGGGTGAGGACGGTCGCGAGGGCGGTGTCTAGCGTCGCGGCATGAGCAATTTCGCGTCTTCCGTCCGACGAATGGTGAAGCGGATGAGCGTGCCCGGGGCGCCGACTCGCCGCGTTGTGGTCATCGGCGGCGGGAACGCCGGACTCTCCATCGCCGGCCGGCTGCAGCGCCGCCGCGGACTCGAGGTGACGGTGATCGAGCCGCGGACATCGCACGTCTACGCGCCGCTGCAGTCGCACATCGCGGGCGGTGCGGCACGGGCGTCGGAGGCTGAGCGTCCGCAGGCCCAGGCCACGCCGAAGGGCGTCGCATGGGTGCGCGGCAGTGTCACCGCGGTCGACGCCGAGCGGAACGCCGTGACGCTCGCCTCGGGCGAGACGATCGGCTACGACGACCTCATCGTCGCCGCGGGCATCGAGCAGCACTGGGACGCGGTGCCGGGGCTGTCCGCGGCGATGGCCGATGAACGCGGGATCTCGAACTACACGCTCCCGCTCGCAGCGAAAGCTTCCCTCGCGCTCCGCGACCTGACGAGCGGCACCGTCGTCTTCGCCCAGTGCCCCGAGCCCGCTTCAGCGGCCGGGGTCGCGCAGAAGCCGATGTACCTCGCTGCCGAGTGGTGGCGCGCGAAGGGCGTCGCGGGCGACATCCGGATCGTCTTCGTGTCGCCGGAGCCGTCGGCGTCCGCCAACCCGGCGGTGTCCGCAGAACTGCAGCGCAAGCTCGACGAGTACGGCATCGAGACCCACTTCTCCTTCGACCTTCTCGACGTGGATGCCGCTCGTCGCGAGGTCACCATCGGGCGCGGCATCCATCGGGAGAGCATTTCCTACGACCTGCTCCATGCCGCTCCACCGCAGCGACCCGCGGTGTGGATCGCCGAAGGCGGTCTCGCGGATGCCGACGGCTTCGTCGACGTCGATCCGCAGACGCTCCGGCACCGCCGCTACTCGAACGTATGGGCGCTGGGGGATGCGGCCGCCGTGCGCACCCGTCGCTCCGGTGGTGCGATCCGGAAACAGGCGCAGACGCTCGCGAAGAACCACGCGGACGCGCTCGCCGGACGCCGGCTGAGTGCGGTGTACGACGGGTACACGGTGACGCCCGTTACGGTCAGCCGTCGCACCGTCGTCTTCGCGGAGTTCGACGGCGACGATCGGCTCCAGCCCACGGTGCCGTTCTGGAAGACGCTGTATCGCGAGCGCCGCCTGACGTGGATCTTCGACCGGCACATCCTGCCGCAGGTCTACTGGCACCTCATCCTGCGAGGGCTCGCGTGAGGAAAGCTGCGTCTCAGCGGTAGTTGACGAACTGAAGGTCGACGTCGAGGTCGGCGGCCTTCAGCAGGCGCTGAACCTCCTGCAGGTCGTCGCGTGACTTCGACTGCACGCGCAGCTCGTCGCCCTGGATCTGCGCCTTGACCGACTTGGGGCCCTCGTCGCGGATCATCTTGCTGATCTTCTTCGCGTCCTCGCTCGAGATGCCCTCCTTGAGGGTCGAGACCAGACGGAACTCCTTGCCGGAGGGCTGCGCCTCACCCGAGTCGAGGCTCTTCAGTGAGATGCCGCGCTTGATGAGCTTGGACTGGAAGACGTCGAGCACGGCCTTCGCGCGGTCCTCGCTGTTCGCCTTGATGAGGATCGAGTCGCCGCTCCACTCGATCGAGGCGCCGGTGCCCTTGAAGTCGTAGCGCTGCTCGACCTCCTTGCGGGCCTGGTTCAGAGCGTTGTCCGCTTCCTGACGGTCGATCTTGGAGACGATGTCGAATGAGCTGTCAGCCATGCGCCGAGTCTAACGAGGTGGCACACCGTCGCGCCCTAGGCTGACGGCGTGAGCACAACGCAGACCGTCCCGGTGACCGCCCAGCGAGCGTGGGGCATCGGCGCCGTCGTCGTCGAGGTCATCTCCGTCCTGCCGTCGGCGATCGCGCTCATCCTGGCGCTGAGCGTCGATGCGAACTACGGCTGGCTGCTGATCATCACCATTCCGGTGCTCGTGATCGGCGGCCTCATCGGCATGCTCGCGGGCATCGTCGGCATCATCTTCGGCGTCATCCGCCGACGTGCGCTGGTGTGGCCCATCGTCGGCACCGCCGTGGGCGTGCTCGTGGTCATCCTCGCCGCGTTCGTCTTCGTGCCGTTCCTCGGCTGAGCGCGGCCCCCGCCCTGCGCTCCGTTCGTAGACTGACCGGATGCGGCCGCTGACAGAACACCAGCTGCGCGACGTCCTCGTCAATGCGACGAGGGACGAGCGAGAACGTCTGGAACTGCCCCTCGACTTCGCGTTGCTCGACTGGGACCACCTCGACTTCCTCGCCTGGCGCGACCCCACGACCCGCAGTCGCGGGTACATCGTCGCGGAGCTGGCGGGTGCCCCCACCGGAATCGTGCTGCGCGCGGCATCCGGATCATCGTCGGGACAATCGGCGATGTGCAACATCTGTCACACCCTCCAGCCCGGCAACCAGGTCGCGATGTTCACCGCTCGCAAGACAGGGGATGCCGGGGATCGCGGCGACAGCGTCGGCACCTACGTCTGCGCCGATCTGACCTGCCACGAGAACGTGCGGATCGCAGGTCCCCTGGCGCCGAGCGAGATCCGCGCGAGCGTCGACCGGCGGATCGACGGCACGCGACACCGCCTCGAATCGTTCGTCGAGCGGGTCGCCACAGCCGCCTGACCCGTTGGTTTTTGCAGGCGCGATCGGGAGGGTAAGATAGGTGATCGCGCCTCCGGTCGACTGTACAAGCCGGTCGGGTGCGCACCTGGCGAGTTACCCAAGCGGCCAAAGGGATCTGACTGTAAATCAGACTGCATTGCATTCGGGGGTTCGAATCCCTCACTCGCCACCGGACACCAGAGGCCCGGAATCCCGTCCCGACACGAGATTCCGGGCCTCTCGGCCGAGCGCGACGTACCCACACGCCGCGATCCTTCTGCCTCAACGCCGACTGAAGGGCACACAGTGACGAACCTCTCCTTCGACACGCACAGGAACGAATGGGTGCGACGGGAGGAACTCGCCGAGGCCCTCATCCCGCTCATCGGCAGGCTGTACCGCGACTACGGCGTCGTGACGTCGATCCACGGTCACCGCCTGCTCAACCTGCCCGCGATCGGCATCATCGCGGTGCACGACCGGGCCGCGGAGCTCGGCCACCACGCCGTGACGCTGGATCACACGCTCGAGGTGCTGCAGGCGCTGCTGGCGGCCCAGCCTGCCCCCGCGTCGATCGACATCGCGCGAGTGACCCTTGCGCTGACCGATGAGAACCCCGACGACCTCGCCACCCTGCTGGCGGGCATCACCTCGCCCGAGCACGTGCGCACCGATGTCGTGCTGTACGGCTTCGGCCGCATCGGACGCCTCCTCGCCCGCATCCTGATCGACCACGCCGGCAACGGGCACGGCCTGCGCCTGCGCGCCATCGTGGTGCGACGCGGATCCGACAACGACCTCGACAAGCGGGCGAGCCTGCTCGCCCGGGACTCCGTCCACGGACCCTTCCCCGGTTCGATCACCGTCGACCACGAGAACGATGTGCTCGTCGCCAACGGGGTGCGCGTCCAGGTCATCTACTCGGATGACCCCTCCACCGTCGACTACACCGCCTACGGCATCAACGACGCGGTCGTCGTGGACAACACCGGCCGCTGGCGCGACGAGGCCGGGCTGAGCCGGCACCTGCAGAGCCCGGGCGCCTCCCGCGTGCTCCTCACTGCTCCGGGCAAGACGCCGATCAAGAACATCGTCCACGGCATCAACGACGACACCATCGAATCGACCGACACGATCCTCTCGGCCGCGTCGTGCACCACCAACGCCATCACCCCGGTCCTGAAGGCGCTCGACGACGCGTACGGCATCCAGCGCGGACACGTCGAGACGGTTCACTCGTTCACCAACGACCAGAACCTCATCGACAACTTCCACAAGGGAAACCGACGTGGTCGTTCCGCTGTCTTGAACATGGTCATCACCGAGACGGGTGCGGCAACGGCCGTCGCCAAGGCGCTGCCGCAGCTGAAGGGCAAGCTGACCGGGTCGAGCATCCGCGTCCCCACGCCGGACGTCTCCCTCGCGATCCTGAACCTGACGCTCGACCGGCCGGTCACGAAGGAGGAGGTGAACGAGTATCTCCGTCACGTGTCGCTGCACTCCGAGCTGCGGCAGCAGATCGACTACGTCGAGTCGCCCGAGGTCGTGTCCACCGACTTCGTCGGGTCGCACCGCGCGGGCATCGTCGACGGCCTCGCCACGATCGCCGATGACGTGAACCTCGTGCTCTACGTCTGGTACGACAACGAGTTCGGGTACAGCTGCCAGGTCGTGCGCGTTCTCGAGCGCATGGCGGGCACCCACCCCACGGTCATCCCGCCGCGCGAGCCGGTGCGCAGCGAGCTCGTCGCCTCGTAAGCGCGAACCCGCGTCCCGGCGAGCGTCGTCGACGCCATGCACACGGGGTGGATGCCGGCACTCACCTCGCCGGGATACCAGCGCTATGCGCTCGCGGGCTGGGACGGACCCGGACCCGGCTGGCGCCTGCACGGCGCGTACGGGCAGATGCTCCTCTTCTCCGGCGACGCGGTGGTCGCGATCACCGCTGACGACCATTTCGGCGCCGACGCGATGGCCGCGCACACCCTTCAGGTGCTCCACGATGCGCAGGTTCGCTGAAGCGGGAATGGATTGCCGACCGATTCAGTTGTAGGTACAACAGAACCCCACGACAGGAGCATCCCATGACGGACACCACTGCGGAAGCCGCCGCGATCTCGACCGCCGAGGTCTCCGACGCGACGCTGAACGCCGCCACCGACATGGACGCGGTGACCCTGCGTGTGGGCGACCTCGAGGGCATGACCTCCTACTACTCGGGCGCGCTCGCCCTCGAGCCGCTCGAAGAGCGCTCGCGCGGCAGCGAGGTGCACCGCGTGCTCGGCCGCGGTCGCACGCCCATGGTGCGCCTGGTCGGCACGCCGGGCCTGCCCGCCGTCGACCCACGCCAGGCGGGCCTGTTCCACACCGCCTTCCTGTTCCCGGATGCCGCCGCGCTCGCCGCGACCGTCTACCGCGCCGCGCAGGACCCCCGCAGCCGCTTCAGCGGGTCGAGCGACCACCTCGTCAGCGAGGCATTCTACTTCACCGATCCCGAAGGCAACGGCATCGAGCTGTACGTCGACCGCCCCCGGGATCAGTGGAGCTATGCGGGCGGCGGGCTGCAGATGGGCACCCTCTACCTCGACCCGAACGCGTACCTCCAGCAGAACCTCACCGAGCAGACGCTCGCGGGCGTCGGGCGTGCCGCCGGCAAGGTCGGTCACGTGCACCTGCAGGTGGGCGACATCCCCACCGCCCGCGCCTTCTACATCGACGCGCTCGGCTTCGAGACGACCGTCGACACCTACCCGGGCGCCCTGTTCGCCTCCGCCGGCGGATACCACCACCACGTCGCGATGAATACGTGGAACAGCGCCGGGGCGGGCCCTCGCGCCGCCGCGCTCGGGCTCGGTGACGTCGCCATCACGGTGCCGGCGCGCGAAGACCTCGACGCCCTGGCATCCCGGCTCGTCCACCACAGAATTGCCTTCGCCGACAGCGGCCGGGACATCGTGCTGCGTGACCCGTGGGGCACGCAGGTGACCGTCGGGCTGCCCGGCGCCGACATCGACGACGTGCTCTCGCGCTGAATCAGTCGCGCCGTGAGGGCGGCAGCACCCGCTCGTGCGGGTCGAGGGCCGCGACGACCGGTTCGAGCGCGGTCGTCAGCGCGCCGAGCTGGTCGGGCGTCAGCCGGTCGATCACCAGTTCCTTCACGAGCGCGATGTGCGACGGCACCGCCCGCACGAGCGCGCGCCGTCCCTCACCGCTGAGACGCACCGTCACGACGCGGGCGTCGGTGGGATCGTCGCCGCGCTCGACGAGCCCGCGGTCGGTGAGCTTGCCGACCACGCGCGACAGTCGCGGCATGGTCGCGTTCACGGCATCCGCCAGATCGGTCGTCCGGAGAGTCGACGCGGGGGACTGCTGCAGGGCGCTCAGCACCATGAACTCGAAGTGGGTCATGCCCGACTCGGACTGCAGCTGCGCGTCGAGGGCGGCGGGGAGCAGCTGCGTCGTCCAGACGAGGGCGAGCCACGCACGGGACTGCTGCTCGTCCATCCGGGGTACGCGGTACTCGTCTTCCACAGCATCAGCGTAGGTCTGTCAATGGGGGGAGGAGACCGCGCTCGCGTCGGCACGGTCTGAGAGGATGGGGGCGATTGCGGGCGCCGCCCGCCGAAGGGACAGATGATGAGCGCACCGATCAAATCCCCCGACTCGTCCAAGATCTTCCGCGTCGCGATCTGGATCGCGATCGGCGCCCTGATCGCTGCGGCGCTGGTCTGTGTCGTCTGGGTGCTCATCGGTGACGGCAGCGGCGTCGTCGGCCGCGCGTTCCTCACGATCCTGCTGCTGGTCGGCTTCGCGGGCATCGCGCTGCTCGAATCGTCGCTCGCCCCCAAGCGCCCCACGTGGCTGACCATCACGAGCATGGTGACCTGGGTTGTCGCGCTGCTGATCGGCGCGCTGCTGATCTGGTTGCCCTACGGCCAGCACGGCTCGGGCTACGGCGTCGGTCGCTTCTTCAGCTTCCTGGTGATCGTCCTCGTGCTGCAGGGTGCTCTCCTGCACGTCGTCCTGTATTCGAAGGCCTACGCGCGCTACCAGACCACCTTCACGAGCGTTGTCGCCTACGTGACGATCGGCCTTCTCGGAATCCTCGCCGTCATGCTGATCATCCCGCTCGTGACCGCGGAGTTCTGGGACTTCCTCCCCATCTACTGGCGCATCGTGACGGCGCTCGCGATCCTCATCGCCGTCGGCACGATCCTGCTGCCGCTGGTGAACGCGCTCTTCGCGCCGAAGAAGCCCCGCCCGGAGCCTGCGCCCTATGGACCGGCCGGCGCCAACCCGGCGTACACGCAGCCGATCGACCCGCACATGCACGCGCAGCAGGGCTACGCGCAGTACCCGCAGGGGTACGGCTCACCGCAGTACGCTCCGCAGCAGCAGGCCTGGCCGACGTACGCCGATGGGCGCACCCCGCTCCCGGTGATGCCCGATGGGACCCCCGACTGGAACGCGTACTACACCGGTTGGCCGTCGCAGCCCGGGTACTCCGACGCGCCGCCGATGCCGCCCGCGCCGCCGCAGCCCTGATCGCGCCGGCGCCGCCCGCGTCGAACGCGTCGAACCCCGCCCCAGCCTCGGCTGCGGCGGGGTTTCGCGTCAGCGGCCGAGCATCTCCAGCGCGGCCATGGCGGCGTTGTGGCCGCCGATGCCACTGACGGCGCCGCCGCGCTGTGCGCCCGACCCGCACAGCAGCACGCGTTCGTGCGGGGTGCCGACGCCCCACCGCTGCGCGGGGGTCTCGAGCGGTGCGTCGTCCGAGACCCACGGCCACGCGAGGTCGCCGTGGAAGATGTCGCCGCCGACCATGCCGAGCGACGCCTCCAGATCGGCCGTTGTCCGCGCCTCGATGCAGGGCGTGCCGTCGGGCGCCTCGTAGACGACGTCGGCGATCGGCTCGGCGAGCACAGAGTCGAGGGAACGCTGCGCCGCCGCGAGCAGCGCGTCGCGGTCGGCGTGACCCTCCGCGACGAGACGGTGCGGAACGTGTAGGCCGAACAGGGTGAGCGTCTGCGCGCCCTCGGCCTGCAACTCCGGTCCGAGGATGCTCGGGTCGGTGAGGGAGTGGCAGTAGATCTCGGCGGGGAGGGGATCGGGGATGCCACCTCCCGCCGCACGGGCGTGCGCGGCATCCAGCTGGGTCAGCGTCTCGTTGATGTGGAACGTCCCGGCGAATGCGGCCTCCGGCGCAACGGTGCTGTCGTGCAGGCGCGGCAGGCGACGCAGCAGCATGTTGACCTTCACCTGGGCGCCCTCGGGCCGGGCGCGGCCGGTGCCCGCCGCGTCGCCGGCGGCGAGCAGAGCACAAA
>NZ_JBHWTD010000076.1:0-42212 GCF_043427715.1 Microbacterium sp. | reverse complement strand
GCGTGACGACCTCCGCGGAGATGCCCCCGATGAACTTGCTCTGATACTGCTCGGACTCCCGCTTGGTGGGGTTGCCGGTGACCTCGACGTCCGTGATGACGTCGTCCTCGAGCGTCACGGTCACCGTGATCGTCTCGACCGACTCGGGTGTCGCATACGAGCCGTCGGCGGTGTAGGTGCCGTCGGCGTAGTCGGCTCCGGGGGCGACGGGCTCGGCGGCCGCGTCCGGGCTCTCCGTCTCGGCGCCGCACCCGGCGAGCAGGACGAGACCGGCGACGGATGCCGCGGCGGCACCGACGCGGACGGGACGGGAGAGGGCGGGGCGGCTCATCGAAGGCTCCTCGGGGGTGGGGGCGAACGCACTCACGCTTACGGTCACGGCCGAGCGCAGGCTCTGCCCCGTCTATGCGGCAGCCGTGACGGGGCGGCGGACGCCGAGCTTCAGCAGCTCGACGACCAGGAACACGACGACACCCGCCGCCAATGCGACACCCACCTGCAGCAGGCTGAGCGGGCGCGAGTCGAACAGTCCGTTCAGCAGCGGCAGGTAGGTGTAGGCGAGCTGGAGCACGAGCAGCGCCGCCGCCGACCAACCGACCATCGGGTTGCCGCGGAGAACGGCCGGCGTGAGGCTCGATCGGGAGAGGAACCGGCAGTTCAGGAGGAACCCGAGCTGCCCGAACGCGAGCACCGTGACCGCCATCGTGCGCGCGACCGCCAGCTCGGCCCCGGCAGCCAGCGCCCAGCCGAACACGGCGAGGGTCACCCCGCCGATGACGAGCGAGACGGCGAGGACGAACCCGAGTTCGCGTCGGGAGATGATCGACCCGCCCGAGGGGCGCGGCGGGCGCGTCATGATGCCGCGCTCGGCCGGCTCGTAGGCGAGGGCGAGCGAAAGGGTGACGCCGGTGACCATGTTCACCCAGAGCACCTGAACCGGCGACAGCGGCAGCGTGAAGCCGAACAGCACGGCCGCGAGCACGACGAGCGACTGAGCGCCGTTGGTGGGCAGCAGGAAGACGACCGACTTGCGGAGGTTGTCGTAGATCCGGCGACCCTCGCGCACGGCGCTGCGGATCGTGGCGAAGTTGTCGTCGGCGAGGACGATCTCCGCGGCTTCCTTCGTCGCCTCGGTGCCCTTGATGCCCATCGCGATCCCGACGTCGGCGCGGGTGAGCGCGGGCGCGTCGTTGACACCGTCGCCGGTCATCGCGACGACCTCGCCGTGCGACTGGAGGGCGCGGACGATGCGGATCTTGTGCTCGGGGCTCGTCCGGGCGTACACGTCGACGTCGCGGACGACCTCGGCGAGCTGCGTCTGGCTGAGCTCCTCCAGCTCGGGACCGGTGAGCACGCGGGAGCGCTCGTCGCTGACGAGCCCCATCTCGCGGCCGATCGCGACGGCGGTGCCGGCGTGATCGCCGGTGATCATCTTCACCCGGATGCCGGCGGCGTGACAGTCCGCGATGGCGTCGATCGCCTCGGGGCGGGGCGGATCGACGATGCCCCACAGCCCGAGGAACTCGAGGTCGACGAGGTCGCCGGCCTCGACGTGCTCGGCACGCGTGGCCTTGCGGGCGGCGGCGAGCACGCGGAGACCCTGCGCGCTGAGCGCGTCGACCTCACTCTCCCAGCGGACGCGGTCGAGCGGCTCGGAGCCGTCGGGGCCCCGCTGCGTGAGCGCGCGGGCGAGGAGACGGTCGGGGGCACCCTTCACGAGGATCGCGCGGGCACCGTCATCGGACTCGTTGAGCGTCGCCATGAACTTGTGCGCGGAGTCGAACGGCACGACATCGCGGCGGGTGGTGCCGGCACTCGACGCGCCGCCCTTCATCGCGACGACCTTCAGGGCGCCCTCCGTCGGCTCGCCGACAAGGCTCCAGCGGTCGCCGTCCTTGACGAGGTGCGCGTCGTTGCAGAGCGTCGCCACGGCGAGGAGGGCGGCGAGGTCGCTGCTGGAGGCCTCGTCGCCGTCGGCGTCGATGATGCGCCCGTCGGGGTCGTACCCGAGCCCGGTCGCCTCGTAATGCCCGATCGGGGTGACGAGCGTGCGCACGGTCATCTCGTTCTTCGTCAAGGTGCCGGTCTTGTCGGAGCAGATCGTGGAGACCGAGCCCAGCGTCTCGACGGCGGGGAGCTTCCGGGTGATCGCGTGGCGACGCGCCATCTGCTGCACGCCGATGGCGAGAGTGATCGTGACGAGGGCTGGGAGACCCTCGGGAATGGCCGCGACGGCGAACCCGATGGCCGCGGAGATGAGGTCGTCGAACGGCAGATCGTGCACGTAGCGGCCGATCAGCAGCATGACCGCGGCCATCCCGAGGATGACCAGGGTCAGCACCTTGCCGAATTTGCCGAGCTGCATCGACAGTGGGGTCTGCAGCGACCCGGCATCCTGCACCAGCTCCTGGATGCGGCCGATTTCGGTCGAAGCCCCCGTGTCGGTGACGATGCCGCGCCCTTGGCCGGCCGAGACAATCGTGCCCGAATAGGCCATCGACCGGCGATCGCCGATGCCGACATGCGCGTCGACGGGTTCGGTCTGCTTCGACGAGGGCACCGACTCCCCCGTCAGGGCGGCCTCGTCGATGCGCAGCTGCACCGCCTGAGTCAGGCGCAGGTCGGCCGGCACCCGGTCGCCGGGCGCGAGGCGGACCATGTCGCCGGGGACGAGCTCCGCGGCGGGGATCGTGATCCAGGCGCCGTCGCGGCGGACCGCCGCCTCGCGCGACAGCATCCCGCGGATGCCGGCGAGAGCCTTCTCGGCACGCCCTTCCTGCACGAAGCCGATCACCGCGTTGATGACGGCGACGGCGACGATCACCCAGAACTCCAGCCAATCCCCCATGACCGCCTTGATGGCGGCTGAGGCCAGCAGGATGTAGATCAGGATGTCGTTGAAGTGCGACAGGAACCGGCGCCAGGCGGGCGTCCGCGCAGCTTCGGGAAGCTCGTTGCGCCCGTGCTCACGGAGCCGGGCGGCGGCGTCGTCGGAGGTCAGTCCGCCGGCATCCGTGCGCAGCAGCGCCTCGACGTCGTCGATCGGGAGGGAGAACGGGGCGCCGGTGCCCGCGTCGGAGTCGGAGTCGGAGTGCGGCGAGGCCATGGAATGCCCGATCAGGCGGCGCCGTCGAACATGCTGGTCACCGAGCCGTCCTCGAAGACCTCCTTGATCGCCCGCGCGAGGAGCGGGGCGATGGGGAGGATCGTGAGCCCGGGGAAGCGCTTCTCGGGAGGCAGCGGCACCGTGTCGGTGACGACGACCTCGTCGATGGACGCGTCCTGCAGCCGCTCCGCGGCCGGGTCGCTGAAGATCGCGTGGGTCGCGGCGACGATGACGCGCTCGGCGCCATTCGCCTTGAGGGCCTGCGCCGCCTTGACGATCGTGCCGCCGGTGTCGATCATGTCGTCGACCAGCAGGCAGACGCGACCGCTCACGTCACCGACGATCTCGTTGACGGTGACCTGGTTGGCCACGTTCGGATCGCGCCGCTTGTGGATGATCGCGAGGGGGGCGCCGAGGCTGTCCGACCAGGTGTCGGCGACCCGGACCCGGCCGGTGTCGGGCGAGACGACCGTGAGCTTGGCCCGGTCGTCAGCCGACAGCGTGTTCTCGAAGTGCTCGAGGAGGACGGGCTTGGCGAAGAGGTGGTCAACGGGCCCGTCGAAGAAGCCCTGGATCTGCGCGGCGTGGAGGTCGACGCTCATCACGCGGTCGGCGCCGGCCGTCTTGAACAGGTCGGCGACGAGGCGGGCGCTGATCGGCTCGCGGCCGCGGCCCTTCTTGTCCTGCCGCGAGTACGGGAAGTACGGCGCGACGACGGTGATCCGCTTCGCGGACGCGCGCTTGGCGGCATCCAGCATGATGAGGGTCTCCATGAGCCACTCGTTCACCGGCGGACCGAACGACTGCACGAGGAAGAAGTCGCAGCCGCGGATCGAGACCTCGAAACGGGTCAGGATCTCGCCGGAGGCGAAGGTGCGGTGCTCGGTGGGGACGAGCTGCGTGCCGAGCGCGCCTGCCACCTCGGCAGAGAGCTCCTCGTGCGAACGACCCGACGCGACGACGAGACGCTTCTTGGTCTTCGCGACCAGGCCGGGCGCGATGCCGCGCTCGGCGTCCAGGTCAACCGTCTGCTGCTTCTTGCGACCCATCGTCCGCCTTCTGTGCGGACCGGGCCCGGGCGGCGGCTTCCGCAGCTCCGGTTCCCGGTCGGTTGGTCTCGACCCAGCCCTCGATGTTGCGCTGGGGGGTGACGTTCAGGGCGAGAGCGCCGGCGGGCACATCCTTGCGGATCACCGCTCCGGCACCTGTCTTGGCGCCATCTCCGATCCTAACCGGCGCAACGAAGACGTTGTGCGAGCCGGAGTGCACCTCGTCGCCGATCTCGGTGCGGTGCTTGGTGATGTCGTCGTAGTTCGCGGTGATCGCACCGGCACCGAGGTTCACGTTCCGGCCGATCGTGGTGTCGCCGATGTACGAGAGGTGAGGCACCTTGCTGCCCGCGCCGATCGTCGAGTTCTTCGTCTCGACGAAGGTGCCGATCTTGCCCTTCACACCCAGCTCGGTGCCGGGGCGGAGGTAGGCGAACGGGCCGACCGTGGCGTCCGCGCCGATGACGGCGAGCGTGGCGTCCGTGCGGGTCACGGTCGCGCCGGCGCCGACCTCGCAGTCGACGAGGCTCGTGTCGGGCCCGATCGTGGCGCCCTCCGAGACCGCGGTGGACCGCAGGATGTACGTGTTCGGGAGCACGGTCACATCGGGCGCGAGAGTCGCCGTGACATCGATCCAGGTGGTCGCGGGGTCGAGGATCGTGACACCGGCGAGCTGCCAGCGCCGCACCGTGCGGGCGTTCAGCGCGCGTGCGGCCTCGGACAGCTGCACGCGGTCGTTGACCCCCTGCACGAGGGCGACATCGGAGACGACGGATGCCGCGACCTGCAGCCGCTCTTCGCGGAGCAGCCCGACGACGTCGGTGAGGTACTTCTCGGCCTGCGCGTTGTCGGTGCCGACGCGGGCCAGCTGGGTGCGCAGCTCCGCGGCGCGAAAGACGTACACGCCGGAGTTGATCTCGCGGACGGCCGCCTCGTCGTCGTCGGCGTCCTTCTGCTCGACGATCCGCGACACGGTGCCGTCGGCGCTTCGGATGACCCGGCCGTACCCCTGCGGGTCGTCGACCTGGGCGCTCAGCAGGGTCGCGGCGGCGCGGGCGGCGCGATGCTCGCGCACGAGGGCGCCGAGGGTGTCGGCATCCAGCAGCGGCACGTCGGCGCTCAGGACGAGGACGTCGCCGGCGAAGTCCGGGAGGGCGTCGAGGGCGACCTCGACGGCGCGCCCGGTGCCGGGGATCTCGTCCTGGTCGACCACCACGACCTCTGGGGCGACTCCGAGGACGGCGTCCGCGACCTGGTCGCGTTCGTGGCGGACCACGACGACGACGTGAGCCGGAGCGAGGTCGCGGGCGGTATCGAGCACGTGCCCGACGAGCGGGCGGCCGCCGATGCGGTGGAGGACTTTGGGAAGGGCGGACTTCATGCGCGTCCCGGCTCCGGCGGCGAGGATGACGACGGCGAGGCCGGAGTCCAACGAGTTCTCGGTCATGCTCCGCCGCCAGGACTCGAACCTAGACCTCACAGCTCCAAAGGCTGTCGTGCTGCCATTACACCACGGCGGACCGCGGGCCCCGGGTGGGGGAACCGCCCGTCAAGTCTGCCATGCGGGAGGGGGCGGGGCGGGCGCTCATGACCTCGAGCCCACCGGGCGATAATGGAGGGATGGCGCCCGAACACGACGAGGTCGACCGGATCGTCAGCGCGTGGATCGCGCAGCGACCGGACCTCGACTTCTCCCCCCTCGAGGTGCTGTCGCGGGTCGACCGCCTCTCGCGCCACCTCGACCGCGCCCGGCGTGAGGCTTTCAGCCGCAGCGAGCTCGAGCCCTGGGAGTGGGACGTCCTCTCCGCGCTCCGGCGCGCCGGTGAGCCCTACCGGCTGAGCCCCAAGCAGCTGCTGCAGCAGACCCTCGTCTCCAGCGGCACCATGACCAACCGCATCGACCGGCTCGTCGAGCGCCGACTGGTCGTGCGCGCCGCCGACCCCGGCGACGGGCGTGGCGTGCTCGTCTCCCTCACCGAGTCGGGACGCAACCGCGTCGACGCGGCGATCACCCGCTTGGTCGATGCGGAGGCCGAGCTGCTGTCGGTGCTCTCCCTCGCCGACCGCGAGCGTCTGGCCGGGCTGCTGCGAAAGCTCAGCCTCGGCTTCGACGCCTGATTCCGCGATGGCGATGCGCGCACCGCTCCCCGTCCGGGACGGCGTCGGCCCGACGCGACTGCGGGTGCCGCGCACCGGTCCGTGGCCGACGATCGCGGCATACGTGACCGACCGCTTCTCGCACCTCGATCCCGAGGTGCTGCTCGCCCGCTTCCACCGCGGCGAGGTCGTCGGCATCGACGGGATGCCGCTGACGCCCGACACCCCGCTGGGTGCGGCCGACTTCATCTGGTACTACCGCGAACCGCCCGTCGAAGACGTGCTCCCTGTGACCGAGGAGATCCTGCACCGCGACGATCACCTCGTCGTGATCGACAAACCGCACTTCCTCCCCACGACCCCCGGCGGCGGCTTCCTGCAGAACTCCGCACTCGTGCGCCTGCGGCGACGCCTCGATCTGCCCGAGTTCACGCCCATCCACCGCCTCGACCGGGTGACGGCGGGTCTTCTGATGTTCTCGGTGCGTCCGGACAGTCGGGGCGCATACCAGAGCATGTTCGCCGAGCGGACGGTCGAAAAGGTCTACGAAGCGGTCTCCGCGGTGCCGGATGCCGGTGTCCCCGAGCTTCCGCGGGTGGTCCGCAGCCGTCTGTCGAGCGAGAAGGGCCGGCTGCGGGTCGCGGAGACGGTCGAGGGCGAGCCGAACTCCGAGACGCGGATCGAACACCTCGCCACCGGTCTCAGCTCCGGCACCCACGCCGGGCTGCCGGTCGTCCACACGCTCCTGCGCCCGCGGACCGGGCGGATGCACCAGCTCCGCGCGCACCTGGCCGCGATCGGCATCGGCATCCTGAACGACCGCTTCTACCCCGTGCTCGAGGACGAATCCCCCGATGACCCCGACCGGCCGCTGCAGCTGCTCGCCCGCGAGCTGCGCTTCGTCGACCCGCTGACGGGGCGTCCGCGCGAGTTCGTCACCGGATTGACGCTGCGTGAGGCGCCGTCGCGCGCCGGCTGACGCTCAGCCGAGCTGCTCGCCGAGCTCGAACCAGCGCTCCTCGACCTCGGCGATCTCCGCCTCGAGGGCGCTGATCGCCTTCATCTTCTCGCCGAGGCCGGCGTAATCGGCCTGGTCGTGGTCGGCGAGCGACGTCCGCGACGCGTCGACCTGCTTCGTCAGCTTCTCGAGCCGCCTCTCCAGGGACTGCAGCTCCTTCTCGGCGCTGCGCCGCTCGGCGCCGACGAGGCCGGATGCCACGGGCGCGGCATCCGTCGCCGTCTGAGCCTGCGCGGGCACGGCGCCCGTCGCCTGCGGCTGGGCGTGCCGCAGTCGGAGGTACTCCTCGATTCCGCCGGGGAGGTGACGGAGAGTCCCGCCCATGACGGCGTACTGCTGATCGGTGACACGCTCCATGAAGTAGCGGTCGTGGGAGACGACGATGAGGGTGCCGGCCCACGAGTCGAGGAGATCCTCGATGGCCGCGAGCATATCGGTGTCGAGGTCGTTGGTCGGCTCATCGAGGATGAGCACGTTCGGCTGGTCGAGGAGGATGAGCAGCAGCTGCAGGCGCCGCTTCTGGCCGCCGGAGAGGTCCTTAACCGGCGTCGACAGCTGCGCGGAGGAGAAGCCCATGCGCTCCAGGAGCTGGCCGGGAGTGAGCTCCTGCGCCTTCGAGCCCGCACCGAACGTGTACGTCGTGCGCAGGCGCGACACGACGACCCGCACGGGCTCGTCGAGGTGCGGGTCGAGCTCGTCCATGCGCTGGGTGAGGGTCGCGACCTTGACGGTCTTGCCGTGCTTGACGCGGCCGCTGGTGGGCTCGACGGTGCCGGAGATGAGACCGAGGAGCGTCGACTTGCCGGCGCCGTTGACGCCGAGGATGCCGGTGCGCTCCCCCGGCGCGATGCGCCATTCCACGTGCCGCAGCACGTCGCGGCCGTCGTAGGCGACGCCGGCATCCAGGATGTCGACGACGTCCTTGCCGAGGCGGGCGACGGCGAGGGACTGCAGCGAGACGCGGTCGCGGATCTCGGGGACGTCGGCGATGAGCTCGTTCGCGGCGTCGATGCGGAACTTCGGCTTCGACGTGCGTGCGGGGGCGCCGCGGCGCAGCCACGCGAGCTCCTTGCGGGCGAGGTTCTGGCGACGCGCCTCGATGGCGGCGGCCTGCCGGTCGCGCTCCACGCGCTGCAGGATGTAGGCCGCATAGCCTCCGTCGAAGGGCTCGACGATGCGGTCGTGCACCTCCCACGTCTTGGTGCAGACCTCGTCGAGGAACCAGCGGTCGTGCGTGACGACCATGAGCGCGCCGGAACTGGTCGCCCAGCGGCGCTTGAGGTGCTCGGCGAGCCATGCGATCGCCTCGACGTCGAGGTGGTTGGTGGGCTCGTCGAGGGCGAGCACGTCCCAGTCGCCTGCCAGCAGCCTCGCGAGCGCGACGCGACGGCGCTGACCGCCCGAGAGCGTGCCGACGGCGGCATCCCAGTCGAGGTCCGACACGAGGCCCGCCAGCACGTCGCGGACCCGGGCGTCACCGGCCCACTCATGTTCGGGGGCATCTCCCACGACGGCGCGGCTGACGGTCAGGTCGTCGGGCAGGACGTCGGCCTGCTCGAGGACGCCGATCGTGACGCCGCCGCGCACCGTGACGCGGCCGGAGTCCGGCTCCCGGCGTCCGGCGAGCATCGCCATGAGGCTCGACTTGCCGTCGCCGTTGCGGCCGACGATGCCGATGCGGTCGCCCTCGTCGACCCCGAGCGAGACGCCGTCGAAGACGACCTTGGTCGGGTATTCCAGGTGCAGGGCCTCGGCCCCGAGAAGATGTGCCATCGACTCCAGGCTACGCGGGCGGTGGCGGCAACCGGCGTCAGTCGGCGTCGGTGAGGACCCGCAGACGTTCGCCGTCGAGGACGAACTGGACGGCCGCTCCCGCAGGGAACCGCTCTCGGAACTCCGCCGGAAGCTCGTCGCTCACCCGGAAGACCACGGCGGCGGGGAATCCTCCCGCACCGCAGCCACCGAACATCGGCCCGACGAACCCGTCCGAGTCGTTGTAGGTCTCGATCGATCTGACGCTGAGGATGGACAGGCAGCGGTCCCCCACATCGAAGTCAGCGGCCGATATGCCGGCGATCGCGAGCCCGTGGTACTCGAACCGCGGTCCGACAGATCCCCATCCCGTGAGCTCCTCCGGCCATTCGAGAGCCGAACCGGCCGGCACGGTGTCGACCAGCCGCACCCCCTCGTCGAGCGAGGGCTGCGACGCGGCGGGGACGCCGACGGCGTATGTCAGGCCGACGGCGACTGCGGCCGTGGCGACCACCGACGCGGGCCACAGCCAGCGGCGCCACCCCGGCCGTGCCGTCGCGACGAGAGCGTCTTCCACAGCCGGTGCGGGCGACGCCGATGTCGAGGGCGCGGGCGGCACGGATTCGATGATCGCCTCCGACGCGACAGCCGCGGGCTGCGCGGGCGCAGCGACGGGGACCGGCCTCGCGGCGGCCCGTGCCGCCGCTTCCAACTCCCGCAGCCGTGCCAGCGCGCCTCGGTCAGCGGCGATGTCGGCGCCCGGACCGTAGGCCCGCGCCCTCAGCTCATCGAGTTCCGTCCGGCTCTGGTCCACGCCGGTATCCTCGCACGGCCCGCCTGCGCCGCCCGGGGTCAGTACCAGAAGCTCAGTCGCGGGGTCGTGGTCGAGGCGAACACCCGGGCGATGCGCGCCGGATCACCCGTCTCCAGGCGCCCGGCCCGTGCCAGGGTCGCCGCTGACACGCCGCCGAGCAGGAGCGCGGAGAGCTCTGGCACCCCGAGTCGGACGAGCGGCACCCCGACCGGCGCACTGTCGACGGGTTCGACCTCGGCCTGCTCCCCCGCCGTCACCACGAACACGCCGTCCGCGATGCCGAGCGGGTCGGTGACCTCGAGCGCGATCGTGTCATCGACGTCGTAGCTGCGGGCACGCAGCGCCGCCGGCACGTCGAGCACCCGCACGTACTGGTGGTCGCGGACGGTGATGGTGGCGGCACGCTGGTCGGAGATCATCCACCACAGCGGCTCGTCGACCGAGAGCTCACTCGCCGAGATCGTGCCGATGAGATCCATCGACAGGAAGAACTTCCACAGTGCCGCGTACGCGGCATCCGTCGCAGCGATCAGCTGCACGATCGTGACCGTCGACGCGGCGTAGTCGTCGTGGTTCTCGGTGACGGTGTAGATCGCGAGCCCCTCGACCTCGCCACCGGGCGAGCGGTACTGCACGACCCGGCGCGCCTCGGCCTTCTCGGCGTCGGCGCGGGTGCCGAAGGCCCGGTCCCAGTGCCCGCCGGGCATGTCGATCTCGCCGGGCGTCGTCACCCGCACGCGGTCGTGGAGCGCCGGTGCGACGCGCCGACCCTCTTCCCGGCTGATGAAATCGATGCGTCCGGGCGCGTCGGGTCCACTCCAGCGGGCGCGACGCACGTCGATCTTCCAGTGCGCGGCCTGCGCGGCGGGGGCGAACCCGAACCGGCCGTAGATTCCCGACTCGGTCACGGTGAGCATCGCGACCGGGTATCCGGCGCCTGCGGCCGTGAGCAGCTCGCTCGCCATGACCCGGCTCAGGATGCCGCGGCGTCGGTGCGTCGGGGCGACGGTCACCGAGCTGACGGCGCAGGCGGGCACGGTGCCGCCGGGGACGGCGAGCTCCGCGCCCCACGAGGCGAACGTGGCCACCGGCACCGCGGCATCCACCCCGGCGTCGTCGTAGACCCCGATCTTGCGACGGTACCCGTTCAGCTCGAACGCGGTCCGCCGCTGCACATCGTTGCGCTCACCGTCGAGGAAGCCGCGCGCGACCGCGTCGGTCCACGCGTACGACCCCGCCGTGTCCTCGTCGCCGACGCGCGCGACGCGCAGTCCCTGCGCGGCGAAGGATGCGCTGAGGGACTCGTCGAGGTCGGCGGTGTGGAATGTGGCGTCGAGGGAGCTCATACTCCCAGGCTACGGCCCTCCGCGGGCACGCTCAGAGCACCCGGGTGCCGGGGACCGGGCCGTATACATGGAAGGCGCGGAGCCCTTCGCCCGCGAGCGCGGCCGCGAGGTCGGCGCCCTGGCGCTCATCGCCCGCGAGGAAGGCGACCGTGGGTCCCGACCCCGACACCAGCCCGCCGAGGGCGCCGCGGCGCTTGCCCGCTTCGAGCACGAGGGCGAGCTCGGGCATGAGCGTGACCGCGGCCAGTTCGAGGTCGTTGCGGATGGCGGCACCGAGCCCTTCGGCGTCCCCTGCACGCAGCGCACGCAGCACCGCCGGGTCGACGCTCGGGGCGGCGCGGTCGGGCGTGATGTCGGCCTCGGCGCGCAGCCGATCGAGCTCGCGGTACACCTGCGGTGTCGACAGTCCGCCGTCGCTCACGACGAGAACCCAGTCGAACCGGCCGCGGGCCAGCGCCGGCGCGAGTTCGTCGCCCCGGCCGGTGCCCACCGCGGTGCCGCCCAGCACCGAGAACGGCACGTCCGCGCCGAGGTCGGCGCCGAGCCGCTGCAGCTCGGCGTGCGTGAGCCCCGCACCGATCAGCTCATTCACCGCGACGAGCGCGGCCGCGGCGTCGGCCGAGCCGCCGCCCATGCCGCCGGCGACCGGCACCCCCTTGTGGATCTCGAGGTGCACCCCGCCGTCCCACTCGGCCATCGTCGTCACGAGCTTCGCGGCCCGGACCGCGAGATTGGTGTCATCCAGCGGCACACCCGAGACGTCGACGTCGCCCGTCACGGCGATCGTGAAGCCGTCGGCGTGAGTTGCCCAGAGGTCCTCGTACAGCGACACCGCCTGATAGACGGATGCCACGTCGTGGTACCCGTCATCCGCGGCATCCCCCACCTCGAACGAGAGGTTGAGCTTGCCGGGGGCGCGCACGTGCACGCGTCGTGAGGTGTCGAAGAGGGCGCTCACGCGTTCGCCGACTCCGCCCAGAGGTCGACGTCGATCGCACCGGCGAGCGCGTCGATGCGAGCGAGCTCGTCGGCATCGAAGGGTGCGGCCTCGAGGGCAGCGAGGTTCTGATCGAGCTGCTCAGTGCGCGAGGCGCCGATCAGCGCCGAGGTGACGACCTCATCGCGGAGCACCCACTGGATCGCCATCTGCGCGAGGGTCTGCCCGCGGTCCTGGGCGATCGTGTTCAGGTCGCGCAGCGTCTGCAGCGCCTTCTCGCTCAGCTGCCCGTCGGGCAGGGAGGACCGGCTCTGCGAACGGTCGCCGCGGCCGTCGGCGAGGTACTTGTCGGTGAGCAGTCCCTGCGCGAGCGGGGTGAACGCGATCGCCCCCATGCCGGCGGTCTTGAGCGCGTCGGTCAGACCGTCCTCCACCCACCGGTTGAGGATCGAGTACGCGGGCTGGTGGATGATCAGCGGCGTGCCGAGCCGCTCGGCGACCGCGACCGCCTCCGCGGTGCGCTCGGCGCTGTAGGACGAGATGCCGACGTAGAGCGCCTTGCCCTGGCGGACGAGGGTGTCGAGGGCTCCGATGGTCTCCTCGATGGGGGTGACCGGGTCGGCGCGGTGCGAGTAGAAGATGTCCACGTAGTCGACGCTCATCCGGCGCAGCGACTGCTCGGCGCTCGCGATGAGGTACTTCCGGGAGCCGTGGCTGCCGTAGGGCCCAGGCCACATGTCGTAGCCCGCCTTGGAGGAGACGACGATCTCGTCGCGGTAGGGCGCGAAGTCCTCGCGCATCATGCGGCCGAAGTTCGTCTCCGCGGAGCCGAACGGCGGACCGTAGTTGTTGGCGAGGTCGAAGTGCGTGATCCCCCGGTCGAAGGCGTGCCGCAGGAGGGTACGCTGGGAGTCGAACGGGATGTTGTCGCCGAAGTTCCACCAGAGCCCCAGCGAGATCGCGGGCAGGAACAGGCCGCTCGAGCCGACCTGGCGGAAGGCGCCGCCGTCGTAGCGATCGGATGCCGCCTGATACGGACGGTGGGTGTCGCCGTTGCGGGACTCGGGGAAGCGCTCGGCGTAATCGGTGGTCATCCCCCCAGGCTAGCGATCCCGACGACCGAAACGTCTCGGAAACGCGGCCCGCCTATGCTGGCCGATCCGATGCATCCAGAAGGAGAGATATGGCGCAATTGACTGCACTGCCGTCCGAAGGCGGATCGTGGACCAAGCTCCTCGAACGCGACGACATCGTCCTGCACGGCGGCGTGCTGCACCTGCGCCATGATGACATCACCCCCGAGCAGGCCCGCATCGCCGACCTGCTGCTCATCGCAGACGTCCTCGACGGCGCCGGCATCCGTCATCTCCTCCTGCGCTCCGCGGGCGTTCCCGGTCTCGTCGTCGACCTCGCCGATCGCGCTCCCGCCCTCGCCGCCCTTGCCGCGCGTGCCGCCGACGAGCCGCTGTACGCCAAGCCCAAGGGCGGCACGGCCGTACCGGTCGCGGAGTACCGCAGCAGCGGGCGCGGGCCGTCGTCCGTCCGGGTGTTTCGTCCCCGCCTCGCCGGGGAGCTCCGCTACGGCGCGGGGTTCGCGGTGCGGCTCGAGTTCTGGCGGTTCGGCGAGGAGCTCGTCGAGGCGCCGCACGCCAACGACCTCACCCGCCGGGTGATCCCCGCCGAGGACATCGAGCGCGACGTCGTGGAGCGGTACGGCCGCAGCTGGCAGACCCTGCGCGGCATGTTCGACCCCCACCCCGCCGAGATCACGCACGACATCGACATCGTGTTCTCGTGGGTGGACGGCTCGTCCACGGAGTTCCAGCGACAGCGGGCCGCCCGCATGTCGGAGTACGTGGTCGGTGAGGGCGATGACGGCCCGGCCCGGTTCCGACACGTCGACGAACTCCGCTACGCACTGCGGAGCGTCCACATGTACGCGCCGTGGGTGCGTCGCATCTTCATCGCGACCGACTCCCCTGCCCCGACGTGGCTGCTCGATCACCCGAAGGTGACGATCGTGCGCAGCGAGGAGTTCTTCGCCGACCCGTCGGTGCTGCCCACGCACAACTCGCACGCCGTCGAATCGCAGCTGCACCGCATCGAGGGTCTCTCGGAGCACTTCCTGTACTCCAACGACGACATGTTCTTCGGGCGGCCGGTCTCCCCCGAGCTGTTCTTCTCCCCCGGCGGGGTGTCGTCCTTCGTGGAGTGCGACATCCGCATCGGCACCGGCCCCAACCGCACCGCCCGCAGCGGCCACGACAACGCGCTCCGCGTGAACCGCGCCCTGCTTGAGGAGCGGTTCGGCCGCGTCATCGTCCGCGACCTCGAGCACTGCGCGGCGCCGCTGCGCCGCAGTGTCATGTTCGAGCTCGAGGAGCAGTTCCCCGAGGAGATCGCGCGCACCGCGGCATCCCGCTTCCGCTCCGCGACGGACGTCTCGGTCACGAACTGCCTGTACCACTACTACGCGGCGTTCACGGGGCGTGCGATCGCCTCGACCGCACCGCGCGTGCGCTACTTCCAGACGACTCAGGCCGCGTCGCTTCGGCGCATGGAGCGCCTGTCGGAGCGCAGCGACGTGGACATGTTCTGCCTCAACGACGGCGGCGACCACGAGGTTCCCGAAGAGGTGCGCGTGCGCGCGGTGACGGGCCTGCTGGAGCGGCTGTTCCCGGTGCGGGCGCCGTGGGAGAACCCCGCGATCAGTGCAGCGCCGGTGCGGGCACTCGAGCACCACGGGTGAGCGCACCCTCGATGCCGGCGGCGCCGAGGCGGCGCTGAGCCTCCGCCGCGTCGATGTACTCGAGCGGCGGGGTCACGGCGATCGGGACGACAGAGTGGACGACCGTCTCGTCGTACACGTGCACGAGGTTGTACGACTGCCCGGCATCCGTCGGACGCGTCCCTCCCACGGGGACCGTGAGGTCCTGCGCGTAACAGGTCGAGGACGCCACCGAGACGGGGATGCCGGCGAAGGTCGCGAACGTCGAGTAGTGCAGGTGGCCGGCGATGATCGCGCGGACGTCGCTGCCGCGGAGCACGTCGGCGAGGCGCCGCTGGTCGCGGAGCTCGACGCTCGCCGCCAGCGGCAGCACGCTCGGCACCGGCGGGTGGTGCATCGCAAGCACGGTCCCGAGCGGCGCGGGGGTGGCGAGCACGTCGCGCAGCCACGAGAGCTGAGCGTCGGTGACCTCGCCGTGGTGATGACCGGGGACGCTGGAGTCGAGGGTCACCACACGCAGGCCGTCGAGCTCGTCGACGCGGTCGTAGGGCGCGGTCGGGTCGGCGGGCACCTCGTCGAGAAGGCGCGCGCGGAAGGCACCCCGCTCGTCGTGGTTGCCCATGACCCACAGGAGCTTCGCACCGAGGCGCTCGGCGAACGGCTCGACGAGCTCGCGGAGCATGTCGTAGGCGCCCGCCTCGCCGAGGTCGACGAGGTCGCCGGTGAAGATCACGGCGTCGGGTGCGACACCGCTGGCTTCGATGCCGGCGAGAGCGGTGGTGAGGTATTCGTGACCGTCGACGCTGTCGAACAGCTGCGGGCCGGGAGCGCGCAGGTGCGTGTCACTGAGATGGAGCAGGATCCGTTCGGCGGCCGGATGTTCGGCGCGGCGCATGGGGTTCTCTTCCGTCGGTGCGAGGACGTCGGGTCGTCATCGCGCTTGCCCGAATGTTACCGACATGTTTCGAACGCGCGGTGAATGACGCGGGAAATCTTCGTACCGAGGGACGGATGCCGCCGGTCAGACCGCCGCGATGCGCGCGAAGTCGTCGATCGTGAGGTCCTCGCCGCGGGCGGTCGGTGCGACCCCGGCGGCCTCCAGGACGGCGCTCGCCTCGGCGGCGCTCCCGCCGAGCACCGCGGACAGCGCCTGGCGGAGCATCTTGCGGCGCTGCTGGAAGGCGGCGTCGACGATCGCGAACGTGCGGCGGCGCTCCTCCTCGGTGCCGCGCGGCGTGGCATCCCGCTCGAAGCCGACCAGCACGCTGTCGACGTTCGGGACCGGCCAGAACACCTGGCGGGAGACGGTGCCGGCCAGGCGCCAGCGGCCGTACCAGGCGGCCTTGACGCTCGGGGCGCCGTAGACCTTGGAGCCGGAGGGGGCGGCGAGGCGCTCGCCGACCTCGGCCTGCACCATGACGACGCCGCGCTCGAGGCTCGGGAACGTCTCCATGAAGTGCAGCAGGACGGGCACGCTGACGTTGTAGGGCAGGTTCGCGACGAGCACGTTCGGGTCGCCGGGGAGTTCGGTGACGCGCAGGGCGTCGCTGTCGACGACCGTGAGCGCACCCTCAGGCACGCCGTGCGCCGCGGCGGTGGCGGGCAGGCGCGCGGCGAGACGGTGGTCGATCTCGACCGCCGTGACCGGCGCGCCGGTCTCGAGGATCGCGAGGGTCAGCGAGCCCAGGCCTGGCCCCACCTCGACGACGCGGTCGGCGGCGGTGACCTTGGCGGCCGTGACGATCTTGCGCACCGTGTTGGCGTCGACGACGAAGTTCTGGCCGAGCTTCTTGGTCGGGGTCACGTCGAGGTCGGCGGCGAGCGCGCGGATCTCGGCGGCGCCGAGCAGGGTCACGGGCATGAGGACCAGCCTAGTCAGGGCGGGTCCGTCTGGCGGATGCACGGCGGCGGGACTCGCAGCGTTGTTGCGTGTGGCCGGAGGCGCACGAGCATAAGCACCTCGGGTCGACGCCGAGAGCGACTGTTCGGGCCCGATTTCGCACGTCCGGAAGCCTCACGTAGAGCCAGCTCGCGAGGGCCTTGATCGATGAGAGGACTCTCATCATCGGGCGAGAGATTCAGATCCTGATCGGCGCATTCTCTCGCCATCAATGTCGGACCCCCTCGGCAGGATTGGGGGTATGGACCTCCTCCGACCGCCACTTCGAGACCTGCAGATGCAGGCCGCGTCGGTGGTCGCGCGGAGCGACGCCGAGCGCTGGTTGGAGCGAGCCACGGAACCCGAACTCGCGCAGCAACTCATGGCTGTCGGCGAACTGCAGCGGCTCGTCGAGGCGCTCCTTCTCGACGCCGTGGGTGAGGTGATGCGGCGCTCCGAGCGGCCTGTCCGCGACGAGCGGATGACGTCACATCTCGGATGCCGCGACGTCACCGAGCTCGTCGAGAAGCTGACCCGCGTCGATGCGCGGAGCGCGGCGCGGCTGCAGCGCGCGGCGACCGCGGTGCGCCCGACGGTGTCCGAGATCAGCGGCGAGCAGTGCGCACCGGCGTACCCGGAGGTGCGCGAAGCGATGGTCGACGGCGTGCTCGGTGTGGACGGCGTCCTGTCGATCACCGAACCGCTGCGCACAACTGCTCCCCGGGTGTCGGAGTCCGCCCGCCGCGACGCCGCCGCCGTCGTCGTCGCCGAGGCCCGCGGCGAAGGTCCCGACGGTGCGCCGCCGGCGTGCGCGGCGCTCCTGAAGATCCACGCGCAGACCTGGGCGATCGCGCTGGATCAAGACGGTGCGGAGCCCCGCGAGCGCGCCGCCGAGCGGAAGCGCTCAGTCGTCTTGGGCACTGCGACGCCGCACGGTGTCCCCGTGCGCGGGATGCTGCTCCCCGACGTCGCCGCACAACTCCAGACGATCTTCGATGCGCAGCTCTCCCCGAAGGTCGCATTCGATCCCGACGACGACCCGTCGTTGTCGGCGCCGCGCGATGACCGGTCCCGGGCACAGCGGCAGCACGACGCGTTCGCGGCGGCGCTGGGGGTGGCGGCGTCCAGTGGCTTGCTGCCGACCCTCGGTGGATATGCGCCGACACTCGTCGTGCAGGTGACGGAGGACGACATGTCGTCCGGCCGCGGGTACGCGCACGCGCAGGGGTGCGACGAGCCGATCTCGATCGACGTGGC
Organism: Microbacterium sp.; assembly: GCF_043427715.1. GTDB lineage: Bacteria > Actinomycetota > Actinomycetes > Actinomycetales > Microbacteriaceae > Microbacterium. The sequence continues at coordinate 24,229 of NZ_JBHWTD010000076.1, read as the reverse complement.
GCGGCACATCGCGTGCGCCGGGACGATCCAGCGCGTGACGAGCCGCGACGGTCGGATCACCTCGATCGGGAACGAGGAGCGGGTCTTCAACCGGCACCAGCGCCGCGCGATCGCCCTCCGCGACGGCGGGTGCATCATCCCCGGGTGCGGCACCCCGGCCGCGTGGTGCGAGATCCACCACGTCGTCGAGCACGCGGTCGGCGGCCCGACCCACACGGACAACGGAGTCCTGTTGTGCTGGTTCCACCACCGATTCCTCGACAAGATCGGCTGGCGGATACGGATGAACCGCGGCGTCCCCGAGGTCATGGCACCGATCTGGTTCGACACCTCGATGACGTGGCGCACGGTGACGACCTCACCGGTCCGGTTGCGATCCGCGGTCACGCGGACGTGACGGATGCCGCGGTGATCACCTTGATCACCGTCGCACGAGTCGCACGATCGAAAATACGGCGACGGCGAGACTGATCCCGGCGACCACGATCGCTCCGGGCCAACCGAGCGAGGGCGCCATCGTGCAGGTGCTGACCGCCGCAGACTCCGGGACGTAGTCGATGCAGAGTCCGGTCCACACCGTGAGGGCGAGGAATCCGGCGATCACTGCGGCCAAAAGCAGGACTACCCAGGGCCACGCGGGGCGAGTCCGGGTGACCATGCGGCTGATTCTGCTCGCACACGTCGCAAGCAGTCAACCACCAGTCAGACGAACCGCGGTCAAGCCGCCTCAGCCGGCGGCAGCCCGCGCCGCCGCCGGCAGTGCGTCCACGATGCGCCCGATCGCGGCGTCGTCGTGGGCGGCGGTCACGAACCAGGCCTCGAACGCGGACGGCGGCATCGAGACACCGGCATCCAGCATCGCGTGGAAGAACCGGCCGTACGCGGCCGAGTCCTGCGTCGTCGCGGTCGCGTAATCGGGCACCCCGCCGACGACGGCGTCGCCGAAGAAGATGCTGAACAGCGTGCCCGCCCACTGCACGACGTGCGGCACACCGGCCTCGGTGAGGGCAGCGGATGCCGCGCCCGCGACGGCCTGCGCCGCCGCCTCCAGCCGGTCGTAGACGTCGGCGGTCGCGTGGGTGAGGGTCGCGAGGCCCGCAGAGACGGCGACCGGGTTCCCCGACAGCGTGCCCGCCTGGTAGACGGGGCCGGTCGGCGCGAGGAGGTCGAGGATGTCGGCGCGACCCGCGACCGCGGCGACGGGAAGGCCGCCGCCGATGACCTTTCCGAAGGTGACGAGGTCGGGGACGACCTCCTCCCCCGCAGCGGTGAGGACGCCTGCGTACCCGGAGGCCGACGAGCGGAAGCCGGTGAGCACCTCGTCGCTGATGAGCACGGCGCTGTTGCGGTGCGCGATGTCGGAGAGGAACGCGGTGAACCCGGGCGCCGGCGGCACGACGCCCATGTTGGCGCCGGCGGCCTCGGTGATGATCGCGGCGATGCGGCCCTCGTGGGCGGCGAAGAGCTGCTCGATCGCGGTGCGGTCGTTGTACGGCACGACGAGGGTCTGCGCGGCGACGGCGGCGGGAACGCCCGCGGAGCCGGGCAGGGCGAGGGTCGCAAGCCCCGAGCCCGCCTGTGCGAGCAGGCCGTCGGAGTGGCCGTGGTAGTGGCCGGCGAACTTCACGAGCAGGTCGCGTCCGGTCGCGGCGCGCGCGAGACGGATCGCGGTCATCGTCGCCTCGGTGCCGGTCGAGACCAGCCGGATCTTCTCGGCCGCGGGGACCCGGCGACGGATCTCCTCGGCGAGCTCGGTCTCGGCGGCCGTCGGCGCTCCGAAGGAGAGACCCCGGCGCGCGGCGGCGATGACGGCGTCGACGACGGCGGGGTGGGAGTGGCCCAGCAGCGCCGGACCCCAGCTCGCGATGAGGTCGACGTACTCGCGCCCGTCGGCGTCGGTGACGTACGGCCCCTGCGCGGACACCATGAAGCGCGGCGTCCCGCCGACCGACCCGTAGGCGCGGACGGGCGAGTCCACGCCGCCGGGGATGACCTCCCGGGCGCGGGCGAACAGTTCGTCGTTGCGGCTCATGCCAGTTCCTTCCCGGCGCGCAGCCAGTGAGCGACCTCGAGGGCCCAGTAGGTGAGGATGACGTCGGCTCCGGCTCGGCGGATGCCGATCAGGCTCTCCCCGATGGCGCGGTCGCGGTCGATGAGACCGGCGGATGCCGCGTGCTCGATCATCGCGTACTCGCCCGACACCTGGTACGCCCACACCGGCACGCTCGAGCGGTCGGCGACCCGGGCGAGCACGTCGAGGTACGGCATCGCAGGCTTGACCATGACGACGTCCGCACCCTCGGCGATGTCGAGGAGAGCTTCCTCGATGCCCTCGCGGCCGTTCGCGGGGTCCATCTGGTAGGTGCGGCGGTCGCCCTGGAGCGTGGACTCGACGGCGTCGCGGAAAGGCCCGTAGAAGGCGGAGGCGTACTTGGCGGAATAGGCGAGGATCGCGACGTGCGCGAAGCCGGCGTCATCCAGCGCACGGCGGACGGCATCCACCTGGCCGTCCATCATCCCCGACAGGCCCAGCACGTCGGCGCCGGCGCGGGCCTGCGCGACGCCCATCGCGGCGTACACCTCGAGGGTGGCGTCGTTGTCGACCGAGCCGTCGGCGGCGAGCAGACCGCAGTGCCCGTGGTCGGTGAACTCGTCGAGGCACAGGTCGGCCTGCACGGTGAGACGTCCGGCGGCGGCGCGCGCGGCGACGGCGATCGCCGTGTTGAGGATGCCGTCCGGGTCGGTCGCGCCGCTGCCCTCGGCGTCACGCGTGGCGGGGACGCCGAAGAGCATGATGCCCCCGAGGCCCGCCGCGGCGGCCTCGTCGACGACGTCGGCGATCGCGTCGAGCGGATGCTGCGACACCCCGGGCATGCTCGTGATCGGCTGCGCCGCGGAGATGCCCTCCTTCACGAACACCGGCAGCACGAGCTGCGACGGGTCGAGGTAGTGCTCGGCGGCGAGACGGCGCAGCGCGGGCGTGCCACGCAGGCGACGGAGCCGGCGGGTGGGGAAGGCGGTCATGCGGACTCCTGGGGAACGAGGGCGTCGAGCTCGGCGATCAAGGCGTCGATGCTCTGGGTGCGGGCGGTATGGCCGACGCGGAAGCCGAGGGCGCTCGCGTCGCGGGTGGTGCCGGGGCCGATGGATGCCACGAGGGTACTCTCGGGCAGCTCGCCGACTTGGCGGCGGAGCTCCCGGCCGACGCTGAGCGAGGTCAGCAGCACGGTGTCGATGACACCCGAGCGGAGATCGTCGGCGACGCCGTCGGGCAGGTCGATGCCGACGGTGCGGTAGGCGATGCAGACGTCGACGGCGAAGCCGCGCACCTCCAGCTCGTCGCTGACGACGGCCTGCGCGAGGTCGCTGCGCAGCACGAGGGCGCGGCCGGTGGCCGCGGGGTCACGGCCGGCGCACCACTGCGTGATCATCGTGGCGGCACTGGCGGTGCCCGCCGGGACGAACTCGACCTCCCAGCCGGCGTCCGCGATGGCGCGCGCGGTGGCGCGGCCGACGACGCCGATGCGGGTTGTCGGCGGCACCTCGACCCGGTGTTGGCGCAGCTGCTCGACGGTCGCGGCACTCGTGACGAAGAGCCACTCGTACCGCCCCGACGACAGCGCCGCGAACGCACGGTCGCGCGCTGCGGTGTCGCGCGGCGGTGCGGAGCCGATCAGCGGGGCGACGACCGCGTCGGCCCCGCGGCTGCGGAGGTCGGCGCGCACGCGCTCCCCCCAGGCCCCCGAGCGCGGGACGAGGACGCGACGGCCGGTGAGGTAGCCGCCGATCATCGGGAGTATCCGGCGAGGTCGGCGAGGTCCGCCGCCCCGCCGGCAAGCAGCTCCTGCACGACGTCCGCGGCGGCGGCGTCGATGTCGACGTCCCCGGGCAGTCGGCGCTCGGCGGTGACCGAACGCCGGCCGTCCTCCGAATACACCGACGCCACAAGCGTCACGGCATCGCCGTCGCGCACGGCGTCGATTCCCACGGGAGCCGCGCAACCGGCCTCCAGGCGGTGCAGGACCGCGCGCTCGAGGTTCGCCGCGAGAGCGGTGTCGGCGTCCTCGACGAGACGGACGATGTCCGCGATGGCGGTGTCGCCCTCGCGGATCTCGACGGCCAGCGCACCCTGCGCAGCCGACGACGGCCACGGCAGCACATCGGTGATGGCCGCCTCCCGACCGATGCGGCGCAGACCCGCCTCGGCGAGCACGATCGCATCGAACTCGCCAGAGGCGACCTTCGCGAGGCGGCTTTCGACGTTGCCGCGGATCCCGCCGACGACGAGGTCGGGGCGGCGCTGCAGCAGCTGGGCAACGCGGCGCGGAGACCCGGTGCCGACGCGGGCACCCTCGGGCAGCGTCTCGAGCGTCAGACCGTCGCGCGCGCAGAGCACATCGTGCTGCGACGCCCGCACCGGCACGGCGCCGACGACGATGCCGGGGAATCGCGCGGTCGGCAGGTCCTTCATCGAGTGCACGAGCAGGTCGCACTCGTCCCGCAGCAGCGCGTCGCGCAGCGCCGTCGCGAACACGCCGGTGCCGCCCATCTGCGCGAGCGGGCCGCTCGTGACGTCGCCCTCGCTCGTGATCTTGACGAGCTCGACCTCCCGACCGGACGCCGCCGCGAGTGCATCCGCAACGTGCTGTGACTGCGTGGTCGCGAGCAGGCTCGCCCGGGTGCCGAGTCGGAGCGCGCTCACGGGGCGACCCCCGCGAGGGCGGGCTGGAAGCCGAGACGTTTGTTCTCGCAGCACCCCGGACGGCAGACGTCGTACCAGGGTCCGAGGTCGGTGACGGCGGGACGCTCCTCGACCGGGGTGCCGGCGAGGCGCTCCTGCACGAGGTCGACGAGGCCCGACACGTACGCGGGGTGCGTCGACGGGGTGGCGGTGCGGATGCCGATGAGGCCGAGCTCGCCCGCCGTCTCGATCGCCTCGGTGTCGAGGTCCCACATGACTTCCATGTGGTCGCTCACGAACCCGAGCGGCACGATGAGCACGGCCTTCCGGCCGCGCCCGGGGAGCTCCTGCATCGCGTCGTTGATGTCGGGCTCGAGCCACGGCACGGACGGCGGACCGGAGCGGCTCTGGAAGACGAGCTGCCACGAGCTCGGGATGCCGAGCTGCGCCATGATCTCCTGCGCGACGGCGGTGTGCTGCGCGACGTACGCGCCGCCGGGGCCGAAGCCGCGCTCGGGCGGGCCGGAGCGGTCGGCGTCGGAGTTCGGGATCGAGTGCGTGGAGAACAGGATCTCGACGTCGTTCGCGAGGTCGGTGATGCCGCGCTCCGCGAGCTCGGCGACGCCTGCCCGGATGCCTTCGACGAACGGTGCGACGAAGCCGGGGTGGTCGAAGAACTGCCGCACCTTGTCGATCTGCAGGCTCTCCTGCAGCCCCGTCGCCTCGACGGCGTCCGCGAGGTCCTCCCGGTACTGACGGCAAGAGGAGTACGAGCTGTAGGCGCTGGTGGCGATGGCGAGGAGCTTGGTCCGGCCGTCGCGGTGCGCCGACTCCACGGCATCCGTCACGTAGGGCATCCAGTTGCGGTTGCCCCAGTACACCGGCAGGTCGAGCCCGCGGGAGGCGAGCTCGGCGTCCAGCGCTGCCTTCAGCTCGCGGTTGTGCTCGTTGATCGGCGAGACGCCGCCGAAGTGGCGGTAGTGGTGGGCGACCTCCTCGAGACGCTCGTCGGGGATGCCACGACCTGCGGTGACGTTGCGGAGGAAGGGGATGACGTCGTCCTGTCCCTCCGGACCGCCGAAGCCGAGCAGCAGGATGCCGTCGTAGGCGACGGGCGCGGTCGCGTGCGGCGCGCCGTCGCACGTGGCCTCGGTCGCCCCCGGCACGACGCAGCCGTCGGCGGCGACGGCGGCCGTGGCGCGCGGCGGCTTCGGGCGGAAGGGCTCGCCGACGTTCTGCGCGCTCACGCGAGCACCTCGGCGAGCTCGGCGATCTCGACCCGGCGGCCCGTGTAGAACGGCACCTCCTCGCGCACGTGGCGGCGCGCGTCGGTGGCGCGGAGGTCGCGCATCAGGTCGACGAGGCTGATGAGGTTGTCGCTCTCCAGCGGCAGCAGCCACTCGTAGTCGCTCAGCGCGAAGGTCGAGACGGTGTTCGCGATCACGTCGCGGAACTTCGCACCCTGGCGGCCGTGCTCCATGAGCATCCGGGAGCGCTCCTCCTCGGGCAGCAGGTACCACTCGTAGCTGCGGACGAAGGGGTACAGGCACAGCCACTCGCGGGCGTGCTCGCCGCGGAGGTAACCGGGCACGTGACGCTTGTTGAACTCCGCCTCGCGGTGGACGCCCATCGCGCTCCAGATGTTCTTGAACGCGGCGAGCGCATCCGTCCGGCGGAGCTCCCGCAGCGCCTTCTGGAGGCCGGCGGGGTCTTCGCCGTGCAGCCAGACCATGAGGTCGGCGTCAGCGCGCATGCCGGTCACGTCGTACAGACCGCGGAGGGTCACCCCGACCGCCGGGAAGGTGTCGGCCACGGCGGTGAGGGCGGCCAGCGCCTCGCTGCTCGGAGCGACCGGGCGCGGACGGGGCCCGGCGAGGATCGCGAACAGCGTGTAGCCGAGACCGGGGGCTGACTGCTCGTCAGCGGACATGACGTGCTCCTTCGTGAGGGGTGTGCGAGGCGATGATGTCGGTCGCGAGCGACCGTGCGTGCGGGATGACCGACGCGAGTCCCGTCCCGGCGGCGATGGCGCCGGTGAGGCGGATGCCGCGCTCCTGCGCTGCGGTGGCGAGCGCCGAACGGGTGGCGGGCGGGCAGACGGCGTCGGGCCAGACGACCTGCGTGAGGGTGCGGACATCGCCCGCGCTCACCGGGGCACCGGTGAGGGTGCGGACGGCGCGGGCGACCTGGGCGCCGGTCTCGAGCCCTCCGGCGTCGCCGTCGCGTGCCGACAGCCGCACCACGGAGCGCCCTGCGGGGAGGGCGGCATCGGCCCAGTCCCACTTCGCGTCGACGTGGGTGAGCGCCTTTGCGGGCGTGGCCACGTCGGGAGCGACGATGACGCCCGAGCCGACCGGGTGGCGGCGCAGGGCGTCGCCGGCGATCTCGGCGACGGTGAGCCGGACCGGCGCGGCCGCGGCGATCTGGACGCCGAGGAGGTCAGCGGCTGCTCCCGGCCCGGTCGCGAGGACGACGGTGCGCCCGCGGAGGGTCTCATCGTCGAGCACGACGTCGGTCGCTCCGTCCTCGGAACGGAGCCGGCGGACTCTCCCCCCGGTGCGGATCTGTGCGCCGGCGCGGAGGGCGGCGGCGTGCAGCTGCGCAGCGAGACGCCACAGGCCGCCTTCGACACCGCGGACGGCGCTGCCGGCGCGGGAGTCGGGGGCGAGCGCGTCGACCGCCGCGGTCAGCGAGCCGTGCGCGTGGTACGCCTCCCACAGGGCGGGGTGGAGAGCCGACAGTCGCACCGAGGCGGCGTCGTGCGAGTAGACGCTCCGGCACAGCGGCTCGACGAGGCGCTCGGCGACGGCGGCGCCGTAACGCGAGATGACGAGGTCGGCGAGCGACGGCTCCGGACCGTCCGCCACGGGAAGAGTGCGCTCGGCGAGGGCGCGCCGGGAACCGGCGCGGCCGAGGATCGCCGCGACATCGGCGGCGGCGGGATCGGCCGGCATCCCGATGAGCGCGCGGCGCGGCAGCGGCGAGCGGCGGACGCGACCGAACCGGCCACGGTAGGCGAGGTGGGCTCCGCCGGGGCGCGGAGAGGTGAACTGCACGGGCAGACGCGCGTCGTCGACGAGGTCGACGACGCCGCTCGTGCGGGTCGCGAAGGACTCCGCGCCGAGGTCGAGCTCGACCCCGGCGAGAACGCCCCGGCGCAGCATCCCGCCGGTGGACTCTTCGGCGTCGGTCACGACGACGTCGAGACCGGCGCGGGCGACCTCCCAGCCGAGGGTGAGGCCGGCGATGCCCCCGCCGACCACGATCACATCGTGGACGGCAGGAGTGTGGGACTGTGCGATCACCGCGCCCGCCAGTCGTGGACGGTCCGGACGACGGCCGAGATCGCGTTGGGATCAGCGTCCATCGGGACGCCGTGACCGAGGTTGAAGACGTGGGCGCGGGCGCTCCGGCCCGCCTCGAGGATGCCGTGGATCGCCGCGGTGCGGACGGGCTCGGGCGCGAACAGCATCGCCGGGTCGAGGTTTCCCTGCAGCGTGAGGTCGCGGCCGATGCGGCGGTGCGCCTCGTCGAGCGGCACCCGGTAGTCGACGCCGAGGGCGTCGATGTCGGGCGTGGCCATGTCGGCGAGGATCTCGCCAGTGCCGACCCCGAAGTGCACGAGCGGCAGGCGGTCGACGCCGTCCGGCAGCGGCAGGGCGCGCGCGTGGGCGAGTGCCGTGACCGAGGCCGGAAGCGCCGATGACCGGTAGTCGTCGGGGTGGAGGCCGCCGGCCCACGAGTCGAAGAGCTGACCGGCGCTCGCGCCCGCCTCGATCTGAAGGGCGAGGAAGCGCCCGGTGACCTCGGCGAGCCACGCGGTGAGGTCGGCCCAGGCTGCCGGGTCATCGTGGATGAGGCGCCGGGCGGCCATGTGGTCCTTCGACGGGCCGCCTTCGACGAGGTAGGCCGCGAGGGTGAACGGGGCGCCGGCGAAGCCGATGAGCGGCAGCGGTTCGCCGCGCTCCTCGGAGAGCTCGGCGAGCATCGCGGTCGTGCGGCCGACGGCGTCGACGATCGGGCCGCCGCGCTCGGTCACGAGCGCGGGGTCGATGGCGACCGTGCGTGCGATGTCGGCGGTGGTGTGCAGCGGCTGCGAGAAGACGGGCCCGCGACCGGCGGCGATCTCCACGTGGATGCCCATGAGCGCGAGCGGGATGATGATGTCGCTGAAGAAGATCGCGGCATCCACTCCGTGCCGGCGCACCGGCTGCATCGTGATCTCGCTGGCCATCGCCGGGTCGAGGCACGCGTCGATCATGCTGCCGCGCGAGCGCAGCGCCCGGTACTCGGGCAGCGAACGACCCGCCTGGCGCATGAACCAGACCGGGGTGATCTCCGGACGGTCGCCGAGCAGCGCCCGGATCAGGCGCGACTGCGCGGTGCCGTGGGCGATGAGGGGATGGCTGAGGGCCGGAATGATGAACTCCTCGAATCGGTTAATCGATATACTAGCTCCGATCCGAGGGGGTTCTCCGCACTGTGCTCGTCTGTCTGACCGCTCATCAGCGTTCCACGCCGTTCGACTCGCTCGAGCGACTGTCGACGGTCGGCGACGACCTCGCGGGGCGGCTCTCGAACGTCCACGAATCGGTGCGCGGCGCCGTGGTGCTGGCGACCTGCAACCGCTTCGAGGCGTACTTCGACATCTCCGACGACCCCGATCTCGCCTCTCCCCTGCCGGCGATGGATGCCGCGATGGAGGCGATCGCGGACGCCGCCGACATGCCGTTCCGCGCCCTCCGCGAGAACGTCGACTTCGCCCACGGCAACCAGGTCGCCCATCATCTGTTCTCGGTGGCCTCGGGCCTGGACTCGGTCGCCGTCGGCGAGGACGAGATCGCCGGTCAGGTGCGCCGCGCCCTCGAATCCGCCCGTGAAAGCGGCCGGACCACCGCCCCCCTCGAGCACCTGTTCCAGCGCGCGACGGAAACCTCGCGCACGGTGAAGAACACGACCCGCCTCGGCGAATCGGGCCGCTCGCTCGTCCGTCTCGCGGTCGACCTCGTGACCCCTCGGCTGGACGACTGGGCGCGTGCCCGCGTGCTGCTGGTCGGCACCGGACGCTACGCCGCCGCCGCCCTCGCGGCGCTGCGCGCCGTGGGCGCCGAAGACATCCGCGTGCACTCCCGTTCGGGGCGCAAGAAGTTCGCCAACCGTGAGCACCTCGTGCACGTGAGCGTCGACGACTACGCCGCCGAGGCCGCGGCCGCCGACGTCATCGTCACCTGCACCGCGACCGCCGACACGTACGCGCTCGAGGCCTTCTCGCACGCCGAGGCCCGCGCCGGCGGCACCGCGCCGCAGATCATCATCGACCTGGGCCTTCCCCGCAACGTCGACCCCGAGGTGGCACTGCTGCCCGGCATCGACCTGCTCGACCTCGAGACCATCCGCCTGCACGCACCCGTCGACGAGGCGGTGACAGTGGGGCAGGCCCGCGAGATCGTGGAGGCGGCCGCCCAGCGTCACGCCGCTGCCCGCCGCGTCCACGAGGTGTCGCCCTCGGTCGTCGAGCTGCGGCACTTCGTGCAGGGCATCCTCGACGAGGAGCTCGCCCGGGTGCGCCGGCGGGGCGACTCCGCGCAGGTGGAGAGCGCGCTGCGGCACTTCTCCGGCGTGATGATGCACCAGCTCATCGCCCGGGGCCACACCCTCGCCTCGCAGGGGCACGGGACGGCCTGGGCCGACGCCGTCCGGACGATCCTGCCCGCGCAGGCCGCAGACGCAGTCGGGGACGAGGGCGAGCGGCCGTGAACTCGAGCGTCACGCTGAAGGACATCGCCCGCGCCGCAGGCGTGTCGACGGCGGCCATCAGCCAGGCGCTCAACGACCGCGGCAGCATGCGTCCGGAGACGCGCGAACGCATCAAGGCGATCGCCGCCGACCTCGGCTACGTCCCCAACCGCCACGCCACGGCCCTCCGGAGCGGCCGCACCATGACGGTCGGGTTCGTCATGGCCGGCGACGAGCCGGACCGTCGGTGGGAGCTGCAGCGCACCCGCAAGCTCACCTCCCTCGTCCGCGCCGCGGCCACGCACGGTTTCACCGTGACGGTGCTCCCCGAGTCCACGCCGGACCTGATCGCCGGCACGACGCTCGACGCCCTCTATGTGCCCGACGCGCGCGCCAGCCAGGAGCTGTTGCGGGCCGCGATCGCCCGCGGCATCCCGATCGTGGCGGACGACCAGTTCGTCGACGGCTCCCGAGGGCTCAGCATCCGGACGGGGATCGATGCCGCCGTGCGCGCGGGACTCGACGCGCTCGAGGCGGCCGGCGCGTCGCGGATCGCATTCGTGACCGAGGACAGCGGGCACCCCCGCGACGACATCGGCCGCGCCGCCTACGAGATCTGGTGCTCGGTGCGCGGGCGCGAGCCGATGGTGCGCGTCGTCGACGCCGACCGGCGCACCCTGCCGCGGGTCGTGACCGAGTCGCTGGGCGCCGGCGCCGATGCGATCTTCTCCGGCGCCGAGGACGGCCCCGAGATCTATCTGCAGCTCGAGGAGATGCGGCTGATCGTCCCCCGCGACGTGCAGCTGGTCGCGCTGTGCTCGAGCGACTGCGCCGTGAACCGGCGGCTCGGCGTGACGCACGTGTGCATCCGCCCCGATCTCGCCGCCGAGGCGATGTTCGCGACCCTTCCCGCAGCGCTCCGCGAGGACGGACCGCGCGTGGTCGACCTGCCGTGGGAGCTCGTGCCCGGCTCGACGACGCGGCCGCGACTGCCCGGCGTGAGCGCCGGGGCTGCTCAGTCGGTGAAGGCTCCGTAGACCTCGAGCGTGTTCTGCGCGATCTGCGCGCACAGCTCGTCGACCTCGACACCGAGCTCCTCCGCCATGAAACGCACCGTGACGGGAATCAGGTAGGGCGCGTTCGGCCGCCCGCGATGCGGAGTGGGCGTGAGGAAGGGGGCGTCGGTCTCGACGAGGATCCGCTCCCGCGGCGTCACCGCGAGCGCGTCGCGGAGGTTCTGCGCGTTCTTGAACGTGATGTTGCCCGCGAAGCTCAGCCAGTAGCCGCGCTCCGCGCTGTACCGGGCCATGTCGGCGTCGCCGGAGAAGCAGTGGAAGACCGTCCGCTCGGGCGCGCCGACCCGCTCGAGGGTCTCGAGCACCGCCTCGTGCGCGTCGCGATCGTGGATCTGCATCGCGACGCCGCGGCGCTTGGCGATGTCGATGTGCGCCTCGAAGGACTCGAACTGCGCGGGCAGTCCGTCCTCATCGGTGCGGAAGAAGTCGAGTCCGGTCTCCCCGACGGCGCGCACGCGCGGCTGCGCGGTCAGCTCGTCGATGACGGCGATCGCCTCGTCGAGCCGGCCGGCCGCCTTGTACGCGGGCGCCTCGTTGGGATGGATGGCGACCGCCGCCAGCACGCGGGGGTGGGATGCCGCGGCCCACGCCGACCAGCGGGACGAATCGATGTCGCCACCGGCCTGCACGACGCCGAGCACCCCGACCTCGGCGGCGAGGTCGAGCTGCTGCGCGAGCGAGCGCGGCTCGTCGCCGTCCTCGATCTCCAGGTGCGCGTGGTTGTCGTACACCGGCACCGCGAGGGGCTCGGGAGGCGCCGGCCACCGCACGTCACGCGCCGACTGCTCGCGTTGGCGGACGTAGCCGCTGGGGTCGTCCGTCATACCGTCTGCTCGACGCGCGGGAACAGCGGCGCGAGCGTGCCCACGCGGGTGCCGGCGGGGAGCTGACCCCACGTGCCCGCCTCGCGGAGCGGCTGCGCGGTGAGCTCGCCGAGGGCGGCGTCGGCGCCGAGCGCGCTCCACAGGGTGGCGGTCGAGGCCGGCATGACCGGCGAGAGCAGCACCGCGAGGGCGCGCAGGCCCTCCGCCGCGGTGTAGAGGACGGTCTCGAGCCGCTCGCGCTGCTCCTCATCCTTCGCGAGCGCCCACGGCTCGTTCTCGGTGATGTAGCCGTTGAGCTCGTCGACGATCGTCCAGATCGCGTCGATGGCGACGTCGGGGCGGAAGTCGGTCATCGCCGCATCCGCCGCGGCCGCGGCATCCGCCACCGTCTTCTGCACCCGGAGGTCGATCTCCGCCGCATCTCCCGGCGTGGGGACGACGCCGTCGAAGTAGCGACCGATCATCGCGACGGTGCGCGAGGCGAGGTTGCCGAAGCCGTTGGCGAGCTCGGCCTGGTAACGGGCCGACAGGTCCTCCCACGAGAACGAGCCGTCCTGGCCGAAGGCGATCGCGGAGAGGAAATAGAAGCGGTACGCGTCGGCGCCGAACACGTCGGTGATCTCGGCGGGCGCGATGCCGGTGAGCTTGGACTTCGACATCTTCTCGCCGCCCACGAGCAGCCAGCCGTGCGCGAACACGCCGCGGGGCACGTCGAGTCCGGCAGCCATGAGCATGGCGGGCCAGATGACGGCGTGGAAGCGGAGGATGTCCTTGCCGACGACGTGGTACGCCGGCCAGCGCTGCGCGAACTGCTCGGGGTCGTCGCCGTAGCCCACGGCGGTCGCGTAGTTCAGCAGCGCGTCGACCCAGACGTAGATGACGTGCGAGTCGTCCCACGGCACCCGGATGCCCCAGTCGAACGCCGAGCGCGAGATCGACAGGTCCTTCAGACCGCTCTTGACGAACGAGACGACCTCGTTGCGCGCGGAGTCGGGGCGCACGAAGTCGGGCTCGGTCTTGTAGAGCTCGAGCAGCCGGTCCTGGAACTCGCTCAGCTTGAAGAAGTAGTTCTTCTCGTGCAGCAGCTCCAGCGGCTTGGAGTGGATGGCGCAGACCTTCAGCCCCTCGAACGGGCCGGTGCCGTCGACGATCTCCGCCTCGGGCTTGAACTCCTCGCAGCCGACGCAGTACAGCGCCTCGTACTCACCGGCGTAGATGTGACCGCTGTCGTAGAGCGCCTGGACGAACTTCTGCACGCGCTCCTCGTGCCGGGGCTGCGTGGTGCGGATGAAGTCGTCGTTGGCGACCTCGAGGGTCTCCAGAAGCGGGAACCAGCTCTCCTCGACGAGCTTGTCGACCCACTCCTGCGGGGTCACGCCGTTTGCGGTCGCGGCGCGGAGCATCTTCTGACCGTGCTCGTCGGTGCCGGTGAGCATCCAGGTGTCGTCGCCCGCCTGGCGGTGCCAGCGCGCGAGGGTGTCCACCGCCACCGAGGTGTACCCGTGCCCGATGTGGGGCAGATCGCTCGGGTAGTAGATCGGGGTGGTGATGTAGAAGGAGCCGCCGGAAGTCACCAGGAGATTCTATGCGGCACGCCGTCTTCCGCCGCCGCGTGTGACGCGGCGTCAGGTGCTCTCGCGCGCAACCAGCGTCGTGGGGAGCACCACCGATTCGCCCTCGCGACCGGCGACGACGTCGAGGAGCACCTCGACCATGCGGTGGGAGATCTCCGACCAGGGCTGACGCATCGTGGTCAGCGGCGGGTCGGTGGTCGCCGCGAGCCCGGAATCGTCGAACCCGGCGACGGCGACGTCGTCGGGAACGCGACGGCCCGCCTTGCGCAGCGCCGCGATCGCACCGACGGCCATGACATCGGATGCCGCGAACACGGCGTCGATGTCGGGGGCACGCTCCAGCAGGCGGGTCATCGCCGCGGCGCCCGCGTCGCTGGAGTACACGTCCTGCTCGACGAGGGTCGCGTCGAAGCGGTCCCCCATCTCCTCGCGGAACCCGCGGAGACGGTAGCGGCCGCCCGGGGTGTCGTCGGGACCGGTGATGATCGCGATCCGGCGGTACCCGCCGGCGAGCAGGTGGCGCGTCATCTCCCGCGCCGAACCCTCCTCGTCGACCGACACGGTCGGCACGTGCGCTCGGTCGCCGAGCGGCACGCCGGTGCAGACGGTGGGGACCCCCGCGGCGGTCAGCGCCGCCAGCAGCGGGTTGGACTCGTGCGACGAGATGAGCAGCACCCCGTCGACGTGACCGGCACGGACGTACCGCTCGATGTTCGCGTACTGCGACGGGTGCTCGGCGATGAGGAGGACGAGCGTCATGTCGCGCTGGGCGAGCGCCTCGGTGGCGCCGCGCAGGAGGAGGGCGAACGTGGGATCGGCGAACAGCAGGTGCTGCGGCTCGGTCAACAGGAACGCGACCGAACTCGAGCGGCCGGTGGCGAGCGCCCGCGCGGCATGACTGACGGTGTAGCCGGTGGTGCGGATGGCCTCCTCGACGGCGACCCGTGCGTCTTCCGAAACCCACTTGCCGCCGTTGATGACCCGGGACACGGTGCCATGCGAAACACCGGCCACCTCCGCGACATCGCGGATGGTGGGCCGTCTGCGCGCGGAGGGGAGGACCACGCGCTGACTCTATACCGATCGCGCCCTGAGGCCCGGCATCCGATGGGACCGGTCACAGTTCGATAACGCCGCAGTCTCGAGCGGCCTCCGTCCGCG
Organism: Microbacterium sp.; assembly: GCF_043427715.1. Taxonomy (GTDB): domain Bacteria; phylum Actinomycetota; class Actinomycetes; order Actinomycetales; family Microbacteriaceae; genus Microbacterium. Next base: position 9,177 of record NZ_JBHWTD010000076.1, on the reverse strand, counting down.
TACAATCGGTGCGAACCTGTTACCGGTCCCAGCTGCATCCCGTGCGCTATGGCCGGCGCTCCACAGATCGATGAGGATGACCCGCGCCATGACCACCTCCGCCTGGCCCCGACTGGACGGCATCGCCTATGGCGGTGACTACAATCCGGAGCAGTGGCCCCGCGAGGTGTGGCGGGAGGACGTCCGCCTCATGCGCGAGGCAGGCGTCACCATGGTCAGCATCGGCATCTTCTCGTGGGGCCTCATCGAGCGGCGCGAGGGCGAGTTCGACTTCGAATGGCTCGACGAGATCATCGAGCTCCTCCACGCGAACGGCATCGCCGTCGACCTCGGCACCCCCACTGCCTCTCCCCCGGCGTGGTTCTTCGCCTCCTACCCCGACGCACGCGCCGTGACGAAGGACGGCGTCGCCCTCGGCTTCGGCGCCCGCGGCATGGTCTCCCACTCGGCACCCGAGTACCGCACCGCGATCGCCCGCATCGCCGGCGCCCTCGCGGAGCGCTACGCCGACCACCCCGCCGTGGTCATGTGGCACATCCACAACGAGTACGGCGTCCCCGTCGGCGAGGACTACTCCCCGAACGCCGTTCGCGCCTGGCGCGAGTGGCTCCGCGAGCGCTACGGCGCGATCGAGGCCCTGAACGCCGCCTGGGGCACCGCCTTCTGGGGCCAGCACTACGAGGAGTGGGAGCACATCGGCGCCCCCGCCGCGGCGCCCTCCACCATCAACCCGGCGCAGCGGCTCGATTTCGCGCGCTTCACCGACGAACAGCTCCGTCAGTGCTTCCGCATCGAGAAGGACGCGATCCGCGCTCACGCCGCGCAGCCCATCACGACGAACTTCATGGCGAACCAGCACCACGGTGTGGACCTCTGGGCCTGGGCGCAGGAGGTCGACATCGTCTCCGACGACCACTATCTGTGGGCGGCCGACGAAGAGGGCGAAATCGGCCTGGCCATCGCCGCCGACCTGTCACGCTCAGTGGGCGGCGGCAAGCCGTGGATCCTCATGGAGCACTCCACGTCCGCCGTGAACTGGCAGCCCCGCAATGTCGCCAAGCGTCCGGGTGAGATGGCCCGCAACTCCCTCTCGCACTTCGGACGCGGCGCCGACGGCATCCTGTTCTTCCAGTGGCGCGCGGGACGCTCGGGCGCCGAGAAGTTCCACAGCGCGATGCTCCCCCACGCCGGCACCGAGACCCGGGTCTTCCGCGAGGTCGTCGACCTCGGTGCGAAGCTCGGCCGCCTCGCCGAGGTGCGCGGAGCGACCGTGGACGCCGACGTCGCCGTCCTCTGGGACTTCGAGTCGTTTTGGGCGCAGGACCTCGAGTGGCGCCCGTCCGAGGACGTGAACCACGACGAGCGCATCCGCGCGTTCTACGAGCGTCTGTGGCGCGATGACATCACCGTCGATTTCGCCCTTCCCGGTCACGACCTCTCCCGCTACAAGCTCGTCGTCGTGCCCGCGCAGTACCTGCTCACGCAGGCGGATGCCGCCAACCTCACCGCCTACGTCCGCGGCGGCGGCACGCTCGTCGTGTCGTTCTTCTCGGCCGTCGTCGACGCGAACGACGCCGTCCACCCGGGTGGCTTCGCGGCGCCGCTCGCGGAGGCCCTGGGCCTTCGGATTGAGGAGCACCTGCCGCTGCGCGAGGGCGCGAGCGCCGAGGTGGACTTCGACGGCGCGACGATCCGCGCCGACGTGTGGCAGGAAGACCTCATCATCACCACCGCCGAGGTCCGCGGCACCTACCTGTCGGGGCCGGCCGAGGGCGAGCCCGCGATCACGCGGAACACGCTCGGCGAGGGAACGGCCTGGTACATCAGCACGCGTCCCGACGCGGAGGGCCTGCAGGCGATCATGTCCGAGGTCTACGCGGACGCCGGCGTCACGCCGCCCGGCACCCCCGCCGGCGTCGAGACGATCGTGCGGCGCGGCGCCGACGCCGACTACCTCGTCGCCATCAACCACGCGGCCGAACCGGCCACGCTCGAAACTTCCGGCCTCGACCTGCTGACACAGGAAGAGATCCGGGGCACGCTGGTGCTGGCAGGAGGCGACGTCGCCGTCGTCCGCCTGCCGCATGCAGCCGACGGGAGCGGTCGATGACCGAGCGCTCCTCGACGGGGAACCGTCAACCGCACTGAGAGAAACCGTTCCGATCGCCTGATCGGAACATCACACCACCGGTCGTGACGGCGCGATCTCACCCGAGGCCCCGCCGGATCGACCACATCCGGAAGGAACATCCATGCGCAAGATGGGCATCGGCGTCGCTGCACTGGCGGCCGGATCCCTGCTGCTGGCAGGTTGCGCCAGCGGCGGAACGAACACCCCCGCAGCACCCGAGGAGTCGGAAGCGGCTCCCATCGACGCCAGCGGGGTCACGCTGACCGTCTGGACCGACGCGAACCGGGAGCCTGCCATCGAGGCAGCCGCGGCCGCCTTCGAGGAGGAGACCGGCGCGACCATCGAGCTGGTCCAGAAGAACTTCGAGGACATCCGCAACGACTTCATCAACCAGGTCCCCACCGGTGAAGGCCCCGACATCACGATCGGCGCCCACGACTTCCTCGGCGCGTTCGTCGCCGCCGGTGTCGTCGACACGGTCGACCTCGGCGCCGCCGCAGATGAGCTCGAGCAGGTCGCGGTCGACGCGTTCAGCTACGACGGACAGGTGTACGGCTTCCCGTACGCCCTCGAGTCCATCGCCCTCATCCAGAACACCGACCTCGTCGGCGAAGACGTCCCGGCGACGTGGGACGACATGGTCGCCCAAGCCGACGAGGCCGGCGCCGAGCGCGCTCTCGTGATCAACACGGGTGGCCAGACCGGTGACGCGTACACGATGTACGGCTTCCAGACCTCCTTCGGCGCTCCGGTGTTCGTGCAGGACGAGTCCGGCTCGTACACCACCGAGGTCGGCATGGGCGGCGAGGCGGGCGCTGCGTTCGCGACGTGGCTCGGCGAGAAGGGCGAGAAGGGCACGGGAGACATCTCGACCACGATCGACTACGACACCAACAACGAACTGTTCGCGTCCGGCAAGGCCGCGTTCACCATCCAGGGCCCGTGGGCGATCGAGGCGCTGACCGCGCAGGACGCCAACATCAAGGTCAGCCCGATCCCCTCTGCCGGCGGCGAGACCGCAGCGCCCTTCGTCGGCGTGCAGGGCTTCTACGTCAGCTCGCAGAGCGAGAACGCGCTCGTCGCGCAAGAGTTCCTCGTGAACTACCTCGCCACCGACGACGCGCAGAAGGCGCTCTACGAGGCTGACCCGCGCCTGCCCGCATGGAAGACGCTCGCCGAGGACCCGGCCATCGCCGAGGACCCGATCGTCGCCGGCTTCCTGGCTTCTGCCGCCAACGGTGTGCCCCAGCCCTCCATCCCCGAGATGGGCTCGGTCTGGGACCTCTGGAACGCCGCTCAGGTCCAGGTCATCAAGGGCGCCGACCCCGTGAAGACGTGGGACAAGATGGTCGCTGACATCGAGGCTGCGATCGGCTGATCCCCTTCCGGGCGCGGAGCACACCGCTCCGCGCCCGGAACCCGTTTTTCCTGGAAAGGGAGATGACCATGACGGCCCCGCAGAGCACTCTCGACGCGGACACCTCGGCACCGCCGCCCGAATCGCACGCCCGCAGATGGTCGGGTCTGGGCGTCGGCTTCATCGTGAAGCTCGTCCTCATGGCCGCCGTCAACGCGGTCGGCCTGCTGGCGATCATCGCCGCGTTCCAGGCGGAGTCCTGGATCGTGTTCGGCTTCGCCTTGGCCTTGCTGGTCATCGCGGACGTCGTCTACTTCACGAAGAAGGCGCTTCCGCTGAAGTACCTGCTGCCGGGGCTGTCGTTCCTGCTCATCTTCCAGGTGTTCATCTTCCTGTACACCGGCTACATCGCCTTCACCAACTACGGCTCCGGCCATGTCGGCTCGCAGGAGCAGGCCGTGGAAGCGGCCCTCGCCCAGGGCGAGCGCCGCGTCGAAGGCTCCCCCTCCCTGCCGCTCGCGGTCGTCGAACGCGGCGGCGAGCTGGGCTTCGCGGTCGTCCTCGACGGTGAGATCCAGGCGGGAACGGCCGACGAGCCGCTCGACTCGGTCGGCGCGGCACCGGCATCCGGCGCCCCGACCGAGGTGCCCGGGTGGAACATCGTCCCGCGCAACAACATCATCTCCGACAAGGCGCTGCAGGATCAGGTCGTCGACCTGCGGGTGCCGGTCTCGGACGACCCCAACGACGGGTCCATCCGAACCCGTGACGGATCGAGCGGCGCCGTCTACCTCTCCACGATGACGTGGGACCCGGAGTCCCAGACCATCTCCGACAGCGCTTCGGGTGCGGTCTACACGGCCACCGACGACGGCCGGTTCGTCTCCGAGGACGGCACCGCGCTCCCCGCCGGCTGGACGGTCAACGTCGGCTTCGCGAACTTCGTCGAGCTGTTCACGAATCCCGCGATGCTGCAGCCGCTCGCGATGGTCACCGGGTGGACGTTCGCGTGGGCGATCCTGTCGGTCGCGATCCCGTTCGGGCTGGGCCTGGTCTTCGCCCTCATCTTCAACGACCCGCGGGTGCGCGGGCAGAAGGTGCTCCGGACGCTGTTCATCCTCCCGTACGCCTTCCCCGCCTTCATGTCGGCGCTGCTGTTCCGAGGCATGTTCAACGCGGAGTTCGGCGTCATCAACGACTTCTTCTTCGGCGGTGCGCAGATCGACTGGCTCGGTGATCCGTGGCTGGCACGGTTCGCCGTGCTGTTCGTCAACGTCTGGCTGACCTACCCGTACTACTTCCTGGTCTGCACCGGCGCCCTGCAGGCGCTGCCGCAGGATGCGCTGGAAGCGGCATCCATCGACGGAGCCGGCAAGTTCCGTCAGCTCCGCTCGATCATCCTGCCGCTCGTGCTGGTGTCGACCGCGCCGCTGCTGATCTCGTCGTTCGCGTTCAGCTTCAACAACTTCACCGTCATCTACATGTTCAACAACGGCGGCCCGGCGATCCCCGGCGCCCCGTACGCGCTCGGCAACACCGACATCCTCATCTCCGCCATCTACGACATCTCCGGTGTCTCGGGCGGCGCTGCCGACTACGGGCTCGCCAGCGCACTGTCGATCCTCGTGTTCATCGTCGTCGGTGTCATCTCGGCGATCGCGTTCCGCCAGACCAAGAAGCTGGAGGAGTACCAGTGATGTCCGCTCCCACCACCACCGCTCCCGCCACACGCGGCGACACCCGCCCCCAGGCGCAGAACCGCCGGCCCGCGCAGCGGCGCCGCTGGTTCACCGAGGTCGGCTGGAAGTACCTGCTGGCCGCCGTCATCCTCTTCTACGCGATGTTCCCGCTGGTCTACGTCGTCTCGGCGGCGTTCAACCCCAACGGCAACCTCGCCGCGGCGAACTCGCTGTTCTCCGTGTTCAGCCTCGACAACTTCGGCGACCTCGCCGGAACCAGCTACTGGTCCTGGTACGGCAACACGCTGCTCGTCGGCGGCGCGTCCGCGATCGGCGCGGTGCTGATGGGCGCGGCGGCGGCGTACGCGTTCTCGCGATTCCGCTTCACCGGCCGCCGCATCGGCCTGACGGCGCTGCTCATCGTGCAGATGTTCCCGCAGGCGCTCGCGTTCGTCGCGATCTTCCTCATGCTCCTCACCCTCGGCGAGGTCTTCCCCGCCCTGGGCCTGGACTCGAAGATCTCGCTCATCTGCGTCTACCTCGGCGGCGCGCTGGGTGTGAACACGTTCCTCATGTACGGCTTCTTCAACACCATCCCGATGGAGATCGACGAGTCCGCGAAGATCGACGGCGCGACGCACGCGCAGATCTTCTGGAAGCTGATCATGCCGTTGGTGACCCCGATCCTCGCCGTCGTCGCCCTGCTCGCGTTCATCGCCGCGTTCGGCGACTACATCATCGCGAAGGTCGTCCTCGTCTCCGAGGGCAACTGGACACTCGCCGTCGGCATGTTCCAGTGGGTCTCGAACCAGCTCTCCAGCAACTGGGGCCTGTTCGCAGCCGGGGCGATCCTTGCTTCGCTCCCCGTGCTCGTGCTGTTCCTGTCCCTGCAGCGCTACATCGTCGGCGGGCTGACCGCCGGATCCGTCAAGGGCTGACAGCCACGTCGGGCGCCGCCTCATCCGCCGGATGGGGCGGCGTTCGGCGTTCCGGGCGGGCGTCAGGACCGCGCGGCCACCGCGGCGCGGTACAGGTCGCGGGAGGGCAGTCCCGTCTCGCGGGAGACCTCGGCCGCGGCATCCTTCAACCGGGTGCCGCCGCTCACCATCCGGAGCACCTGGGCGACCGCGTCCTCTTCCGACACCGCGCGCACCGGCGCCCCGGCGATCACGACGACGATCTCCCCGCGGACGCCCTCACGGGCCCAGGCGACGAGGTCGCCGAGCGGAGCGCGGACGACCTCCTCATGGAGCTTGGTGAGTTCGCGGCAGACGGCGGCGCGGCGATCGGCGCCGAACGCCTCTGCCATCGCGGCGAGCGTGTCGGCCAGCCGTGAGGGCGCCTCGAAGAACACCATCGTGCGCGGCTCGGAAGCGAGCGCGCCGAAGACGGTGCGGCGCTCCCCCGCCTTCCGCGGCGCGAACCCCTCGAACGTGAAGCGATCGGTGGGAAGACCCGCGAGGGCGAGCGCCGTGATGACGGCGCTCGGGCCGGGCAGCGCGGTGACGTCGACGCCGCGCGCGACGGCCTCGGCGACGACGGCGTAGCCGGGGTCGCTGACGGTCGGCATGCCGGCGTCGCTGAGCAGCAGAACATCGCCGTCGCGCGCGAGGTCGACGAGCTCGGCCGCCCGCTGCTTCTCGTTGTGGTCGTGGAGGGCGATCAGCCGGGGCCGGTTCTCGATGCCGAGTGCCTGCAGGAGGCGCTGCGTCGTCCGGGTGTCCTCGGCGGCGACGATGGTCGCCTCCTCGAGGGCGGTGCGCAGGCGCGCCGTGGCGTCACCGAGGTTGCCGATGGGCGTGGCGGCGAGGATGAGCACCGCCTCAGCTTAGGCGGCGCACGTCCTAGGCTGGAGGCCGTGACCTCGACCGCGGACCCGCTGCTGCCGGACGCACCCGAGATCCCGCCGACCCGTTACGACGCGTGGCGTGCGCGACTGGCCGCGGATCCGCTCCTGCACCGCCGGCTGTCGTGGATCGCACCGCTCGTGATCACCCTGTTCGGTGCGCTGCTGCGGGTGTGGAACCTGAACCACCCCCGCGCCGTCGTCTTCGACGAGACGTACTACGTGAAGGACTCCTGGACGCAGTGGGTGCTCGGCTACGCCGCCACCTGGCCCGAGGATGCCGACACCCGCCTCGCCGCCGGGGAAACCGACTTCTTCACCACCGATCCGAGCTTCGTGGTCCACCCCCCGCTCGGGAAATACCTCATCGGGGCGGGCATGGCCCTGTTCGGCCCCGACTCGACGTTCGGCTGGCGGGTCGCGGTCGCCGTCGCGGGCACCGCCGCGGTGCTGCTGGTCTACCTCATCGCGAAGCAGCTGAGCGGCTCGATCGCCTTCGCGAGCATCGCCGGCGGCCTCATGGCGATCGACGGGCTCGCGATCGTGATGAGCCGGGTCGCGATCCTCGACATCATCCTCACGGCGTTCGTTCTGCTGGGATTCTGGTTCATCCTGTTCGACCGCCGGCGCCACCTCGACCGGCTCGCGGCCGTCATCGTCGCCCGGAGCGGCCCGGTGACCGCCGAGTCGCTGCCGTGGAGCCGCTGGGGTCCGATGCTGTGGAACCGCCCCTGGCTCGTCGCCGCCGGCGTCGCCTTCGGCGCGGCATCCGCCGTCAAATGGTCGGGGGCCTGGGTGCTCGCGGCGTTCGGGATCTACACCGTCGTGACCGATGCGCTCGCCCGGCGACGCCTGGGCGTGCACTTCTGGCCCGTCGACGCCGTCCGCCAGGGCGTCGCCTCGTTCCTGCTGCTCGTGCCGGTCGCGCTCGTGGTCTACCTCGCCTCGTGGGCGGGATGGCTGGCGACCGACGGCGGCTACGGGCGTCAAGCGGTCGATGGCGACCCGGCCTCCGGGTGGCTTTCGTGGGTGCCGCTCAGCCTTCAGAACCTCTGGAACTACCATCAGACGATCTACGCCTCGACGGCGACGATCACCACCGCGCACCCTTACGCGAGCCCGGCATGGCAGTGGCCGCTGCTGATCCGGCCGACCTCGATGTACGCCGGCAACACCGCCGACGGCGTCGACGGGTGCGCGAGCGCGCACGGCTGCATCGAGGTGCTCTACAGCATGCCGAACCCGCTGATCTGGTGGGGCGGGATCGCCGCATCGCTGTGGCTCGTCTACCGCTTCGCCGTGGCCCGCTCGTGGCGGTACGGGGTGGTGCTGGTCGGCCTCGGCGCGACCTACCTGCCGTGGCTGCTCTACTCCGAGCGGACGATCTTCCAGTTCTACACGGTGCTCATGCTGCCGTTCCTGATCCTCGCGCTCACCTTCACGCTGCGCGAGATCGCGGGGGCCCGCCACGCCGAGGCGAACCGCCGCAGGTCGGGCCAGCGGGTCGTGCTCACCGTCCTCGTCGTCGTCACCCTGCTGTCGGCGTTCTGGTATCCGCTGTGGTCGGCGATGCGCGTGCCGTACGAGTTCTACTGGCTGCACGCCTGGATGCGCTCCTGGATTTGACCGCGCCGGTGGCGGGTCCTCCGAGGCGCCCCACGTAGGCTGGAGGAGTGTTCCGCTACCCCGCCCCGCAGCAGCCCGCCACCGCCGGGTACGCGATCGCGGGAGACCGGTTCGCGATGCTCCTTCCTCCCGGGATCCCCGACTCGCTGATCGCAGGCTTGTGGGATGCCGCAGCCTCCGAGCGCGCGCTTTTGGAGGACGTGCTGGGGGTCCTGGTGGCCGCCGGAATCCACGCTCTCCCCGACTTCGCCGTCGTCGAGTTCTCGGATGACAGCCCCGAGCGGGCCCGCGTCGCCGTGCGCGGCGCGATCACCGTGGAGAGCGCGGACGGGATCGTGGAAGGACGCGGGGTGCGCACGTGGACCGAGACCTCGCTGGATGCCATCACGGGCCTGCGGATCCGCCGCGCGGACGGCAGCGCGCACGCCGGCATCCTGCCGCTCGGCCTGGGCGTCGCCCGCGCCAACGAGCTCGCGTGGGGCCGTCCAATCGACGCCGCTCCGGCGCTCGTGCAGGCGTCGCCCGCGGCCACGCCGCC